>JAPLOM010000026.1 GCA_026400755.1 Alphaproteobacteria bacterium
ATATGATAGTTCGAGGTTACCAGGCGCAGGGAGTGGAAGCCCTCGGCCATCATCCACGCCGCCGTCTCGCGCGCGTTGCGCCGCCTGATCGCCCGCGCCCGCAAGGCGGTGGCTGGGGGCCACACCATCGTCATCTTCCCCGAGGGCACTCGCACCGTGCCCGGCGCCCGCCGTCCGTATCAGCCTGGAGTGGCGGCACTTTATGCCCAACTCGACCTCCCGGTTGTGCCCGTCGCGCTCAACTCGGGGCGCCATTGGCGTCGGCGCGGCTTCCTGAAACGCCCGGGCACCATCGTTTTGGAGTATCTGCCGCCCATCCCGCCCGGCCTGGACCGCGAGGCCTTCACGGCCACGCTGGAGGCGCGCATCGAGGACGCCGTCGCGCGGCTAGATAAAGACGTGTCGCCGGTGGATTCCAAGGAACCAGAGCGCGCCGCCACCGGTTAATGGATTTGGGTGGCGTCGCGCGCCGCCTAATTCCTGGAGGCGGCCATGTATTCGATCGTTCCGTTCGCGGCAGGCGCGGTCATCGCAGTCGGCATTCTGTCGGCCTTCGCACCCATGAGCGCTATCTCGATCGATGATTCTCCCGTGATCGCCAAGGCGCAGGCCGCATCGTCGGGCGGCACGCCGGTAAGCCCAGCCCCATCCGGGAAGGGCGGCTCCGGCGACATCAAGGGCGGTGGATCGAGTGACGGTTCCACAGGTCCCAATCGCCCCAACGCCAATACGGCCGACAGCGGCGATGCCAACAAAGCCGCGCCAGATCCCCAGCGTCCGCGCTCGCAGCAACCGAAGCAAAGCGATCCCTTGCAGCCGGCGCCCGCCACGAAATGACCACCCGCTTCGACGCGCCGCCGGCGTGGCTGGCGCGCGCGTCGGCTGCGCTGCTTATCCTATTGGTCACGGTTCAGTGCGCTTCCAGCTTGACGCCCTATCAGCTCGGCCAGCGTGACGGCTGCGACACGGGCTATTCCGATGCCGGCCGCCCTGGTTACGAGGCCGTGTTCGCGCGCAACGAGTCGCTGTTCAGCAGCAATGAAGACTACAAGCGCGGCTGGATCGAGGGCGAAAAGGCCTGCTACGCGACCGAGATGAACTTCCCGACCATGACGAACGTGGTGCGCTGACCCCGCGTTAACGGAACCCCCGGCCGCCGCGCGCGTTTGACTCGCGACCCCCTAGACAGGAGTACGCGATGCCCACGAAGCCAGCGAACGAGACAACGCGTCAGCCCGTACCGGGTTATCCGTCCAAGGACGCCAACAATCCCGGTCGCATCGCCGGCCATGGCGGCGACAATCTGGCGCCCGTCCAGCCCGGCAAGCGCGGCCACGATCTCGATGCGGACCTTAGCACCGAAAAGCGCGGCAACGCCGTGGTCAAGGACGCCGAGGAAGACGAAGAGAATTCCGCCCATGACCGCGCCGAGCGGGTCGAGGGCAACGACGAGGATCAGCGTCACTGACGTGAACAAAGCCTCACCCTCTCGCCCTACGGGGTGGGGATCGTGGGGGTAAGTGGGAAACTGGTGCGCCCTCAAGCCGTTAGAGCCGTTCCTCCCTGTGAAAACATAACAAGAACAATTGCTTGACTCCCCCCGACTGCCGCCTAAACTCGGTTCGGCGCGTCCGCTTGAAAAGTATGATTCGCACATTAAATCATGGACTTGGGTGATAGCCGCGCGGCGCGGTCCTGCGCCGCCGGGCCATCATCCACCGAAAAAACGGAAGTCTCTCATGCCGCGCGTCGCCAGCATTTCGCAACAGATCTGGGACATGAAATACCGCCTGAAAGGGGCGGACGGCGCGCCTGTGGACAAAACCATTGAGGAATCCTGGCGCCGCGTCGCCGACGCCCTGGCCGCGCCGGAGGCAGATGCCGCCGCCTGGTCGGATCGTTTCTACACCGCGCTCGACGATTTCCGCTTCCTGCCCGCGGGCCGCATCCTGGCCGGCAGTGGCACCAAACGGCAGGTCACGCTGTTCAACTGCTTCGTCATGGGCCAGATCCCCGACCACATGGAAGGGATCTTCGAGAATTTGAAGGAAGCCGCCCTGACCATGCAGCAGGGCGGCGGCATCGGTTACGACTTCTCGACGCTGCGCCCCAAGGGCGCGCCGGTGAAAGGCGTGGGCGCCGACGCCTCGGGCCCACTGTCTTTCATGGATGTGTGGGATTCCATGTGCCGCACGATCATGAGCGCGGGCTATCGCCGCGGCGCCATGATGGCGACCTTGCGCTGCGATCATCCGGACATCGAGGCCTTCATCGACGCCAAGCGCGAGCCCGGCCGCCTGCGCATGTTCAATCTGTCCGTCCTGATCACCGACCCGTTCATGCAGGCGGTGAAGGAGGACGCGCCGTGGGAGCTGAGCTTCAGCGGGACGTGCTTCAAGGTCCTGCGCGCGCGCGAGTTGTGGGACAAGATCATGCGCGCGACCTATGCCTATGCCGAGCCGGGCGTGATCTTCATCGACCGCATCAACCGGCGGAACAACCTCCATTATTGCGAGACCATCCACGCCACCAACCCATGCGGCGAGCAGCCCTTGCCGCCGTATGGCGCGTGCCTCTTGGGCTCGATCAATCTCGCGCGCCTGGTGAAGGACCCGTTCGGCGACACGGCCGCGCTCGACATGGACGAGCTACAGCGCCTGGTGCCGCTGGCCGTGCGGATGATGGACAACACCATCGACGTCTCGAACTTCCCCCTGCCCCAGCAGGCGCACGAGGCGCGCGCCAAGCGCCGCATCGGCCTGGGTGTCACGGGCTTGGCCGATGCGCTGATCATGTGCCGCGCGCGCTATGGCAGCGAAAGCGCCGTGCGCCTGACGCACACCTGGATGGCCGCCTTCCGCCGCGCGGCCTATCTGGCGTCGGTCGAACTGGCCAAGGAAAAGGGCGCATTTCCCCTGTTCGAGCGCGACAAGTATCTGGCGGGCGAGACGATCGAGGAGATCGACCTGGACGTGCGCGAAGCCATCGCCGCGCACGGCATCCGCAACGCCCTCGTCACGTCCATCGCGCCGACCGGCACCATCTCGCTGTTCGCCGACAACGTCTCCTCGGGCATCGAGCCCGTGTTCAGCTATGCCTACACGCGCAACGTTCTGATGCCCGATGGCACGCGGCGCGAGGAAGAGGTCAGCGACTTCACCTATCGCCTCTACCGGCGCATGCATGGCGAGGCAGCCCCCCTGCCCGACTATTTCGTCGACGCCCAGACGCTGGCGCCCCAGGACCATGTCGTCATGCAGGCGGCCGTGCAGGGCTATATCGACAGCTCGATCTCGAAGACCATTAACTGCCCGGCGGACATCACCTTCGAGCAATTCAAGGACGTCTATCTCTCGGCCTATGACCTGGGCTGCAAGGGCTGCACGACCTATCGGCCCAACGACGTCACGGGCGCCGTGCTGGAGGTGAAGAAACCGGCCGAACCCGCGCGGGAGCCGGAGCTGCCGTTGGAAAAGCCGGTCGCGCGCCCGGCGGACATCTACGAAGCCGGCGGCATCGTCTATATGACGCGCCCCTTGGACCGGCCCGAGGCGCTGCCCGGAAACACCTACAAGATCCGCTGGACGGACACGGATCACGCCATCTACATCACGCTGAACGACATCGTGCAGGATGGCCGCCGGCGTCCCTTCGAGGTCTTCATCAACTCGAAGAGCATGGAGCACTATGCCTGGACGGTCGCGCTCACGCGTATGATCAGCGCGGTGTTCCGGCGCGGCGGCGACGTCTCCTTCGTGGTCGACGAGCTGAAGGCCGTGTTCGATCCGCGCGGCGGCCAATGGTCCGACGGCCGCTACATTCCCTCGCTCCTGGCCGCGATCGGCGGGGTGATCGAGAAGCACATGATCGAGATCGGCTTCCTGCCGCGTACGGGCGATCCGGATGCGTCGATCACCGACCGCAAGGTCGTAGGCCTGGAAGATGGCGCGCGCCACCAGTTGCGTCAGTGCCCGCGCTGCAGCCAGCCCAGCATGATCCGTCAGGAAAATTGCGACGTCTGTACGTCCTGCGGCCACTCCAAATGCGCGTGAGCGCGCGGCCGATCAGCCGTTAAAGCCCTCGGCGGCCAGGCGGCGGACGATCTCGCACAGGAGTTTCAGGCTGGGCTCGTCGACGCCCAACTCCTCCAGGTGCTTCACCGTGTTCTCCAGGTAATCCCGGTTGGGCCCACGCTGGCCCAAACCGCGGCAGATCAACGCCGCCGTTTCTTCCGGCGTCAACTCGCCCGCGTATTCGGGATGGGTCGAATCGGCGACATAAGTCTGCGCCTCGACATACTGCGAGCCGACCTTCACCCGCAGCTTCTTCGGCGTATAGACATAGGTGGTCATCTCGCGATCGGTCAGATAGTCAAGCGCGGCTGGCACATCGCCCGCCGCGACGCGAAATGCCATGCCAAGGCAGTGTCCACCGGGTCGCAGCCCCAGCACAAGCCCGGGCTTCTCCTTGGTGCCGCGATACTGGTGGGAAAAGATGCAGAAAGCGCGGTGATAGCCTTCGAGCAGGGCGGGCACGGCCTCCTCGTGGCGGAAGCTCGGATCCCACATCAGGGAGCCGTAGCCGAAGACCCAGATATCGCCATTCGTGGTCATGGAGATTGGGTAGCGAAATCCGGCGGCTCTGCCAAGCCGGACGCTAAGATTTGGCCGGGCCGCCGTCGAGGCGGTCCAGTTTGCGCAAGGCAGGGGAACCGAAGCACCAGAAGCCCACGATCAGGAGGGTGGCCGTCCCGCCCAGCACGACCGACCCCACGGGCCCAAACCAGGCGGCCGTGATGCCCGATTCGAACTCTCCGAGCTGGTTCGAGGTGCCGATGAACAGCGAGTTCACCGCGCTGACGCGGCCGCGAATGGCATCGGGTGTCCAGATCTGCACAAGCGTGGAGCGAATCACCACACTCACCATGTCGGCCGCGCCGGCGACCGCGAGCGCGGCGAAGGAGATCGGCGCGGAAGCCGAAAGGCCGAAGGCGATTGTGGCCGCGCCGAACACCGCCACCGCCGCCAGCATAGTGACGCCGACATGCCGGCGCGGCGGACGGCGCGTCAGCACCAGGCCTATGGCCAAGCCGCCCACGGCCGGCGCGCTGCGCAGAAGTCCCATACCGAGCGGACCGATGGACAGAATATCGCGGGCAAAAATCGGCAGCAGCGCCACCGCACCGCCGAACAGGACGCCGAACATGTCGAGCGAAATCGCACCCAACACCACCTTGTTGCGCAAAATGAACTCAAGGCCGCTCAGGACCCCGCGCAGGGTCACGGGCTCGCGCGAGGCCGGACGCCGGGACGCCGGCAGGAAAAGCACCAAGGACACTGCCATGGTCAGCAACGCCACGGCGACCGCGAAAGGCACGGTCGCGCCGAATACGTAAAGCAGCCCGCCCAGAGCGGGCGCGATCACGAAGGCCGATTGGTTGGACATGGAGGACCAGGCGGCGGCGCGCGGAAACTCCGCCGCCGGCACCAGGCCGGGCAAAAGCGAACTGAAGGCAGGATACTCGAAGGCGCGCGCCGCGCCGTAACACGCCACGATCGCGAAGACGGCGATCACCGGAACATGGTCCATGGTCGAAAGGGCCGCCAGCGCCAACGCGCAAAGCCCCTCCACACCCATCGCCGCCATGAGGACATAGCGGCGCGGATAGCGGTCGATGATCTGACCGGCAGGCAACGCGAGGCCCACGGTTGGCAGGAATTGCGCCAGGCCGATCAAGCCCAGATCGATCGCGCTGCCGGTCAAGGCATAGACATACCATCCGACGGCGACCGCCAGCACTTGCGCCGCGGAAATGGCGCTGAACCGCGCGGCCATGAACAGCGCGAGCACGCGTGGGGAGAAGGCCGCACCGAACGCGCCATCGTCCGAGGTGGAAGAATTCATGCGTCTCCCTTACGGTCCTCTCTGCCGTTCGTCGAGAACCTTACCCATGCCACAGGCGAATGGCAGCCTGCATGACGAAGCTTTCTCGCGACCGCCGTCTAAAACACTATGGGCCGATTGCCCGCCGGAGAGCCCATGTCCCTGCGCCGCCTGTTCGTGATCGCCGCCGCCTTGGCCCTGCTGATAGGGCTTTGGTGCGCCGGCTGGTTCTATGCCGCCGATCAGGCGCGCAAGCGGATGGCGGCGTGGACCGCCGCGCAGCAGGCGGCCGGAAACGTCGTGGCCTACGACACGCTAGCGGTCGGTGGCTTTCCCTTCCGCATCGTCGTCGCGATCGAAGGGCCGGCCTACGGCACGCCGATTTACCGCTGGCAGGCCATCTCCCTCGCCCTGGCCTTCCAGCCTTGGAACCTGCACCGCTTCGGCTTTCGCACGGCGGGCGCGCAACGGCTGGACATCGCGACGGGCAACAAGATCGAAACCATCCACTTGAAAATGGATCAGGCGGACGGCACCGGTTCGTTCGACGCGGTCGGCAACATGTCCGCGTTTGAAAGCGAGTTCCGCACTCTATCGATCGCCATCGAGCAAGGACCGGTCTACGGCTTTAACACCCTGCGCATCGAAGGGCGCGTACCGGCCAATCCCATCCCCAAGCCCGACGGGACATCGCTGGAACTAGCCTTTGCCGCCGACCAGATCGCGTTGCCCGCCGATCAGGCGATCCTGGCGCCGCAGATCGAGCGCGCTGCCGGCACCATCGCCTTCAACGGCCGGCTACCGGCGCAGCCGCTGATCCCCGCACTCATCGCATGGCGCGACGCGGGCGGCGCGATCGACTTCGCGCGTGTGTCGTTGCGGTGGGGGGCCTTGTCGGTCGAAGGCGACGGCACGGTCGCGCTCGATAACGCGCTTCAGCCGCTGGCAGCCTCGTCTTTACAAATTTCAGGCTTCAACGAAACGCTGGACCGCCTGGCCGCAGCCGGCGCGATCCGGCCCGATGTGGCGGGAGCCACGAAATTCGCCCTGGGACTTATCGCGAAGAAGCCCGACGGCGGCGGGCCGCCGGTCGCTTCCGTGCCGGTTTCGATCCAGAGCCAGCAGGTTTTCGTGGGGCCGATCGTGGTTTCGCACCTGCAGCCGATCCGTTGGGAGTAGCGTCGGAGGCCTGCCCGGCCTCGACGATGCCGCGACGGATCGCGCGCGTGCGCGTGAACAGGTCCTGAAGCGTATCGCCTTCGCCCCACCGGATCGCGCGCTGCAGCGCCGTCATGTCCTCGGTGAAGCGCTGGAGCATCTCCAGAACCGGCTCGCGGTTGTTCAGGAAGATGTCGCGCCACATCACGGGATCGGAGGCGGCGATGCGCGTGAAATCGCGAAAACCGCCGGCGGAATACTTGAACACTTCGCCCTGCATGTCTTCGCTCAGACGCGTCGCCGTGCCCACGATCGTGTAGGCGATGACATGGGGCACGTGCGAGGTGATGGCCAAGATGAAATCGTGGTGCTGCGCGTCCATGGACGTGACGCGCATGCCCGCGCCCTTCCAAAGGGCCTCGACCTTCTCCACCGCCTTTTTCGGCACGTCGGCCGTGGGCGTCAGAAGACACCAGCGGTTCTCGAACAGCTCGGCGAAGCCGGCTTCCGGCCCCGAATGCTCGGTACCCGCGATGGGATGGCCGGGCACCAGATGGACGCCATCCGGCAGATGCGGGCCGACGTCGCGGATGACGCACTGCTTGGCCGAGCCCACGTCGCTGACGATCGCGCCGCGCCTCAAGGCAGGCGCGATCCGCTGGGCGATGTCGGCATAGGTGCCGAGCGGTGAACACAACATGACCAGATCGGCGCCGCGCACGGCCTCGGCCGGATCTTCGTACATGCGTTCGACCAGCCCCAGTTCCAGCGCCTTGGAGCGCGTAGCCTCGGAGCGGGCGCAGCCGACCAGACTGCGCGCCAGCCCGTGCTTCTTGCAGGCACGGGCCAGCGACGAGCCGATCAGGCCGATGCCGATGAAGGCGATGCGATCGAACAGGAATTTCTTGGCCATGACGGCGCGTCCTAACGCATGAAAGCGGCAAGTGAGTCGCGCGTCGCGCGCAACTCGGCTTCGGTGCCGATGGTGATTCGCAAGCCGTCGGGCAGTCCGTAAGCGCCCACCTTGCGCACGATGATGCCGTCCTTGTTCAGATGGGCGTTGGCGGCGTCGGCATTGCGTTTCGGGTCATTCGGAAACCGCGCCAGGATGAAATTGGCCTGGCTGTCCGGCACGTCGAGGCCCATGCCACGCAACTCGTCGCTGAACCAGGGCAGCCAACGGTCGTTGTGCGCCTTGCACGCGGCCGCGAACTCCAAATCCTCCAGCGCCGCGACCGCCGCGGCCTGGGCTGGAAGCGCGACATTGAACGGCCCGCGGATGCGGTTGACCACGTCGGCGATCGCGGGCGGGCAGTAGGCCCAGCCCAGGCGCAGGCCCGCCAGGCCGAAGAACTTGGAGAAGGTGCGCGACATCACGCTGTTCTCGCCGCCATCGACCAGCTCCTGGCCGGCCGAGCAATCGGCCGCGCGCGCAAACTCGGTATAAGCTGCATCGACGATCAGCAAAACATCGCCGGGCAGGCCGTCACGCAGACACCGCAACTCCGACTTCGGCAGATAAGTGCCCGTCGGATTGTTGGGATTGGCCAGGAAGACCAAGCGCGTCCTGGGGGTGACCGCCGCCAGGATCGCATCGACCGAAGCGGTCAGGTTCTTCTCAGGCACGCGCACCGGCACGGCACCGGCCGCCCGTGCGGCGATGGGATAGAGCAGAAAGCCATGGGCGCTGTAGACAATCTCCTCGCCTGGCACCGCATAGGCTTGCGCGAGGAGAAGCAAAAGATCGCCCGAGCCGCGCCCGCAGACGATGCGCGCTGGGTCCAGGTTGAAGCGCTTGCCCAGCGCCAGGCGAAGCTGGATCGAATCGCCGTCCGGATAACGCCACAGGTCGTCGGCCGCCGCGCGATAGGCTTCGATGGCCTTGGGGCTGGAGCCCAACGCATTTTCGTTGGATGACAGTTTGATGACCTTGCTCTTGCCCGCAAGGGACGAGAGGCCCGGAACATAGGCCGCGATCTCCTGGATCGCGGCGCGCGGTTTGGGAGCGGACATGGACGTTTCCTAGCCGCGCGGCTCCGCGCCCATCAGCGCGGGAGAGACGGGAACGGCATAGCCGCCGACATGGCGGGCCAAACGGGCCAGACGCGCATCGTCCGGCGCCACATAGCCGTCGATCTCGACCAGGTGCAGCCACATCTGGCGGCCGGCGTCCTGCCACGAGGCCGCGAAGCTGACGGGCAGGTCCGTCTTGGTGAAGGCGTCCTTAAGACCCGAGCGGCTGACCGCATCCGTGGTCTCAAGCGCGAGGAAGGAACGATCGTCGCCGGTTTCAGCCTGCTCGACCCGCGCCACGACCAAGGCTTCGGCCGCCGGCTGTCCCGGCACGGCGAACGGCAGGCGCGCCGCGATGAAGGGACGCGCCTCGTCGTTACCGAACAGCATGGGCCACCAGGGACGCTCCTCGCCCTCCCGCGGCAGGGGCAGAACGGCCAGGCTCGCGTTTCCCTCGCGCAACGCACCCAACGCCTGACACGCCGTGCGGAACGCCGCGATGGAGGTGGATGAACCATACTCCTCGCGCACGAGTGGCAGCATGTCCGGCCCGTCGCTCGCGACCGCGATCGAGAAAGAGCCCTGCATGCGGAGAAATGCGCTGATGATCTCGCGCCAAAGACGCACCAAAACTTCGCGCGGGAACTTCCCACTGTGACGCTTTAACAGGCGGCGCAGGATGGCGGCCTCGCGTCCAGGCCGGAAGGTCGGCCCCCCCGTCTTGGCGGCCCCAATGGCGGCAACAAGCTCCGTCCGCCGCATGATCAGGTCATGCAGCGAATCGTCGATCCCGTCGATCTCTCGACGCAATTCGTCGAGCGTTTTCGAAGTCCGCGACATAGGGGCCAGCCAGTCCAATGAAGGGCGGCAGTAGTAGCTGTTTTTCCCTGAAAATTCAAAGAAGACATTGACTTCCCAGCCGCTTGGAAACATCTATGCCAACGCCGACGCAACGGCTTTTCGAGGGGTTCTACCCACGCCGATGAGCGCCGTTTCGACCGACGCGCCCAAGATCACCTGGCCCGCCGAGCTGCCGGGCCACCGCCTGACCTTCGACGCAAGCCAGCCTATGCGGCTGGATAGCGGGGCGGAGGTGGGCCCCTTCACCATCGCCTATCAGACCCATGGCACGCTCAACGCCGAGCGATCGAACGCCATTCTGATCTGCCATGCCCTGACCGGCGACCAGTACGTGATCGGGCAGCATCCCGTGACGGGCAAGCCGGGCTGGTGGCAGTTCATGGTCGGGCCGGGCAAGCCGATCGACACCGACCGCTATTTCGTCATCAGCAGTAACGTGCTGGGCGGCTGTCTCGGCACGACCGGACCCAAGGACGTCAACCCGGCGACGGGTTGTCCCTATGGCACCAGCTTTCCGGTCATCACCATCGCCGACATGGTGCGGGCGCAGAAGCTGTTGATCGACCACCTAGGCATCGAAAAGCTGTTCTGCGTCACGGGCGGTTCGATGGGCGCCATGCAGGCCTTGCAATGGGCGGCCAGCTATCCCGAGCGGGTCTTCGCCGCCGTGCCCATCGCGGGCGCGGCGCGCCACTCGGCCCAGAACATCGCGTTCCACGAGGTCGGCCGTCAGGCCATCATGGCCGACCCCGACTGGTGCGAAGGCGATTACTTGATCGAAGGTAAGAACCCGCGCCGCGGTCTAGCCGTGGCGCGCATGGCCGCGCACATCACCTATCTTTCGGAAACCGCTCTGCACCGCAAGTTCGGCCGCAATCTTCAGGATCGGCAGAAGGTGACCTACGGGTTCGACGCGGATTTCGAGGTCGAGAGTTATCTGCGGCACCAGGGCAGCACCTTCGTCGAACGCTTCGACGCCAACTCCTATCTCTACATCACTCGCGCGATGGACTATTTCGACCTGGCCGTGGAGTTCGGCGGCGCCCTGCCCAATGCCTTTCGCGGCAGCAAGGTGCGCTATTGCCTGATCTCCTTCACCGGCGACTGGCTGTTCCCGACCTCGGAGAGCCGCGCCATCGTGCAAGCGCTCAACGCCGTCGCGGCCAATGTCAGCTTCGTCGAGATCAAGAGTGACAAGGGCCACGACGCGTTCCTGCTGGACGAGCCGGAGTTCGCCAAGACACTGAACGGCTTCCTGAACGGTTGCGCCGAGCATCGCGGACTCGCGCGCCGATGAACCGTATGTCCACACGTCGCCCGTCCACGCCGATCCGCATCGACCTTCAGATCATCGCCGACATGGTGAAGCCGGGCAGCCGCGTGCTCGACATCGGCTGCGGCGACGGCGCACTGCTGGACCACCTGGTCCACGAAAAGCAGGTCGACGGGCGCGGCATCGAGATCAAGCAGGAAGGCGTCAACGCCTGCGTCACCCACGGATTATCGGTCATCCATGGTGATGCCGACGAGGATCTGGACGATTATCCGTCCGACGCCTTCGACTACGTGATCCTGTCGCGTACCCTGCAGAACACGCGCGACCCGCGCTGGGTGCTCGGCGAGCTGGTGCGCATCTCCCAGCACGCCATCGTCTCATTCCCCAATTTCGGCTATTGGCGCGTTCGCTGGCAGTTGCTGCTGCGCGGACGTATGCCCGTGACGGCATTGTTCGACGATCCGTGGCACACGAGCCCGAACATCCATCCCTGCACGATTCTGGATTTCGCCGTCCTGTGCCGTGACATGGGCATCAAGATCACCCGCCAGATCTCGCTGACCAAGACGGGGCAGAAGATCGGGCCCTGGATGCCACAGGCTCTCTCGAATTTGATGGCCGAACAGGCCGTGTTCCTGCTCAGCCGGGGGAATCGACCCCGGTTCGTGTCAGGCCGCCTGGCACGGGCGCATAGACGCGCCGGCCGCTCTTTTCCCGGCTTCGCGTGGCGCCTGCGGCGTAGATTTGCTTGCCGGCCTCGACAATGACCACACCCGAGAAACGCTCCAACCACGGGTCGCCCAGGCGCTCCCACGCGCGCGCGGTGGCCTGGAGCATGCGCGAACGCACAGGCGGAACGTAGAGCGCGCCGGTCGATCGCAGCGGCGTGAACATGTTCTCGCGCAACAACAACGAAAGCTGGCGTTGGGTATAGGTATGGCCTTGGCCGAACGGCGTGCGCTCCAAAAGAGCCCAGATGCCGCGGCGATTCGGCGCCACCACCAGCAACCGTCCGCGGTCGGACAGGACGCGCCATACCTCGCGCAGCAAGGGACGAAGCTGCTCGCTGAACTCGATGCCGTGGACCATGATGATGCGGTCAACCGACAAATCGGGCAGCGGCAACTCGGCCTCCTCGGCCAGCCCAACCAGGCCACGCTCGCCCACTGGCCAATGCACGACACCCTGTGCGGCGGGCATCAGCGCGATGACGCGGCTGGCCTCGCCGCGAAAGAGCGGCAGATAGGGCGTGGCGTAGCCGAGCCCCAAAACCCCATCGCCGCGCACGTCCGGCCACAGCGCGCGCAAGCGCGCGCGAACGATACGGGTCGCCAGCGCACCCAGCGTGCTGTCGTAAAAATCGCGTAGATCGACCACGTCGGGCGCCATGGGTGCAGTCTAGCAGCGCGCTCCGGGCAGCGATATTCTTGGCGCCTCTCGGAGCCACCCGGCTCCCATCCCACTGCACGGAGCCCTGCGATGAAGCTGCGCTATTCGCCCACGTCGCCCTATGCCCGCAAAGTCTTGATCGTCGCGAAGGAAACCGGTCTCGACGGCAAGATCCAGATCGTGGAAACCAAGCTAGGGCCCGATTCCGATATTCATCAGCAGAATCCGTTGGGCAAGGTGCCCACCATGGTCCTGGACGACGGCACGGCGATCTTCGATTCGCCGGTGATCTGCGAATATATCGACAGCCAGTCCACGGGCGCCAAGATGTTTCCGCCCGCGGGCCCGGCGCGCTGGAAGGCGCTAGTGATGCAAGGCCTTGCCGACGGGTTGATGGACGCATCACTGGCCCGCCGCGGCGAAGTAATGCGGCCTGCCGACAAGCAAAGCCCCGATGCGCTCAACAAGCAGACTGGTGTCATGGCGCGCGTGCTGGACACGCTGGAAAAGCGCGTCGCCGAGTTGGACGGGCCGGTCACCATCGGCCAGGTCACCGTCGGCTGCGCGCTCGGTTATCTCGACCTGCGGTTCGCCGACGACCAGTGGCGCAAGACGCGCCCAAAGCTGGCCGCCTGGTTCGAGATCTTCTCCAAGCGCCCGTCGATGGCCTCCACGGTTCCGCCCACCTGAGATGGCTTTGTCCGCGCGGATGACCGCCGAGGAGGTCGTGCGCCTCCTCGGCCTCGTCCGACATCCGGAAGGCGGCTATTTCAAGGAAACCTACCGGCATGCGCCACCCGGTGGCGGGCGGGGCGCCATGACGGCCATCTATTTTCTGCTGCCGAAGGGCGAGCGCTCGGCGTGGCACCGGGTCGATGCCGACGAGATGTGGCACCATTACGCGGGGGCCGCCCTGCGCCTCGATATTGCCATCGACGGCGAGCCGGCCGAATCGGTGCAGCTTGGCCCGGACCTCGCGGCCGGCCAGCGGCCGCAAGCATTGGTTCCCGCCCACGCATGGCAAGCCGCCGAAAGCGAAGGCGATTGGACGCTGGTCGGCTGTACCGTGGCGCCGGCCTTCGAATTCGCGGGTTTCGAGATGGCGCCCTCAGGCTGGACGCCACGCTAAATCGTCAGGCCGCGCGGCGGCGCCAAAGATCGCGCGAGGCCAGCACCGCACCGCCCGCGATCAGAATGCACGCCACGGCGATCGACACGCTGGGCTCGGCAAAACCGAAGATGACAAGCAACACCGTGGACAGGAGCGGCACGCCGTAGGACAGGCCGCCGAGCGAGCGGATATCGCCGCGCTTCACGGCATAGTCCCACGCGAAGAACGCCCCGCCGGCCGGTCCCAGACCGAGCGCCAGGATCGCGATCCATTCGCCGGGTGTCGGCCAGACCCATGTCTCGACCGCCAGATGGCAGACCAACGCCAGCACCGCGGTCCCCAAGCAAAACCCGCCCACGGCGTCCGTCGGCACGTGGCTCAGATAGCGGCGGCTGGCCAGGGAATAGAGCCCCCACGTGAGCGCGCCTGCAAAGGCCATCCCATAGCCCCAAGCTTGTCCGGCCTCGATCGACGCGCTGCCGTCGCCTCGCACCAGAATCGCCGCGCCGATCAGGCCTAAGACCGAACCCGCGACATGCCACCAGCGCAATCGCTCGCCGGGCAAAAGCGCCGACAACATCACGACGAACAACGGCCACAGATAATTCAGCAGATTGACGTGGACGGGCGGCGCCATGCGCAGGGCGAAGAAGTAAAGCAGGTGATAGCCGAACAACCCCCCGATGCCGATCAGCCACGCGCGCCGCGGTAGGCGCAAATGCGAGATGACTGATTCGCCGCGCACGAGCCATCGGCCGAGGGCCAAGAGAAACGCGATCGAAAAACACAAGGTGACGAGCTGGAACGACGGAATCCCACGCGCACCCGTGGCGAACAAGGCAAGCGCGGACCACATGGCCAGCGCCGAAGCGCCGACCATGGTCGCGCGCAACACGCCGCGGTCGGCGCGGTCTGATGTCGTCATGGACGGAATCCAGCGCGGCGCGGGGCCGGCTCAGTACATATGCTGGCCGCCGTTGATCGACATGGTCGAGCCGGTGATGAAGCCGGCGTCGTCGGCGACCAGGAACAGGACACCCCGCGCGATGTCCTCGGCCTTACCCAGGCGGCCGACAGGGATGCGCGCCACGATCTTCTCCAGCACGTTCGGCGGCACCGCGCGCACCATGTCGGTGTCGACATAGCCCGGCGCGATGGCATTGACCGTGATGTTCTGCGCCGCACCTTCCTGCGCCAGCGCCTTGGTGAAGCCGTGGATGCCGGACTTGGCGGCGGCGTAGTTCACCTGGCCGTACTGGCCGGCCTGACCGTTGATCGAGCCGATGTTGACGATGCGGCCGAACTTGCGCTCGCGCATCGATTCGATGACGCAGCGGCACATGTTGAAGCAGGAACCGATATTGGTGTCGATGACGCTCTGCCAGGATTCGGCGGACATCCGGTGGAGCGTGCCGTCGCGCGTGATGCCAGCGTTGTTCACCAGCACGTCGACCGGGCCTAGGTCGGACGCGATCTTCGCGATTGAGGCCTGGCAAGCCTTGAAGTCCGAAACGTCGAACTTGTAGACCGGGATGCTAGTCTCCTTGCGGAAGGCATCCGCTGCCGCATCGCTGCTCGCATAGTTGGCGGCCACGATATAGCCCTTGTCCTTCAAGGCGATGCTGATCGCCCTCCCGATACCGCGCGTGCCGCCGGTCACAACCGCCACCCGAGCCATACGAACCTCCCTGCCGCGGGCCATACGGCCGCGATCCCGTGGATTATGGAATCAATTTATACCGTCGCGGGGGGAGGTGTCCGGGGCGATTTCGAAAGGCTGGAATGCGCCCCGGACAGACCGGCGTCTTGAAACGTTCTTAGTCGCGGGCCACGCACATAGCGATGCCCATGCCGCCGCCGATGCAAAGCGTGGCCAAGCCCTTCTTCGCGTTGCGGCGCTTCATCTCGTGCAAGAGTGTCACCAGCACGCGGGCGCCCGAGGCCCCGACGGGATGGCCGAGGGCGATGGCGCCGCCATTCACGTTCACCTTGCTGGTGTCGAAACCCAACTCCTTGTTCACGGCGCAGGCCTGGGCCGCGAAGGCCTCATTGGCCTCGACCAGGTCCAGGTCGCTCGCTTTCCAGCCGGCCTTTGCCAAAGCGGCGCGGCTGGCCGGGATCGGCCCCGAACCCATAATGGCCGGATCGACACCAGCGGTGGCCCAAGAGACGATGCGCGCCAACGGCTCGATGCCGCGCTTCTTGGCCTCGTCGGCGGTCATCAGGACGAGCGCGGCGGCGCCGTCGTTGATGCCGGAGGCATTGCCCGCCGTGACCGTGCCGTCCTTCAAGAAGGCCGGACGCAGTTTGGACAGCGTGTCCGTCGTGGTGCCGTGGCGCGGGTATTCATCGGTGTCGACGACCACGTCGCCCTTCCGCGTCTTGATCGTGACGGGAACGATCTCGTCCTTGAACTTGCCGGCCTTCTGCGCGGCCTCGGCCTTCTGCTGAGAGGCGGCGGCGAAGGAATCCTGCTCCTCGCGGGTGATCTGCCACTTCTGGGCCACGTTCTCGGCCGTGTTGCCCATGTGGTAGCCGTTGAAGGCGTCCCACAAGCCGTCCTTGATCATCGAATCGATGAAGGTGACGTCGCCCATCTTGGCGCCATTGCGCAGATGCGCGACATGGGGGGCCTGGCTCATGCTCTCCTGGCCGCCCGCGACCACGATCGATGAATCGCCGAGCTGGATGGCCTGAAGGCCCAACGCCACTGCGCGCAGGCCCGAGCCGCAAAGCTGGTTGATGCCATAGGCCGTCTTCTCGACCGGCACGCCGGCGCCGATCGCGGCCTGCCGCGCCGGGTTCTGACCCGCACCGGCGGCCAGGATCTGGCCCATGATCACCTCGGAAACATCCTCAGCGCCGACCTTCGCGCGCTTCATGGCCTCGGCGATGGCGACCTTGCCGAGGTCATGGGCTGGCAACGTCGAGAGCGCGCCGTTGAAAGCCCCGATGGGGGTGCGTACGGCGGAAGCGATCACGATATCGGTCATGGCTGACTCCTGGTTTGTCCGGTGGCCGATGGCAAGACCAGGGCTGGACGGCTCCGTTCGCAGTCGCGAGACGCAGCGGGGCGGGCCCCGGCCTAAGCGCGATATTTCGCGTCTTTCGGCCTCCTCGTAAGTATGTTGCGCCGCCACATAGGGATCAAGCCCCAGGCCAAGTGGCGCAAATCAGGCCTTCTGGCGCGCCTTGCGGCCAGGAATGGAAGCCAGCCATGTGGCCAGCGGCGTCCACACTTCAGCGGGCGCGCGGGCGCCGACGATCATGCCGATATGACCAAGTCCGGTCGTCACCAGCTTGGCCCCGGGAATGGCATGGGCCAGCGCGAGAGCAGACTTGGGCGGCACGATGCGGTCGCGTTCCGGCACGATCACCAGGGCAGGCGAGGCGACGGCGGCGGGATCGACCGCGCGGCCGGCAACGCGCCATTCGCCGTGCGCCGTATCGTTGCGCCCGTACCAGCCGGTCATGCAGGCATGGGCGACGGGGGCCGCCAGCGGCACGCCGTCGTTCGCCCAATCCTCCAGCGCCACGAACGCCTCGGCATCCGCCGAGGACGGTTCGAGCGCGGCGAAGCCCTGAAACTTCCGAAGCGAGAGATAGGGGTCGAGGCCGGCGAAGAGAATTTGCAGAAGATCGACCGGCATCTCGCCCGCCTGATCGATGAACGGCCACAGCGGCGCCATCAGCGCGGCCAACGCGCGCGCCTGCTCGGGCCGCTCGGCGTGGAAGTCCCAGGGCGTGGCCAAAAGCGCCAGCGCGGCCACGTCGCGCGGACGCCGCGTCGACAACGCCAGCGCCAGATCGCCGCCCATGCAGTAGCCCAGCACCAAGGGTGCTTCGTGCGTGATCTCCAAGGCCGCGTCGAGCGCGCGTTCGAGGCGGCCCGCGATATAGGCGTCGAGATCGAATCCGCGCTCCACGTCGCCAGGTTTCCCCCAGTCGACCAGCAGCGGACGAAAGCCCCGCACCGAGAGGTGACGCAGCAGGCTCCGCCCCTCGACCAGGTCGAGCACGTAGGCGCGGTTAATCAACGAGGGCGCCACGAGGACGGGCCGTCCTTCGGGCGGACCATAGTCGAGCAGGCGCGTCGTGCCCTCTGCCCACACGGCGGGCGGATCGGTCAACGCGCGGCGATAGGGATGGCCGCGATAGGCTTCGATACCGGAGAGGAAACGATCGGTCCGCGCGCGGACCTCGCGCTCAAGCGCGGCGGCGAGCTTTTTTGGATCGGCTACCTGGACGTCCCTTGCCAGTTCCGCCGCGCGGGCTTCGAGCGCCGGCTTCCAAGGCAGCGAGCCGTTTCTCAACAGCGGCAAGGCGCCGAGCGAGCCCAGATACGTCGCCAGCGCCGTTCCCAGGTGATACCCCAGCGGTCGCGGGCCGCTTCGCGCGGCCTTCAACGTTGCCGCCCGGTATAGAGGCGAGCGTGGCGGCCAATGCCGCGGCCCCTCCGCCCATCGTCTCGAGCCATCGGGTCAACGCCTCGCTCAGTTCGGGATCGGATGCCGCGGCGCCCAGTTGCGCCTGCCACAAATCGAGCACGCGGCGGGCCAGCTCATCGAAATCAGGCGGCTCGGTCATGGGGCGAGTATAGCGGGCACGGCGTGACGCCGCCATGACACGAAGCGGCAAAGAGCACGTAACATATTGAAAATATTCAAAATGCTGCGCAGCAAATTTGCTTGCGCGGCGCAATATTTGCCCTCACTTTGGATTATTGCGGGTGGTGCAAGCCCGCGTTTCCGAAAGCGCGGTAATGGCAGAGCAAGGCGAAGACAAGAAGACGTCGGTCACGATCAAGAAATACGCCAACCGTCGCCTCTACAATACGGCCACGTCGAGCTACGTCACGCTCGATGATCTGTGCCAGATGGTGAAGCAGGGCATCGTGTTCACCGTGTTCGACGCGAAGAGCGGCGACGACATCACCCGCTCGGTCCTGACCCAGATCATCGTCGAGGAAGAGGGCAAGGGCGGCCAGAACCTTCTGCCCATCGGCTTCCTGCGCCAGCTTATCGGCTTCTACGGCGACAGCCTGCAGGGCCTCGTGCCGCGCTATCTCGAGCAGAGCATGATGTCGTTCATCCAGAACCAGGAGCATATGCGCGACTATATGCGCAACGCGCTGGGCGGCCTGTTCCCGTTCAATCAGTTCGAGGAGATGGGCAAGCAGAACATGGCCATGATGGAAAAGGCCATGAAGATGTTCGCCCCGTTCGCGCGCGAGGGCCAAGCTAAGGCCGACGCGGAAGCGGCCCCGTCCGGCAGCGACGGCGGCGGCGGCGGCGACAAGCTGGGCGAGCTACAGAAGCAGATCGACGCCCTGCAGAAGCAGGTTCAGGATTTAGGCCGCAACCGGCGCGAATAGCGCGGCCTATTTCGGCTGCTTCGCCAGCCACGCGCGCAGGAACTCGATCTCCTTCGTCTGCGCCACAATCACCTCTTCCGCCAGCTGCTTGATCTCGGGGTCCTTGCCCTTCGCCAGCACGTCCTTGGCCATCGCCACGGCCATCTCGTGATGGGCGATCATTTCCTGCGCGAAATCCTTGTCGGCATCGCCGGTCAGCGCGGTGCCCATCGGCCCTGTGCCCGGCGTCTGGCCATGGCCCGCATGACCCGCGGGCGCCTCCGTGACGGGCGCGGGCTCAGGCACGGGGCGATGCACGAAGGTGCCCAGCAGGAACCAGGCGATCACCGCCGCGACCACGCCGACCAGGGCCGACTGCGCCAGTTGCTTCGTTCTCATGGATTGTCCCTCTTTATAATCTCGCGTGCTTGAGTCGCATGGCGTTGGCGATGACGGAAACCGAACTGAGCGCCATGGCGGCGGCTGCCACCATCGGATTCAAGAGAACCCCAAAGACGGGGAAGAGAATACCTGCCGCCACAGGCACACCCGCCGCGTTGTAAGCAAAGGCGAAGAACAAATTTTGCCGGATGTTGCGCATCGTCACCACCGACAACGCACGCGCGCGAACCAGTCCTGCCAGATCGCCCTTCACCAGTGTGACGCCCGCGCTTTGGATCGCGACGTCCGTGCCTGTTCCCATGGCGACGCCGACATCCGCCGCGGCCAGGGCTGGTGCGTCGTTGACGCCGTCGCCGGCCATCGCGACCACCCGTCCTTCGGCGCGCAAGCGGCGGACAATATCGCCTTTCCGTTCGGGCAGAACGTCGGCCTCGACTTCTTCGATATCCAGCGACTTGGCGACCGCCTCGGCCGTGATCCTATTGTCCCCCGTCAGCATCACGATACGCAGGCCCGCGCGCCGCAACGCGTCCAGGGCCGCCGGCGTCGAGGCCTTGATCGGGTCCGCGATGGCGATCAGGCCGACCGGCCGCGCACCTTCGGCCAGAAGCACGACCGTCGCGCCGTCATGGCGCAGCACGTCGGCGCGCGCGGACAGGGCCGCATCATCCACGCCCAGGTCAGCCATCAGCGCGGCGTTGCCCAAGGCCACGCGCACGCCGGAAATCGTTCCCGTCACGCCCTTGCCCACGACAGCCTCGAACGCCTGCACGGCCGGTATGTCGAGCTTGCTTTCGCCCGCGGCGGCGAGGATCGCGGAGGCTAGCGGATGCTCGCTTCCCTTCTCCAGCGCGGCGGCCAGGCGCAGCACATCCGTCTCGTCGCGGCCGTGCGCCGGCACGACTTCCGTCACGCGCGGCTTCCCTTCCGTCAGCGTGCCGGTCTTGTCGATGACGACGGTGTCGACCTTCTCGAACCGCTCCAGCGCTTCCGCGTCGCGAATTAGGATGCCGAGGGACGCGCCGCGACCGACGCCAACCATGATCGACATGGGCGTAGCCAAGCCGAGCGCGCACGGACAAGCGATGATCAGCACCGACACCGCGGCGGCCAGGCCGTAGGCCAGGCTGGGGCTCGGCCCGAACGCCGCCCAAACGACAAAGGCCACGACCGCCACGGCGATGACGGCGGGCACGAACCAGGACGAGACGCGATCGGCCAGGCGCTGGATCGGCGCGCGGCTGCGTTGGGCGTCGGCCACCATCTGGACGATGCGCGCCAACATCGTCTCGGCGCCCACCTTCTGCGCCCGTATGACCAGTGTGCCGCGCCCGTTGAGCGTGCCGCCGATCACGGTGTCCCCGACGCCCTTCTCGACAGGCATGGCCTCGCCGGTGACCATCGATTCATCGACGCCGCTGCGCCCTTCGATCACGACGCCATCGACCGGCACGCGCTCGCCGGGACGGATGCGCAGGATATCGCCTAGCTGCACCTCATCGAGCGGCACGTCATCGTCGCCATGGGCGCCGACGCGCCGGGCGGTCTTGGGTGCCAGGTCGAGCAGCGCGCGGATCGCATCGCCCGTGCGTGCGCGCGCACGCAGCTCCAGCACCTGGCCCAACAGGACCAGAACGACGATCACGGACGCGGCCTCGAAATAGACGGCAACGCTTCCGTCCGCGGCGCGAAACCCGGCCGGAAACAGGCCAGGCGCCAGGACGGCCGCCGCGCTGTACAGAAAGGCCGCGCCCGTGCCGATGGCGATCAAGGTGAACATGTTGAGGTTGCCCGTGCGCAGCGAGGCCCATCCGCGCGCGAAGAACGGAAAGCCAGCCCAAAGCACGACGGGAATGGCGAAGACGAACTGGAGCCACACCGACAGAACGTGCGGCACGAGATCGTGCAGGCCCAGCGCCGGAATGTGCCCGCCCATCTCCAGCACGACGACCGGCAGCGCCAATGCGCCGCCGATCCAGAAGCGCCGCGTCATGTCGGCCAGCTCAGGATTGGGCGCTTCGTCGCGCGAAGGTGCTGCGGGCTCGAGCGCCATGCCGCAGATCGGACACGCCCCAGGCCCTTTCTGCCGAACCTCCGGATGCATAGGGCAAGTGTAGATTGCATCGGCCGCGCCCGTAGGCAGCGGTGCGAGCGGCTTCAGATACTTCGCGGGGTCGACCGTCATGCCGCACACCGGATCTTTAACGGCCGCGCCATGCCCGCAATAGGACCCGTGCGTGGAACCGTCGTGGGAATGCCCGTGATGGGAATGATCCGTCATGCTGATTGACTATATACCCTACCAGGGTATAGTATTCAACCATGACGCCGATAACCAAAAAATCCTGCGCGGATCGCCTGAAGCGCATCGAAGGCCAGATCCGCGGCATCGCCCGCATGATCGAGGACGACCGCTACTGCATCGACGTTCTGACCCAGGTGCAGGCCGTGCGCGCCGCGCTGAAGCGCGTCGAAGACGTGGTCCTGAAAGACCATGTCGAGCATTGCGTCGAACACGCGATCAAGAGCGGCAACGCCGCCGATCAGCGCCGCAAGGTGTCGGAGCTGCTGCAGGTCCTGAGCAAGGTCCCCGGCTGACACCCAAACGAAAAAGCCCGCCGAGGTTTCCCTGCGGCGGGCTTTGTCATTCCAACGTGCGGAAGCGGCTTAGGCGGCTTCCTTGATCGATTCCTCGACGGTGCCGACAATCTGGTCGATCTGCTGCTTCGAGACGATGAGCGGCGGCGAGGTCGCGATCGTGTCGCCCGAGTAGCGCACCAACACGCCCTTCTTGAACGCGCGGGTGAAGACGTCGTAGCCGCGCGTCGTGGGCTTGCCCGGCACCGGATCGAGCTCGACGCAGCCCATCAGGCCCAGGTTGCGGATGTCGATGACGTTTTTGAGGCCCTTGAGCGAATGCCAGGCATTCTCCCAATAAGGCGCCAGTTCCGCCGCGCGCTCGAACAGCCCTTCTTCCTGATAGACATCGAGGGTGGCGAGACCCGCCGCCATCGCCACCGGATGGCCGGAGTAGGTGTAGCCGTGGAACAGCTCGATGATCTCCTCGGGCCCGTTCATGAACGCGTCGTAGATGCCCTTGCGCGCGAACACGGCACCCGCGGGCACCGTGGCGTTGGTCAGGCCCTTGGCGACGGTCATGAGGTCAGGCACGACGCCGAAATAGTCGGCGGCGAAACCGCGCCCCAAGCGGCCGAAACCCGTGATGACCTCGTCGAAGATCAAAAGGATGCCGTACTTGTCGCAAATCTGGCGCAGCCGCTCGAGATAGCCCTTGGGCGGCACGATGACGCCGGCCGAACCGGCAACCGGCTCGACGATGACGGCCGCGATGGTCGACGCATCGTGGAGCTGCACGATGTCCTCGAGCGCGTCGGCCAGATGCGTGCCCCATGTCGGCTGGCCGCGCGTGAAGGCGGCCTCCTGGATGTTCAGCGTGTGCGGCAGATGGTCCACGCCCGGCATGTAGGCGCCGTAGAATTTGCGGTTGTTCACCATGCCGCCCACGGCGATGCCGCCGAAGCCGACGCCGTGATAGCCCTTCGAGCGGCCGATCAGGCGTGTGCGCGAGCCCTCGCCCTTGGCGCGGTGATAGGCCAGCGCGATCTTGAGCGCGGTGTCGACCGATTCGGAGCCGGAATTGGTGAAGAACGCATGGTTTAAATCGCCGGGCAGCAGGCTGACCAGACGCGCGGCGAATTCAAACGCGCTGGGATGGCCCATCTGAAAACTGGGCGCGTATTCCATCTCCGCGACCTGGGCCTGCACGGCCTTCACGATCTTCTCGCGGCAATGGCCCGCGTTGACGGCCCACAGGCCGGCCGTACCGTCCAGAATCTGGCGCCCGCCCTGGGACGTGTAGTGCATGTCCTTGGCGCCGACGAGAATGCGCGGGTTGGCCTTGAACTGCCGGTTCGCCGTGAACGGCATCCAGTAGGCATCGAGATTGTTGGGCAGGGTTTGGGCCATGGCATCCTCCGCGGCGCGAATTTCCAATTGGGGCGCAGATTACTCGCGGGTCCAGAGGCCCGCAATCCGCTGCCGCTCACAAGAAAGAATCGCGGACAACGCAAAGCCCGGCGGGAGTTTTTGCGCTTCGTCCCCCGCCCCGCGGCGGGAACGCCTGCGCTGGCTTCGCCCGCCTCCAATGGCTAAGGTTCGGCGCGTTTTTCAATCCATGGAACCGCCCCTATGGCCCAGACTATCCACGAGCTTCTGAAGGCTGGCCGCGATGACGCGCCCGCCCTCTCCGCCCCCGAACGCCCGTCCCTCGACTATGCCGGCTTGCGCCGCCATGTGGCCGCGACCGTCGAGCGGCTGAATGCGCTCGGCATCGGCCGCAACGACCGGGTGGCGATCGTGCTGGCCAACGGGCCCGAGATGGCGTCCGCGTTCCTGGCCATCGGCGCGGGTGCCACGACAGCGCCGCTGAACCCGGCCTACCGGGCGGAAGAGTTCGAGTTCTATCTGTCCGACCTCAACGCCAAGGCGTTGGTGATCGAGGACGGCGCCGAATCTCCGGCGTTGGCCGTGGCCAGAAAGCTGAACGTGCCGGTGATCCGCCTGAAGGCCGATCCGAAAGGCCCCGCCGGGCTGTTCACCTTGGACGGCGCGGCCGGCGGCAAGCCTGCCAAGAGCGGCTTCGCCGAGGCGGGCGACATCGCGCTCGTGCTGCACACCTCGGGCACCACCTCGCGCCCGAAGATCGTGCCCTTGTCGCAAGCCAACGTGACGGCGTCGGCCAGCAATATCGGCAAGACGCTGGCGCTGACCGCCGAAGACCGCTGTCTCAACATCATGCCCCTGTTCCACATCCACGGGCTGATGGCCGCAACCTTGTCCAGCATGGCGGCGGGCGCGTCGGTCTATTGCTCGCCCGGCTTCAACGCCCTCAAGGTCTTCTCGTGGCTCGATGAGGCCAAGCCCACCTGGTACACGGCGGTGCCGACGATGCACCAGGCCATCGTGGCGCGTGCCGAGCGCAATCCCGAATCCGTCAAGCGCGCGAAGCTGCGCTTCATCCGCTCGTCCTCCTCCTCCCTGCCACCGCAGGTGATGGCGGAGGTGGAGCGCGTCTTCAACGCGCCCGTGATCGAGTCCTACGGCATGACCGAAGCGTCGCACCAGATGGCGTCGAACCCGCTGCCGCCCAAGGCGCGCAAGCCGGGCAGCGTGGGCATCGCTGCCGGCCCCGAAGTCGCCATCATGGACGATGCCGGCAACCTGTTGCCGCAAGGCGGGATCGGCGAGATCGTCATCAAGGGCAAGAACGTCACCGCCGGCTATGAGAACAATCCGAAGGCCAACGAAGGCGCCTTCACCAACGGCTGGTTCCGCACCGGCGATCAGGGCAGCTTCGACGCCGAAGGCTATCTCAGCCTCACCGGCCGCCTGAAGGAGATCATCAACCGCGGCGGCGAGAAGATTTCGCCGCGCGAGGTCGACGAGGTGCTGCTCGACCATCCCGCCGTGGCGCAGGCCATCACCTTCGCCATGCCCCACGCCAAGCTGGGCGAGGAAGTGGCCGCGGCGCTGGTGCTGAAGGAAGGTGCCAACGCGACCGAGAACGACATCCGCGCGTTCGTCGCAACGCGCTTGGCCGACTTCAAGGTGCCGCGCAAGGTCGTATTCCTGGCCGAGATCCCGAAGGGCGCCACCGGCAAGGCGCAGCGCATCGGCTTGGCCGAGAAGCTGGGGCTCGGCGCGTGAAGATCTGCATCTATGGCGCGGGTGCGATCGGCGGCTACATGGCCGCCGAGCTGGCCTTCGCGGGCTATGACGTCTCACTGGTCGCGCGCGGGCCGCATCTGGCCGCGATCAAGGAAAAGGGCCTGACCCTCATAAAGGACGGCGAGACGCGCACGACCAAGATCAAGGCCACCGACAAACCGTCCGAGTTGGGCCCGCAGGACTATGTCGTCATCACGCTGAAGGCCCATTCGGTGCCGCCGGTGGTGGACGCGATGAAGCCGCTGCTCGGCCCCGACACCGCCGTCGTGCCCGCCGTGAACGGCATGCCCTGGTGGTATTTCTACAAGCTGCCGGGCGCGTGGGAGAATCATCGCCTGAAGAGCGTCGATCCCGGCGATGCGCAGTGGAACGGCATCGGGCCCGAACGCGCGATCGGCTGCGTCGTTTATCCGGCCTGCGAGGTGCCCGAGCCCGGCGTGATCCAGCATTACGACGGCGATCGCTTCGCGTTGGGCGAGCCCGACGGCGCCAAGACCGAGCGCATCCAGAAACTGTCCGAGGCGCTGATCAAGGCCAAGATGAAGGCGCCGATCCGCCCGCGCATCCGTGACGATATCTGGGTCAAGCTGTGGGGGAACATGACGTTCAACCCGCTCAGCATCCTGACCCTCGCGACGCTCGACGTCGTCACCAGCGATCCCGGCACGCGGGCGCTGGTGCGCGCGATGATGACCGAGGGCAAGGAGATCGGCGAGAAGCTGGGCGTCAAGTTCGCCATCGATGTCGAGAAGCGCATCGACGGGGCGAACGCGGTCGGCGCGCACAAGACCTCGATGCTGCAGGATCTGGAGCGCGGTCGGCCGGTCGAGCTGGATGCGCTTCTGACCGCGGTGATCGAGCTGGGCCAACTGGTCGGCGTGAAGACGCCCTATTGCGACACGATCTTCGCGCTCGCGCGCCAGCGCGCGCAGGTTGCCGGCTGCTATCCGAAATAAGCCGATGGCCACTTACGACGTCGTCCGCTGTCCGGCTTGCGCCAAGCTGACCCTGCCCCAACAGGGACGCTGCCAGCATTGCAACGCGGATGTGTCCGCGAAACCAAGGGGTTCGGCGTCCCCCACCTATCAGCCGCGCAAGCGGCGAATCTCCACGGTGAAGTCGCCCTGCATCGGCACCTGCATGCTGTTTCCCGGCACGCAGATGTGCTCCGGCTGCTTCCGCACGGTGGACGAGGTGCGCGACTGGATCGAGATGACGGACAAAGAGCGGTTGGCCGTCATCGCGGAGCTGGACGAACGCTGCAAAATCCACGGCCCGCCGCGCCTGCCGCCCGATCCGGCCAAGCGCTGACCTCCGTCACCGCCTGAAATTTCCCAGAAAGTCCCGCAACGGCCGGTTAGTCCGCCGGAGCCCGGACCTTGGCCTTGCGCAGACGCCGCTTCATGGCCTCGTGCGCGTGCCGCGAGCCGTCATGCCCTGTGCCGCGCCACCAGTCGATCGGTGTCATGCTGTCGCCGTAGTTCACCTCGAAATAGCGGTGATGCAGATAGTGCATGTAGGAGGCCGCGGCGATGCGCGGCTTGCCGCCGACGAGCACGGTCGCGAAGCCGCAATGGTCGCGCGCGGGACCGAAGGCCGCGGCGATCAGGTGATAGACGACGATCACAGGATCGGACGGCACCACCAGGTGGATCAGGACGCTCGAGAAATAGAGCAGATGCTCAACCGGATGCATGGCCAGGCCGGACCAGGGACCGGGGTTCGCATTCTTGTGATGCAGATGGTGGACCCAGCGGTAGAGCGGCGGCCAGTGGATGAGGCGATGGATGCAATAGAAATGCACATCGCGGAACCACTGCACGCCCAGCATCACGAGCGCGAGATAAATGGGACGCTCGGCCCACGACACGGTCGGCACAGCACCGCTGGCCATCGCCCAGAGAACGAGCGCCATGAAGCAAGTCATCACCGGCACCGCGCTCAGCATCGTCCAGATGCGGTTGTCGATATGCTGGTTGCCGAACAGGAAGGTGGCGCCGGGCTTCGGCCAGCTTTCGTCGTACTTGAACGAAAACGCCTGCGCGCGCCGTGCGTAGAGCCGCCAGTGCCAGGCTTCCGTGAAGACGAAGACCAAGCCCGCGTTGACGGCCAGAAGCTGCGCGATCCAGCCGAACAAGAGTGTCCGCATCGCTGAAAGATCGGGCATGAGAGACAGCCACGCGACCAGCGCGGTGCCGACATAGAAGACGTTCCAGGGAAACAGATAGCCCGGCAGGCCGAAGAACCATTTCAGCGCGGCCAAGGGCTTCGGCGGCCAGGCGAACAGCGGCACCAACGCCACCCCGCCTGGGGGCGCCCATCCGCCCGTGTTCACCAAGTCGGTCCGATCGGTCATCCGCACCGCCGCCTGATCGCCGAGACGGAAACGGTATGCCCCTTGCCGCGCGCCCGCAAGGACGCGGGAACTCAATGCGCGCCGGCGCTGGCGTCGGGCGGCGGCGTGTCGGCGTCGACGGCGGCGGCCAAGGCGCCGATGGTGACCGGCTTGTAGGGCGCGCGCGGCCGATAGGGCGGTACGGAGGCTTCCGGCATCTTGCGCTCGTCGGCGACCAGGGCCGCGACCGTCGGGCCGCACATGCGCCCCTGACACGGACCCATGCCGCAGCGCGTGTAGGTCTTGGCCTGCGTCAGGCCGATGGCGCCGATGCGCGCCACCTCGCGCAGTGTGCCGGCGGTGACCTCCTCGCAGCGGCAGACGATGACGTCGTCGGGCGGCAGGCGCTGTCCCGGCGCCGGCTTATAGAGAAGGTCGAGGAATTGCCGCGCGCCGCGCAAACGCGCCAGCGACGCGCGCGCATGGGACGCCGCGCGGTCGCGCGCTTCTTCCGAAATCTTGCCGAGACGCTGCGCCGCGCCCAGTGCTGCAATGCGGCCCGTATGCTCGGCGGCTTCGGCGCCCCAGATGCCGCCGCCGTCACCCGCGACGGAAACGCCGTCGACGCTGGTGGCCCCCCACGCATCCAGGCGCGGCCGCCAGCAGAGCTGCGTCGCGTCCCAGTCATGGCCGCCATTGATCGCCATGGTGACATGCACGTTGGGGATGACGCCTTCGTGCAGCAGCACCAGCTCGGTCTCGATGCGCTCGCGCTTGCCGTTCACCGCGAACGTCAGCGCGGTGCAGGCATCGTTGCCCTCGACGGCCAGGCTGCTTGCGCCCTGCCAGCGTTTCACCCCGTGCTTGCGCAAGTCGCGCAGCATGGCGGCGCCCTTGAGCAACAGCTTCCGCTGCCACAGCGCGGGCAACAGATACGGCGCGGCGGCGCGGTAGTTCGCGCCCGGCTGCGTCTCGACCAGCGCACGCACCTCGACACCCGCGGCCAGATACTGCGCGGCCAGGAGATACAGAAGCGGCCCGCTGCCCGCGAGCACGGCGGGTTTGTCAGGCACGGCCCCCGTGGTCTTGAGCAGGATCTGCGCGGCGCCGACACTCATCGCGCCCGGCAAGATCCAGCCGCGCACCGGCACCGGCCGTTCCATGGCGCCCGTGGCCAGGATCACATGGGCCGCGTCGATCTCGCCGGCCCGATTGTCGCGCAGGACGGACAGGCGAAGCTCGGGCGACAGGTCCCACAGGGTCGTGTTGGGGCGATAGGCCACGCCCCCGGCCAAAAACTTTTCCGTCAGCGCCATGCCGTGCGCGTATTCCGCGCCCAGCGCCGCCTCCAGCCTGGCGTCGCGCGCCTCGGCGCGGCGATAGATCTGCCCGCCCGGACGCGGCTGCTCGTCCAGCACCACGGCCGAGAGGCCGCGCGCCTTAGCCTCCAGCGCGGCAGCCATGCCGGCCGGCCCCGCGCCCACGATGGCCAGTTCGAAGCGTTCGGTCATGGGGCGAACATCGCGAATTCGGGCGATGCCGAAGCCCACCTCACCCCAACCCTCTCCCCCCTAAAGGGCGGAGAGGGAGGGTAAATCCAAACCTTCTCCGCCCCGCCGGGGGGGAGAAGGTGCGAGCGTAGCGAGCGGATGAGGTGGGGACCGCCGCATTGGGGCATTGTCATCACTCTCCCGACGCTCACGACTCCGCCTTCCCGCCCAACGCGCGGGCGCCCATCTGGCGCGTCACCACCATGCCCTCGCGCGCCTCGATCATGCAGGCCTGGCGGTTGCCCTCGCCGTCGATCTGGACCAGGCAGTCGAAGCAGACGCCCATCATGCAATAAGGCCCGCGCGGCGTGCCGGAGACGGGCGTGGTGCGCCCGGCCTTGGACCCTGCGAGGAACAACGCGGCCGCAACGGTCTCGCCCGCGCGCAATTCCACCGCGACGCCGTCGATCGTCAGGCGCAGCCGCGCGCCCGCGTCCGCGCTAGGCAGCCTTCGGAACATCGAATCGCTCGGGCACGAGTTTCAAGGTGGGCTCCGGCCGCGCGCCGCCTGCGATCCAGCCCGCGATCTCGCGCGCGTGCGCGGCGCAGAGCGTCACGCCGCTGTGGCAGGTGGCGGCGAAGGCGCCCGGCATGGTCTTGGATTCGGCATAGATGGGCAGGCCGTCCGGCGACATCACGCGCAACGCCCCCCAGGCGCGCACGATCTGCGCCTTTTCCAGCACGGGGAAACAGGTCATGGCGCGCGCCGCGATGTTGGAGATCACGGGCACGGTGGTTCGGTTGTCGAGGCCGACGTCCTCTTGCGAATCGCCGATGATGACGCTGCCTTCCACCATCTGGCGCGCGTTGGTGAAGGTGACGCCGCCGCCCATGACACCCGGCGCCAACCGCTCGGTCACCAGCACCTGGCCGCGCTGCGGGTTGACCGGCACGCGGATGCCGACCAGTTCGGCCAGCCGGCGCGTGCCCAGGCCGGCCGCGATCAACAGCTTGGGCGCGTGGAAGCTGCCCTTGTCGGTGCGCACGACGAAGACGCCGGCCTCCTTATCGATCAGCGAGACGGTGTGGCCGGGCGAATACTGCGCGCCGCGCGCGGCCAGGGAAGTGTGCAGGGCGCGGATGGTGTAAAGCGGGTTGGCCACGCCGTCATAGGGCGTGAAGGATGCGCCCAAGACGCGCGGCCCCACGTTGGGCAACAGGCTTCGCACGCCCGCCGCGTCCAGCATCTCGTAATCATAGCCGTCGTTGCCGGCCTCGCGGCGCAGCTGCTCCATCATCGCGGCGCGCGCGGCCACTTCCTGCTCGGTCAGCAGCAGATGCACGCCGCCCGTGCGCTTGTGATGCGTATCGACGCCGGTCGCGTCCTTCAGCTCGGCCGCGAAATCGGCCCATAGGTCGGCCGAGCGCTTGCTCCAACGCGCGTAATGCGGCGCGCCGAATCCCTTGCTCTGCACCCAGACCAGGCCGAAATTCCCGCGCGTGGCGCGAAAGGCGCGGTCGCCCTCGTCGAGGACCAGAACGCGCGCGTTCTTCGACAGGCCGTAGGCGATGGCCGAGCCCACCAGCCCGCCACCGATGACGATCACGTCCGGCTTATTCATGCCTGTCCGTCCCGTATGCGAAGCCATGTCCCGTAAGGCCGGGCGCGGAGGATAGCGGCGGGGAACCAAGCGCGCCAGCAGGCGTTATGTCCGTTGAAATTGGGTGACTCGCAGTCGGCTGACGTGACGACGCCGTCCCCGCACGGCGATCCCGGATTCACATTCATTGGGGAGTTCGACATGGCTGAAACCACGAATACGAGCGGCGGAAGCAACAACGTTCTCTATTTCATCGTCGGCGCCATGCTCGTGGCGATCGTCGTACTTGGGTTCATGTTCTTCAACGGAAATCTGGGCGGCAACCGCGACAAAGTGGACATCACCATCCAGACACCGAAGATCGAAGCGCCGAAGCAGTAGCGACCTGCGCGAGCGGAAACGCTCGCTCCATGATTTAGAGAAATCCCCTCCGCGCTCACGCGCGGGGGGATTTTTTTTAAGCGTGAACGCGCGCGTTCTTCGCCAAGCCGTAAGCGATGGCCGGGCCCACGAGCCCGCCGCCGATGACGATCACGTCCGGTTTCATGCCTGCCAGTCCCATAAGCGAAGAACAGGGCGCGGAGGATAGCGGCGGGGGTGATGCTTAGGCGGAGACCTGGTCAGAAACGTCTATGGCGGGCAACTGCGCGGTATCGTGCTAATCGAACTTGGTACTAAAATGACGCTCTGAGCGACGGTAACGTCACTGGACCTTCGTCCTAGAAGTTACCCTTGAAACAGCCTGACTAAGCTTTCAGTAAAATTTTCTAGTTACTTTGGATATTACAGAATGCCGCCGCTGCCCCTTTACCCGTCTATTGAAAACACGGATGCCGCGAACACCGCTGGCGTAAAGCCATTTTTGAGGTGGGCCGGAAGTAAACGCAAACAACTATCCAGACTTCGCCGTTTCGTCTGAGAATCTCAGGAACATTCATGAATCGCTACGACTACATCATCGTCGGCGCAGGCACGGCGGGGTGCGTGATCGCGTCGCGTCTGTCGGAGGACCCGAAGCTGCGCGTGCTGCTGATCGAGGCGGGGCAGCGGGACACGCATTGGTCGATCCGCATCCCCTCGGCGATCGGGCGCAATTATAAGAGCGGCCCGTTCAACTGGGGGTTCTGGAGCACGCCGCAGAAGCACCTGAACGACCGCGTCATCGTGCAGGCGCGCGGGCGCGTGTTGGGCGGCTCGTCCTCGGTCAACGGCATGGTTTACCTGCGCGCCCACGCGCTGGATTTCGAACGCTGGGTCGAGGAAGGCGCCGCGGGCTGGTCGTATGCCGACGTGCTGCCCTATTTCCGGCACATGGAGCGGTTCACGGGCGGCGCCAGCGAATACCGCGGCGACAGCGGCCCAGTCACGGTGCGCAAGGGCGTGCCCAGCCATCCCGTCAACCAGGCCTTCCTGCGCGCGGGCGAACAGGCGGGATACGGCTTGACCGACGACGTGAACGGCTTCCGCCGCGACGGGTTCGGAAGCTGGGACATGAACATCGACCAGGGCGTGCGCGCCAGCTCGGCCTATTCCTATTTGCGCCATGTGCAGCGCGACAATTTGACGGTCCTGACCGAAGCCTTCGCGACACGCATCCTGTTCGACGGCGACCGCGCCGTGGCGGTGGAATGCCGGCACGGCGGCCAGGTGCATCGCATCGAGGCCGAGCGCGAAATCGTGCTGAGCGCGGGCAGCATCAAGTCGCCGCATCTGTTGATGCTGTCGGGCATCGGGCCGGCCGACCACCTGCGCGGCCACGGCATCGGCGTGCAGGTGGATGCGCCGGACGTGGGGCAGAATTTGCAGGATCACGTCTACCTGTTCCTGCAATACGAATCGAAGCAGGCCATCTGCCTCAACCCCCACGCGCATGGCTGGCGCATGGCGGTGGCGGGCGCGCGCTGGTTCGCGAACCGCACGGGCCCGGCCGCGAGCAACAATATCGAGGTGGGCGCCTTCTATCGCAGCCGGGCGGATGTGACGCATCCGGACGCGCAGCTTCATTTCCGGCCGATCCTCTTGGACCCCGACACGTGGGCGCCGTCGCGAAGCCACGGCTATAATTTCAGCCTGGGGCCGAAGCGCCTGACCAGCCGGGGCACGCTGTCGCTGGCCAGCGCCGATCCCGAAGCCTCTCCGGTCATCGACCCCAACCATCTGGCGACCGAGCAGGATCGCGCGGATTTCCGCCTGCAGTTCCGCCAGACGCGCGAGATCGGGATGCAGAAGGCCTTCGATCCCTTCCGCGGGCGCGAGGTGGGGCCGGGCGCCACGGCGCAAACGGACGCCGAGATCGACGCCTATGTGCGCGCCTACGGCCATAGCTCGTGGCACAACACCAGTTCTTGCCGCATGGGCAGCGACGCGCGCGCGGTGGTGTCGCCGGACCTGAAGGTGCGCGGCGTGCGCGGGCTTCGCGTGGCCGACACCTCCGTCATGCCCAGCATGATCAGCGCCAACACCAACTGCACCGCCTTCATGCTGGGCGAAAAGGCCGCCGACCATATTCGCGGCGGCCCGATGCTGGCGCCGATGAATTTGCCGTTTTGGCGGGGGTGACAACGATGCAGGGCAGCACAGTTATCGAGTGGGTGCTGGTCGGATTGCTCGGCTACTGGCTGGCCAGGCGGAATTTCAAAAAATACCGCGCGAGCTCAACCCGCACTGATGGGACGTTGAAGGAATTGGTCCGATGGTATTTCTGGCCCGACATCCGAAACGAAACCGAGGCGCGTAAAGAGTTTGAATCCGTTCGCTCAATTTCGGGCGTCTTCGCGATCATTATGCTGTTGGCCCCAGTCATTATCCTTGGCTTGAAAGAAGGGTTCTCGCCCAGAGTGCTCGATTCGCATTCGATTTTTTCGCGGTTTGGGGAGTTCTTCTTGGTGTCCTTGGCATTCGCGACGATCTGGTATTTCGCGAGACGCGGACGTCAGTGGGTACTTTTCGCGAGCGCTTTGGGTCTCGCCGGTTTCTCAGTGTTTGTCCTCTTGTTTAGTGCCCTCTATGAGGGCCACATCGCTCCTTTGGCACCCCTCATTTTCTCTCGATTCTCACTGCGGGGGTTTACAAGTTTCGAGCCTGGATGTGGTTTCGCGATCACCCCGAAAGCACCCTCGTAACCGATCGCTCCCCGTAAAACGGGTGACGCATACTCCGCTTCGCCCTCAGAGCACCCAGAAATCCGCGAACGTCTCCCGCCCGTGCGCGTGCGGCCTTGGGTCGGCGGCCCGCGCGCGCCGCGCCATCTCCCGCGCGTGGAACAGGACCTTGCGCGCTTCCTTCAGCGCCTCGCGGCCGGCTTTCGTCAGCGTCACGGTCCGGCCCTTGCGGTCGAACAGCTCGACCCCCAGGCGCGTTTCCAGCTTGCGGATCGAAACGGACAAGGGCGGCTGGGCCATATTGAGTTTTTCGGCGGCCCGCCGGAAATGCAGGATTTCGGCCAGGGTCACGAATTGTTCAAGCTGCCGGAGATACATTGATACTCACCAGGTATCGGGCCATAGCCATTTAATATTAGAAGCCGCCCGGCCCGTCCATTAGCGTATCGCCGCCTTGATCCCCCCTTTAACGTCCGGACTTGGCTGCGGGGCCGCTTTCGAGCCCCGGCCTTCGGACCCTTTTGCGCCTGGAGCACCCCCCGATGCATTTCGGCTATTTCAATCTGATGCAGACCCGCGACCCCGCCAAGCCGCCCAAGGCCGCGTTCCAGGAGACGTTGGCCCAGGTGAAGCAGGCCGAGGAGATCGGCTTCGAAATGGCGTGGTTCGCCGAGCATCATTTCTCGACCTACAGCGTCTGCGCCTCGCCCATGGTGGCGGCGGCCTGGATCGCGGGCCAGACCAAGAAGATCAAGCTGGCGCCCGGCGTGCTGCTCCTCCCCCTCTACGATCCCGTCCGGCTGATCCAGGAGATCGGCATGGTCGACCTGATGAGCGACGGGCGCTTCGTGCTGGGCATCGGCACGGGCTACCAGCCCTACGAGTTCGAACGCTTCAACGTGAACCTGAAGGAAGGCGGCGACCGCTTCGTCGAGTTCCTCGACATGATGGAACACGCCCTGACCGAAGGGCACTTCAGCTATAAGGGCAAGTACTACACCTATCCCGACACGCGCATCGCGACCTTGCCCGAGCGGCGCCTGCCCGAGGTGTATGTGGCCGGCGTCTTGAACCACCCCGTCATCCGCAAGCACATCGCCGAGCGCGGCTATGTGCCGCTGTTGGCCCCGGCCTGGAACCCGATCGGTTTGGTCGAGAAGCAGCTGGAGGGCTATCACGAGGTGGCGCGCGGCGTGGGCGTTTCTCCGGACAAGTTCCCCTTTTCGGTGATGCGCTTCATCCATGTGACCGACAGCCGCCAGGACGCGCTGGCCGCGGCGGAGAATTTCCGCTTCTCCACCCGCGCCGCCGTGGCCCTGCGCAACAACTACGGCGAGTTCGACGGCGTCACGCCGCGCGATATCGCGGCCAAGGACGAACCGGCCCTGGAGCAGATCGTCGACAACTGCATCATCGGCGATCCGCATCTGTGCGCGGAGAAGATCGTGGCCGAGGCCAAGAAGCTGAACCCGATCCATTTCGCGTGCTTCATGCAGGCCGGCTTCACCACCCACGCGCAGGCAAGCCGCAGCCTGGAACGCTTCGGCGCCGAGGTGCTGCCGCTGGTGAAGAAGGCCCTGCCCAACCTGGACAAGATCGGCGCGCCGCCGGGCCCGCTGCGCGCCGGGTCATAAGGCGTGTAGGTCTCCCCTCCCCAACGAGGGAGGGGCAAGGGGGAGGGGGTTAACGAGAGTCTTCTCCCCCCCACCCAATCGCTCCGCTCGCACCCTCTCCCTCGCTGGGGAGAGGGTCGTTAAGGTGCTCTCCACTTCGCGCGCACGTCCCGGGGGAATCATGAATCGCTACGACTATGTCATCGTCGGCGCCGGCACGGCGGGCTGCGTCATCGCCGCGCGGCTGTCGGAAGATCCCACGCTGCGCGTGCTTCTGATCGAGGCGGGTCAGCGGGACACGCACTGGTCGATCCGCATCCCGTCCGCCATCGGCCGCAACTATCAGAGCGGGCCGTTCAACTGGGGCTTCCTGTCGACGCCGCAGAAGCACCTGAACAACCGCGTGGTGGTGCAGGCGCGCGGCAAGGTGCTGGGCGGCTCGTCCTCGGTCAACGGCATGGTTTACTTGCGCGGCCATGCGCTCGATTTCGAACGCTGGGTGCAAGAGGGCGCCGCGGGTTGGTCATACGCCGAGGTGCTGCCCTATTTCCGGCGCATGGAACGGTTCACGGGCGGCACAAGCGAGTATCGCGGCGACACGGGCCCGGTCGTCGTGCGCAAGGGCACGACCGATCATCCGATCAACGAAGCCTTTGTCCGCGCGGGCGACCAGGCCGGTCACGGGCTGACCGACGACGTCAACGGCTTCCGCCAGGACGGCTTCGGAAGCTGGAACATGAACATCGACCAGGGCATGCGCGCGAGTTCGGCTCGCGCCTATCTGCGCGGCGCGGCCGAGCGCAGCAACTTGACCGTGCTGACCGAGGCCTTCGCGACGCAAGTTTTGTTCGACGGCGACCGGGCCACCTCCGTCGAATACCGGCATGGCGGCGCCCTCCATCGCGCGGAGGCCGAGCGCGAGATCGTGCTGAGCGCGGGCGGCATCAAATCGCCGCATCTTCTGATGCTGTCGGGCATCGGTCCGGCCGATCATCTGCGCGAACACGGCATTGGCGTGCGCGTCGATGCGCCCGATGTGGGCCGGAACGTGCAGGATCACATGTACCTGATGCTGCAATACGAATCGAAGGAGAACATCTGCCTCAACCCACACGCGCGGGGCTGGCGCATGGTGATGGCGGGCGCGCGCTGGTTCGCGACGCGCTCGGGCCCCGCCGCCAGCAACCATATCGAGGTGGGCGCCTTCTTCCGCAGCAACGGGCAGGTGAGCCATCCCGACTCTCAGATTCATTTTCGGCCACTTCTGCTCGACCCCGTGACGTGGCTGCCGTCCAAGGTGCATGGCTACAATTTTGGCGTCGGCCCTCTGCGCCCCACCAGCATGGGCTCGGTCACCCTGGCCAGCGCCGATCCCTACGCCGACCCGATCGTCGATCCCAACCATCTCGGGACCGAGAAGGACCGCGCGGATTTCCGCACCCAGTTCAAGATGACACGCGAGGTGGGACAGCAGGCCGCGTTCGACCGCTTCCGCAAGCGCGAGGTGGGGCCCAGCACCGCGGCCCAGACGGATGCCGAGATCGACGCCTTCATCCGCGCCTATGCCCACAGCGCCTGGCACAATGTCGGCGCCTGCCGGATGGGCAGCGACGCACGCGCGGTGGTGTCGCCGGATTTGAAGGTGAACGGCGTGCGCGGTTTGCGCGTGGCCGACACCTCAGCCATGCCAAGCATGATCAGCGCCAACACCAACTGCACCACGTTCATGCTGGGCGAGCGCGCCACCGACATCATCCGCGGCGGCCCCATGCTGGCGCCGTTGAACTTGCCGTTCTATCGGGGGTGAAATCGAATATCGGCGCGCCCGCAAAGACTTACGGAACGATGTTCAAAACCTGCTGAAAATCTGGGTTTTTCGAAAAGGAAAACGTTCCGCCTCGCCTACGACTTTTTGCCCCCGTTTCGCCATCGTCCGGTCCTTCCTCCGCCCCCGTTGTTTGGGAACCTTCACAGGTACTGAGCCGTTTCTTCTCCGGGTAACACACGGCTCACAGGGAGAACCCACATGAACACACTCACCAAGTCTTTGCTGTTCGGAGCCAGCTTGCTCACCGTTTCCGGCGCGGCGTTCGCGGCCGACCAGAAGCCGCAGCGCACCTGGGTGCAGCCGCCGGCGTGGGTCATGCTGCTGGACCGCGGCGACCAGACGACCACCATCAGCCTCGACCGCATGGCCTATGTGGAACAGGCGATCAATCCCGACCGCGAAGCCAACGTCGCGGAAGCGAAGTAGCGCGGTCATATCCACACCCGCTAGGTCCGCTTTTTCACGAATTCTTCCAGGATCGCCTTCCGGTCCGCGTCCAGATCGGGCGCGGGCCGGACTGTTTTCGGCTACGCCAAACCCACCACCTTGATCGGATTGCCCGCCACCGGAATCGAGCCCGCCATGGGATCGTCCACGGTCACGATCATGTTCCGTGCGGCGACTTGCGGCTCCTTCATCATCGCGGCCACGTCGTTGACCGGCCCGCACGGCACCCCCGCCTCGGTCAGCACGGCAATCCAGTGCGCGGCCGTGGCGTCCGCCACCGCGGATTCTATCTCGGCCTCCAGCGCGTCCACGTTCCGGTGGCGCAGGGCGTTGGTGAGAAAGCGCGGATCCTGGGCCCACTCCGGACGGCCCAGCGCCTGGGCCATGCGCGCGAACAGCCGGTCATTGGCCGCGGCGATCACCATCGGGCGGTCGGACGCCCGATAGGTCTGGAACGGCGCGATCGAGCCGTGGCGCGTGCCGTGGGGAACGGGCGCGTGGCCCGATTGGTGGCAGCGCACGATGGCATCTTCCAGAAGTGCCACCTGGCAATCCAGCATGGCGATGTCGAGCTTGCAGCCCTGGCCCGATTTTTCGCGGCGGTAAAGCGCCGCGTTCAGGCCGACGGCCAGATACAGGCCCGCGGCCAGGTCGCCGATCGACGCGCCGACGCGCACGGGCGGGCCGCCCTCGGGGCCGGTCAGGCTCATGATCCCGCCCATGCCCTGCACCACCATGTCGTAGGCCGCGCGCGCGTGGAACGAGGCCGGCGCGATGTCGCCATAGCCCGTCGTGGTCAGGGTGGTGAAGCTGAAATAAACGAATTCGTAATAGTGACCCTTGCGCTCGCCCACGATCGCGACGAAAGCGTCAGGCGTCGTCACGTCGATGAAGGCGTAGAACGCCGCCCATAGGATGCCGATCAGAAGATAGCCGCACACGGCGGCCGCGATCCGGTCCTCCGTCACGGGCCCGCGATGCAGCACATAGGCCAGCACGTTGCCGACCGTGAACACCAGCGCCAGCAGCACGCCGCACCCGGAGAGATAAAACAGCGATTCGTCACCCGAGGCAAAATAGAGGATCAGCAGCAGATAGGCCGGCGCCGCGAGCGCCACGGCGATAACGCGCAGGAGCTTGGTGCGCGTCGCCGAGAAGACGCCCAGGACCAGGACCGCCAGGATGAAGCCGCTGAGCGCTTCCCGGCCGATGGCGGAGCCGACGAAGAAGGGGTAGCCCAGCAGGAATGCGACCAGCAGAATCAGAAGATAGTGATAGGGCGTGTGCGTGATATGGCTTTTGTGAAGCGCGCGAAGCCGTTTCATGGCCAGTGCCCCTTCGTCCCTGCCCCCAGCGACGCCTAACACGGTACGGCGCGCGCCCGCGGTCAGTTTAACGCGGAAACCGGACCGCGAGGCCATGCCCGTCCTGTTCGGTATGCGATAGGGCGGCCTGGACCGGTCCGAGGGGCTTGGCTAGAACGGACGGGACCGTGGGGAGGGATGCCGCGATGGGCCTGCCAACCGATCTGTTCGAGCCGAAATACTACGCCAATGTGCGGCGCCCCGTGGAGGACGCGGAGACGCTGCCGCCCTGGAGCTATGCGGGCAAGGAATTCTACGCCCGCGAGGTCGAGCGCATCTTCAACAAGACCTGGAATTTCGTCGGCCACGCCGGGCGTATCCCGAACGTGGGCGACTACGACGTGATCGACTATGCCGGCGCGTCCCTCATCCTGGTGCGCGACCGCGAGGGCCGCCCGCGCGCCTACGCCAATTCCTGCCGCCACCGCGGCGCCGCGATCGCCGAGGGCAGCGGCAATTGCCGCGCCTTCAAGTGCCCGTACCACCATTGGATTTACGGTCTGGACGGCACGCTGACCGGCGCGCCCGAGATGGAGCACACGCCGGGCTTCAAGAAATCCGACTACGGGCTGATCGAGGTGAAGCTGGAGCTTTTCGGGCAGCTGATGTTCGTCAACTTCGACCCCAACAGCATCCCGCTGGCCGAATATCTGGGCGACTTGCCGCAGTTGCTGGCGCCCTACGCGCTCGACCAGTTGAAGCTCGTGCGCCGCACGGAATACGACGTGGCCTGCAACTGGAAGGTCTATGTCGAGAACTTCATGGACTACTACCACACGCCAACGGTGCACCAGAAATCGCTCGCGTCGGGCAGCCTGTCCGTCTACCACCGCAACCCGCCGACGGCCGAGCGCGGCAAGGGCGAATACATGGCGCTCTACGCCAAGCACGAGGGCAGCGCCGCGTTGCTGCCGGGCGCCGAGGGTTTCCCGTCCATGCCGACGCTCACCGGCCGCGCCAAGGACGGCTCGACCTATGCCTGCGTCTTCCCCTGCACGCTCATGGCCCAGACCAAGGATTGCGTCTGGCATGTCGAAATCCATCCCTTAGGACCGGACAAGATCAGGCTGGCGATCGGCGCCTGCTTCCACCCCGAGACGATCGCGCGGCCCGATTTCGCCGAGACGCTGGAGAACTATTACAAACGCTGGGACGTGAGCGTGATCGAAGACAACGAGATCAACGAAATCCAGCAGAAGGGCGTCACCTCCCCCTTGGCCAAGGCCGGCCGGGTTTCGAACTTCGAGGCCCTTTCCCACATCCACCGCAACTGGGTGCTGGACCGGGTGCTCGGCAACGCGGGCTGAGGCCCCGGCCCATCCGGGCATGGCTGACATGAAATTCTTGCGTCAACCGGCCCTTGGGCTGAGGCCTCCGGCGAACTAGTATTCTCGTAACCTGCAACGGACGAGGACGAGCCATGGCCGCCGCACGCAAGACCAAGGGTAAGACGAACGGCAAGAAGCCGAAGATGAGCCCGGAAGAGTGGCAGACGCGGGTCAATCTGGCCGCCTGCTATCGCCTGGTCGCGCTGAACGGCATGACCGACCTGGACGCGACCCACATCTCGGCGCGCGCGCCCCACAACCCGGAGCATTTCTTCCTCAATCCCTTCGGCATGCTGTTCCATGAGATCACGGCGTCCTCGCTGGTGAAGCTCGATCTCGACGGCAACATCGTCGAGGAGAACGAGTACGGCCTGAACCCGGCGGGTGTGGTGATCCACAGCGCCGTCCTGCGTGGCCGGCCGGACGTGGCCAGCGTGGTGCACACCCACACGCGCGCGGGCATGGCCGTCTCGGCGCAGAAGGACGGGCTTCTGCCGCTGACGCAAACCTCGCTGCGCTTCTACGGCAAGCTGGCCTATCACGACTACGAGGGCATCGCGGAGCCCGGCGAGGAAGAGCGCCTGGTCGAGCATCTGAGCGACAAGCCCGCCATGATCCTGCGCAATCACGGGCTCTTAGCCACCGGCCGTACGGTGCCCGAGGCATATCTGAACATCCACGAGCTGGAGCATGCCTGCCAGGCGCAGATCGACGCGCAGAGCGGCGGCAACGCGAATCTGCTGATCGTGCCCAAGGACGTGTGCGAGAGCACGGCCCAGCAATACATCCGCTTCACCGGCAACAAGATCCCCGGCGAGCGTGCCTGGCCCGCCCATCTGCGCACCCTCGACCGCGCCGATTCGTCCTACAAGACCTGAGCGGCGGGAAACCCACCAACTCCGAGGCAATAATGACGGCCAATCCCGCGAGCGTGAGCCGCAGCATGAAGCTGCGCGACAAGGTGAGCCCGGAAGAGTGGCAGGTGCGCGTGGATTTGGCGGCCTGCTATCGGCTGGTCGCCTATTACGACATGACGGACCTGACCTTCACCCACATCTCGGCGCGCATCCCGGGCCAGCCGAACCATTTCCTGCTGAATCCATTCGGCATGATGTTCGAAGAGATCACGGCCTCGTCCTTGGTGAAGACCCACATGGACGGCACCGTCGACAAGGAAAGCCCCTACGAGTACATCCCCGCCGGCTATACGATCCACAGCGCGGTGCTGGACGCGCGGCCGGACGTGCAATGCGTGCTGCACACCCACACGAGCGCGGGCATGGCCGTGTCGTCGCTGGAATGCGGCCTGATGCCGATGACGCAGACCTCGCTGCGCTTTTACAACAACATCGCCTATCACGATTATGAGGGCGTGGCGCTGGACCATGATGAGCGCACGCGCCTGTCGCGCGACCTGGGCAAGCAGCAATCCATGATCCTGAAGAACCATGGCCTGCTCACCACTGGCCGCTCGATCGCCGAGGCCTTCGTGCTGATGCACCGGCTGGAGAAGGCTTGCAAAGCCCAGATCGAGGCGCTGTCCACCGGGCAGAAGCCGATCCAGCTGTCCGAAGACGTGAAAGAACACACGGCCAAGCAGTTCAACGGCATGGCCTTTTCCAACGGCCCGATCTACGGCGACCGCGAGTGGCCCTCCCTCTGCCGCATGATGGACCGCGTCGACCCCAGCTATAAGATGTGACGCGTCCGCCCGCGCGGCGGTGCCTCAACTCGTCCTTCAAAGGATCAATGCCATGGATTACCGCCGCCTGGGCCAAAGCGGCCTGACCGTTTCGCCCATTTGCCTCGGCACCATGATGTTCGGCCTGCGCACGGAGGAGGCCGCGGCCAAGCGCATCATGGCGGACGCGAAAGCGCGCGGAATCAACTTCATCGACACGGCCGACCAGTACGCCCACGGCAAGTCGGAAGAGATCATCGGCCGCGCCATCGCCAAGGACCGGCACGACTGGATCCTGGCGACGAAGGTGGGCACCGAGTGGGAGAAGACGCCGAACCGCTCGGGCACCGGGCGCAAATGGGTGATGGAGGAACTGGACAAGAGCCTCAAGCGCCTCAAGACCGACTTCATCGACGTCTATTATTTCCACAAGGACGATTACGACACGCCCATCGCCGAATCGGCCCACGCCATGGGCGACGCGATCCGCCAGGGCAAGATCCGTTATTTCGGCGTCAGCAACTTCCGCGGCTGGCGCATCGCGGAGCTGGCCAGCTTCTGCGACGCCAACTCCATTCCCCGGCCAGTGGTCTGCCAGCCCTACTACAACGCCATGAACCGCATGCCCGAAGACGAAGTCCTGCCGGCCTGCGAACGCTATGGTCTGGGCGTGGTGCCTTATAGCCCGCTCGCGCGCGGCGTCCTGACCGGCAAGTACCAGTGGAACAAGCCCGCGCCCAAAGGCACGCGCGTGGCCATCAGCGACAAGCGCATCATGGATACCGAATGGCGCAAGGAATCGGTCGAGATCGCGGCCACCATCAAGCGCCATGCCGAGAAGCGCGGCATCACGGCCGGCCAGTTCGCCACCGCCTGGGTGCTGAACAACAAGCTGATCTCCTCCGTCATCGCGGGGCCGCGCACGATGGAGCAGTGGACGGAATACGCGGGCGCGTTGGACTACAAATTCACCAAGGAAGACGAAGCGCTGGTGGACAAGCTGGTGAAGCCCGGCCATCCCTCCACGCCCGGCTATACCGACCCCAACTATCCGCCGCGCGGCCGCGTGGCGCGGAGCGGCTGAGACACCGCACCGCGGCGTACCCATGCTGACGGACGACTTCAAGCCGACACCCTATTGGTGGGAAGGACTGCCACCGCCTTCTGCGGAACCGGCCGAGCCGCCCGCGCGCGCCGACGTGGCCGTGATCGGCGGCGGTTTCACGGGCCTGTCGGCCGCCTTAACCCTCGCGCGCGCCGGACGACAGACAGTGGTCTTCGACGCCGATGCCATCGGCCATGGCGCCAGCTCGCGCAACGCGGGCGCCGTCACGCGTATGCTGCACACCGGCTTTGCCCATATGGCCGAGCGCATGAGCCGCGCCCAATTCGGTGCGCTGACGAAAGAAGCCGCCGATGCGTTCGAGACCGTGCGCGATCTGATCGAGCGCGAGAGGATTCCGTGCGACTGGCGCATGAGCGGCCGCTTCCTGGCCGCGGCCTCGCGGGCCCACGCGCACAATCTGCGCGTCGAGATGGACTTCATGCAGAACTTCTCGGGCGTGCAATGCCGCTGGCTGGACGCGGCCGACCAAGGACAGGAATACGGCACGCGCAACGGCGCGGGCGGCGTGGTGGTGGACGGCACGGCCGTTCTTCACCCCGGCAAGCTGGTGCACAACATGGCGGCGCGGGTGGTGATGGCGGATGCGGTGCTGGCGCCAAGCTGCCGCGTCCTATCCGTCGCGCGAGAACGCGATGGCTTCAAGCTGACCCATGCGCTGGGCAAAACCAAAGTGCGCGACGTGGTGGTCGCCACCAACGGCTATGCCGACGGGCTGGTGCCCCATTTCCGCCGCCGCGTTCTGCCCGTGCAGGCCACCATGATGGCGACCGAGCCGGTTTCGCCCGAGTTGCTGAAGCGCGCGATTCCCAACGGGCGCATGGTGATCGATTCACGCCGCGCCTGGCGCTATCTGCGCCCCTCGCCCGACGGAACGCGTTTGTTGTTCGGCAGCCTGTCCGGCTATCGCGACAACGACATGCCGCGCATGGCGCGGCGCCTGCACGCCGAGATGGCGGATTCCCTGCCCGATTTCGCGGGCGTGAAAATCTCGCATTGCTGGGGCGGCATGCTGGGCCTCAGCTTCGACCGCATCCCGCATGTGGGCGTCCATGACGGCATGCACTATGCCCTGGCCATGAACGGCACCGGCGTGCCGGTGGGCACCCATCTCGGCCGCAAAATCGCGCTGCGCCTGTTGGGCTCGCCCGAAGGCCGCACGGCCTATGACGACCTGCCCTTCCCCACCCGTCCGACCTACAACGGCAATCCCTGGTTCGTGCCCTGGATCGCGCGCTGGTGGCGCTTCCGCGACCGCTTCGATCCTTAAAAGTAGAAGGGCCCGGCCGCAAGAATGCAGCCGGGCCCTTCCACTTTGAAAGTAATCAGGCCTTTTTTTCTTCTTCTTCCATCGTCACGGCGACGTCGCCGTTCGCGGACAAGCGGACCTTACTGCCCTCGACATCGGCAACCAGGCCGAGGCTGATGAAATGATGGTGGCCTTTGTGCTGCCCCCCGCCCGCGTCGGGCTTGGTCAGCTTGATGCGCTGGTCTTCGATCCGGTCGACGGTGCCGACGTGAACGCCGTCCGCGCCGATGACTTCCATGTGCTCTTTGATGTGGTTGGCGTCGATCATGTGACTGTCCTCATGGTGGTTGACCGACCAACGCATCCCACAGGATTAGGTTCAATCCGGCGCCTGGGAAAGGGGTTTTGACGGTTTGATATCCACAAACGAAGTCGGATCGCTGGCCGGAAACGACTCCTCGAGCGCCGCATCGACGCGGCGTTCCCGCCGCTCGATGACGAGACGCTCTCGTTCAACCGCCTCCGCTCGGTGCGTTTGCTCGCTGCCCATGGAACGTGAACCAGCCCCGGCAGCGATAGTTCCATCGGCCGCGGGCCTCCGATTCTTAACGGGGCGACTTCTCAAACGAAAAGGGCCCGCCGGTGAGGCGGGCCCTTCAAACGTTCAGGCGTTACGGGTCAAAAAGCGTAACGGACCGTCGCCGAGCCCGTGTAGGAGATGTAGTCCACCTTGCCCACCTCCGCGCCGAACTGCGCACCGCCCGAGAAGCGCGGCGAGAGGTAGAACAGAAGCCCGCCGCCGACCAGCGCCGAATTCTTGTAAGCGGTGGGCTGCACTTGGCCGGGCCCGACCGTCGGCAGGTCGTATTTATAATCGTACTGGTATTGGGCCATCAGGAAGGGCTGGACGCTCTCGAAGTTGTAACCCACCTGGCCGCCGGCGATGAACCGGCCGAAATGGACCGTGGTGTCGTCCACGTTCTGGCCGCCCGTGCCGCTTTCCTGATAGCCGGAAATGCCCTGATACATCCACATGGCGCCCATGGTGGGGCGCACGCTGACGTTCCCGTAATCGAGGGTGGCGGTCAGGTTACTGGACATGAAGAAGCGCGTGCCGGTGGTGTCGGCGTTGATCGAGCCGTTGCTGCGGCTCAAATCGATGCTCTGGCCGACATAGCCCACGCTGGCGTCGAGATAGAGCTGGTTCGGAATCAACTGCACTAGGACATAGGGCGACACGACCGCGCCGTTCGAATCCCAGGTGCCCTGATTGAAGCTGGTGTTGATGTTCTGGCGTTCATACCCGGCCGACAGGCCCGCCATCACCCAGTCGTTGATCCGGTAGTCGCCGCCCACGGCGAAGGTATAGATCTGGCCGCTGGATTCGATGGCCGACTGGCTTTCGCTGAAGCCCGTGCCGGAGAAGTTGGACCAGACGCCGAAGCGGTTCTCGCCGTCGCCCGCCGCGGCGCCGGTTCCGCTGTCCGCGAAGCCGCCACCCATCCGTCGCCCGCTTGGAGCCTCGCCGGACTGGATGTTCTGGACTTTAATCCGGCTCGGGCTGATGTTGAGCGCGTTTGCTATGTCCGCTTTAAAGCCATTGGTGAACGTCGAAGCCGTCGAAGGGCCGGAGACCGACAACACCATGCTGGTCGAAACCGGCGCCGACGAGGTCTGGTAGGCAGCAAAGGCAGTGCTCGCGCTCAGCACCATGGTGGCCATGAATACGGCGGCACCTAAAATCCGATTGGTCATTGAGCCCCCGAAGATCGGAAAACCGTAAAGCTTCCCGGATTCTAAGGGGCGCATGATTCCCGTGTCGAGGTTTAATAGCCCCGCCCGCCCGATTAGAACGCGGAACCACCGGAACCCTTTCCCGCCCATCGGGTTCTTTTCCTGCGAGAGATCGCGTCCGCAACGGGCGCGAATGGATGCGCGCGGGAGATCAGCATGGCGAAAAACAGAACGAACACTCCGAAGACCGTCAAAGGCCGGGGCGGCGAAACGCATCAGCAGGCCTCCAGCGCGAACGGCATGGACATGCTGACCACCAACCAGGGCACGGTCGTCTCGGACAACCAGAACTCGCTGCGCGGCGGCACGCGCGGCCCGACGTTGCTCGAAGATTTCGTGATGCGCGAGAAGATCACGCATTTCGACCATGAGCGGATTCCGGAGCGCATCGTCCATGCGCGCGGCTCGGCGGCGCACGGATATTTCCAGGTCTACAAGCCGCTTGCACACCTGACCAAGGCCGCGTTCCTGAACGACACCAAGGCCAAGACGCGCGTCTTCACCCGCTTTTCGACGGTCGCCGGCGGCGCGGGCTCGCCCGACACGGTGCGCGACGTGCGCGGCTTCGCGGTCAAGTTCTATACCTCCGAGGGCAACTTCGATCTGGTGGGCAACAACATCCCCGTGTTCTTCATCCAGGACGCGATCAAGTTCCCCGACCTGATCCATTCGGTGAAGATGGAGCCCGACCGCGGCTTCCCCCAGGCGGCCTCGGCCCACGACACGTTCTGGGACTTCGCGACCTTGATGCCCGAAAGCATGCATATGCTGATGTGGGCCATGTCGGACCGCGGCATCCCGCGCTCCTACCGCATGATGGAAGGCTTCGGCATCCACACCTTCCGGCTGGTCAACGAACAGGGAAAATCGACCTTCGTGAAGTTCCACTGGCGCCCCACCATCGGCGCCGTCTCGCTGGTGTGGGACGAGGCAGTCAAGCTGATCGGCGCGGATTTCGATTTCCACCGGCGCGATCTGTGGAACGCGATCGAGACGGGCGGCTTCCCCGAATACGAACTGTGCCTTCAGACCTTCGATCAGAAGAAGGCCGACACGTTCGGCTTCGACATCCTGGACCCGACCAAGCTGATTCCCGAGGAGGTCGTGCCGATCGAGCCCGTGGGCAAGATGGTCTTGAACCGCAACCCGGACAATTTCTTCGCCGAGACCGAGCAGGTCGCCTTCCATCCCGGGCACGTCGTGCCGGGCATCGACTTCTCGAACGACCCGCTGCTGCAGGGGCGCCTCCACTCCTATCTCGACACGCAGCTGAGCCGCTTGGGCGGACCCAACTTCCACGAGATCGAGATCAACAAGCCGGTCTGTCCCATGCGCAATTTCCAGCGTGACGGCATTTCGCGCATGCAGGTGCCCAAGGGTCGCGTGGCCTATGAGCCCAACAGCCTGGACAATGGCGGCCCGCGCGGCTGCCCCGTGCACGGTTTCACCAGCTTCCCGGAACCGATGCGGGGCGAGAAGGTGCGCGAGCGTTCGCCGACCTTCGCCGACCACTACACCCAGGCGCGCCTGTTCTGGAATTCCATGACTGAGCCGGAGAAGCGCCATATCGCCAGCGCCTTCGCGTTCGAGCTGGCCAAGGTGGAGACGATCGCCATCCGCACACGCATGTTGGGCCACCTGGTCAACATCGACACCGACCTGCACGCGCGGGTCGAAACGACCCTGGGCATGGAAGGCCAAGCGGACAAGATCCAGCCTGCGGCCCAGCCCAAGACCATGAAGCCGTCGCCCGCGCTGAGCCTGATCGCCAAGGCACCCGCAACGATCAAGGGCCGTACGGTCGGCATCCTGATCACCGACGGCACGGACGCGAAGTTGCTGGCGGCGTTGCGCAAGGCCGTCGAGGCCGAAGGCGCCGCCGTGCAGATCGTGGCGCCCAAGGTGGGCGGCGCGAAACTGAGCGACGGCAAGCGTATCCCCGCCGATCACGCGCTGGCGGGCGGCCCGTCGGTGTTGTTCGACGCGGTCGCGTTGCTGCCGTCCGACGAGGGCACGGATGCACTGCTGTCCGAAGCCGCGGCTATCGACTGGCTGCGCGACGCGTTCGGACATTTGAAGGCGATCGGCCATGTGCCGGCCGCCGACGCGCTGTTCGACAAGGCCGGCGTCGCAACCGAGGCCGACGACGGCACCGTCTCGCTGGCCGGAAGCGGCGGCATCAAGGCGTTCGTCGCAGCGGCCAAGAAGCACCGCATCTGGGACCGCGAACCCGGCCTGCGCGCGGCGGGCGTACCCAAACCCGAAAAGGCCCGCAAGCGGGCCTAGCGAACGCGAGAAAGAAAAAGCCCCCGCGGGATTTTCGCCCGCGGGGGCTTTGTTTTACGTGTCGAGGTGAGGCGACCTAAGACCCTGCCAATAGCCGGGTCATTTCGGCGTCAGGTCGCTTCCTTCCGGAAGAAATTTCGCGCGAAGGCCAGGAAGGCCTGGGCGATGGGGCGCGGCTTGTGCTCGGCCAGATGCACGGCGGCGACGCGCACGGGTTGAATCGAATCGCGCAGGCGCACGGCGCCGATGCGTTTGCCGTCATAGCTGGCCGAAACTTTCAGCGGCAAGGTCAGAATGGAATAGGCCAAGCCGTTGCCGACCAGGCTGCGCACCGTTTCCATCGAGCCGGTGCGGTAGCGCACGTTCGCCGCAAGCCCGAGCGAGGCGAAGACCGAGCCGAAATAATCCTGGCTGATCGGCAGATCGAGCAGCGCGCAAGGCTCGTCCGCGATCTCGCGCAGATGAATCGCGCCGCGCTTGGCCAGCCTGTGCCGCGCGGGCAGCAGGATGTAGGGCGGCAGGTCCAGCAACGGCTCGACCGCGAAGGCGCGCGGCAGCATCAGGTCATAGGTCAGCGCCACCTCCAGCTCGCCGTTGACCATGCCGCGGATGAGATCGGGCTGGTCACCGTCGCGGAAGGTCACATCGGTCTGCGGATACTGCGCCAGGAACCCGCCAAGGACGCCGGCCAAGTAACGCGGCGCCAGATAGCCGAGGCAGCCGATAGCCAGGCTGCCGCGGGTCTCCTCGGCCACGCCCGAGACGCCGTCGGCGAAATCGCCGACATGGGCCAGAAGCTTGCGCGCCTCGCGCAGCACCGTGGTGCCCGCGGGCGTCAGCGCCACGCCGCGCGAATGCTGACGCACGAACAACTGGGTCTTGGCTGCCTCCTCAAGCTGGGCGATGGCCAGCGACACCGAGGGCTGCGACACCTTCAGCGCCCGCGCGGCCGCGGTCACGTTGCCGTGATCGGCGGCGGCGACGAAGTAACGCAGCACGCGCAGGGATACGTCGATCAAGTTTCCTGATCCCGATGATCGAGAAACTATATTTCTCTATCGATCCCGGGTTTGCAACGCTTGAGCCCGTGGCCCGTTCCGGGCCCGCAAAGGGGGAGGACCTGCCGTGATCCGCAACCAGATTCCGTGGCCCGACGGCGCGCGCTGCGCCGTGGCCTTCACCTTCGACATGGACGCCGACAGCATCCTGCATCTGGCCCATCACGCCTCGGCCGACACCCGCGTGGCGGCGATGTCGGGCCTGCGTTACGGGCCCGAGGTCGCGGTGCCGCGCCTGGTCGACATGTACCGGCGGCACGGCATCAAGCAGACCTTCTTCCTGCCGGCCTGGTGCATCGAGCGCTATCCGGCCGCGGTCGAGACCATCCTGAAGGACGGCCACGAGATCGCGCACCACAGCTATCTGCACGAACACCCGAACGAGCTAGAGCCCGACGAGGAGCGCTATTGGTTCGAGCGTTCAATGGACGTGATCGTCAGGGCCACCGGGCGCAAGCCGCGCGGCTACCGGGCCGCGACCTATAAATTCTCGCGCAACACGCTCGACGTACTGCTGGAGAACGGGATCGAGTACGACGCCTCACTGTTCGGCGACGACATCCCTTACATCCTGAGCAACAAGAAGGGCTCGGTGGTCGAGTTGCCCTCGCACTACGGCCTCGACGACTGGCCGCATTACCAGGTCAGCCGCGACTTCAACTACATCATGGCCGTGAAGGCGCCGAGCCAGGCCTATCAGGTCTTCGTCGATGAGTTCGATGCCGCGTGGGAATACGGCGGCCTGTGGATCAGCGTCTGGCACCCGTTCCTGTCGGGCCGCCTGGCGCGCGCCATGTGGATCGACAAGCTGATCCAGTACATGGCGCGCAAGGGCAAGGTGTGGTTCGCGCCCTTGGAAGAGATCGCGGCCCACGCCCGCAAGATGGCGGCGGAAGGCCGCTGGCAACCGCGGGTCGACCAGTTGCCTTACTACACCGGCCCGATCCCCGAACTCGGCGATGTGAAGCCCGACAAGGTGCGGCCGTGAATAAGCTTGTCCCGCCCGCCACGGGCGAATGGCTGGTGGGACGCGCGGTCGAACGTACCGACCCGTGCCTGAGGACCGGAGCGCAGTATGTCGAAAGCCTGCGTGACGGGCGCTCGGTCATCCTGGGCGGGCGCGACGTGAAGGACGTGACCGAGGAGCCGCAACTGCGCCGCGGCATCGACACCTTAGCCGGGCTGTTCGACGCGCAGTTCGACCCCGAGACGCGCGAGGAGGTCACCTCGATCGAACCCAAGAGCGGCAACCGCATCGCCACCGGCTGGCTGGTGCCGCACAGCAAGGAGGATCTGAAGCGGCATCTGGCCACGATCCGCTTCTCGACCTTGCACACCTTCGGCGTCTTCGGCCGGCCGCCGGATTACGGCCCAGTGAAAGCCATCGGCTTCATGGCCTTCAACCATCTGGTGAAGAAAGAAGAACCTCACGCGATCGAGAAGATCGAGCGCTTCGTCGAGATCGGCCAGCGCCACAACCTGGTCAGCGCCGACATCATCATCGACGTCCAGACCAGCCGGAAGCTGCCCATGCCCGAGCAGGAAGGACGCCTTCAGGTGGTAGAGCAGCGGAAGGACGGCGTGATCGTCTCCGGCATCAAGGCCGGCAACTCGGTCATGGCCCAAGGCAATATCGGCACCATCTCGATGCCACCGCCCAACCCGACCATGCCCGAGGCGTGCATGCTGTGGTCGGTCGTGCCCTCCCACCTGCCGGGCATCAAGAACATCCTGCGCGAGCCCGCGACCACGGGCCTGGAGCACCCGGAGGACCATCCGCTCGATTCCGCGGGCGAGGAAGGCGACGGGATGCTCCTGTTCGACCGGGTCTTCATCCCGGACGAGTACGTCTTCAGCTTCAAGAACAAGGCGACCTCCGGCGCCTATTACACCCTCGGCCGCTTCGCCCAGTTCAAGATCGCGGCCCGCCTGTCCTACCGGGCGGAGATTTTCGCGGGCGCCGCCCAGGCCATCGTCGATGCGCTCGGCACCGACCACATCCCCGGCGTGCGGGCGCTGGTGGCCGACGTCTGCGCCTATGCCGCCACCCTGCGCGCCTTCATGGTGGCCGCCGTGGAACGCGCGCAAGCAACCGAGAGCGGCGTGGTCCTGCCCGACCCGGTCATGGTCACGGCCTGCCGCCTCCACTCCGTGGTAGGTCTGCCGGGCATCATGCAGCACTTACGCGAGCTGTCCGGCCAGGGCCTCATCAGCCGGGTGCCGCGCGCGACCTGGGAGCGGCAGGATATTGGTCCCCTGCTCGACCGCTATCTGCCCGGCTACAAGATTTCGGCCCGGCAGAAGAACCGCCTGTTCAATCTGATCTGGGACATGTCTTCGAGCGGTGCCGCGCTGCGCATCGCCCTGTTCGAGAACCTCAACGCGACCCCGGCGGCCCCCCTGCGCGAGGAGCTGTACCGCACCTACGACCGCAGCGAGGGGTTGGCCATCATCCGAAAAAAGGCGGGACTGGATTGACGGCGCGCGTGAAGAGCCGTTCGAATAAGGCTGAAAAATAAGGATTAAAAATATAGTAGGTAACAATATTATATATCTACTATTTTCGCTGGCAGCGAAATAAAATGGCTAAATGGCCGAGCGAACGATCGAAATTGCAAGGACCGCGCTCGAGGCCGCCTGGGCGCGGGCGCGGGACAATCCCTCCGCCGAAACCGGGGTGGCCTATGCCGATGCCCATGCCGCCTGGACCGACCTTGCCCGCCGCCGCGTGGGCCGCCCGGCCAGCAGCGACGGGGCGGCGCTGACCGGGCCGGAGCGGGCCCAGGCCCTGCGCGGACGCCAACAGGATTCGGCCGGCAAATGGACAAGGGTGGCGCCTGTCATCCAGAGCCTGCGCGGCGCGGTTCGGGCCGGCGATCTGAACGCCGTCTCCGCCGCCGTCCGCGCCTTGGTCAACGAGACTTCCGTGACCCTAGACCGGATCACCGTGATCCACGCCCACCCCAGCTCCGACCAGACCGTCCTGGAGGGGTGGGACGGCGATCGGCCCGTCCTGGGGTTTGTCGCGCTCGCGACGCTGGCCGGCTATTTCGGACGCGCGGACCTCACCCCAGCCCAAGCCAACCTGCTTGTCGGCCAAGACTTGGCGCCCTTCGCGCGGGCGATGGAGGCAAGGCTGGAGCGAGGGGATTATCGCCCCTATGCCCGGGGCGGCGTCACCGTGCCGTGCATAGACATCCTGCTCAGTGATTTCGACAGAGGACCGCGCTAAGTCCGCAGACTGGTATGAGTTGGATTTGGAAAAGCCCGGAATTTTCTCGGCGTAGATTGAATTTTTCCTTCGTCCTGAAGGCGTCGGCGAACGCTTGGCCCAAGCGATTTGCTTGTACCCGCGCGCTTCCCGAGAACAATTCCTTGCGGCTCATGCCGAATGCGGAAAAATCGCGCGTATACCGGATCAATTCCCTTGATCAAGTATTTGGCTAGGCCCTGCGGCCTGGGCACGTCCCGAACATGAACTGCGCTGTTGCAAGTGACCGTAGGCACAACCGCGGCCAGCCATTTCGGAAGAAGCGCTCGAAACGAAGCGATACGTTCATCCGGAATATGAACAACCCAGTGGACATGAGGGTACTCACCTCGGCTCTCAATGCTCCACACGTAGGCAGGTGGGGTACGGAGGCCAGTGGCTTTGCGTCGTAGCCACGGGACAAAGTGATTGTCGCGGAGGAGTTCAAACTGCTCACTGACGAGGCCCGATGGGCACGTCGTATGGCCAAAGTTCAAAGTGACGAATTGATTCAGAGGAAGCCCAATTGCGTCGGCCACGCTGACGGCCCTGACTATATTGGAGGCCGGCTTGCGGTTGATGAAGCTGCTGCGACGCCTACTAGATCGTGTTTCTGTATCGACCATCTATACTCTTAGGGTGTCTGACCCCTCCTCCGCCGCGCTTCCCCCCCCCCGTGATTTTCTGATCGCCGACGCGGTTGGCCCCGCTTCACGCACCCAGCGGTCTTGAGCCCTTGATCGTGACCCGCATCATCTGGCGGTCCTGCACGCCATAGTCGTTAGCTGCGTAGTGAATCGTGCAGCGATTGTCCCAGAAGGCCACATCGCCCTCGGTCCAGCGCCAGCGGACCTGGAAATTCGCCTGCTCGCAGTGGTCGCACAGCATGTTGATCAGGTGCCGGCTCTCGATCTCCGATACACCGAGGACGCGCGCCGCGTAGGCGCGGCTGACGAACAACGCGCGCCGGCCGGTCTCCGGATGGCGGATGACCATCGGATGCACGCAGCCCGGCTTCTCGACCTTCATTTTCTTGAGACGTTCCGGCCCGTCCTTCGTGGCCGGATCCAGAAGGAAGGGCGTGAAGGTGGGCACGCCGTCGTGCAGCACCTGAAGCCCTTCGATCATCGCCTTCATGCGCTCGGATAGGCTTTCGTAAGCCGCGTACATGGAAACCCAGAGCGTGTCGCCGCCGATCTGCGGCAGCATCATCGGGTGAAGCAAGGAACCCAGCGGCGGCGTCTCATCGAACGAAACGTCCGAGTGCCAGATTTCGTTTTAGTTTTTGCCACCCTTGCTCGCGCGCGCAGTGACCAGCATCACCTTCGTGTTGTCGGGGTGCTTATCAAGGCCGCTGTGGGGCGAATCGATCTCGCCGAACTTCTCCGCCAAGGCAGCGAAGGCGTCCGCGCTCAGCTTCTGCCCGGGGAAGAAGACGACCTGGTGCTCCAGGAACGCCTTGCGGATGGACGTCACCTCGAACGGGCTGACGTTGTTCAGGTTGATGCCGGAGATTTCAGCGCCCAGATAGCCGGTCAATCGCCGAACCGTCATCGCGTTCATGGCGTCACCTCCATCGTTCTACGAGATTAGGCGTCGGGCTTGACCCCGTGCAGCCGGTCGATGTGGGCCAGGTAATCGCGCACTTCCTTGTCCTGGCGCGTCTGGTCCCAGCCCAGGATCGGCGCCACCTCTTGCGCCGCGCGGCGGGCGACTTCGCGGCCCATGGTCTGCGTCCAGCCCGCACCGACCCGGCGGAACATCAGATCCACGAGCGTCATGGGCTGCTCGTTCTCCGCCGCCCTGTGCAGGTGGGAGATGCGCGCGTCCGGCCAGTGGTTGAGGAGGGCCGGCGAATCGTCCTTCGGATACGGCTTGGCCGCGTAGGAGATCTGCTGCGGCGCGCCGGACGGCTTGAACTTCTTCTGCACGGCGGTCGCCAGCTGCACGCCCGCCAAACGATGCGACTGGATGGGCGAGGAGGTCATGGCATACATGCCGGGCAGGCCGTCGGCCTCCAGATCGTGCAGCGTGTGGCCGCGCTTGCCCATGGGCAGGTCGGGGTCGTAGGTCAGTGGGCGCACGCCGGCCCAGGAGAACAGCACGTCCTTGCGCGTGAGGCCGAGGCCGGGAAGCAGCGCATTGGTTTCGTGGATCAGGTGCTCCTTCTCCTCCTCCGTCGCGCTGATGTCGTCGATATCGCCCTCGTACTTCGTGTCCGTGGGGCCCGTGTAGTGCATGCCGCGCCAGGGGATGACGTAGTGCGGCTCGCGGTCGGACGTGTGGGCGATGACGCCCATGTTTTCGCACTCGGGCGGCAGGCGGAACATGATGTGGGACGTTGGGATCGAAGGCGTCGGCCAGATCGATGCGCCAATCGTCGCCCTCGCGGACCATTTTGGTCGCGGGCGTGTAGTTGCGCGCGACCGCCCCCATGCGCTCGGCGTCGAGCAGCGTGTCCATGGCGATACGCTCGGGCCACTCGTAGCGATACTCCCGGTAGCTGAACACGGACGTCAGCTTCTCCGGATCGCGCAGCCATTTGAGCAACGGCATCTGCAGCGCTTCCTTGGCGGGGATGCGCTTGGGATCGAGCGGCACGTCGCCGGGGCCCAGCGCCGCCAGAAGCTTCATGCCCAAAGTGACCTGCCAGGGCTTGTAGATGCTGTCGGTATAGACCGGGAAGCAGAAGGAAAAGGCGCGCACCCGCTCGGGCATCGTGGTGCTGATCTGACTGCGCACGTTCATGGCGTCGCGCGCGCGGCCCAGGTTGCGGATCGTGTCCTTGGGCTTGGTGAAATAGTCGAACATGCTGGGCTTGCGGTAGCCCAGGCCCTCGCCCGGCTCGATGAAGCGCAGGCCGCAATGAAGCAGGCGGCTGGAACGGCTGGACGAACCGGCGGCGAAGTCGCCCTTGTCCACCACCAGCACCTTGTAGCCCGCGGCGGCCAGATGATGCGCGCCGCTGGACCCGTTCACGCCCGCGCCCACGACGATCGCGTCGAACTTGCGCCCGTCGAGTTCCTTCAGAGCCATCCGTTTCATCGATTTTCCCCCAACCCCTGTCTTTCGGCGAGAACAACCTTCTCGCCATTCTATTTGACGGACCATCTAAACGGCCCACATTCTGGCCGTCCAATAATCTAACAAATGCGAGTCATAACCAAATGGGTATGGCCAGCCTGCGCCGGCGCCATATGCTGGTTTTCCAGACCGTGATGCGGTCCCGGTCGGTCACCGAGGCCGCGCAGCAATTGGGCATTTCCCAACCCGCCACGTCCCGCGCGCTGTTCGAGCTGGAGGAGCAGGTCGGCTTTCCCCTCTTCAACCGCTCCAGCGGACGTACCACCCCGACCGTCGAGGCGCAGAACCTTCTGCCGGAGATCGACGAGCTGCTTCTCCACCAGGACCTGGTCGAGGGGCGTATCAAGGCCGTCCGCGCGCGCAACGAAGGAACCCTGACCATCGCGGCACCGCCGGGCCTGGTGACGTCTTTTCTGTCCCGCGCCGTGGCGCGCTAAGCGCAACGAAAGCCGAAAGTGAGCATCCGGCTCGAGTCGCACTCCATTACCCGGATCGCCGAATCGGTCATCCGCCACGAGGTGGATTTCGGATTCGTCTATTCGCCCACCGATCTTTCGAAGGTCCGCTCGATTCCCATCTGCCGTTCGGAGATCGTCTGCGTGTTCCCGCCAGATCACCGGCTTGCGCAGAAACGCGTCGTCACGGCGGATGACTTGGTCGGCGAGCGGATTGTAACGCTCACTGTCAACGCGATGACGGGCATGCTGATCCGCGAAGCCCTGCGCCCCGAGCAGATGGACGCCATCATCGAATCCAACCTGTCGCTGACGGCGCTGACCATGGTGTCCGAAGGCGGAGTCGTAGGGTTGGTGGATTCGGCATCTCTCGAAGGCCCATTCAGCGGGCTGGAGATACGGCGCTTCAAACCCAGCATCGACTTCCGCATCTTCGCGATCGGCTCGCGCTACCGCCCCCCGTCGCGAACGGCCAATGACTTCTTCACCGACCTGAACAAAGTCTTGAAGGAGCTGGCGCGCGCCGTGCCGTCGGTCCATCTGACGGGAGCGGCCCTGCGGTTCTAGAGCGCGTTACTGCTTCGCGTCCGAATGGATCAGCCCATCTGGCCCGCGCAGATGCTGGTGCGCGATATAGGCCACGTAATCCTTGGCTTCCTTGTCGGCCCGCGCCTCGTCCCAACCCATCTCGGGCGCGATCGCACGCGCGGCTTTCAGCGCCGCTTCGCCCGCCATCGTCTTGGTCCAATGCGCGCCCACGCGGCGGATCGCATCGACCAGCGTCGCCGGATACTCGGTTGCGGCGACATGCTTCAGGTCCGCAACCTTGGCGTCGGTCCAATGGTCGAGCAGCGGCGGCGAGTTCTGGTTCTCCGGAAACTTGCGCGCGGAATAGTCGATCTTCTGCGCCGAACCCGACGGCTGGATTTTCCCTTGCACAGCCGCGCACATCTCTTGGCCCGCCGAACGGTGAGTCATGATCGGCCCCGCCGTCATGGCCAGAACACCGGGCATGCCTTCGGACGCCAAATCGTGCACCAGGCGGTCGCGCGAGCCCTTCGGATAGCGCGAGTCGTAAGTCAAAGGCCGCACGCCGGCCCATGAAAACAGAATGTCCGAGCGCTTCAGGTTGATCGAGGGGAACAGGTGGTTGGCCTCGGCCAACAGCCAGTCGATCTCGTTGTCCGTCGCGCGGATGTCGTCGATGTCGCCTTCGAACAACGTCTCGGTCGGGCCGAAGTAGTGCAGGTCGCGCCAAGGGAAACAGTAGAGATGCTCGCCCTCGCGGTGATGGCCCATGACGCCGCGATACTGGCATTCGGGCGGCAGCTTGACGGCGAAGTGAACGCCCTTGGTGCCGCAGATCTTCCGCTTGGCTCCTTCGCCGGCCAGCTTGTTGACGCGGTCGATCCAGGTACCCGCCATGTTGAGCACGATTTTGGCTTTCACCGTCGCTTCTGCGCCCGGCTGCAGCGAATCGCGCATGGTGACCTGCCAGCCATCGCCGTCGCGGCGCATGCCGGCGACCGGCGTGTAGTTGCGCACGACAGCGCCCATGCGCTCGGCGTCCAGCACCGTGTCCATGGCCACGCGCTCGGGCCAATCAAAGTGGTATTCGCGGAACGTGGCCGCGCCCAGCATCTTGTCCTGGTCGCGCATCCAGGACAGGAGCGGCATCGTCTTGATCTCGCTCGGGCGAGCGATCTTGAAATCGATCGGCACGTCGCCCGGCCCCAGGAGCTCCAGCGTCTTGAACGCCAGCTTCACCTGCCAGGGCTTGTAGTAGTCGGTGTTGTAGATCGGGAAGGCGAAGTGGAGTTGGCGCAGATGCTCGGACGTCGTGTTGATGAACTGGCTGCGCGTCTTCATGGCCTGGCGCGCCATCTTGAGCGAGGCGAACAAGAGATCGGGCTTGGCCATGAACTGCCACATGGACATGCCGCGATCGAGATAGCGGATGCCGCAGGAAAGCATGCGGCTGGAGCGGCTGGAGGCGCCGGTGCAGAAATCATTCTTCTCGACCAAAAGAACGGAGTAGCCGGCCGCGGCCAGATGCTGGGCCGACGAAATGCCGTTGAGACCAGCGCCGACGACAGCCACGTCGAACTGCTTGCCGTCGAGCGCCCCGAGCGATTGGCGTGCCATGAAACCCTCCCCCGTGCTTGGCAAAGTCCGAAGAGCATATCGGCCGCGCATCCGGGATGCCATGCGCGGGCCTGAATAGCGATTGCTCTGCGATAGCCAGGGACGGCATCCTCCCCGGCCGGAGCGAAGGAGAGGCGATGGACGGGGAGGATTCCACGATCCCACGGGACGTGGACGTGGCCGTGGTCGGCGGCGGGGTGGTCGGCATGTCGGCCGCGCTGTTCCTGGCCCGGGCGGGGCGCTCGGTCGCCGTCTTCGACCGCACCGAACCGTGGAGCGATGCCTCGGGCTCGAACGCCGGCACCCTGTCGATCCAGGCCATGCGCGTCGAGGTGCTGGCCATGGCGCGGCTGGGCATCGCGCTGTGGCGCCGGTTCCAGGAAGAAGACGGCATGGATGTCGGCTTCGCGCGGCTGGGCGGCTTCCTGGTCGCGACCGGCGACACCCATATCGCCCATCTGCGCGATTATGCCGCCCAGCAGGCGCTGTCGGGACTGGAACTGGAGTGGCTCGAAGCCAACCGGATGCGCGACCGCGCGCCATGGCTGGGACGCGCGGTGCGCGCCGCCACCTTCTGCGAGGAGGATTCTCACGCCAGCCCCCTGCTGGCTGGCAACGCCGTGATCGCCGCTGCGCGGCGCGCGGGCGCCCATGTGCTGTCACAGACGCCGGTCGAATCCATCGCGCGCGAGGGCGCGGGCTATGCGGTGACCACGCGCTTCGGCGTCACGCGCTGCCGCGCCGTGGTGGTGACAGCGGGGCCATGGTCAGGTGAGATCGCGCGCATGCTGGGCGTCGCTTTACCGCTTTACGTCGACACCAACATGCTGACCATCACCGAGCCGGGACCGAAGGTGTTCGACCGCGTGGTCAGCCACGTGGCCGGCATTCTGACCCTCAAGCAATACGAGAACGGCACCTGCATGATCGGCGGCGGCTGGCAGGGGCGCGGCGTGTTCACAACCGGCCAGCGCAAGACCGATTACGACCGGCTGCGGCAGAACTGGGCGACCGCCACGTCCGTGGTGCCGGGCTTGGCGAATTTGCGCGCGGTGCGAAGCTGGGCCGGGTTCCAGGCCGTGACGCCGGACGCCCTGCCCGTGATCGGCCGCCTGCCCGGCCACGAGCAGGCCTATATCGCGGCGGGCGCGCGCGGCGGCTTCCACATGGGGCCGGCGCAAGCCCTGGCCCTGTCCGAGATGATCCAGGGCCGCGCGCCACCTTTGGACCTGACGCGCTTCGATCCTGGCCGCTTCGCATGAGGCTCGACCGCGCCGCCTGGTTCCGCTTCACTGGCGGCATCGACGGGGGACGGAATGAACGATGAAGATCAGATTCTGCAAGCCAACGAGGCGTTCTACCGGGCGTTCTCGGCACGCGACATGACGGCCATGGACGCGGTGTGGGCCAAGCGCGCGCCCGTGGCCTGCATCCATCCGGGCTGGGGTGCCTTGGTCACGCGCGAATCCGTGATGACCAGCTGGCAGGGCATCCTGTCCAGCCAGAACGCGCCGAACGTGACCTGCCGGGGGCCGCGCGCCTTCGTCTCGGGCGACGCGGCCTTCGTGATCTGCTTCGAGATGGTCGAGGGCGGCTATCTGATCGCGACCAATATCTTCACGCGCGAGGACGGTGCCTGGCGCATGACCCACCACCAGGCCGGCCCCACCAACGACGCGCCGCCGGAAGAAAAACCGGCGCCCGCCAAAACTTCTAAGACGATCCACTGACGGAGAGCACGATGATCGAGCGGCGGAAGATCAAGCGCATCGCGCTGGTCGGCACGGGCACCATCGGCGGGTCGTTCTGCGCGCATTTCCTCGCGCATGGCTATCAGGTGACGGCGACCGACCCCGCGCCGGACGGCGAGGCCAAACTGCGCGCCTTCGTTGCGCGCGTCTGGCCGCAACTGCGCGAGATCGGTGCGACCAAACTGGACGCGCCACCGCCCTTCGATTTCGCGCGCGATGTGGGGAGTTGCGTGAAAGATGCAGACTTCGTGCAGGAGAACGCGCCCGAGATCGAGGCGCTGAAGATCAAGGTGCTAGCCGAGATCGACGCCGCGTTCCCCAAGGAGCGGGTGATCGCCTCCAGCACCTCGGCATTGGTGATGACGCGGCTGGCCGTCGAATGCGCGCATCCTGAACGGTGCATCCTAGCGCACCCATTCAACCCTCCGCATCTGGTGCCGCTGATGGAACTGGCCGGCGGCGAGCGCACCGACCCCGCGGCGATCGACTTGGCCCATGATTTCTATTTGGAAGCCGGGCTGAAGCCGGTGCGGATGAAGCGCGAGATCTACGGCCACATCGCCAACCGCCTGCAATACGTGATCTGGAACGAGGCCGTGCAGATGGTGCTGCAGGGCTATTGCACCGCCGCCGACGTGGACGCCGCCATCACGGAAGGGCCAGGACGGCGCTGGGCCTTCATCGGGCCGTTCCTGTCCTACATGCTGGCGGGCGGCGAAGGCGGGCTGAAGCGCACCTTCGAAATCTTCGGCCCGCGCGACACGATGGCGGTCGACCGCGCCTCGCGCATCCGCCTGACGCCAGAGCAGCAGAAAATCCTGATCGATCAGGTCGAGGAAATGCTGAATGGCCGCACGCCCGCCGACATGGCCCGTGCGCGCGACGCGCGGTTGGTCGAGCTGGCCAAAATCAAGAACGCGTTCGAGAAAGGCTGAGACGGTGGGTTGGCTTGCTGGCTGGCTTACGAAAGCTGACTTGCTGGCTGACCCGATTCCGTGTGCGCAGGCGGTACCAGTCCCTGCCCTTCCTTACCTTTCACAAGGCGTGCCAGACGGAGGCGCCTTTATGTAAATCCGGCAGAAACTCGCGGGTATTTATTCCCCCTTACCCGGCCCCACCTGTAAAGCGCGCGCGAAAATAGCCGGATCGACGTTGCCGCCCGAACAGATCACCGCCACGGTCTTGCCGCGCACGTCGAGCTTGCCTGCCAGCAACGCAGCCAGAGCCGCCGCGCCGCCCGGTTCGACGACCAGTTTCAAATCCAGGAAAGCGCGCTTCATCGCGGCCAGAACGTCCGGGTCGGAGACGGTAAGCATGCCGTCGACCAGCTTGCGGTTGATCGCGAACGTCATGGCAGCGGGGGTGGACACCGTCAGCGCATCGCAGATCGTGGCCGCATCCGCGCCGTTAACGACACGCTGCCCTGCGGAGATGGAGCGCGCGGTGTCGTCGAAGCCCGCGGGCTCCACGCCATAGACGGCGACCTTCGGCAACAGCGCCTTCGCCGCCATCGCGCAACCGGCGGTCAATCCCCCGCCGCCGCACGGCACGACGAGGATATCGGGCACCGCGCCCATGTCCCGGGCCTGCGCGGCCAGCTCCAGCGCCACGGTTCCCTGGCCCGCGATCACATGCGCGTCGTCGCAGGGCGTCACCGGCGTCAGTCCGCGCTCGGCCGCGAGGCGTGCCGTCACCTCTTCCCAATTTTCGTTCCGGCGGTCGCAGAACAGGACCTCGCCACCCAGCACCCCGGTGTTGGCGACCTTGATGGCGGCGGCATCCGAATACATGACGATGAGCGATTTCGTACCGACCAGGGTTGCCGCCGCAGCCACGCCTTGCGCATGGTTGCCCGACGAATAGGCGACAACGCCGCGCGCCCGCTCCTCCGCACTCAACCGTCCGATGCGGTTATAGGCGCCGCGAAACTTGAACGACCCCGTTCGCTGCAGCACCTCGGCCTTCACGAGCAAGCGGCAGCCGAGCGCTGCACCCATGGCGTGGGCTTCGAGAAGCGGCGTATGGACCGCAACGCCTTTCAAGTATCGGGCCGCGTCCTGGATGTCGGCAAAGCCCGGCGCGCTGGTCACGGGGATTTCCTCGAATAGGGTATGTCGCCGAAGACGGCTCCGGGTCTCAGCCCCAGAGCGCCGGTTCGGCCGGATGAACCGTACTGCCCTCGTAGCGCAGACCCGCAGCGCGGTCGCGCGCGAGGAGAAGCGGCCCGTCGAGATCGATCACCGCAACGCCCTGCGCCACCAACACGGCGGGCGCCATCGACAGCGAGGTCGCGATCATGCAGCCGACCATGACGCCGAAACCCTTTTCCTCGGCCACGCGGCGCAGCTTCAGCGCCTCAGTCAGGCCGCCGGTCTTGTCCAACTTGATGTTGATCATGTCGTAGCGGCCGACCAGTTGGGCGATCGTCGCAGCATCGTGGCAGGATTCGTCGGCGCAGACGGGAATCGGCCGCTTGAGCGAGGCCAGCGGCGCGTCCGCCTTGGCCGGCAGCGGCTGCTCGATCATGACGACGCCAAGCTCCGCCAGCGCAGGCGCGAACCGCTCGAACTGTTCGGCCGTCCAAGCCTCGTTGGCATCGACCACGAGGCGCGACTTCGGCGCGTTGGCACGCACGGCGCGCACGCGGTCCAGATCGCCCTCGCCCGTCACCTTGAGTTTGAGCAGCGGCCGGTGCGCATTCTCCGCCGCCGCGCGACCCATGGCTTCGGGCGCATCAAGCGACAGGGTATAGGCCGTGGTGAGCGGTTTTGGCGCGGAAAGGCCCGCAAGTTCGAACACGCGTTTTCCGGCGCGCTTGGCCTCAAGATCCCAGAAGGCGCAATCGACCGCGTTGCGCGCGGCGCCGGCCGGCAGCGCCGCCTGCAGAGCCTCGCGGTCGAGCCCACCCGCCAGGCGTGCGCGCAGCGATTCGATGTCGGCGATCACACCTTCGACCGTCTCGCCATAGCGCGGATAGGGCACGCATTCGCCTCGCCCCACATGGCCGTCGCGCGTCAGCTCGACCACCACCACCTCGGTTGCCGTGCGGCTGCCGCGCGAAATGGCGAAAGTGCCGCGGATCGGCCAGGATTCGCGGCGGACGTCGAGCCCGGTCATGCGCCTACCAGAGACGGTCGGCGAGCTTGGCGACGCCCTGGCGCACCGGATCGACCGTGGGCAGTCCATGGGCTGCCTCGGTCTTCGCGATCTCCTTGAGCGCGTCGGCCTCGGACATCTGCGAGGTGTTGAGCGCGATGCCGACGAACTTGGCCGCGGGATTGGTCAGGCGCGCGGCGGCCAGATTGGCCTCCATGCATTCCTTGATGCCAGGCAGCTTGAAGTGCGGCAGGCCGCGCACATGCTGGCGCGTCGGCTCATGGCACATGACCAGCGCGTCCGGCTGCGAGCCATGGATGAGGCCGAGCGTGACTCCCGCATAGGAGGCATGGAACAACGAGCCCTGCCCCTCCACCAAATCCCAATGGTCAGGATCGTTAGCCGGCGACAAGCCTTCGACCGCCCCGGATACGAAGTCCGACACGACGGCGTCGATCGACACACCGCTGCCGGCGATGAAGATGCCGGTCTGGCCGGTCGCGCGGAAATCGGCCTTGCGGCCGCGCTTCTTCAATTCCTTCTCGAGCGCGAGCGTGGTGTACATCTTGCCCGATGAGACATCGGTGCCGACAGCCAACAGGCGCAGCCCCGCGCGCTTCGCGCCGGTGCCGAGGGGGAAGGGCCGCGTCGGATGGCGCACGTCGAAAAGCTGGCGGCCCAGTCGCGCGGCCGTCTCGCGCAGCTTGGGCACCTCGGACAGTTTGTTGTGCAGTCCCGCGGCCAGATCCATGCCGCGCTCCAGCGCCTCGTTCAAGACCGCGATCCAGGCGTCGGAGATGATGCCACCACGATTGGCCACACCAACGATCAGCGTCTTGACCCCAGCCTTGGCCGCCTCGGCGACCGTAAGCTCCTTAAGGTCTAGATTCGCGTTGCAGTCGGGCAGCCGCAGCTGACCCACGCACCATTCAGGGCGCCAATAGGCTATGCCCTGGGCGGTCTTGGCGGCAAGCTGGTCGCGCGCGTCGCCCAGGAACAAAAGATACGGCGTCTGGATTTGCATGGCGGGTCCCCTCGGTTGGCCGCCCATGTTTCCAACAGCGGCCCCGAACCTTCAAGGCCCGGCGCGCGGAATCTCGCGAAAAAACACATTCTTTGCGCGATTGACGCCCGCCATCCGGTGGGTTCTTTATCAATCCGTTTGTTGGGAGTTCTCCGTCCATGCGCCCGCGCCACGAACGCATCTCCGTGCTGCTGCGCCGCATCGCGGACGAAGGCCATCCGGAGGATCGGCTGTCCTTCGCCGACCTGGCGGAAGAGTTGGGCCGCCGGGGCTTTGGCGTCATCCTGTTCATCTGGGTGCTGCCCAACATGATCCCCCTGCCCGGCATCTCGTCCCTGTTCGGCATGCTGATCGTGATCACGGCCGGTCAGATGATACTGGGCCACAAGCGCCCATGGCTGCCCAAGAAGCTGCTCGCGCGCGGTGTGCGGCGCGCCGACTTCAAGCGCATGACCGATCGGGTGCTGCCCTCGATTGAACGCTTCGAGCGCTACTGCAAGCCGCGCCTGACCGTGACACCGCAGGGCTTGGCCGAGCGATTGCTCGGCCTTCTGCTGGTCGTGCTGGGCCTCGTGCTGCTGCTGCCGCTGGTCGGCGCGAACCTGTTGCCCGCCATCGGCGTCGCCATCGTCTCGCTAGGGCTGATCGAAGCCGACGGCGTGACGGTGCTGGCGGGCGTCCTGGCCAGCGCCATAGCCCTTGCCGTCTTCGTCGCCATCGTGGGCACCGGCTTCTACGCCGTGACCCGCTTCTTCCAGCAACTCCAGGTCTGGTGACAGGGATGGCGGAGCAACGCGTGCAACACTTCCGCCCGCGTCGGATCGGCGCTCTGGCCTTCCTCCTGGCCGCTGTCCTCGCGGGTATCGGCTGGTGGTTCGAGGGCCAGCCCGTCGCCGGGATTCCCGACGCGCCGACGGCCAAGCTGCGTTGCGTCTCCTATGCGCCATTCCAAGGCTGGCAGACGCCCGCCGATCCCCAGCTGATGATCCCGCCCGCGCAGATGGAGGCCGATCTGCGTTATCTGGCGGAGCGCTTCGACTGCGTGCGCACCTATTCCACCGCGCACGGACAGGATGCGATCCCGCGCCTCGCACAAAAGCTCGGCCTCAAGGTGATCGTGGGCGCCTGGATCGGCCGCGAGGCCGACCGCAACGCGCGCGAGTTGCAAGAGGTCATCGAGCTGGCCAACGCCTATCCCGACACGGTGCGTGCGCTGGTCATCGGCAACGAAACGCTTCTGCGCCAGGAACAGCCGCCTGAGGCTCTGGCCGCGATGATGAACCACGCCCGGCAAGCCACCAAAGTGCCCGTCACCTATGCCGACGTGTGGGAATTCTGGATGCGGAACCCGCAGCTGGCCGAGGCCGCGGATTTCGTGACCATCCACATCCTGCCCTATTGGGAGGATGACCCGATCGGCATCGACCACGCGGTCGACCACATCGCCAATATCCTGTCGATCGTCCAGGGCAAGTTCCCGAACAAGAAGCTCCTGATCGGCGAAACCGGATGGCCGAGCGAGGGGCGCATGCGCGAGGCCGCACGGCCGAGCCCCGCGAACCAGGCGCGCTTCATCCGCGGCTTCGTCAATCTCGCCGACGCCAAGGGTATCGATTACAACGTGATCGAGGCCTTCGACCAATCGTGGAAGCGCGCGCAGGAAGGCACGGTCGGCGGCTATTGGGGCCTCTACGACACCGCGCGCCAGGCAAAATTCCCTTTCATCGGTCCCGCCGGCGGCGACGCATTCTGGCGCGAGCGGCTCGCGGTTTCCCTCGCGCTTGCCGCGCTGCCGGTGTTGTACGCGCTGCGGCGCGGCCGGCGCTTCTCAACGGCCGAATGGCTGGCCTTTGCCTTCGCCGCCACAGCAGCCGGCTGCGTCGTTGTGGTGCAGGCTCGCTTCGTCGCGATCACCAGCGTCACGCCGCGCGATTGGGGTTTCGGCATCGCGGGCATCGCCCTGTCCCTGGCCACGGCCTGGACCCTGCTGCGCCACGCCGCGCGCGGCGCATTGTTCTGGCGCTATGCCGGCGATGGTTATCGCGCGGCGCCCTTGCGCGACGTGCTGGGCTGGCCGCGCCATTTCTGGGCGGTCAGCTTCACGCCATCGCTGTGGCTCGGTGTCCTGCACGGCGCGGCCGTGGTCGCCGCCACGGCCATCGCGCTGGCGCTGGTGTTCGACCCGCGCTACCGCGACTTTCCGACCGTCGCGTTCCTGATCCCGACCGTGGGTTTCCTGGCCGCGGGCGGCCGCTTGGCCCCAGGCCGCACGGAGGAACGCTGGCTGGCTTGGCTGTTGGCCGCCGCCGCGTTGGTAGGCGGGGTGCGCGAAGGGTTCGAGAACTGGCAGGCTTGGGGCTGGACCGTGACATGCCTGGTCCTGGCTTGGCCGTGGCTGGGCCTGCGGAGGCGCGCCTAGGGCCGGACGAGACGCAAGAGGCCGAGCAGGACGGCGACCGAGGCTAGGCCGGTGTTGTAGAGCACGAGGCCCGCCGCCCCCACGATCAGCGCCACGACCGCCATGGGACGCCCGCCGAACAGATGGGCCAGAATGCCCGCGGCCAGCGCCGCGTAACCGAACCCTTCGGCGCGAAAGAATTGCACCAGCGAGTTGCGCACCACGCACCAGGACGGCGGTGCCGTGGAAATGCACGCCTGGGCCATCGACCCTTCAATGACCACGAAGCGAACGGCCAGCGCCGCGGCCACGACCGCGAGCGCCATGACGACGCTCGCGATCAGAAGCCCGCCCGGTTTTTGAACGGCGACCGTCGCCATCGCGCTTCCGTCAGCCCGCCGCCTTGATGTGGTCGGACATCTTCTCGCCAATCATGATCGTCGAGATGTTGGTGTTGGCGCAGGGCACGGACGGCATGATCGAGGCGTCGACCACGCGCAATCCTTCGACGCCATAGACGCGCCCTTGCGGGTCGGTGACGGCCATGCGGTCGTCCTTGCGGCCCATGCGGCAGGTGCCGCAAGCGTGCCAGTCACCCTGCACGCCCGCGCGAATCCATTCCTCCATCAGCTTTTCGTTCTTCTGGATTTCGTGGAGATCGAAGCGCGGATCGATGGCCTGCTTGATGACAAAGGCGCGCGCCGGGCCGCCCAGGTCGAGCAGGAACGCGGCCGCGTTGGTGATCAGCTTGTTGATCCCCGTCTCCGGCTGCAGGTTGCGGACGGAGTCGGCGTAAATGCCCGGCCAGGCCGAGTGGTACATGCCCTTGACCGGCCCATTCATCAGCACGTCGTAGACGAAGCGCGCGGCCCATTTCGTCCGCTCCAGATCGCGCGGATCGGACAGAAGGTTGAAGGCCACGATCGGCTCTTCATCCGGCGAGGAATTCTTCAGCCGCACGAAACCCTTGGAATAAGCCTTGTTCGCGCCGAACTGGATGGTCGCGATCTGCTGGCCCATCTTGCTCCACGAGAAGCGATTCGAGACCGACAGCTTCATGTCCATGGGCGTGCAGCCCTCGAACTTGGACGACCAGCGCATATGCAACAGGAAGTTGCAGCGCAGGGTTTCGGCCATGCGCCCCTCGGGCTTCAAGTGCAGGCCATAGCCGATCAGCGGATGGTCCTGCAGGTTCGAGCCCACGCCCGGCCGGTCGACCCGGACGGCGATGCCGCGCTCTTGCAGATGATCGCCGGGCCCGATGCCCGCGCGCATCAGCATGGCGGGCGAATGGATGGCGCCCGCCGACAGGATGATCTCGCGGCCCTTGATGACGTCGGTCTTGCCGCCGCGCCGCACGCGCGCGCCCACCACCCGATTGCCCTCGAAGACGAAGGAATCGACGAAGCTTTCGCCCGTGATGTGCAGGTTCTTGCGCTGGCGCGTCGCGCCGTCGAGATAGCCGGTGTTGGCCGAGACGCGGTGCAGATAGGCGTTGTTCCGCGTGAAGGGGAAACAGCCGTCCGTGAAGTTGGCGTGGCAATCGTCGTAATAGGGAACGCCGCGCGTGGCGACGGCGTCGCGGAACGCCAGCGACAGGCCGCCCCAATCCTGCGGGAAGATGCGGTGGATGGGGATCGGACCCTGCTTGCCGTGATAGGGGCCGTCGAAATCCAGATCGCGCTCCAGCTTGTTGAAGTAGGGGAGCACGTCCTTGTACGTCCAGCCGTCGGCGCCCGCCGCTGCCCACTCGTCATAGTCCGAAGGAATGCCGCGGATGGCGACCTGGCCGTTGACGGCCGAGCCGCCGCCGATCACCCGCGCCTGCTCATAGCGGCGCGCCTTGCCCGATGCCGCGACCTCGTCGACCGTCTTGTTGCCGATCGGGTCCATGAACGCTTCGAGCTTGGTCCAGTAGCGCTTGTCTTCGAAATAGTCGGGCAGGAAGGACGCCTCGTAGAGCGACTGCGGCATATGCTCGGGCGATTCGTTCGGTCCCGCCTCGATCAGACACACGGTCTTATTCGAATCAGCCGACAGGCGGTTCGCGAGCACGCAGCCGGCGGACCCGCCGCCGATGATGACGTAGTCGTATTGCACGGGAGATTCCCCTTCATTTCCCTTTGCGGGCCCGCAGCTTAGCCGCTGGATGGGCTCGCGGCCAAGCATCCTTGGGATCCGCGCCGGCCCCTAAGCGCTCCACGGCTTAGGTCGTATTGCACCTGTCAAATACGGCGCGCATCTTTTTGACGAGGGCTCTCTTTTTCGCCCCCGACCCGGTTCCCAAGGAGACGATCATGAGTGAAACCAAGCAGACCATCCACGCGTTCGCGCCCGCCGGACGGCACGTGTCCCGCAAGCTTGAAATCGCGGGCAACCTGGCCATCCAGCCGCTTCCCTCGCCCGCGATCGACCTGGGCGACGCCGCGCACCTGACCGAACTCGACGTGCGGCTCGATGCGCCCGCGCGCATCTTGTGGCAGCACATGAAGCCAGCCGGACGTCCAAGCTTCACCATGGGCCTTCTGTCCGACATGCGCGCGACCCAGCGCTGGGTCGAAACCATCTGTGCCGACGTTCCGGAGACGGGTGAAGTGTCCATGCGATACGTCGTCATGGCCTCTCGCATGCCGGGTATCTTCAACCTGGGCGGCGACCTGCCGCTGTTCGTTGAGTTGATTCTCGCCAAGGACCGCGCCGGTCTGCGCCGCTATGCCCATGCTTGCATCGATGTTCAGTATGCACGCGCAGTCAACATGGACACGCCAGTGGTCAGCATCTCGCTGGTCCAGGGCGACGCGCTGGGCGGTGGCTTCGAATGCGCCCTGGCCGCCGACGTCATCGTGGCGGAGAAGAGCGCCAAGTTCGGCCTGCCGGAAATCCTGTTCAACCTGTTTCCCGGCATGGGCGCCTACAGCCTCTTGAGCCGCCGCATTGGCCCCGCGTGCGCGGAGGAGATGATCCTGTCGGGACGCATCTATTCCACCGAGGAGTTGAAGGCGATGGACGTGGTCGACGTCGTGGCGCCCGACGGCCAGGGCGAGGAAGCGGTCTATCAATATGTCGAGGAGCGCGACCGCGGCTTTAACGCCCACCGCGCGGTGTACAAGGTGCGGCGGATGGTCAACCCTGTCTTGCACCAGGAATTGCTGGACATCACCGATCTGTGGGTCGAGACGGCGTTGACGCTTGAGAACAGCGATGTGCGGAAGATGGAGCGCCTGGCCGCGGCGCAGGACCGGCGCTGGGCCGCCATAAACGGTTGAGGCAGAGGGCCGTGCGGGGGCCTGAGGGGCTCCCCCGTCAGGAGGGATGCGAGCGTCCGTAGCGCTCGGCCAGATGGCGCACGACCAGCGAGCGGTAACGCGCGAACTCCTCTTCGATCTGCCCAGCCTGGTCGGCGCCCTCGTCGCGAAGGGAGGCGGCGCCCCGGCGGTCGAAGCCCGAGCAGACGCGGTGCAGGCGCATGGCTCCCACGTTGGCGGCGCTGCTGCGCAGGGCGTGAAGGCCGTCGCGGAAGGCCGGGATATCGTCGGCGGCCACAGCGGCGCGCAGATCCGCGAGCACCTGCTCGGCATCGGCGATGAAGTCGCCGATCACCTCGGCCACGAACGCGCTGCCCTGTCCGAGCGCGTGCAGCTCCTCCAGCGCGCGGAAATCGACCACCGGCTGCGCCTCGCTTTGAAAGCGCGGGTGCTTGGTGATGTCGGCCACCCGGCCCATATCCGCACCGGCCGGCTCCTCGGCCACCGCGGCGGCCAAGGACTCGATGGTCGCGATCAGCCGCGCGGTGTCCACCGGCTTGGTCAGATAGGCGTCCATGCCAGCGTCCTCGCAGCGTTTGCGCGCCTCGGGCGTGGCATCGGCGGTCAGCGCGATGAACGGCAAATGCCGCGCGTCCAGATGCGCCATCCGGTAGAGCTTGACCGCGTCGAGCCCGCTGGTGCCCGGCATGTTGACGTCCATCAGAACGGCGTCGAATGTCTCGGCATCCAACAGGTCGAGCGCCTCGTCGGCCGTGCCGACCAGGACGGGGATGTGGCCGCCCTTCTCCAGGATCTTGGCCGTCACCTTGCGATTGACCGGGTTGTCCTCGGCGATCAACACCCGCAGCACGCGGCGCGGCAAGGCAGGGCGAGCCGGCGCTTCGGCGCGGCGGACAGGGTCGAACGCCGCGACAGCGCGCAGCGCGTTATCGACCGATTCGACCGTCAACGGGACCGGCACCGTCGCGACATAGGCGCGGGCGAAGGTTTCGCCAGCGGACGGGCGCAGCAGGACGAACTGGCAGGCGCGATCGCTTTTCCGCACGGCATCGACGATGTCCCGCGCCTCGATTCCCGGCGCGCGCGCATCCACCAGCAGGACACGATAGCCCATGCCCGCCGCCGCGGCGCCCGTGGCCTCCTCGATGGCCGTGCTGGCGGTCGGCGCCAATGCCGTTTCCATGCCGGTGCGCTCGATCAGCGGCAGCAATTCGTTGGCCAGGGCGCCGTCGGCGGTGAGGACAAGGACACGGCCCTCGAATGAAGACGGCGCGACATCCACGCGCGTGGAGATGGGCGCCTTGATCCAGAAGGTGCTGCCTTCGCCCGGTAAGCTCTCAACGCCGATATCGCCGCCCAAAAGACCCGCGAGCTGCTTGGCGATGGCCAGGCCCAATCCCGTGCCGCCATAGCGGCGGTTGGTGGCATCGTCGGCCTGGGTGAAGCTGTCGAAGATGCGCTGCCGGTCCTCCGGCCGGATGCCGATGCCCGAATCGATCACGCGGAACAGAAGCACGGCCTTGTCGCCTTGCGTGTCGACCGCGTCGACCGACAGCACGACGTGGCCGCGTTCTGTGAACTTCACCGCGTTCGACAGGAAGTTCATCAGCACCTGGCGCAGATGGCGGATGTCGCCGCGCAAGGCATGGGGCGTGTGCGCCGTGAACTGGACGCGCAGGTCGAGCCCTTTGCCCGCGGCCTGGGGCCGCATGATCGACAGAAGATCGGCGACCTCGGCGTGCAGATCGAAGTCGGAAACCTCGACCGCGTATTTCCGCGCCTCGATCTTGGAAAGATCGAGAATGTCGTCGATCAGCGACAGGAGCGCGCGGCCCGAGCTTCCGATCGTGTGCGCCATGTCGCGCTGTTCTGCATCCAGCTTCGTGCCGCGCAGGAGGTCGCTCATGCCGATGATGGCGTTGAGCGGGGTACGCAGTTCGTGACTCATGTTGGCAAGGAACCAGCTCTTGGCCTGGTTGGCGTCCTCGGCCAGCGCCTTGGCCTCGGTCAGCTTTTTAATCAGCGTGCTGACATAGGCGGGCAGCACGACGAGGGCCAGCAAGAGACCGATCGAGAGCGGATGGCCGATGCTCCAATACTCGTTGGTCAGCGTGACGGTCAGGAAACCCACGATGCTGAACAGCGCCGCGGGGCGCAGATAGGCCACGCCGTAGCGGAAGCCGTAACCCAGCGTGATCCACAGATAGATTGGGTAGATGCCCGCGCCCGCCTCGCCGCCGAAATACATGAGGACCGACAGCGTGGTCTGGTCGCCCACCATGGCGAAGATGCGCCGCGCGACCGACTTGCCCGGCCAGGCGACGATCAGACCGACAATCAGGACCGCGATCGCGAGATAGGCGCAGGCGAACAGGAAGCCCGCGCGGTAATCGACCCCCGCCCGCGCCCCGCCGTCGTCCAGAATGTAAAAGTAGAGCGCCAGCAGGCTGACGATGACGACGCGGATGATGGCTTGTTCGTGCTCGCTGTCCGGGCGGTTCGCGAGGCGGCCGCGAAGCCAGGCCAAGCGGCCCCGCTTGCCGATTTGCGCCGTTTCGACCGTGGTCATCGCACGAACGCCATCGCCGCCTTCCCGCCGCGCCTCAGGCGATATGGGCCTGCAGCTCGACCCGCTCGCCGGGCAGGCGCACGGTCACGACCGTGCCGACGCCCACCTGGCTCGAGATGTCGCAGCGCCCGCCATGCAGCTTGGTCAACTCGATGGCCAGCGGCAGGCCAAGGCCGCTGCCCGCGTGCTTGCGCGCATGCTCGCCCGTCACCTGGCCGAAGCGGGTGACCACGCGCGGCAGATCTTCCTCGGAGATGCCGATGCCCGTGTCGGCGACTTCGATCAACATGCCTTGGTCGGGGGCCAATCGCGCGCCGATTCGCACCCGGCCGCCCTCGGGCGTGAACTTGACCGCGTTGGAGACCAGATTCATCAGGATTTGCTTGAACTTGCGCGCGTCCAGCTGCATCGGCGGCAAGCCCGGCGCCAGATCGACCTCGAGTCGCACCTTGCCCTCCTCGGCGCGGATGCGAACCAGGCGCAGAACGCTCTCGATGGAAGCCGCGACGTCGATGCTGGAATCCTCGAGTTCCGCCTTGCCCGCATCGATCTTGGACAGATCCAGGATGTCGTTGATCAGGCTAAGCAGATGCGCGCCGCTGTTGTAGATGTCGGCGCAGTATTCGCGATAGCGGTCGCTACCAACGGGGCCGAACACCTCGCTCTTCATCAGTTCGGAAAAACCCATGATAGCGTTGAGCGGCGTGCGCAACTCGTGGCTCATATGCGCCAGGAACTCCGACTTGGCGCGGCTGGCCCGCTCGGCGTTCTCCTTGGCGACCAAAAGCTCGGCCTCGACCTTCTTGCGCTCGGTGATGTCGGTGAAGGTCAGAACAGCGCCACCTGTCGGCATAGGGCTGCCGCGAACCTCGACCGCGACGTCGTCCGATCCCGGCTGGCCGATCGTGAAGGCCGCGCCCCGGCGGCCCATCTGTTGGTAGCGGCGTGAAATCTCGTCCGCGTCGGCCGTGCCGTAATCCCCACGCGCCACGCCGTAGGTCACGAGCTTCCGGAAACCCTGGCCGGGCTGAAGCATGGCCGGCGGCACATCGAGCAGAAACGCCGCGCGCGTGTTGGCGATCAGGATGGTCATCTCGGCGTCGAACGCAACCAAGCCTTGCGCCATGGCCTCAGTCGTGACCTTCACCAACGCCGAGGCATCGTTGAGACCGCGCTCACGCGCGCGACGCTCGGTGATATCGAGCGACACGGACACGATGCTGGAGAGGCGCCCCGCCGCATCGCGCAACGGTGCCTTGGTGGTGAGGAAGACGGCCGGCCGGCCGTTCCTGTCGTTCAAGGCTTCCTCGATGCCAGCCAGCGACCGCCCGCCAGCCAGGACATTCCGCCCGTACTCGACATGCCGGACGCCGTAATCGGCGCCGAACAGCTCGCCCATCGTCCGGCCTATCGCGGCAGCGGGATCGATGCCGAAGAAATCCGCCAGGTAATCGTTGATGAAGACGCAGCGTCCTTCTTCGTCAGTCGCGCTGATCATCGCGGGCACGGCGCCGACCACAAGCCGCAGCAGTTCGGCGCTGGTGTGAAGCGCCTGCTTATGGAGACGGTCGGAGGTACGCAGCTTCTGTTCGAGAGTAAGCGCGCGCTTGCGGATGATTTCCTGCTGGCGGCGCAGGGTCAGGAGGTTGCGCGCGCGGGCGCGGAACTCGTGATGGTCGACGGGGCTCAGAAGGAAATCGATGGCGCCGGCCTCGAGCGCCCGGTAGCGGAAATCGCGGTCTTCATAGACCGTCACCACGATGACGGGAACGTCGAAGCAGAACGGCAAGCGGCGGAACTGCCGGATGAAGGCATCGCCGTCCATGCTGAGCATCTTGTAGTCGGTGATGACCAGGTCCGGCGTGTGGTCGGCGAACCATTCGATCGCCGCGCGCGGGTCGGCGAACGCGCGGACATCCACGTTCTTGTCAAGCGACTGAGCCAGCTTGACGAGGATGTTCCGGTTGGTGACCCGGTCATCGATGATGACGATATGGGACATCCGGCCCCGATGTTTGACCTGCCCCCGAGCATCGAAGTAGGCGGCTAAGCCGCAGATATAAGGCGGTATTTCGACGCCGAGGGCAAGCCGACTTTCGTCGTAGCCGGTTGGATGCACTCACGATGGCGCATTCCAGCCACCACCGCCACAATGCTCCGCCGGCCATACCCGCCGGCCGCCGAGAGAGGACCAACCGACCCGGCCATGATGCGCGGCCTCGCAAACGCGGCCAGCGGCGATTCCGTCCTGCGGCGCCGTCTGATCATGGCGACGACCATGCTGGCATCCAGCATGTATTCGCTCGACCTCACGGTCGTCAGCGTCGCCCTGCCCCACATGCAAGGAACCTTTTCGGCGACGCCGGACCAGATCTCCTGGGTGGTGACGGCGTTCATCGTGGGCGCGACCGTGACCATCACACTGGTCGGCTGGCTGACCGGCGTAATGGGCCGCAAGCCCCTGTTCACTTTCGCCATCGGCGCTTTCCTCGTCATCACCATCCTCTGCGCCAACGCGCATTCGCTGGAGGAGGAGGTGCTGTGGCGTTTCCTGCTCGGCCTCAACGGCGCGATGATCATCCCCCTCTCGCAAGTGATCGCGGTCGATGCCTATCCGCGCTCCATGTACGGCCACGCCCTGACCCTTTGGAGTGTCGGCAGCGTGGCCGGCTCGATCGTCGCGCCATCCTTGGCGGGCTATGTGATCGAGGCCTATGGCTGGCCGGCCGTGTTCTACATGAATGTGCCGCTGGCGGTGCTGGGTCTGTTGGGCGCCATCGCGGTCGTACCGCGCGAATCGAACGAGCGGCCGCGCCGGCTGGACGCGTTCGGCCTGATCACGCTGATCGTGGGGCTGGGTTCGATCCAGCTTCTGTTCAACCGAGGCGCGCGGCTGGACTGGTTCGGCTCGACCGAGATCATCGTAGAGTGCATCGTTGCGATCCTGTGCCTCTATCTCTTCGTCGCCCATTCCGCGACGGCCAAGAACCCGTTCCTGAAGCCCGAGCCGTTCCGCGACCGTAACTATGCCATCGGTCTGGTCGGCGCCTTCATCTACGGCACGATGTGGGTCTTGCCGACGGTGATGCTGCCCCTGCTTCTGCAGAATTTCCGCGGTTTGCCGGTCGAGATGATCGGCATCCTTTTGACCCCGCGGCAGCTTGGCTACCTGACCGGCAGCATCCTGACCGGGTTCCTGATCCGGCACGCCGATCCCCGACCGGTCGCCGTGGCGGGCTTCGGGCTGATCGCCTTCTCCGCCTTCGAGATGTCGCTTTGGTCGACGGATGTCACGCTCTGGAGCGTGGCGCTGGTGGCCTTGACGCAAGGCGTGGGCTGCGCCCTGGCTTTCATCCCCTTCAACACGATGGCCTTCGCCACCGTGTCGACGGAAGACCGTCCGCAAGCCGTGCCACTGTTCTATCTGGTCATCAATCTGGGCTCGAGCATCGGCATCGCCAGCACGGTGACCTATTGGACGAACCATACCCAGAGCACGCGCGCCATGCTGATCGAGCATGTTTCGCCCTACAACCCGCTGATCCACACGATGCCCGAGTATTGGGACGTGAGCCGGGCCTCGGGTATTTCGGCGATGCACGCGGAAATCCTGCGGCAAGCCGGCATGATTGGCTACAACCAGACCTTCGCCGTCATCATGGTGGCGGCGTTATGCGCGGCGCCGATCGCCCTTCTGTTCCGCCGCGCGCGGATCAGGCCGTAAGGGAAAATCCCGCCCGGCTTCCGCCCCCACGCCGCGCGGGGTAAAAGGGTCCGGGCCAGTTGCCCGAAAGCACGACGTGACGCCTCACCCGAGCGTATCTGCCCGATCCGGCCGTGTTCCGTTGGCCCTGGCCTGCCTGGCCATCGCGGCGCTGGGGGCCATCACGACCGTGCTCGACATCCACTTGAGGATCGAGCCGCAGGAGATCGCCGTCTGCTCGCTGTCCGCGGGCGTGGCGCTGGCGGCATTCCTGTGGTGGCCCAAGCGGGATTGGCCGCCGCTCATGGGCGCGCTGTTCGCGGCCGAGGCCATTGTCATTTACGTTTCGGGCGGACCGTTCTGGCTCGGTTTGTGGCTCGCCTCCAACTGCATCGTCGCAGCGCTGGCCGGAGCCTTGGTCTACAAAGCCATCGCGCGCTCGGTTCTGCCGCTGGATGCGCGCCGGCCGGTCATGGCCCTCATCGCGGCGGCCATGGTGAACGCGGCGCTTTCCGCCACCCTGGGCGCCGCGGCGTATCAGAACGCCTTCGCCGCGTTCTACGGCCTGATCTGGATCGTCTGGGCGCCCGCGGTCTTTACCGGCACCTTGTTCATCACGCCGGCCATCCTGGTCTGGATGCGCCCGCGCGAATCCCTGCGCGCCGCCCTGCATTCCCGCTCGGCTTATGTTTTCGCCGCCGCGATCCTGGGCATCACGGCCGTGGTCTTCATGGACGCGCTGACCAGCCAGACGCTGCGCCTGATGGGTGCCTACGTGCTGGTGCCGATCTTCGTTTGGCTGGCCGTGCGGCGCACAGCGCTCGAGCTCGTGACGCTTCTGGTCGCCGTCTCCATCGTCGGCTCCTGGGCAACCTCGCTGGGCGAAGGGCCGACCACCCAGATCATGGGCTCGCTGGCCGACCAGGTGATCTGGCTGCAGGCCTTCCTGTCGACGACGGCCATCGCGGCCTATGTGGTGTTCACCGCATCGGACGCGCGGCGGATCAGCGAGAAGGCGTTGATGGAGCGCGAGGCGCGCCTGCAATCGATCCTGGACGCCGTTCCGGATGCCCTGGTCACGGTCAATGAGGACGGCGGAATCGAATCCTTCGGCGCCGCCGCCTCGCGCCTGTTCGGCTATGACGAGGCCGAGGTCGTGGGCCAAGGCTTCGCCACCCTGCTGTCGAGCCCCTATCGCGAGGATTATGAGAGCGACCTGCCGGGACATTTGTCGCCCGGCCGCAACCGGATCGTGGTGGCGCACCGCAAGGACGGCTCGATCTTCCCGACCGAGCTTTCGATCGGCGAGGCGCGGACGCGCGAGCGACGCATCCTCACCGTATTCATCCACGACATCTCGAAACGCCAATCGACCGAGCGGCGTCTGCAGGAATTGCAAAGCGAGCTGTTGCACGTCACGCGGCTCAGCACCATGGGCCATATCGCCTCGGCACTGGCGCACGAGATCAACCAGCCGTTGACCGCGATCATGAACTATGTCCAGGCCGGCAAGCATCTTCTGACCGACGAAGACGCCGACTGGCGCGTGAAGACGCGCGACGTCATGAGCAAGGCCGCGGCGCAGGCCGAGCGCGCTGGCGGCATCATCCGCAATCTGCGTTCGTTCCTGAAGAAGCGCGAGCCCGAGATCACGCGCGAGAGCGCCAACCGCCTGGTCGCCGAGGCCAACGCCCTGGCGCTGGCCGGCGCCAGCGACGCGGGCGTGCGCACCGTGCTGGACCTGGCGCCCGGCTTGCCGGACGTAGCCGTCGACCGGCTGCAAATCCAACAGGTTGTGATCAACCTAGTGCGCAACGCGATCGACGCCATGGCCGCCTCGCCCCGGCGCGAATTGTCCATCCGCACGCGCCCGGCGGCGGATGGCAGCGTCGAGGTCGCGGTCATCGACAGCGGTCCGGGCCTGGCACCCGAGGTCGAGAGTCGTTTATTCGAATCCTTCGTGACAACCAAGGCCGACGGCATGGGCGTAGGCCTGTCCATCTGCCGGACCATCGTGGAAGTCCATGGCGGCCGCCTCTGGCACGAAGCCAATCCGGCGGGCGGCGCCGTCTTCGCCTTCACTCTGCCCGCCGCCAATGCGACCCATGGCTGAAAAGACCACGATTTTCGTCGTCGACGACGACGAGGCCGTGCGCGATTCGCTCCAGGCACTGCTCCAGGCTCGGGGCTTCGAGGTGCGCGCGTTCGAATCGGCTCTGAAACTCCTGGCCGCGATCGGCACGAACACGCGCGGTTGCGTCCTGACCGATGTGCGCATGCCCGAGATGGACGGGCTGGAGCTTCAGCGCCGGTTGGCCGGCCATATGCTGCCGGTCGTGGTGATGAGCGGGCACGGCGACATTCCCATGGCGGTCCAAGCCATGCGCGACGGTGCGGTGGATTTCGTCGAGAAGCCCTACTCCGATGACACGATCCTGGACGCCGTCGCGCGCGCCGCGGGGTTGGTCGACCATCGCGCGCGCACGATCGGCGGAAAGGTTGAGGCCCAGGCGCGGCTTGCGCGCCTGACCCCGCGCGAACGCGAGGTGTTGGACCGTTTGGTCGAAGGACTGCAGAACAAGGCCATCGCGCATGCGCTGGAGATCAGCCCGCGCACCATCGAAATCCACCGCGCCAATGTGATGGAAAAGATGGAGGCCCGCAGCCTGTCCGATCTCGTTCGGATGGCGCTGGCGGCCGGGAGCGCCTGACCGGCGCCCCACGGCCGGCGCATAACGCCGCCTTAGTGCGAGACGACGACAGGAACGGTCATGTGGCGGAAGACGTGATGAGTCACGCCGCCCAGCACCATCTCGCGCAGACGCGAGTGCCCATAGGCGCCCATCACGATCATGTCGGCGCTGAAGTCAGCCGCGCGCGACAGAACCTCGCCGCCTACGTCGATCCTGGGCAGAGAGAAGCGGTGACCGGCGGAGCTGTCGTGCGGTGCGACGACGAAATGCGCCTCGGCTTTCACGCCATGGCGGGCGAGATAGAGGGCGATGTCGGCGCCGGGCTGCTCGCCGTGGCCTTCGGCTTCCTTTTTCTGGGAAACCACCAGAATCGTCACTTTCTTGGCACTCTGGAGCAGGGGCAGCGTGTCGTGGACGGCGCGCGTGGCTTCGCGGCTGCCGTTCCAAGCCACCATGATGTGCGGCTGGCCGAACTTGAAGTTGCCCGCGAAGGGAACGGTCAGAATCGGTCGGCCGCTGGACAGCGCGATCAGCTCGGCCAGATCCGGCGGCGTGGACGACGAGGTGTCGTCTAGATCCGTCTGTCCCATGATCGTGATGTCGGCATAACGCGCGTTGGTGGTGATGACCTCGGCATGATCGCCCTGACCCTGGCGCCATTCGAACGACAGGCTTTCCTTGGCCAGGCGCTTCTCGAAGTTGGACTTGGCGGAATTGGCCAAGTCCTGCGTCGCGACCGCTTCCTTCTCGTAGAACTCGACCGGCATGCCGCCTTCGGCATAGAGCACGGCGGTGGGGGGACGCAGCACGTAGATGCCGGTCAGATGCGCCTTGTGGGCGTTTGCCATATCGATCGCGAAGTCGAGCCGCGCCGCGTTGCGCTTGCTGTCATCGATATGAATCAGAATGCTCTTGTAGCTCATGGCGCGTCTCCCCGTGTCTTCGTGCGTCGAACGGCCGATTGTCCGATGGGCGCAGACTAGCCCTCCCCCCTACACCGGCGCAATCGGGGGGCCGACGGAAAGGCCGTTACAGAAGCGCATCCTTGCAGGCAGCCAGAAGGTCGGCCGCACCCGCCTGGAAACCGGACAGGTCGTAGCGAACCTCTTGCGACTCCGGCTGCGCGGCATAGGTGACCAAGACCGACTTGGCCTGCGAGGCGCCACGGATGAAACCCCGCGCGGGGCGTCCCCGCACGACCATCACGGTGTCCTTGATCTGGAGCTCGTCGACGACATTGCGGACTTGCCCCTCTTCGAACTGGAAACGAAAGCGCTGGACGCTCCAGTTGGCCGGCGCCTGCAGCGTGACGGTCGGCTTGCCGCCGACGCAGGCGATGGTGAGCGAAGCCGGCTGGCCGTCGATGGCGGCTGCCGTGCTGGCCGAGATCAAACGCCTCTCGCCATCCTGGGTTGGGCGCTCGGAGAACTGCCAATCGGTCTTGCTCTCGACCGCGGCCAACGCCGCGACGGAGCCGAGCACGGCGAACACCGCCGCGCATGCCAGCAATCGTGTCGTCATGTGCGCCTTACCTTTCGTTTACCACTCGGAACATCGTCTTTTCGCCAGGCCTTGCCGGCAAGGATCGCATTCGCGACCGCGGCGGCGGCGGCTTCCAGCAACCGCTCGCCCTTTTCGACCGAGGCCGCCGACGGCACGCCCAGCACGCCCGACTTCGTCCAATGCGCGACGGGACGATAGCGATAGATGCCATCCTCCGGCGCCAAGCCTTCGATCGGCGCCTTGACCGCGCGCGCGGCGGCGCGGTCGACCAGTTCGGGCTTCAAAACCAAAAGCATCGATGTCTCGGCCTCGCAGGCGTGACGCACGGTCTTTTGCTTCTTCAGGATCTTGGCGAAGGAGGCTTGCGTCTCTGGCATCGTCCAGTAAGTCGCGGTGGCGATGGGTGCGCCCAATTCACGCGCCAGCTCGCCCACCAGGACGGTCAAGGCCGCGATATTCCCGCCATGGCCGTTCAAGATCAGAATGCGCTTGAAGCCATGACGAAGGATGGAGGCACAGACGCAACGGATCACCGCGTGGAAGGTCGCGAGATCCAGCGTGATGGTGCCGCCCAGCGACATATGATGTTCGGCCAGGCCCGACCAGATCGTGGGCGCGACCACGACGGGCTGCTTCTTCGAAACCTTTACCGCCGCGCGGCGCGCGATCTCGCCCGCCAGCAACGCGTCGACCTGGACCGGAAGATGCGGGCCGTGCTGTTCGATCGAGCCCACGGGCACAATGGCCAGGGCGCCGCGCGCGGCGAGCGCGCGCAAAGCCGGCGCGCGCAGATTGCCCCAAAGAACTTCCGTCATCACCCCTCCCGAAGCGAACGGGCTCAGGCCGGCCGCGGCACCGAGCGTTTGCGCACTTGCATGACCGTGACGATCGCGAAGGCGAACATGATGGCCGAGGTCAGGAACACATATTGCGGCGTGTGGTGGTCGATGAAGCTGCCGAAGAACCAGGGCACCAGCCACGAGCCGACATCCAGGCCCGAATACACGAAGCCGAAGACCTTGCCCGTGGCGCCCGCCGGCGTGGCCGCGCGCACCAGCATGTCGCGCGAGGGCGCGGTGATGCCGTGGGACAGGCCCGCCAGCGCCATCAGCGCGATGGCGGCCAAGAGCGAAACGCCACCGAAGGCCAGGATGAGCATGAAGCAGGCCGCGGCCGACATACCGCTGACGGCCACGATGTGATGCCGGGTCGTGCGGTCGGCGATGATGCCGCCCACCAGCATGCCGGACGCACTGGAGACCAGGAACGCGGTCAAGGCATAGCTGGCCAGCTTGAGCTTTTCGGCGTCGATGAGGTTGTAGATTTCCGAGAAAGCCGAGACGCTGAACGAGGTCAGGCCGATGCTGGCGCCCGCAGTGAAGACGAAATAGAAAAACGACGCCACGATCGCGGGCGTCGTGATCAGGCGCGCATAGCTGAACGCGGCGGGATCGCCACCATCCTTATGGCCGCGCAGATGGCTGGGCTCGACAACGAGCGTCGGCGAGCGCCAGAGGATGATCGCGATCGCGACGCCGGCCAGGCCGGGCACGAGCAGCGCCAATCGCCAATCGCCCAACGTGGCGGCCAAAGTGAGGATGACGACAGGCGCCATGGCATAGCCGATGGTGCCGAGCAGCGCGTGGATGCTGTAAGCGCGACCGATTCGGGTCTTGTCGATCTTGGCGGTCAGGATGGAAAAGTCCGCCGGATGGAAGACGCTGTTGCCGATACCGGCCAAGATCGCCAGTGGCAGCAACATCCAATATTGCGTCGCAAGGCCGGCCAGCGCGATCGAGCCCGCCAGCAGCGACAGGCCCAGTGCCAGCATCGGGCGGGCGCCGAAGCGGTCGACGAAGATGCCAGCGAAGGCCTGGCAAATACCGGACGCGATATAAAAGACGGTGATGACCAGACCCATCTCGGCGTAACTGACGCCGAACTGAGTGGTCAGGATCGGAAACAGCGGCGCCAGCGCCAATTGAAAGAAGTGGCTGCTGAAATGCGCCGTGCCGACCAGGCCCATGACCTTGGCATCGGCGCGGAACGTGGTCGTCGTGGCCATTGCTGTCATGGCCGGAAACCTAGGCCGGATGCCCACATCGGGCAAGCCGCCCAGCACCATCCCGCCATGCGCGAGCGGGATGGCGGCTATCTCAGCGCTGCTTCTTCAAACGCAACCGCTGCCGGGTTTCCTCGGCCGTGCAGGGCCGCGCGCCCAATTCCCGCAAAATCCGAATGGCCTTTTCGACCAGTTGGGCATTGGTCGCGAAGACCCCTTTCTCCAAATAGAGATTGTCCTCCAACCCCACGCGCACGTTGCCGCCGAGAAGCGCGGCTTGCGCCACCATCGGCATCTGCGCGCGGCTGATTCCGAAGCCGGCCCAGACGGCATTGGGCGGAAGCTGCTGGGCCATGTGCGCCATGGTCAGGCTGTCGGCCGGCGCGCCCCAGGGGATGCCGAGGCAAAGCTGGAACAGCGGCGGATCGTCGAGCAGCCCTTCCTGGTACATCTGCTTGCCGAACCAAAGCTGGCCGGTGTCGAACACCTCCAGCTCCGGCTTCACGCCCAGCTCACGCACACGCTTGGCCATGGCGCGCAGCATGTTGGGCGTCTGGATGACGACCGTGTTGCCGTCGCCGAAATTCATCGTGCCGCAATCGAGCGTGCAGATCTCCGGCCGCAGCTCCACGACGTGCTCAAGGCGCGTCATAGCGTCGACCAAATCGGTGCCCGGGCCGGGCCGCATGGGATCGGTATCGTCGACGGTCAGGTCGCCGCCCATGCCGCAGGTCAAATTAAGCACAACATCCACGCCGCTGCCTCGGATGCGCTCGACCACCTCGCGGTAGAGTTTCACGTCGCGCGTGCCCTTGCCGGTCTTGGGATCGCGGACATGGCAATGGACGATCGATGCGCCGGCCTTGGCGGCCTCGATCGCCGAATCCGCAATCTGCTGTGGCGTCACGGGAATCGCCGGATGGCGCCCCACCGTGTCGCCCGCGCCCGTGATGGCGCAGGTGACGATGACTTCGTAATTCATGATGTCCTCCCCCTCGTCGCGGCAATCCCGCCCGATTGTCCTCTGCCGCCGCCGGGCGCGCTAGGGCGCCAGTTCACGGACCTTACCCGGCGCACGCTCGATGAATTCGGCGGCGTGGTCATCCACACCGCCATAGGTCGACCAGATCTTGAAGCCCAGCAAACGGCGCAGCAAAGGCGACGCCCCTTGCAGCACATCGTCGCAGGTGCCGACGGTGAAGTTGGTGAGCTGGCGGAACATGGGTCCGCAATAGGTGCAGGTTACGCCAAGCCGCGCCTGGTTGGTCGTGTTGAGGCCGGCAGCATGCCAGGTGCGCCCTTCGAAAAGCACCGCCGTACCAGCTGGCGCCTCGGCTGCCATGGTCGCCACCGGATGCGGAATCGCACCCAAGGGCTGCACACCGCTCAAATGACTGCCCGGCACGATTCGCGTGGCGCCGTTGCGCTCGGTGTAATCGGTCAGCATGAACATGCAGTTCACCACGGCCGCGGGCCAGATCACCTTTCCCGCGGGATCGGCTGGCGCGGTCGGCACCGTGGAGCGCGTGATCTTGCCGACGCGCGCATAGCCGGCGTCGGCTTGCGCGGGAAATGGCAACCACCATTGATCGCAATGGAGCGACATGGGCGCGCCGCCCGCACGCACCAGATGCGCCTCCAGCAAGGAGAGAAGAAAATCGCCACCGATGACATGATCGACAATCGCGAGCGTGGCGGGATTGGTCGCCAGCTCGGCGAAGATGGGCCCTTTGTTGATCAGCATCGTCACCCATTGGTTGATCTCGTCCACATGGGGCGCGTTCTGGATGCGGATGCCCTGGCTGCGCTCGGCCTCGGCCTGCACCACCAGCCGTTGCCGGGCGGCGGCCACCTGTGCCGGAGTCAGCGCGTCAGCCACCAGGCAATAGCCATGCGTATCCATGTCGGCCTTCAGGCGGACAGGATCAGCGGTCGGAACAGGCAGCTTCGGAACGGACATGGCGGCCTCCGTTATTAGGTCGGACGACCTATTTATTGGAAAATATCACAGGCGAGTTAACCCGTGACTAGCGGCTCCGCGGCGCTTACCTTAAACCTGGGGGATGGGAAGACAGGGGATTCATTGCAGTGGCTGCACGACGAACGGAATCGCCGCGCCGCGCGGCACCCGCCCGCGGCAGCGTCCGCCCGCGTTCGCCCAAGGGCCGCCGTACCTCCGACCATATCCTGGCCACGGCGCTTGAGATCATGGGGCGCGAAGGCTATGCCAGCCTGAGCATCGGCAAGATCGCCAGCGCCACCGGCGTGCGCAAAGGCAACCTTCAGTATTATTTCCCGACCAAGACGACGCTTCTGCGCGCCGTCCTGTCTTACCAGGTGAACCGGCAAAAGGACCGCTGGGCCAAGCATCTGGCGTCGGCGCCGGCCGAGCCCCGCGCGCGGCTTCTGACGATGCTGCGCTACGAGAACTCGCTAAACCGCGACGAGGTGGTGAAGGCGCAAGCCTGGGAAAAATGGGCCTTCGCCGCGCATGACGAAGAGGCCGGCACGATCGTGGGCGGCTGGTACGACTGGGTCACCGGCCAGTACGCAATCCTGTTGGCCGCGCTGCGTCCGGATCTGGACGAAGCCGCGCGGCGTGGCCTGGCGGCCTGCATCTACGCCCAGATGGAAGGCGGCGGTCCGTTCTTCGGCAAGTCCGGTCGCCGCGCCCGCGCGCCGCGCGCCATGAGCGCGCTGATGGAATCCGCGGGGCTGGAACTGGCGGTCAACTTCAAGCCGCCCGCCTGACAAACCCGGCCGCGGCGATCACAAGCCAGCCAAGAATAAAACTCGTGCCGCCGATGGGTGCCGCGCCCGCGAACAACGGCAGGTCCATAAGCGCCATGCGGTAGAGCGAACCGCAGAAAAGAATCGTGCCCACGGCGAACAAGACGGCCGCGCCATGGCGAAACCAGTTTCGCGGCCCCGCCGCCGGCCACAACGCGATCGCCAACAAGGCCGCCGCGTGCCAGCCGTGATAGCGCAGCGCGATGTCGAACCAGCGCTGGGCCTGCGGCGCATCGCCGAGCCCGTGCGCGCCATAGGCGCCCAACGCGACGAAAACCGCGCCGTTCAATCCGGCCAAGACCAGCCACAGGTTCCACCGCGCCGCCATTTTCACCTCCCCATCCGAGGGCGCCATGCTAACCGAATTGCCGTGGCGCGCCGGGTATGGTCTTTTTCTCCGGGCAACGCATGGGTGACGCAGTGACGGCACAGGCAAATTCCGACCGCGGCCACGCGGTGGTGATCGGCGCGGGCATCGTGGGGCTGTGCTGCGGCACCTATCTGCAGCGCGACGGCTGGCAGGTCACCTGGATCGATCCGCGCGGGCCGGGTGAAGGCTGCTCCTACGGCAACGCCGGCCAGCGCTCGGACGCAACCTTCCTGCCGCTGGCCACCCCCGGCGTCCTGAAGCGCGTGCCCGGCATGCTGATGGACCCGATGGGGCCTTTGACCATCCGCTGGGCCTATCTGCCCAGCCTCTTGCCCTGGCTCCTGCGCTTCGTCGCCTCCGCCACGCCGGAGAAGGTCGAGGCCTTCATGCGCGACTTCGGCGCGATGATGGCGCACGCGCGCAAAAGCTATGAGCCCATCGTGGCCGAGGCTGGCTTGGCCGATCTGATCCGCCCGCGCGGCGCGCTGGAGGTGTTCGAGACCAAGACCGCCTTCGACAACATCCAGACCAGCGTGAAGATGCGCCAGCGCCACGGCGTGCCGCTGAACGTGGTGGGGCCCGAGGAGATCCGCCAGATCGAGCCCGCGCTCGGCGGCAGCTTCGCGGGTGGCATCCACCGCACCGACATGGACACCGTCATCAACCCGCTGAAGCACAGCCAGCGCATCGCCGACCTGGCCGCGCGGCGCGGTGGCCGTTTCGTACGCGGCGAGGCCAAGCGCATCGAGCGCAAGGGTGACGGCAAATCGACGGTGCATACGGACGGCGCGCCGCTGTCGGCCGACCTTGTCGTCGTCGCGGCCGGCGCCCTGTCCAAGAAATTCGCCAAGCAGGCCGGCGCGCGCGTGCCGCTGGACACCGAGCGCGGTTACCACGCCATGCTGCCCAACCCTGGTGTCGAATTGCGCATCCCAGTGAAGTCCGCCGAGGGCGGCTTCTACATGACACCGATGGAGCTGGGCCTGCGCATCGCCGGCACCGATGAGCTGGCCAGCATCCACGCGCCGCCCGACTATCGCCGCGTCGACCCGATGATCAAGCGCGCCAAGCGCCTGGTGCCGGGCCTGAACACCGAGGGCGCCGTGCCCTGGATGGGCATGCGCCCGTCACTGCCGGATTCGAAACCGGTCATCGGCCCCGCGCCCGGCGCGCCGGGCGTGATGCTGGCCTTCGGCCACGATCATTTCGGCTTGACGCTCGGTGCCGTCACCGGCAAGGCCATCGCCGATCTGGTGGCTGGCCGCAAAACGGATTTCGATGTCGCGCCGTTCAGCGCCGACCGTTTCTAATCGAAGCCGCCTGCGCGGCGCGGCGCTGGGGCGCAAGCTCGGGCTGTCGCGCGCCCACGCCGCGACGCTCGCGCGCCTGCGCACGCCCGAACGCATCCAGGATTTCGTCGCGGCCCTGCCGACCAATTTCGAGCCCGGCGGCGACACCTGCCTGTCGGTGGCATCGACCCTGGACGCGAACCATGCCCATTGCATCGAGGGCGCGTTCGTCGCGGCCTGCGCGCTCTGGCTCGCGGGCCAGCCGCCGCTGTTGATGGATTTTCAGGCCCAAGGCGACGACGACCATGTCGTGACGCTGTTCCGCCGCGGCAAGCACTGGGGCGCCATCTCGAAGAGCAACCACATTTGGCTGCGCTGGCGCGACCCCATTTACCGCAGCCCGCGCGAGCTGGCGCTGTCCTACTTCCACGAATATGTCATCGGCACGAAGAAGACCTTGCGGCGCTATTCCCAGCCTTACGATCTGCGCCGCTTGGATCCCGCGCTGTGGGTCACCAACAAAGACCATTGCTGGGATGCCGCACTGGCGATCGACGAGACGCGCCACTTCCCGCTGCTGAGCACGGCCCAAGCGCGCCGCTTGCGCCCGCGCGACGCCATGGAGGCGCGCGCAGGCAAGCTGTTGGAGTTCCCCGCGCCCGATAAGGCCGCGGCAAACCGCTACTGACGTTCAGCCGCGCGCAGGCGGCAGTTCGACCTTATAGAGTTCCTGGTCGTTCACATCATAGAGCGCCACCGTCATGGCCGCTGTCTTGGCATCGATCGAAGCGATGCCGAAATACTGGCGGTTCTCGGTGGGCGGGCGGTTCTGCTTCATGCCTTGCGGCACGCTCAGGAACTCGGTCGAAGGTCCGAAGGTCAGGTCCATCTCGTTCGGGCCGAACGTGCCCGCGTTGATCGGGCCGGCGACGAACTCCCAGAACGGATCGAAGTTCGCGAACTGGGCCTGCTGCGGCTTGTAGTGGAACGCGGCGGCGTAATGCACGTCGGCCGTGACCCAGACGACGTTCTTAATCTTGATCTTG
>JAPLOM010000053.1 GCA_026400755.1 Alphaproteobacteria bacterium
GTGACGGAGCCGTCGGCGGCGGTGTGCTTCAAGGTCGCGCCGACCTTCTTTTCGATGTGCGCGATCAGCGGGTCGCTACCCATGCTCTGGCACGCTTCCGCGCGGCAAACCTTCACCACATGATGGCCCGGCGGCGTGGCGCGAAAGTCGTGATAAAAGGTAACCACGCCATGCACCTCGGCGCGGGTCAGGTTGAGCGCCTCCGCGATCATCGGCACGGCTTCCTTGTCGACATAGCCAAAGCGATCCTGCAGCGCGTGCAGAATCGGAATGGCCGCGCCCGGCATGGTGCGTCGCTCGGCGATAAGCGCCTTGGCAATCTCGGGTTGCCACGGCGTGTAACTCTGCATTTCCGGCTCCGTCATGCGCGGCCAGCGGTCCCTCCGGCCGTGCATGGAAAAATTGTCCAATCGGCCAAGAGTTTTACGCGCTTAACTATCCGGCGCAATGCGATAAAGCGGTGTGAAATGCTGCGGTGCAGCATTCTTAGGGACGTTTGACCATCCGGCTGGCGAGGGCGCCGGCCGCGCCGCATGCGGCGATGATGCCCGCCATGGGCAGCGCGCTGGCGTCGTGGATAGCACCCACCGCCATCGCGGCGACGGCGGCCAGCGCGAATTGCAACGTTCCCAGCAAAGCGGCCGCCGACCCCGCCCGTTCGCCGTGCGGCGCCATGGCCAACGCGCTGGCGTTCGGCAGGATCAGACCAATGCAGGCGATAAAACCGAACAACGCGCCCGCCAGCCCGAACAACCCACCGGCGCCAGTCAGCGCCAGCGCGGCTAGCAGGACGCCGAACATCGTCTGCATGAAATTGGCCGCGCGGAGGATGCGCCCCATCTCGAAGCGGCGGACGAGCCGCGCGTTCACCTGGGCCACGATCACGAAACCCAGCGCATTAGCGCCGAAGAACCAGCCATAGTCCTGCGGCGCGACACCATAGAGTTCGATGAAGACAAACGGCGAACCCGCGATATAGGCGAACATGCCCGCCATGGGGAAACCGCCGGTCAGTGCGTAGCAGATGTAATCGCGGTGGGCGAACAGCCCGCCATAGCCGCGCAGGATCGTACCGAGATGGAGCGGCTTACGCGCCGCCGCGTGATGCGTCTCAGGCAGGCGCAGCGCCATGGCCGCCAGGCAAAACACACCGAAGAGCGCCAGCGTCCAGAAGATGGCGCGCCAGCCGAATGCCGCCATGACATAGCCGCCGATCAACGGCGCCAGGATCGGCGCCACGCCCATCACCAGCATCAATGCGGAAAAGACCCGCGCCATTTCCGTGGGCTCGAACATGTCGCGCACCATGGCGCGCGAACTGACCACGCCCGCGCATGCGCCCACGGCCTGAACGAAGCGCGCGACCGTCAAGGCCTCGATCGATGGCGCCAGCGCGCAACCCACTGAAGCCACGATGTAGATGGTCAGGCTGGCGTAGAGCGGCGGCTTGCGCCCAAAACGGTCGAGGATCGGACCGAAGAAGGTCTGCCCCAGCGCGAAGCCCAGGAAGAAGACCGCGAGCGTAAGCTGCACGCCCGCGGCATCCGTCGTGAAAACCTTCTCGAGGGTCGGCAACGCAGGCAGATACATGTCGATCGACAACGGCGCGAACGCGGTCAGCGCGCCGAGAACGACGATCAGTTCGGTTCGTTTGACGTTCATAGTCCAGCGGGTTCGAAGGGAAGAGGCGCACTGCTTAGCATGTCAAAGGCTGAATCGCGCCGGATTCACCCCGCCCTGGGCGAATGTCACCTTGCAAGGAAACGCATAGGTCAGGCCGTGGCGACGACGAAATCGAAGCCGCCCGAGGCGGCATCCGGCGACAGCGCGAGCAGAAGCTCCTTACGAAACAACCCATCGCGCGCGTTGCCCGGCTCACCGGGAAAGTAGAGCTGCGTGGTCAGCACGGGACCCGCGGGCGCCTGGACCTTGATGTGGAAATGGCGCGTGCGGCCGACATACGGCGCGGGCGCGACCGTCTCGAAGCGGTAGCGGCCGGAGGCATCGGTGTATTGGTGGCCGCGCAGACGATATCCGGCATTGTCGTAACGCCCCTGCCCGTCCGCATGCCAAAGATCGACCAGCGCGCCTTTCACCGGACAGCCTGCAGAATCCAAAACCAGTCCGTTCAGGACGATCCGGGAGCCGGAGATGCCGGGCTCGAACAGCACCGAGCGTTCGGGCGAATCGGGTTTGAAGTATGGCCCCTCGGTCAAGCGAGGCGTCAGCGTGCCCGGTGTGCAAACCAGGGCGGAAGATGTTGTCTGCGCGAAGGCAAAGTGCGGCGCCGCCAATGCCAGTGCGGCCCCCAACGCCGTCCGTCTCGTTATTCCACTAGCCACTGCCGATCTCTCCGGCTCACCCTTTGAAAGATAGTATACGCCCCGGACTGGCCAACCCTGCGTCGCGTATGTCTCGTGACCGCCCCCCGAACGGCCTATAATCGGCGATAGCGCGGCATCGCCGCCCGGGGAGGATATCTTGGAAATCGCGATCGGCGCCGCCTTAGCCTTGGCCTTCATCTCCGGCTATGCCGTGGACGGATTCAAAGACCGCCGGGGCTACCGCTGGTTCGTTGGCACGCTGGCCATCGAGGCATTGGTCTTGGGCCTGTGCTGGCTCGGCATCCAGGCACATCCCGACTTCTCGTTCATCGACGACAGCGCGCCGCAATGGGTGCAAAGCGAGGAAGGTTTTCACGTCATCATGCTGGTGGCCGCTTTCGTCGGCGGCACGGCCATGCTGATGGTGGCCTCGACCTTGCGCGCGCCGGACAACGACAAGACGCCGCCGCAAAACTAGGCTTCACGCCCCTTCCACCCAGGAGACATTCCCGATGACCAAGGCGGCCGCCGGACAGGTGCGCGTAACGGGGCTGGAAGCCCGGCTGATCGCGACCGGCATCAAGATGAAACGCTCCCAAGGCATCGGCAGCGTGCAGGGTAAGGTGAAGCGCATTCTCCTGCGCCTCCGAACCGACGCGGGCGTCGAGGGCATCGGCGAGGCCGCGCCGTGGGAGGTGTTCTCCGGCACGGCCGAGGCCGCGCTGGCCGCGCTCGACCTTTACCTGCGCCCCATCGTGGTCGGCGCTGATCCGCGCCGGATCCAGTCGATCATGGCGGCCTGCGACCGGGCGCTCTACGACAACTTCGAGGCCAAGGCCGCCGTCGAGATGGCGCTGTTCGACATCTGCGGCAAGCTGGCCGGATTGCCCGTCTCCGACCTGTTGGGCGGCGCGGTGCGCGACCGCATTCCCATGAGCTTTTCCATCGCCAACCCGGACATCGACGCCGACGTCGCCATGGCCAAGCGCCTGCATGGCGAGGGCGTGCGCATCTTCAAGGTGAAGACGGGCTTCTCCGATCACGCCAACGACATGCGGCGGCTGACCAAGCTGCGCAAGGAACTGCCCGACGACATCGACCTGCGCGTGGACTACAACCAAGGCCTACAATCGTGGGACGCGCTGCCCAAGCTGCGCGAGATCGAGCAGTTCAAACCGACCTTCATCGAACAGCCCGTGCCGCGGCCGCAGCTCGACGTGATGGCGGCGCTCACCGCCGCACTCGACACGCCTATCATGGCCGACGAGGCCGTCTTCTCCCCCGCCGAGGCGCTGCGCCTGGTGGAGAAACGCGCGGCCGACATCGTCTCGGTCAAGTTGATGAAGTCGGGCGGCATCCTGAACGCGCGCAAGATCAACGCGATCTGCGAGACGGCCGGCATTCCTTGCTACGGCGGCACGCTGTGGGAAGGCGGCGTGGCGTTGGCCGCCGGCACGCATTTCATCGCGGCCACGGCCAACATGTCGCTGGGCTGCGAGTTCTACATGCCGAAATTCGTGCTGGAAGAAGACGTGCTGACCGAGATCGTGCCGATCGAAGACGGCCACGTCGTGGTGCCGCAAGGACCTGGCCTCGGCGTCACGCTGAACGAGGACGCGGTCGAGCGCCTGACGATCGAGAAACGCTGATCCCTGGTCCTGCGAGGGCTGCGCGACCGGCCCGCCATATAACGCTAAACTAGCTGCACGGCCGAGGGGAGGCCGCCCTGTTTCACGCCGTCCGCGAACATATCGTCCACCATGTCCGCTTCTACATGGCCGTCACGCTGGGCGCTGTTGTCTGGGCGCTAACCCACAAGCTGCTGCCGGAGCTTCGCTTGGTGGCGGCGGGCGACGCCGCGTTCGTTCTTTATCTGGTCACGATGCTGCTGCTGGCCGGCGGGCTGACGCCCGAATCCATGCGCGAACGCGCCAGCTACGAAGATGAGGGCATGACCGTCATCGTGGTGATCACGCTGGCCGCCATCGGGCTCAGCCTGGCCTCGATCTTCGCGATCCTGAACAAGGAAGACCGGGAGCTTTACCTGCTTGTCTTCACCATCCTGAGCGTGCCCCTCGGCTGGCTGACCTTTCACACCGTGGCCGCCTTCCACTACATGAATCTGTTCTATGACCGTCACGAAGGCGGCAAGGATGCCGGCGGGTTGAACTTTCCCGGTACGCCCGAGCCCCGCGCCTGGGATTTTCTCTATTACTCATTCGTGGTCGGCATGACGGCCCAGGTCTCCGACGTCCAAGTCGAGTCGTCGATCATCCGCCGGGTCACCTTGCTTCACGGCATCGTCTCGTTTTTCTTCAACACCGTGCTGCTGGCCTTGGCCGTGAACGCGGCGGCGGGACAGGCGTGATCTGATCTTGCCAGGCGCGACCCGAAGGGCCACCTAGAGAGAAGTCATGAGAGACCCCTACGAAATCCTGGGCGTGGCCAAAACCGCCTCGGCGGACGAAATCCGCAAGGCGTATCGCAAGCTCGCCCGACAGAACCATCCCGATCTGCACCCCGGCGACAAGGCGGCCGAAGACCGCTTCAAGGAGATTGCCGCCGCCAACGACCTTCTGTCCGACCCGGAGAAGCGGAAGCGCTTCGATGCGGGCGAGATCGACGCTCAAGGCCAGGAAAAGCCGCGCGGCTTCTACCGCGACCATGCCCAGGGCCCCCATGCGCGCAAATACGAAGCGCACATGAGCGAGGAAGACCTGGCCGGCATGGGCGATATCTTCGCCGAGATGTTCCGGCGCGGCGGCGCGAGCCGCGGCGCGCAAGGCGGGTTCGAGGACGATGGCTTCCAGCAGGGCGGTGGTTCAATCAGCGCGACGATGGCCGTGCCCTTCACGGTCGCGGCTGCCGGCGGCAAACAGCGCGTGCAGCTGCCCGACGGCCGCACCATCGACGTGACCATCCCGGAAGGCTCCGAGGACCGGCAGATGATCCGGCTCAAGGGCCAGGGCATGCCCAATCCGCGTGGCGGGCCGGCCGGCGATCTGTATGTCGAGCTGAACGTCCAGCCCCATGCGTTCTTCGAACGCAAGGACAGCGACATCCACATGGAGCTGCCCGTCACCCTCTCCGAGGCCGTGCTGGGCGGTAAGGTCAACGTGCCGACCATCGCCGGCAAGGTGGCTCTGACCATCCCGCCTGACTCCAACACCGGGAGCACGCTGCGCCTCAAGGGCCGCGGCGTCCTGGACCGCCGCTCCAAAATTCGGGGCGATCAGTATGTGAAACTACGCGTCGTGCTGCCCGACAAGCCGGACGAGAAACTCAAAGCGTTCCTGGAGGGATGGGAGACCGGCAAGACCCATGATCCCCGCCGCCAGATGGAGAGCCAGACATGATCACGCTGGACGAACTGCTGGCACGCTACGATTCGGCCACGGGGGTGCGGCTGGAGCGCTGGATCTTCCGCGGCCTGGTGCGCCCTGAACGCGCAGGCGAGCCTCCCCGCTTTGCCGACATCGACGTGGCGCGGGTCGAGCTTCTGGTCGAACTGGGCGAAGTCCTGGCCTGCGACGATGAGACGCTGGAATCGGTCATGGAATTGTTAGACCAGGTCCACGGCCTGCGCCGCCGCTTGGCCCTGGTCGCCCAAGCCGTCGGACGACAACCGGAGAGTGTCCAGAAGGCCATCGCCGCCGAGCTCCACCGTCTTGACGAAGAGACGCGCGAAGGCGACTGATACGCATTATTCCTCATTCCTCCAAAACTTTTTCCTAGGGTCTTTTGACGATGAGTATCCGCGACGCCTCCGGCGATTGGAGCACAGTTAAATTCGGCATCGGCCAGCCGGTGCCGCGCACCGAGGACCCCTATCTCCTGCGCGGCGAGGGCCGTTACACGGACGATCTGAACCAGCCCAACCAAGCTTATGCGGTCGTGTTGCGCAGCGGTCATGCCCATGGCGTGGTGAAAAGCATCGAGACCGCGGCCGCGCTGGAAATGCCGGGCGTGCTGGCGGTCTATACCGGCGCCGATATCCAGAAGGCCGGCTTCGGCACGATCAAATGCATGATGCCGGCCACGGGCCGCGACGGGAAACCTATGCGCCAGCCGGCCTGGCCGGCGCTGGCCAGCGACAAGGTCCGCTATGTCGGCAACGCGATCGCTCTGGTCGTGGCCGAAAGTGTGGCCGAGGCGCGCGAAGCCGCGGAAGCGGTTGAAGTCGACATCGAACCCCTGCCCGCCGTGACCGATCCGGCCGAGGCGTTGAAGCCCAGCGCGCCCCTTCTCTACGACGATGCCCCCAACAATCTGGCCGTCGATTATCACTACGGCGACACCGAGAAGGTCACCCAGGCGTTCAAGAGCGCCGCGCACATCACCACGTTGCCGCTCGTCAACAACCGTGTCGTGGTTTCCGCGATGGAGCCGCGCGCGGCCATCGGCGAATACGACAAGAAAGCCGACAAGTGGACGCTGCGGACCGGCAGCCAGGGCGTCTTCGGCATGCGCAACCAGTTGGCCAAGGACGTGTTGGGCCTACCGCCCGAGATGTTCGGCGAGAAGGTCCGCGTCCTGACCGGCAACGTCGGCGGCTCGTTCGGCATGAAGGGCCAGATCCATCCCGAGCATGTCGCCATCCTGCATGCCGCGCGCGAACTCGGCCGCCCGGTCAAGTGGACCGACCTGCGTTCGGAAAGCTTCATGTCCGACACCCACGGCCGCGATCACGACTATGTGGCCGAGCTGGCGTTGGACAAGAACGGCCGTTTCCTGGCCGTGCGCATTTCCGCCCACGGCAACCTGGGGGCGCACCTGGCCCACGCCGCGCCGATCATGCCGACCGTCAACATCGTCAAGAACGTGTTGGGCGTATATGGCACACCATTGCTCGAGGTGAACTCCAAGCTGGTCTACACCAACACCGTGCCGGTCAACGCCTATCGCGGCGCGGGCCGGCCGGAGGGCAACTACATCATGGAGCGGCTGGTCGAGGCCGCCGCGGCCGAGATGAAGATCGACCCGATCGAACTGCGCCGCCGCAACCATATCCGCCCCGACCAGATGCCCTTCGCCACCGCGGCGGGCACGACCTATGACAGCGGCGACTTCACCCGCCTGTTCGACCGCGCGCTGAAGGAAGCCGACTGGAGCGGCTTCGCCAAGCGCAAGGCCGATAGCGAGGCGCGCGGCAAGCTGCGCGGACGGGGCATCGGTCATTACCTTGAGACCACCGCCCCGCCGATGAAGGAAATGGGCGGCATCCGCTTCGAGGCCGACGGCACGGTCACCATCATCACCGGCACGCTGGATTACGGCCAAGGCCACGCCTCAACCTTCGCCCAGATCCTGACCGAGAAGCTGGGTGTGCCCTTCGACCGCATCCGCTTGCTGCAGGGCGACAGCGACGAGTTGATCGCGGGCGGTGGCACGGGCGGCTCCAAATCCGTCATGGCCAGCGGCGCCGCGATCATCGAGGCCAGCCAGAAGGTCGTCGAACTGGGCAAGCAGGCAGCATCCGCCGTGCTGGAAGCGGCCGTCGCGGACATCGAATTCTCCCGAGGTCGCTTCACCATCGCCGGCACCGACCGCGCCATCGACATCATGGAGCTGGCGACGAAGCTGCGTAGCGGCGTTCAACTCCCGGCCGACACGCCCAAATCCCTGGACGTGAAGCACATCTTCGACAACGCGCCATCGGCCTTCCCGAACGGCTGTCACATCGCGGAGGTCGAGATCGACCCCGATACCGGCGTGACGGCGGTGGTGAATTACGTGATGGTCAACGACTTCGGCACGATCATCAATCCGATGCTGGTCGAGGGCCAGCTCCACGGCGGCGTGGCACAAGGTATCGGCCAAGTGCTGCTGGAACGCACTGTCTATGACGAGGACGGCCAGTTCCTGACCGGCTCCTACATGGACTACGCCCTGCCCCGCGCTTCGGACCTGCCGAACTACGCCTTCTACAGCCACCCGGTGCCGGCGACCACCAATCCACTGGGCGCCAAGGGCTGCGGCGAAGCCGGCTGCGCGGGCTCGCTGCCGGCAGTGACCAACGCGGTCATCGACGCGATGCGCGCACGTGGCGTGACCCACATCGACATGCCCGCCACGCCCGAAAAGGTCTGGCGCGCGCTCAACGCGGCGGGCTAAACCGCGTCTTGTCACTGGCTGGCGTCCCACTTACGCTTGGGAATTGGGGGGATTCCAGCATTTCGTCCTGACAGGAGCCGCGGCGTGAGTGCCGTCGATCGTCGGAACACTGACTTTGCGGGGGCATCGCTTGCCATCGCCTAGCGCCCGTCTGGCACGGCTGCGCCGCGGACTGGCCGCGCTCGGCGTCGCGTTCACGTTGATCGTCGCCGGAATCGCCGTCTTTTCGATCCTGGAAGCGCGCCGCATCGCTATATTCGAAGCCGAACGGCAGGCGGAGAATCTGGTGCGTGCGCTCGAGCAACATGCCGGCACCGCGTTCGGCGCCGTCGATGTGGCGCTCGATGATATTCAAGGTGATGCAGAACGGGGTGAGCGCCGGCCCAGCGAACGACAGCTTTGGCACGAGCTTCTGCAGTCGCAGAAGGAGCTGATGCCCCAGACGCGCAACCTGGCCGTCATCGACGAGAGCGGCACGCTCATAGCCGAAGCCACCCAGTACCCGCCCAGCGCCATCAACGCGTCAACGCGCGAGTTCTTCAAATTCCACGCGAACAATTCAGGCCACGATACGCGTATCGGTGCACCGATCCGAAGCCTGCTGAACGACCGGTGGGTGATCCCCGTCAGCCGGCGCATTGACAAGCCAAACGGGCGGTTCGGCGGCGTGGCCTTGGCGATCGTCGACATAGCCTATTTCGCGAATTTCTATAAGGCACTCGATATCGGTACGGACGGCGCGATCTCGATCTTTAATGGGGATATCGTGCTCCTGGTCCGCGAACCGTTCGTGGAGTCCTTGCTGGCCACGCCTCCGCGGATGAGCACGCTTCTGGCGAAACTGGCGGAAGCGCCACAAGGCACGTATCTGTCGAAAGGTTCGCCGATCGACGGCCGCAAACGCATCATTTCCTATCGCAGCCTGACGAACCCACCGCTGGTCATGACCGTCGGCATCAGCATGGACCGCGTGCTGGACCCGTGGCGGCGCGATTCATTCTATATCGCCGCCGCCGCCGTTTTCTTCACTGGACTTTTTCTCCTTCTCCTTCTTGCGCTCCGTCACCACCTTCGCCGCACGGCCGAAACGGCGGAGAGTCTGGAACGCACGGAGCGGGATTTCCGCGCCCTCTACGAATCCACCTCGGAAGGTATCTTCCGCTCGAACGCGGAGGGCCAGATCATCCGCGCGAACCCCGCCTTCGTCCGCATGTGCGGCTATCAATCGGAAGAACAGCTTCTAGAGGCTACCGCCCAAGCGGGGTTCATTTGGTACGCGGCGCCCGATGCGCGGGCGCGCTTTTTCGACGCGCTAAAGAAGGACGGCCAAATTCTAGGGTTCGAACAACAGATCATCCGGCACGACAAGACGACGGTCTGGGTGTCCGAGAATGCCCATGCCGTCAAGGATCAGGCCGGCAACGTCCGCTTCATCGAAGGAACGATTGTCGACATCACCGACCGCAAGAAGGCGGAAGAGGCGGTTCGTGCCGAGCGGCAGGCCGAAAGACTCCTGGCGGCAGCCATCGAAAGCATTTCCGAAGGCATCGTGATCTACGATTCCGAGGAACGGTTCGCGATGTGCAACAGCACCTACCGGACGTTCTATACGGAAACTCTCGACCTTCAGACGCCCGGCGCGAAATACGAGGACCTGTTGCGCGCCGCGATCGCGCGCGGCCAGTTCGCCCTGCCGCCTGGCATTGATGCTGAGGTCTTCGTCCAAGACCGGTTGACCAAGTTCCGCGGCGCGGGTGAAACAATTATCCGTCAAATCAAGGACGGACGCTGGCTTCAAATCTCCGAACAGCGAACGCCCGACGGGGGCGTCATCCGCATGACGACTGACATAACGGCTTTGAAGCGCAACGAGGAAGCCAGACTCGAAGCTCTTCGCCGCGAACGCGAGGCCGAAAACCGCCTGATCGATGCGATCGAAAGCATTTCCGAAGGCGTCGTTCTTTACGACGCCCAGGAACGCTTCGTGATGTGCAATAGCACCTATCGCAGCTTCTATCCCGATACGGCGGATCTACAGCGGCCCGGAACCCGCTTCGAGGATCTCGTGCGCGCGGCGTTTCTGCGCGGGCAGTCAAAACTTTTATCGGACATCGATGTCGAGAACCACGTCCGCGAGCGGCTGGCGCGCTTCCGCAATCCCGGCGAAGCGATCATTCGTCATCTGAACACTGGGAAATGGGTCCAAATTTCGGAGCGCCGGACACCCGACGGCGGTATCGTCAGCGTCACCAGCGATATTTCAACGCTCAAGCGGAACGAGGATCAGAAGCTAGAAGCTTTAAGGCGCGAGCAGACAGCTCAGGCCCGCTTGTTCGGCGCGATCGAAAGCATCTCCGAAGGCATCCTCCTTTACGATGCCGACGAACGTTTCGTGCTTTGCAACAGCCGGCACCGGCAGCTTCACCCCGAGACGGTCGATCTGCATAAACCCGGGGTGACCTTCGAGGAACTTCTGCGTGCATCGGTCGAACGCGGGCAAATCGTGCTGCCGTTCGGTCTCGATGCCGAAGCATTCATCCAGACCCGGCTGCGCCAGTTCCGGAATCCCGGCGAGACTATCGAGCGCCAACTCGTCAGTGGTCGCTGGATCCAGGTGAACGAGCAGCGTACGCCCGATGGCGGAATCATTCGGGTGACGACCGACATCACGCCAATCAAGCGCCACGAAGAGGCTTTGATCGCGGCCAAGGACGTCGCCGAAGCGGCCAACCAATCGAAATCGAACTTCTTGGCCACCATGAGCCATGAGTTGCGCACCCCGCTACACGCCATCCTCGGCCTATCCGAGATGATACGCGATCAGACCCATGGCCAGGACATCGCGTCCTACACCCAGTCGGCCGTCTTCGACACGCTGTTCGCCACCAGCACGCGAAACGACCGGCCGGAGACAACGCCCCGCCCGTTCGACCGCGACCGCGACGGACTGGTGATCGGCGAAGGCGCCACGACGCTAATCCTGGAAGAGCGCGAACACGCGCTGGCGCGCGGCGCCAAGATTTGGGGCGAGATCGTCGGCTTCGGCTGCAACTCTGACGGCAACCACGTCACCCAGCCACAGGCCGACACCATGGCCACCGCGCTCAAACTGGCGCTGGACGATGCCGGTCTCGATGCCGGGGCGATCGGATTCGTCAGCGGCCACGGCACCGCAACCGACACCGGCGACATCGCGGAATCGAAAGCCACCAACAAAGTCCTGGGCACGCGCGTGCCCATCCACTCGCTGAAATCCTATTTCGGCCACACGCTGGGCGCCTGTGGCGCGATGGAGACCTGGCTGGGAATCGAGATGATGCGCGAAGGCTGCTTCGCGCCAACCGTCAATCTGGAAAACCCAGACGAACGCTGCGCCCCGCTCGACCACGTCATGGGCGCGCCGCGCCGCGTCGATGCGGAATACCTGATGAGCAACAACTTCGCCTTCGGCGGAATCAATACGTCCATCATCGTGCGGAACACGCGATAAAGCGTTGCATGAACTAGCCAGAAAGGAACCTGCGGCAACCTCCGCACGGTGAAGACGGCCGAGATCGAGGGAGGAACGGATGCCGTGGCGCTACGGGCGCGACTGGCTGAGTTGGAAGGAAAGCGCGAGACGATCGAGGCCCAGCTGGCCGCTCTCGACGTCGACCTGCATGTCGACGCGGACTTGAAGGGTGAGGCGGCGGTGCTGGTGCGGTCGTTGATCGAGAGCATGGTCGTTCGCCCGGGCGAGACGCCAGCCGACACGACGGTCGAGATCCGCAGCTATATAGAATCGCTGGTCGGGACCATGCAAAAAAGCCCGGCCGGGCGAATCACGCCGGCCGGGCTGTATGATAACGGTGGTCGGACCGGCGGGATTTGAACCCACGACCCCTTGACCCCCAGTCAAGTGCGCTACCAGGCTGCGCTACGGTCCGAGGGGCGGGAACCTACGGCCTTTGACCGCCTGCGACAAGCTCCGGAGCCAGGCAAATCGCGGTTACGCCGCGGCGTTTTTCAGATGATCTCGCAGCGCCACCAACTCCGCGCGGATGGCTTCAAGCTCCTCGCGCTGCGCGGTGCTCAACCCCGCCGGTGCAGGCGGCGCGGCAGGCTCGAACACGGGCGCTGCGGGCGGCTCCACATCCTTATGGGTGGTATCTTCGGTTTCCACCGACTCCGGCATGGAGGGAGCGGCCGGCTTCGCCTCTTCCTTCGTGTCCCGGGTGCCGTCGCGCAGGAGGCGCTGCACGCCTTTGATCGTATAGCCGTCGCGATACAGGAGGTCGCGCACGCGCTGGAGCAGCAGCACGTCTTCCGGCCGATAATAGCGCCGGCCGCCACCGCGCTTGAGCGGCTTCAGCTGTGGAAATTTGGTTTCCCAGAAACGCAACACATGCTGGGGCACGTCGAGGTCGGTCGCGACCTCGCTGATCGTCCGGAACGCCGAAGGAGACTTTCGGGCGCGGGACGGCGCCGGATCGTTGGCCGATGTCTCGTCCACGTCAGCCGGTCGGCTGCTGGCCGCTCTCACCCGCGCGGGCTTTTTCGAACGACGCGTTGATCTGATTCTTGAGCACGTGCGAGGCGCGGAACACCAATACCCGCCGCGGCAGGATCGTCACCACGGCGCCGGTCTTGGGATTTTGCCCAACCCGCTGGCCCTTCTGGCGCACGGAAAAGCTGCCGAAGGACGAGATCTTCACCGTCGCGCCGGCGGCCAGCGCATCCGACATCTGCTTCAAGATCGATTCGACCAGCTGGGCCGATTCATGGCGCGACAGGCCGACCTCCTGGTAGACCGCCTCGCTCAGGTCAGCGCGGGTCAAGGTTCTTCCAGTCATGAGATCCCCCACTCGTCTCAACTATCGACGGTAATGCCGGACCTTAAGGCCGTCAATTACCTTGATATGCGAGAAATACGGCCTAACCGACGGGGTTCACTGCGCGGCGCTGTCCTTGGGCGAAGCTTGGGGCTCAGCGACGAGCGCGGCCTCCTGAGGTGCGGTCAACCGCTCGAATTCGTCCTTGATGCGCTGGTTGAAGCCGCCAAAAGCCATGTCGTGGGCCACCCCTATGGCATTGGCGAAGCTCAACGCATCGGCCCCGCCGTGGCTTTTCACCGCGATGCCGTTCAAACCCACGAACATCGCGCCATTGTAACGGCGCGGATCGACCCGGCGGCTTAGCTTCTTGAGCGCCCTGCGGGCCAGAAGATAGCCAAACTGGGCCGAGAGGGAGCTTTTGAACGCCTCGCGCAGGAACTGATTGATAAGCTTGGCCGTGCCCTCGGCGGTCTTGAGCGCGATATTACCGGTGAAGCCATCGGTCACGATCACGTCCACCGTACCCGCCGCGATGTCATTGCCCTCGATGAACCCGTGAAAGTGGATGGGCAGGTTGCTGGTGCGCAGGGTTGCCGCCGCCGCCTTCAGTTCGTCATGCCCCTTCATGTCCTCGCTGCCGACGTTGAGCAGGCCAATGGTCGGGTGGGTCAGGCCGAGGACCGTGCGGGCAAAAACCTCACCCATAACAGCGAATTGAACCAGATTGTTCGCATCGCACTCGACGTTGGCGCCGAGATCCAGCATGACGCTTTCGCCGCGCAAGGTCGGAAAGAACGAGGCCATGGCCGGGCGGTCGATGCCGGGCAACGTACGCAGCAGAAGCTTGGACATCGCCATCAGGGCGCCGGTGTTGCCAGCCGAGACGACGCCGTCGGCCTGTCCCTCGCGCACGGCCTCGATGGCCAGCCACATGCTGGATTTCCGCCCGCCGCGCAACGCCGCGGACGGGCGGGCGTCGGCGGCCACCATTTCGGTCGTATGGCGGATGGTGACGCGGTCGCGCAGTTTGCGCTTGCGGCGGACGAGCTTGACCAAACGCGGCTCGTCGCCGACCAGGAGGAACTGGCAATTGGGATAGCGCTGGCGAGCAAGGTTCGCGCCGCGCACGACCATATCCGGCGCGTTGTCGCCGCCCATGGCATCCAGGGCTATGGTCAACGTCTGGGTCAGCCGCCCCTCCGGCCTCGCCGGGCGAACCGTCGACGGATCAGGTCGCGGTGGCAGCCCCGGCCACATCGCGGTCTTTATAATGACCGCAAGCGCCGCAAACGTTGTGCGGACGCGTCATTTCACCGCAATTCGGGCACTCGACATAGGCCGAACCCTTCAGCGCGTCATGCGAGCGGCGCATGTTGCGGCGCGACTTGGAGGTCTTTTTCTTAGGAACAGCCATAGGTTTCTCCCGGATATATTCCCGGCGACAGTGTGAGTTTCCGTGCTGGAAGGGCGGTACATTTAGCCAAAAACCGCCCGCCCGGCAAGAGATTAGCTCAACTCGGCTTGGCTTTCCGCAGGGTTTCCAGGACCGCAAAGGGGCTAGGACGCTTCTCCTCCCCGGTTTCGGCGGTCACCCCTCGCGGCAAGACGGCCTTCAACGAGGCGCCTGGAGCTCGGGGGTATGGGTCCAAGGAGACGGCCAATTGCTGGGCTACCGCCTCGCCGAGGTCGATGAGGTCGCCGTCCATGGTTTCCGGCCCCTCGTCCTCCATGCCTTCTTCGGCCTCGGTCGCGCCAACCTTACCCTTCCCGCCCATGGTCTTGGGCTTCACGAAGGTCACGGCAACAGCTTCGTCGAGGGAAGATTGGAGGGGCTCCAGCGTGACGACGCATTGCTGCACAACGGCGGCGGAGAGACGCCCCGAGACATGGAACATGTCATCATAGACGCGCCGCACGGTGAGAGTGGCGGAGAGCCGATCCAGCGCCCGCAACCCGAACCGTTGGGCCAGGGCCACGCGTTCGGCGTCGTTCGCGGAAATCTCCCGTTCGGCCACGTCCTCGGACATCTCGCCGGTATCGAAGGGCCGGTAGAATTCGGTCTGGGCCTCGCCGGCCGGGGGGCGTCGCTTCATCTCTCGTCTCCGGAAGGCACCCGCTCCATGTAAGGGCGGTAGCCTCGGGGGTCAACGGCACCGAGCGGGCGGGTTCAGACGGGCGGCGGTCCGAATAGCAGCCGTCCTTCCAGCACGTCCGCGCGCCCTTCTCCGGCTTTCGCTTCGCGGCGCAGATAGTCCGCCATCGTGGCCATGCGCGCAGCGTCCACGGCCTCGCCGGCATAAAGATTGCGGCCAAGCGCCTCAGTCAGGGCCCCCGGCGCCTCCGCGACCAACGCGACCTCGTAAGCATGGACGCGGCCATAGAAGCCCTTGGCCATGGCCTTGACGCGGCGGCCGACGCCGAGGTCGCCGACGCCCATTTCGCGCAGATTTCGGTCCATATCCGCGAACATCTCGTCGAACAGCGCCTGCGCGGTACCCGCCCCCTGCTGTCCCGCGGCTTTCAGCTGACGCATGGCGAGAAAAGCGTGCAGCGCGATCAGGTCGAAGCGCCCCGCGACCGTGTCGGGAACGCCGCCGGCCAGATAAAACTCCGGCCTGCGCGCCTGCTGGACGATCTGGTGATAGAGCGCCTCAGCCTTGCGCGCGTCGGCGCGCCGGCGGCGGCTCAGGAATCCGAACATGACAGGCTTTCTGTTGACAGGATGCCGCTTCGGTGCAATTTCTGGCCGAGACTATCGGGGGTCGAAGCGAGAGGATCAAGGAAGTCCGACACGCAATGCGTTGCAGTTCACACCGCAATCTCCCCCAGCCCGCCCGGCACGTGGGCCGTTCGATATCCCTGTCCCTGTTGGGCCTTACCCTGTTCGCCCTGGCGGCCTGTTCACCGCCCGTGGAAACCCGCGGCAATCCGCCCGACCCCGTCATCTTGGGCGAAGTGACCCCGGGCCAGACCACCAAGGACCAGGTCGAGGCCCTGCTCGGCACACCCTCAAGCGTGGCGCCCTTCTCGAAGAACACCTGGTACTACATCGGCCAGAAGACCAAGCGGTTCGCGTTCTTCAATCCCGAAGTGCTGGACCAGCAGGTCGTCGCGGTGGTTTTCGACGACAAGGGCACCGTCACCGAGATCCGCCGCTTCAGCCAGAAGGACGGCAAGGACATCGAGGTGGTCGAGCGCGAGACGCCGACCCGCGGCAAGGAGTTGACCTTTGCCCGCGCGCTGCTTGGCACGCTGGGCATCCTGGGCCGCGACTCGCTCAACAGCGGCAGCGGCTACACCAAGGAAGGTAAGTAGCCCTCAGACCCGGAAGACGTACTTCTTGGTCCCATCCCGCTCGATATCAGGCGGGAAATTGCGGCGCTTGTCGGCGAAATACTGCACGCGGTGATCGCCGTATTTCTCCAAGTTGTAGGTCAGATACAGGATCCGCCGCTGCTCCTTGGTGAAGTTCGGCTTGGAGGCATGCGGCACGAAGCTGTCGAAAAACAGCACGTCGCCCGGCTGCGTCGGCACGGCCACGAGGCCAAGCTTGTCCTCCGACAGGGGCGCCCATTCCTTGCCCACCATGCCTTCGCGATGACGGCCGGCGACCAATTCGAGGCAGCCGTTCTCGAGCGTCGCGGGATCGATGGTCACGAGTGCTGTGACGAACAATGGCGCATAGGTCGTCCAGCCGGCCTGCTGGTCCTGATGCGCCTTGAAGCCATCGCCGCCGGGCTTCTTGAAATTGATCTTTTCCTTGAACAGCGCGACCGGCCCGCCCATCAGGCCGGCGACCCACGCGCTCAGCCGGCCAGCGCGGACCAGCCCGTCGAGCTCCACATGAAAGGGACAGAAATTCTCGATCCGCTGCACCACCCGCTTGCCGGATTCGGTCAGGCTGTCCTCGTAATAGACCATCTGCCGACCTGGCACTTCCGGCGCGTCGGTGACTTCCTTGGTCCAGCGTGTGATCTCGGCCATCTCCGCCGGGCCGAAGAAGCCTCGCGCGACGAGGAACCCGTCGCGTTCGAAATTGGCGCGATCCTGTTCGGCCGGCAGCATGGGCTCTCCCTTCACGACGCGAGGGCGGGCAAAACCTGCGCACGCGCCTTATCGACGTCGGCCTGAAAGTCGATCTCGATCCAGGGCAGATCGCTGACGTCCTCGAACCCGAACGTGCCGGGCGAGGCGGCCAGGATCATGTCCCGGATGGCCTCTTCATACTCCAGTTCGGGCTTTCCCGCATCGACATAACCGCGCGCGCGTCCGGCCAGATCGGCGGCCGTCTCGGGCGCGAAACGAAAGAACCCGACCGATTCGCCATGCCACTCGTGGGGCATCTGCGGCTTCTTGTGGAAATCGACGATCTGACCGCCGGCAATGCACAACTTGACCGGCTCGTCGCCAGGCTCGATCGCCTTGTCGAGCAAGAGGCAATTCGGCTTGGCGCTGCCCACCAGGCGCGACAGCATCCGCATGTCGTAGAGCACATCGGCATCCATCAGCACGACCGGACGTCCTGCGCGCAGCACACCCTCGGCCGTCGCCAGCGAAACCACGCTGCCGTTGCGGAAATCCTGGTTCGTGAACGTGGCTACAGATTTACCCTCGGGCAGCGCGTCCAAGGCGGCCCGGATCTTCTCGGCCTGGTAGCCGACAACGACAGAGATGTCCGTCACGCCGCAGTCGCGCAAGAAACCCACATGCCGCGCCAGCAGGCTACGGCCGCCGAAATCGAGCAATGCCTTGGGCGGATGATCGCCGGCCCCCGCGCCGCCCAGCCGGCGCCCCACGCCCGCGGCCAGGATGACGGCTTTGGTTTCCTTTGGTGACATGGCGCGGCTTCACTCCTTCGGCACAAACGAAAAGAGGCCCCGGATTGCACCGGGGCCTCTTCGCGAATCGGGCAATCCTCAGAACTTCGCGAGGATGGCCAACAGCAGCAACGCCATGATGTTCGCGATCTTGATCATGGGGTTGATAGCAGGACCCGCGGTGTCCTTGTACGGGTCGCCGACAGTGTCGCCGGTCACCGCCGCCTTGTGAGCGTCGGAACCCTTGCCACCGAAATTGCCTTCCTCAATGTACTTCTTTGCGTTGTCCCACGCACCGCCGCCGGACGTCATCGAAATGGCGACGAACAGGCCGGTGACGATCGTGCCGAGCAGCATGGCACCGAGCGTGGTGAACGCCGCCGCCTGGCCCGCGATAACCAGCACAATGAAGTACAGCGCGATGGGCGCAAGGATGGGCAGCAGCGAGGGCACGATCATTTCCCGGATCGCAGCCTTGGTCAGAAGATCGACGGCCACGCCATATTCCGGCTTGGCCGTGCCTTCCATGATGCCCTTGATCTCGCGGAACTGACGGCGGACCTCTTCGACCACTTCTCCGCCCGCACGACCCACGGCCTGCATGCCGAGAGCGCCGAACAGATAGGGCAGCATGCCACCCAGGAACAGGCCAACCACGACGAACGGATTGTCGAGCGAGAAGGTCACCTCGACGTCCGGGAAATAGTGGGCCAGGTCCTGCGTGTAGGCCGAGAACAACACGATCGCCGCGAGGCCGGCCGAACCGATGGCGTAGCCCTTGGTGACGGCCTTCGTGGTGTTGCCAACCGCATCCAGCGCGTCCGTCGTCTTGCGGACCTCCGGCGGCAGTTCCGCCATCTCGGCGATGCCGCCCGCGTTGTCGGTGACAGGGCCGTAGGCGTCGAGAGCGATGACCACACCAGCCAACGCCAGCATCGTGGTCGCCGCGATCGAGATGCCGAACAGGCCGGCAGCCAGGAACGAGGCGATGATGCCGACCGCGATCACGATCACCGGCAGGGCGGTCGCCTCCATGGAGATGGCAAGGCCCTGGATGATGTTGGTCCCGTGACCCGTGGTCGAAGCCTTCGCCACGCTGGTCACCGGACGATGGCCGGTGCCCGTGTAGTACTCGGTGATCCACACCAGAAGCGCGGTCACCGCAAGGCCGATCAGCCCGCACCACAGAAGCGACATGCCCGTGATCGTGCTTTCGCCGATGGGTGTGCTGAAACCGTTGAACAGCCTGTGCGTGACCGCGGCAATCAGGACCGCCGAGATCAAGGCCGAGACGATCAGGCCCTTATAAAGAGCGGCCATGATCTTGTTGTCGGAACCCAGGCGCACGAAGAACGTGCCGATGACCGAGCCGATGATGCACACGGCGCCGATCAGCAACGGGTAAAGCATCACGGCCTCGACCGAGGGGCCCGCGAAGAACAGCGCGCCCAGAAGCATGGTGGCCACGATGGTGACGACATAGGTCTCGAACAGGTCGGCGGCCATGCCGGCGCAATCGCCGACGTTGTCGCCCACGTTGTCAGCGATCACGGCGGGGTTGCGCGGGTCATCTTCGGGAATATTGGCCTCGATCTTGCCGACCAGGTCGGCGCCGACGTCCGCACCCTTGGTGAAGATGCCGCCGCCAAGACGGGCGAAGATGGAGATGAGCGAGGCGCCGAAGCTGAGCGCGACGAGCGATTCGATGATGTGCCGGATGTCCATGCCCATGCGCTGGAGCACGAAGTAGTAGATGGTGACGCCCAAGAGGCCGAGGCCGACGACCAGCATGCCGGTGACCGCGCCCGACTTGAACGCGATGGCCAGTGCCGGCTTAAGGCCGCCGCGCGCGGCTTCCGCCGTACGGACGTTGGCGCGCACCGAGACGTTCATGCCGACATAGCCGGCAACGCCCGACAGGATAGCGCCGATAAAGAAGCCGATCGCCGAGCTGATGCCGAGGAGCACCCCGAGCAGAACGCCGACGATCACGCCGACAATGGCGATGGTCCGGTACTGCCGGTTGAGGTAGGCGCGGGCGCCTTCCTGGATCGCGGCTGCAATCTCTTGCATGCGCGCATTGCCGGGACTCGCGGCGAGCACTTGGCGGCTCACGACCACTCCGTAAGCCAGCGCGAGCACACCGCACGCGATGATCAGCCATTCCATACCGGACATTTTTCTATTCCCCCTAAAGGAAAGGACGAAAGGCACGGTTGCGCGCGCATCGCGCGGCCCGGCCGTTGATTGGCCCGGAACATGCCAGAACGAGGCACTGGGCGCAACGCCCAAAAGCCCGACAGCTTGCCTAAGATTCAATGGCTTGGCGGATTTTCTGACCCTCTGTTTCAGGCCGGCGCGGCTGGGTGCCGCCGCAGCCACAGGATCGCCACCACGGCCAGCCCAATCACGGGCACGACCCCCAGATTGATGGCCGCCCAACCCAAATCGTGCTGGACCTTGCCCGCGGTCAGCGCGGCCAGGGTGACCATGCCGTACATGAGAAAGTCGTTCACGCCCTGGATCTTGGCGCGCTCGGCCGGCTGGTGCGATTGGGTCAGAAGCGTGGTCGCACCGATAAATAGGAAGTTCCAACCCACGCCCAAGAGCACCAGCGCCGCCCAAAAGAAATCGACGCTGTCGCCCGACAAATTCACGCCGACGCAGGCAGTCAGGAGCACGGCGCCCGCGACCATCACGTTGAGCACGCCGAACCGGCCGATGAGATGGCCTGTCACGAAAGACGGCGCATACATGCCCAGTACGTGCCATTGGATGACGAAGGCCGTGTCGCCGAAGTCGTGGTTGCAAGCCAGCATGGCCAAGGGCGTGGCATTCATCACCAGCGCCATCACTCCATAGGCCGCCGCGCTGCAGAACATGGCGGTGTAGCAGATGGGCTGGCGAATCACTTCGAGAAGAGGTCGGCCGGTGCGCCCGCCGATGATTTCGGTTGGGCGCGGAATCTTCACGAACGCCAGCACGGCGGAAACGCCGAGATAGAGGAAGATGAGCGCCAGATAGCAGCCGGCGAACAAGACGGGCTCGAACACGTCGCGGCTATAGAGGGCCAGGTTCGGGCCGATCACCGCGGCGGCCACGCCGCCGGTCAGCACGAGCGAGATGGCACGGGCGCGATGCTTGTCTTCCGCCACGTCGGCGGCGGCGAAGCGGAAGAAGATGGCAAAACCGTAGAACACGCCGATCACGCCGGAGCCGATGGTGAAGCCCCAAAAACTGTTCTGAAAGATCGAGACGATGGCGATCACGGCGCCCACGATGCCGACGGCCGCGCCCAGCCAGAAGCCCGCGCGCCGTCCGATCCGCCGCATCAAGTTGGAGGCGGGAATCGTGGTCAGCATGGTCACCACGAATTGGAACGCCAGCGGCAGGGTCGCATCCGACTTGTCGATGGCCAGCGAATAACCGACCAGGGCCGCCGTCGTCGCGATCAGCGACGCGCCCGACATCGCCAGGCCCTGACAGACGGCCAGGAGCAGAATGGGCTTCCAGGTCTTGAGCGTCATCGGGCGGTTGGCGCTCCGAAGTGCCGGTAGCCGCCCTGCCCCATGTCCATCGAGCCGCCCGCCGCATCACACACTGTTACGCCGCTGCCGGCCGCTATGGTTCCGATGCGCGTCAGCGCGATACCCGTTTCCGTCGATAGTACCGCCAGCGCGCCGTCGCGCGACGCGGGTGCGGTGAACAGGATCTCGTAATCGTCGCCGCCGGTCAGGATTTCGCGCAGCCGCTCCGGCGCGCGTGCCAGCACGGTACGAGCCGCGGCGGACAGCGGAACCCGCGCCGCCTCGATCTCGGCGCCCAAGCCGGATGCGTCGCAGATGTGGCGCAGGTCGCCCACCAGCCCGTCCGACACATCCATCGCCGCGTGCGCCACGCCAACAAGACGCGGGCCAAGCGTCACGCGCGGGCGCGGCAAGCGGTAGCGATCCGCGAGCGACGCCGCCGCATCGGCGTCCACGCCCAGAGATTCGCCGCGCGCGGCGGCCAGGCCCAATGCACCATCACCGATGTTGCCCGAGACCCAAACACCGTCTCCGGCCCGCGCGCCATTGCGGCGCAGCGCCTGCCCTTGAGCGACCTCGCCCATGGCGGTGACGGACAAGGTGGTCGGGCCGGGCGTCGCGGTGGTGTCGCCCCCCGCGAGGGCAACACCGAACTCGTCCTGGTCCTGCGCCAGGCCGCTCGCGAAGGAGGCGATCCACGACTCGTCCACGGCGGGCCCCAGCGCGAGTGTCATCAGATAGACGGTTGGAGTGGCGCCCTTGGCGGCCAAGTCCGACAGGTTCACCCGCAACATCTTGCGGGCGATCAGACCGGGGGGATCGCTGGGAAGAAAATGGACGCCTTCGACCAGCGCGTCCGCCGTGACGATCAGATCGCGGCCCGCGCCAACGCGCAACGCGGCGGCGTCGTCTGACAGTCCCAGCGCGCCTTCGCACTTCGCCGCGAGCGGCTTGAAATAGCGCGCGATGATCTCGAATTCATCGAGGCTTGGCATCGACTTGCATCTCGCCGGCGCGCAGGGAGCGCGCCAGCTTGTCCAGGACGCCGTTCACCAGCCCGGTCTCGCGCTCGGCGAAAAAAGCGTGGCTGATGCCGACATGCTCGGCCAATGCGACACGCGCGGGTACGTCGATACGTGTCAAAATCTCGAACGTCCCGGCGCGTAGGATGACGCGGAGCAACAACTCAAGGCGCTCGACGGTCAAATCGCGCGCAAGCGCACCGGCGATAAGCTGGTCGATCTCGCCTTTACGCTCCACCACGCCCTTGACGATATCGTCGAAGAAGTCACGGTCGAACGAAGGGTTCTCGCCGCCATCCAGCGTCTCGACCGCGAAGCGGCCGGGAAACTCTCCCAGCACGGCCGCGTCAGGCTTCTCACCGGAAATTTCGAGCTGATACAGGGCCTGCACCGCGGCAAGCCGCGCCGCACGGCGCGCCGACGGCTGGTCATCGGCCTTGGGGCGTACTTCGGTGTTCATCGTGGATCGAGATTGAAACGCTGGCGCAGGGACAGCATGTCCAAACATACGCGCGCCGCGCCGCCGCCTTTATCCTGGCGGTCGACTCGCGCGCGATCCCAGGCCTGGGCCTCGTTCTCGACCGTGAGGATACCGTAGCCGATCGCGATGGCATGACGGATGGCCAGATCCTGCAGCCCGCGTGCGCTTTCGCCGCAAACATAATCGTAATGGGTCGTTTCGCCCCGGATCACGCAGCCCAGCGCGACATAGCCGTCATAGGAACCGGTCTGCACCGCCATCTGCACGGCGGCGGGAATCTCGAATGCGCCCGGCACGGTGATCCGCTCGAACGCGGCCCCGGCGGCTTCCAGCGTGGCAACCGCCCCACGCGCCATCTCGTCGGCGATCGCTTCGTAGTAGCGCGCCTCGACGATCAGGATGTGGGGACGCTTGGCCATCGCTCAGCCTTCCAGGAACGGCACGGCGCGGCGTTCGACGACTTTCAGCCCATAACCTTCAAGGCCGACGATGGTGCGCGGCGTGTTGGTGAGAAGAACCATTTCCTTGACGCCAAGGTCGAGAAGAATCTGGGCACCCACGCCGTAATCGCGCAGTTCGCCGCCGCCAGGCGTGCGCTCGCCGTTCCGGATACGGACACGGTCGGACAGGCTGGTTGGCGTCGGCTCACGGATCAACACGATCACGCCCCGGCCCTCATTCGCGATCAGACGCATGGCCGAATGCAATTCGTGGCCGCGGCCCGGCGTGCGCTCGCCCAGCACGTCCGTCAAAAGATTGAGCGCGTGCATGCGCACCAGCACCGGACCGGGCTGGGACAAATCTCCCTTCACCAGCGCCACGTGCTCCGCATAAGCCACCCGGTTGCGGTAGACGTGCATCTTGAATTCACCACCGTGAATGCTCTGCAACGTCGTTTCGACTTGGCGTTCGACGATGCGTTCCTTGCGGCGGCGATAGTTGATCAGGTCGGCGATGGTCGCGATCTTCAAGCCATGGTGCTGGCAGAAGGACACCAAGTCCGGCAGTCGCGCCATGGTGCCGTCGTCGTTCATGATCTCGCAGATCACGCCCGAGGGGTTGAGCCCCGCCAGCCGCGCAATATCTACGGCGGCCTCGGTATGACCGGCACGCACCAGAACGCCGCCGTCGCGCGCGACCAACGGGAACACGTGACCGGGGCTGGTGATGTCGTCACGGCTCTTGCTGGGGTCGATGGCGACCGAGATCGTGCGCGCGCGGTCAGAGGCCGAAATGCCGGTCGCGATTCCCTCGCGCGCCTCGATCGACACGGTAAACGCCGTCTGGTGCCGCGACAGGTTGTTCTGCGACATCAGCGGCAGGCCCAGCTTGCTGACCCGCTCATGCGGGAGCGCCAGGCAGATCAAGCCGCGGCCGAAGCGCGCCATGAAGGTGATGGCCTGGGGCGTCGCCATCTGCGCGGGGATGACCAAGTCGCCTTCGTTCTCGCGGTCTTCGTCGTCGACCAGCACGACCATGCGGCCGTTGCGCGCGTCTTCGATGATCTCCTCGATGGAGGAAAGGTAGTCGCGATATGAGGTCGTCATGTCAGCTCCGTCCCGCCAGTCGCGCGGCATAGCGTGCCAGCAGGTCAACCTCCAAATTCAACCTATCGCCGGGGGCGAGAGCGCCGAAGGTGGTGTGAACGCGCGTATGCTCGATGATATTCACGCCAAATCGCGCGCCACCACCCGGAATATCCCGTACTTCGTTCACCGTCAGCGAGACGCCGTCGAGCGCGACGGAACCCTTCGCGGCGATGTAGGGCGCCACCTCCGCACTGGTCTCGATCACAAAACGGACGCTGTCGCCTTCGGGCTCGCGGGAAATCACCAATGCCGTCGCATCGATATGACCGGTGACCAGATGGCCGCCCAGTTCAGCACCAAGCGAAAGGGGACGCTCGAAATTCACGTGGGTCCCGGCCTTCCATGACCCGAGCGTCGTGCGCGCCAACGTCTCGGCCGACGCCTTGGCCGCGAACCAGCCCGGCCCTTTCTCGATCACGGTGAGGCAAGGCCCGCTGCACGCGATGGAGGCGCCGATTTCGACCGTGCTCATGTCGTAACCGGTCGCAAACGCGAAACGGGTGTCGCCCGCGCGTTCGACGGCCGTGACGCGGCCCAAATCCGTGATGATTCCCGTGAACATGAGCGGCCTAAGCTATTCCCGGCGCGCATAGGTTTCCAGGACATCGTCGCCAGCGCGGCGCATGGCGATACGGCGGAAACGCCGGATGTCGGCCAACTTATCCGCGCCGTAAGGCTGGGCGACGGGCGTACCGTCGCCGCCGATGACGCCGCTGGAGCGGAACCACGCCAGCCGGTCGACCAGACCCGTGGCCAGCAGCGCCGCGGCCAGATGACTGCCGCCCTCCACCATCACGCGCGTCAGACCCCGCGCGCCCAGCTTGCGAAGAATACGGCCCATGGGCGGCTGATCGGTTGTGTCGCTGTCCACTTCGACGATCTCGACGCCCGCCTGTGCATAGGCCTCGAGCCGCGCCGACGCGCCATGTGCCCGCGTGACCAGCCAAGTCGGCGTCTCGCGCGCGGTGCGGACGACGGTACTGGTGAGCGGAAGGCGCAAGCGTCCATCCACCACGATGCGAATGGGAGAACGGCCCGCCAGACCGGGTAGCCGGCAGGTCAGGCTGGGATCGTCGGCGATGGCCGTGCCGATACCGACCATGACCGCGTCATGCGAGACCCGCAGCCCATGCGCCCAGTCGCGCGCCACCTCGCCCGTTATCCATTGGCTGTCGCCGCTTCGGGTCGCGATGCGCCCGTCGAGCGTGGTCGCGGCCTTAAGCGTGACCAGCGGTCGGCCGGCGCCGACGCGCAGGAAGAATCCGGCATTGAGCTCGGCCGCCTCGGGCTCGCAAACGCCTTCGTCAACGCGCACGCCCGCCTCGCGCAGCCGGGCGATGCCACGGCCCAAGACACGTGGATCGGGGTCCGTCTTGGCGACGACGGCGCGCGCGATTCCCGCCGCGATGAGAGCGTCGGCGCACGGCGGCGTCTTACCAGTATGGCTGCAGGGCTCGAGACTGACATAGGCCGTCGCGCCCCGCGCACGGGCGCCCGCGCGTCCCAACGCCTCGGTCTCGGCATGCGGACGTCCGCCGGGCTGGGTCCAGCCCCGCCCGACCACCTCGCCGCCGGACGACGCGATCACGCAACCGACAGCCGGATTCGGCCAGACCGTGCCGAGCCCGCGCCTTGCCAGCGCGAGCGCGACACGCATCAGACGTGCATCGTTATTTGTCGTCGCGCTCGACGATGCCACCGAGCGAGCCTACAAATTCCTCGAAGTCCTTCGCCTCGCGGAAGTTGCGATAAACCGAAGCGAAACGGACATAAGCCACGGGGTCGAGGCTGGCCAGCGCGTCCATCACCAGCTCGCCGATCACGTGGGAGGGCACATCGCTCTCGCCGGAGCTTTCCAGCCGCCGCACGATGCCGTTGATCATGCGCTCGATCCGGTCGGGCTCGATCGGGCGCTTGCGCGTGGCCAGGTTGATCGATCGCATCAGCTTCTCGCGGTCGAACGGCATACGTTGGCCGTCCTTCTTCACCACGGTCAGCTCGCGCAACTGCACGCGCTCGAACGTTGTGAAACGCGAACCGCAGGCCGGGCACGAACGCCGCCGCCTGATGGCCGAATTATCCTCGGTCGGCCGCGAGTCCTTCACTTGCGTGTCGTGATGACCGCAGAACGGACAGCGCATAAATCCCCTCCCCCGCGTTTCTCTTAGATCGCTTCGTTATAGATCGGAAAACGTTTGCACAGATCGATGACCTTGGCCTTCGCCGCCGTCTCGGCCGCACCATTGTCGTCCGCATGATCCTTCAGCCCGTCGAGCACGTCGGCAATCAGCCCACCAACCGCTCGGAACTCGGCCGTGCCGAAACCACGCGTGGTGGCGGCGGGCGTGCCCAGACGCACACCCGAGGTGATAGCCGGTTTTTCGAGATCGAACGGCACGCCGTTCTTGTTGCAGGTCAGATTGGCGCGGCCCAGCGTGGCCTCGGCAGCTTTGCCCGTCAGCTTGTTACGGCGCAGATCGACCAGCATCAGATGCGTGTCGGTGCCGCCGGAAACGATGTCGTAGCCACGCTGCATCAGCGCGTCGGCCAAAGCGTGCGCGTTGCCCACCACGTTGCGGGTATAGTCGCGGAACGAAGGCTCCAGCGCCTCGCCCAGCGCCACGGCCTTGGCTGCGATGACATGCATCAAGGGCCCGCCCTGCAAGCCGGGGAACACCGCCGAGTTGATCTTCTTCGCGATCTCTTCGTCGTTGGTCAGCACCATGCCGCCGCGCGGGCCGCGCAGCGTCTTATGCGTGGTGGTGGTGACGACGTGAGCGTGCGGGAACGGACTCGGATGGGCGCCGCCCGCGACCAGCCCCGCGAAATGCGCCATGTCCACGAACAGGATCGCGCCGACCGAATCGGCGATGGCACGAAAGCGCGCGAAGTCGATGACGCGCGGATAGGCTGAGCCGCCCGCGATGATCATCTTGGGTTTCTTCGCCTGGGCCAGCGCTTCGACCTCGTCATAGTCGATCCGGCCGTCCTGGCGCCGCACACCATAAGCCACGGCGTCGAACCACTTGCCGGAAAAGTTGGGCGGCGCACCGTGAGTCAGATGTCCGCCCGCCGACAGAGACATGCCCAGGATCGTATCGCCCGGTTTCGCCAGCGCGAAGAACACGGCCATGCTGGCTTGCGCGCCCGAATGCGGCTGCACGTTGACGAAGCCGCAGCCGAACAATTCCTTCGCGCGGTCGATGGCCAACTGCTCGGCCACGTCGACATATTCGCAGCCGCCGTAGTAGCGGCGACCGGGATAGCCCTCGGCGTACTTGTTCGTGAGAACGGAGCCCTGGGCCTCCAGCACCGCGCGCGAGACGATGTTCTCGGACGCGATCAGCTCGATGTGCTCCTGTTGCCGTTTCAACTCATCGCGCAACGACTCGAACAACGCGGGGTCGCGCGCGGCGACGCCGGCGGAAAAGAAACCCTCCGAAGAAGAGCGCGGCTTTGAAACGGTGACGTTCATACTCTCAACCCAACTTCGCGATGCGCCGAGAATGGCGCTCGCCGCCGTCGAACGGCGTTTCCAGAAAAATCTTGAGGCAATCCTTGGCGACCTCGACACCCACCAGACGCGCGCCGAGCGCCAGAACATTGGCATCGTTGTGCTGTCGCGCTAGGCGCGCGGCCGTTGCGTCGCCGCACGGCGCGGCGCGCACGCCCTTGAACCGGTTGGCGGCGATGCTAATGCCCAACCCCGTGCCGCACACAACGACACCGCGCGACGCCTTGCCGTCGATGATCGCGCGCGCGACCGCCGTGCCGAAATCGGGGTAGTCGACGCTGGCCTCGCCGTCAGTGCCGAGATCGAGAACGCACAGGCCCATGCCCTCCATCTCCTTGCGGAGAAGGCTTTTCAGCTCCACGCCAGCGTGGTCGGCGGCAATGGCGACGGTGTCCGATGGCATCGGGCTCGGGAATCCAACTTGCGGCTCTCGTGAAGGGTTTTCATACCATATGTCGGATGGCCGCACCACCCCGCCACAAGCGGTCGAAGGCCCGGCAAACAAGGCATTTGCACGTCACCGAAGGGATGCTTCCCGCCAAAACGCGCGACAATCGGAATGGAATTAAACGAGGAATCGATGTCTAGAAGACCGGCGAAGTTTAGAGAGCGATCATCAAAACATCGCCAATGAATACACGGCGGGAACCTTAAACAACTCATTACGATTTCTTAAGTCTGCTTTCATTGACAGGTCTAGAAACCCCATGTCAGAAGGCGCACGTATACTTAATGCAATTCAGACAACCCCTTGGATAAAGGTTGCTTCTATGGCTCAGGACGACAACAAGCCAAAATCTCTGCACTCGGATCTCTTGCGCATGACGGCAGACGTTGTCTCCGCCTATGTCGGCAACAACACCCTCCCGCTCGGTCAAATCTCCGAGGCGATCAAGTCCGTCTATGGTTCCTTGAGCGGGCTTTCGAGTGACAGCGCTGGCATCGGCGGGGACTTGAAGCCCGCCGTGCCCATCCGCAAATCGATCATGCCGGACTATGTGGTCTGTCTCGAGGACGGTAAGCGCCTCAAGATGCTCAAGCGGCATCTGCGCACGGCCTATGGACTGACCCCCGACGAATATCGGGCCAAGTGGGGCCTGCCGCCGGATTATCCGATGGTCGCCCCGAACTACGCCGCCCAGCGCTCGGCCTTCGCGAAAAAGATCGGCTTGGGACGCAAACCGGGCCGCAAGCGCAAGTCGCGCGGCTAGCCCGTTCTGTTTGCCGTGGGCGCGCCCCTAGGCGCGCCCGCCACCTTCCTTTACAATTCCCTTAGCAGCGTTCGCCGTCTTCGGCCGAGCGCGCCCCTGCGGTTTTCAAGGAGTTTTAACGATGTCGTCATCGGACGCCGCCGTTCGCAAGCCGTCCGGCAAATCCTCGTCTAAGGTGGCCTTCCAATGGGAAGACCCGCTTCTGCTCGAGGGCCAACTCACTGAGGACGAGCGCATGATCCGCGACTCCGCGCGCCAGTACGCGCAGGAGAAGCTGATGCCGCGCATCCTGGAGGCCAACCGTCACGAGCGTTTCGACCGCTCCATCATCACCGAGATGGGCGAGATGGGCTTCCTCGGCGCGCCTTTGCACGGCTACGACTGCGCGGGCGTCAACTATGTCTCTTACGGCCTGATCATCCGCGAGGTGGAACGGGTCGACAGTGGCTACCGTTCGGCCCTCTCGGTCCAGTCCAGCCTGGTGATGTATCCGATCTACCAATACGGCTCGGAAGCGCAGAAGCAGAAGTACCTGCCGCGCCTGGCCAAAGGCGAGATCGTCGGCTGCTTCGGCCTGACCGAGCCCGATTTCGGCTCCGACCCCGGCGGCATGAAGACGCGTGCCAAAAAGGCCGACGGCGGCTTTGTGTTGAACGGCGCAAAGATGTGGATCACCAACTCGCCCATCGCCGACGTGATGGTCGTATGGGCCAAGGACGACGAAGGCCAGATCCGCGGCTACATCCTCGAACGCGGCATGAAGGGCCTCACCACGCCCAAGATCGAGGGCAAGTTCTCGTTGCGCGCCTCGGCCACCGGCGAGATCGCGATGGACAACGTCTTCGTGCCTGAAGAGAACATGTTGCCCAACGCGCGCGGCCTGGGCGGCCCGTTCGGCTGCCTCAATCGTGCGCGCTATGGCATCTCGTGGGGTGCCATGGGTGCGGCGGAATTCTGCTGGCACGCGGCGCGTACCTACACGCTCGACCGCAAACAGTTTGGCCGCCCTCTGGCCGCCAATCAGTTGATCCAGAAGAAGCTGGCTGACATGCAGACCGAGATCACGCTGGGTCTGCAGGGCTCGCTGCGCCTCGGCCGCATGATCGACGAAGGCACGGCCGCGCCGGAATCGACGTCGCTGATGAAGCGCAACAATTGCGGCAAGGCGCTCGACATCGCGCGCATGGCGCGCGACATGCACGGCGGCAACGGCGTGTCGGACGAATTCCACGTCATCCGCCACAGCATGAACCTCGAAGCCGTGAACACTTACGAGGGCACCCACGACATCCACGCCCTCATCCTGGGCCGCGCGCAGACCGGCATCCAGGCCTTCACCGGCGCATGACGAAACCCCGCGGCGCCTTCGGGCGCCGCGGCTCGCCTGGACCAGATCGTTCGGAAGCTACCGCGTGGTCGCGCGGAAATTGACGCAAATCTGCGCTTTGTCAGCGTCGTTCAACGGGTCGCCGTTTAGGCCGCATTGGGTCTGGTTGTCGGCCGTGGTGCTGCCGCAGGCTTCCTCGCCCTCGCGCAGATGACCGCATTCGCCGCACAGGCCGAAGGCACGACCGCCGCAATTGTCCTGCAGCTTGCCCATCAGCGCGCCGAGCCCGGACAGCATCGCCTTGCTGGTTTCGGGCGGCAGCGCAGCCACGGCCTGCTCCAGACGTTTGATCGGATCCTGCTGCAGCACGCCGAGGCCGGCGTCCGTGACCTCGAGGCAAATGGCTCGGCCGTCGGAACAATCCTTCGACCGCCGGAGATATCCCTTTGCCTCCAGCGCGCGGATGGTCTGGGACACGGTGCCCTTGGTGGTGCCCAGGAATTCGGCGATGGCGGTCGGCGAGCGGGAATAACGGTTGGCCCGGGCCAGATAGCGGAGGGTCTCCCATTGGGCGGGATTCAATCCCTGCTCGAACTGCAGGCAATGGGCCGCACGGCCTAAACGGTTGACGAACTCCGCCACACGCCCATTACAAGTGTTTGTAAAACAAACCATTTACTCGTTAGCCCCGCCGCTCGTTTCGAGTCGAAATTATTCTTGTCGCCGCCCCGCACACAGCTTAGTATCGACTCGCTACGAAATACCCCGCCATTCGCGGGGGTCACCAAGAAGGTCTGTTCAGCCATGGCAAATGTCAATTCATTGAATACGGATCGCAACGATCGCCGCTACATCGCCGCGACGATGACCGCCTCCTATCTCGATCCCGAGAAGGAAAAGGACCTGGGCCGGCGCTGGCGCGACCACAAGGACGAGGAAGCCCTCGCCGAACTGATCGAGAGCCACGCCCGTTTGGCCGTCCGGATGGCGTGGGACTTCCGCCGCAGCGGCATGCCGCTGGGCGACCTGATCCAGGAAGGCAATATCGGCCTGGCCCAAGCCGCGTCGCGCTTCGATCCCGAGCGCAACGTCCGCTTCTCGACTTATGCGAGATGGTGGATCATGGCCGAGATTCAGGACTACATCCTGCGCGACCAGTCGATCGTCCGCTTCGCGACGACGCCCTTGCATCGCAGCCTGTTCTTCAAGCTGCGCCGCTTGCGCAGCCGCCTGGCGACCAATCCGGACGGCACCTTGCCGGCGGCCGAGAAGGAACGGCTGGCCAAGGAGCTGGACGTATCGATGGTCGAGATCGAGCGGATCGACGGCGCGTTGGCGCGCGGCGATCAGTCGCTCAACGCCACGCGCGAGGACGACGACACCGACAACCTGCAGGACTCCCTGCCCGACCCCGGCCCTTCGCCCGAAGATGTGGTGATGGACCGGATGGATCGCGGCGTGCAGAAGGACCAGCTCTTCAAGGCGCTGGATCGCCTGAACCCGCGCGAACGGCAGATCATCGTCAGCCGCTTCCTCGATGAGAAAAAGCATGTGACGCTGGCCGAGATCGGCGAGGAGTTCGGCGTGAGCAAGGAACGGGTGCGTCAGCTCGAAGGACGCGCGCTCACCAAGCTCAAGAGCTATCTGAAGGAAACCATGGGCGAGTCGGTCGCCAGCCATTAAACTTGGCGTCATGACCGACGAGCCGATCGAGATCGACGTCGAAGACCTGGACGCCCGCCTCAAGTCAGGCGAGGCCGTCCAGGTCGTCGATGTTCGCGAGCCGTGGGAGCTCGATGTCGCGCGCCTCGCGGGCACCATCGACATCCCCATGTCCACGCTGCCCAAGGGTCTGTGCAACATCGATCAAGAGAAGCCGCTGGCCGTGATCTGCCACCACGGCGGACGCAGCCTTCAGGTGGCGCGTTGGCTCCGGCAACAGGGCTATGCCCGGGCCCAAAGCGTGCGCGGCGGACTGGACGTCTGGTCTCAGGCCATCGACCCGAACATCCCGCGCTACTGACGCGCGTGCGATCCGCGCGGCATCGCGGGCGGATCGCACGCCTCGCAGGGAGCGCAAAACCCTGCCCTGCAATTGGCCCAACCATTTAGCGTGAAGTGGCTCTTTCAAAGGAGCCATATCCGGGCGATCGTTTTTCCACGATGCGATAAATTTGCCGGAGTGGACGATGACCGCCCTGGAACGCGCTTCCGTTTGCACTTTCGATTGTTTTGACACCTGCAGCCTGACCGTCACGGTGGACGAGGGGCGCGTGGTGAAGGTGCGCGGTTCGGATGCCCTGCCCTATACCGATGGCGTCATCTGCACCAAGGTCGCACACCATATCGGCGACTTCGTGCACGGTTCCACCCGCCTCGCCTATCCGTTGAAGCGCGTCGGTCCGCGCGGCTCGGGACAGTTCGAGCGGATCGGCTGGAATCAGGCACTGGACATCATCCATGACGGCGTCACGGGCGTGGTGAACCGTTGGGGACCGCAGGCGGTGATGCCGCTCAACTATGCCGGCCCGCATGGCATGCTGGCCAACGACAGCATGTCGTCGCGCTTTTTCCACAAACTCGGCGCGACGCAACTTTACCGCTCCGCCCTATGCGGCGCGGTCCGCGCGGAAGCTTGGCTCGGCACGTATGGCCCGGTACCCGGCATCAACCCGGAAGCGGCCGAGCAAGCGAAACTCAACATCCTGTGGGCAAACAACGCCACGGTCACGAACCTCCACCTCGTGCGGAAGATCCGCGCGTCCAAGAAAAATGGCGGGAGGCTCGTGGTGGTCGATCCGCTGCGCACCAAAATCGCGGACCAGGCGGACCTGCATCTGGCGCTCAAGCCCGGCACCGATGTGCTTCTGGGCTTCGCGCTGGCCGACGAGCTGGAGAAGATGGGCGCCCACGACAAGCGCTTCATAGCCGAGCATGTGCTTGGCTACGACGAATACATGGCGCTCGCGCGCGCCTGGCCTGTCGACAAGGCGGCCGAGGCCTGCGACCTGCGCGCGGAAGACATCCGCACGCTCGCGCGCTGGATGGCGGACGCCGATCCGATGGTGATGGCCCCCGGCAACGGCATCGAGCGGGGCCGCAATGGCGGCAGCGGCGTGCGCGCCGCCATCGCGCTGCCGGCCCTTCTGGGCAAGCTCGGATCGGGCAGCGGCGTCCTGCTCGGCGCCGGCAAAAGCTTCCCCAAGACCTTCGACAAGCTGCAGCGGCCGGATCTTCTGCCGCCCGGCACGCGCACCATGAACATCATGGATGTGAGTCGCCATCTGGAGCGCGACGACATCGACCCGCCGCTGCGTGCACTCTTCATCTACAATCACAATCCCATCGTCGTGCACGCCGACCAGAACCGCATGAAGCGGGCGCTGGCACGCGAGGACATCTTCCTCGTCGGCATCGAGTTGGCCATGACCGAATCCATGCAGTATTGCGACGTGGTCCTGCCAGCGACGACGCATTTTGAAAACGATGACATTTATTCGTCCTATGGCCACCACTGGCTGCAGCGGGCCGAGGCGGTGATCCCGCCCATCGGCGAGGCCTTGCCCAACACGGAGATCTTCCGGCGCCTGGCGGCACGCTTCGGCTACGACGAGCCCTGCTTCAAGGCCACGGACCGCGAGTTGATCGACGACGCGCTCGACGGCGCGGATCATCGCCTGCGCGGCATGAAGCCCAGCGAAATTCCCGTCGGCGAACCCTTGCGCATGGTGGCGCAGGACGGAAAGCCGATCACGCTCTTCGACAACATCATGCCGAAGACACCATCGGGAAAGATCGAGCTGATCTCGGACTTCCTGGCGGAGCGCTGGGGCACCGCCGCGCGGGTGCCCGGCTTCCGCCCGCGGACGACGAAATTTCCCCTGACGCTGATCTCGCCGCCTTCCGACCGAAGCATCTCCTCAACCGTGCTGGGCAGGGGCAATGCGCAAGGCGCGGCGCCTCCGCTCCGCATGAATCCGGTCGATGTGCGCGCGCGGGGATTAGAGAACGCGACACGCGTGCGGGTTTGGAACGATCTAGGCTCGGTTTTCCTGCCGCTGGTCATCAGCGACGCGGTGAACCCCGGCGTCGTCGTGTCGGAAAAGGGCGCCTGGCTGGCCACGAGCCCCAATGGACAGACGATCAGCGCGCTTTGTTCGGCCGACGATCGCGCCGATCTGGCCGATGGGTCCTGCTATAACGACACGGGCGTACAGGTCGAGACCGCCTGACGGCTGCCGAGTCGGGAACCACGCCATGGCGGCCAGCATCGTCACCGAACAACCGTTCACGGCGAACGAGTTGGCGGATCGTCTTTCGCGCGTACGTGGTGCCATGGTGGCCTCGGGCGTGGAATTCCTCGTCGCGTCGGACCCCAACGACATCTATTACCTGACCGGCGCGCGGGAGTTGGGCGGCCTGATCCAGATGGCGCTTCTGGTGCCTGCTTCCGGCGCCATGGCCTTTGTCGGGCGCGCGGTGGATGCCGTCGCCTTCGTGGCGCACACGGGCAACGATGCCGTCCATCCCTACCGAGACCACGAGAACGCCGAGGCAGCCCTCGGCCGCGCCGTCTCCGCGCTGGGCGGAGCGGATGCACGCATCGGCTACAATGGCGCTGCCCTCTCCGCCGCGACCCTAAGCGCGCTGCATCAAGCCCTGCCCCGCGCGACGTGGGTGGACCTAACGCGCCTCGTCTGGGACCTCTCAGCCCTCAAATCGCCGCGCGAGCTCGATTACATGCACGAGGCTGCGCGCATCAACAGCAAGGCGCTGGACCGCGCCGTGGCCTCCATTAAGCCCGGTACCAGCGACAACCACATCGCGGCCGAGCTTTATGCCGGCATGCTCGATAACGGCAGCCACCCGATGACCCATTTCATGTTGGCCACGGGTCCCCGCACGGCTGTCGTCCACGCCACGTTCAACGACCGCAAGCTCGAGCGCGACGACATCGTGCATTTCGAATTCTCGGCGGCGCGCTGGCTCTATACCGCGCCGCTCATGCGCACGGCGACCTTGGGCAAGCCCAACGTGGAGGCCGTGAAGCTGCACGACGGCGCTCTTGCCGCGGTCGAGGCCGCCATGGCCACCATCCGCGAAGGCGTGACTTCGGGCGAGGTGGACCGCGCGGCCAATGCGGAGTTGGAGAAGCGCGGTGTACGCCAGTGGCACTATCACCGTACGGGCTACATGGTGGGCATGGCGGCCAGCGGCTCCTGGGTTCTCGGCCATGTCGGCGCGCTGCGCGAGGCCGACCCCATGGTGCTGAAAGAAAACATGACGTTCCATCTGCCCATGGTGCTGTTCAAGCCAGGCGCGGCCGGCGCTGGGTTGTCGGAGACCGTGCGTGTCACCCGCACCGGTGTCGAAGTGCTGACGTCCTATAAGCGGGAACTGCTGCGCCTCTAGGCATGAACCCTAGCGCCCCTTCAGCATCTTGATGATGCCGGAGAAGTCCGTCTCGGCCTCGCCCATGTTGCAGAACATGGCGTAGAGCGCGGCCGCTTCCGCTCCCAACGGCGTGGCCGCGCCGGACGAAGCCGCGGCCTCCTGCGCCAGGCGCAAATCCTTCACCATCATGGCGGCGGTAAAGCCCGCTTTGTAATCGCGGTTGGACGGCGCGGTCGCGACTATGCCCGGCTCCGGGCAATAGGTCGTCAGCGACCAGCATTGGCCCGACGATTTCGAGCTGATCTCGAACAGCTTCTTGGGATCGAGGCCCAGCTTGTGCGCCAGGCCGAAGGCTTCGCTCACCGCGATCATCGAGACGCCCAGGATCATGTTGTTGCAGATCTTGGCCGCCGTGCCCGCCCCCGAAGGCCCGGCATGGACGACGGTCTTTCCCATGACGCGCAGGATCGGTTCCGCCCGCGCGAAGGCCGCCTCGCTACCGCCAACCATGAAGGTCAGCGTGCCGGCGTCGGCGCCCGATACGCCACCCGACACCGGCGCATCCAGCATCTCGAAGCCCGCCTTACCCGCCGCGGCGGCAACCGCGCGCGCGCTGTCCACATCCACCGTCGAACAATCGATCAGGAGCGCGCCTTTGGGCGCAGCGCCCAGGACGCCATTCGCGCCGGTATAGGCCTCGCGCACATGGCGTGCCGCCGGCAGCATGGTCAGCACCACCTCGGCCTTTGCGGCCTCGGCGGCGGTCGTGCAAACGCGCGCGCCGTCCTTCTGCGCTTGCGCCAGCTTGTCCTTGGCCAAGTCGAACGCGGCGACTTTGTGCCCTTGCTTCAAGAGGTTGCGCGCCATGGGCCCGCCCATGTTGCCGAGCCCGATGAATCCGATCTCCGCCATCGCCCCCTCCTCTATCCGTTCACTGGCCGGCGCGCGGCAGCGGCATATCCTTCACCCGCTGACCAAACGAGGCTTGCGGCTCCGACGGCTTCTCGTTCAGGCCGGCTTCGAGCCGCTCGATACAAGCCCGTGTCCGGCCGAACAGATCGGACCACGTCACCGAACGGTCGATCTCGGCGAGCAAGCAACCATCGAAATAATTGTAGCGCAGCCGAAAGTCGCAGCCGAACGACACGCGTTCCTTGCGCGCGGCCGTCAGGACGATGCGATCGTCGGCGACGATATCGTCGCGCAGAAACGTTCCCGAATGGCACGCGGACACCACCACGACGGCCGGCCGGCCCGCACAATAGGTGTTCAGGGCGCGGGACATCAGTTCCGGCGACAGGGTCTGGTCGTTGTCCTTATCTTGACTCATCAACAGCCCCGCTTCGGAGCCATGCGAGGTAAAATACAGCAAGCAACCATCGTTTCCGCCGATATTAAGCGACTTCAGAGCTTGATCGAGGTTACGCACCGTCGCCCGCGTCTCGGATCGCGAAGCCCGGGGCGAGGCCGACAGGATAAGCATATCAGCCACACCGCGCTGACGGAGCTGTCCGGACAAGGTCGTGACGGCGTTCTCGAACACAGGCACGGAGTCGTCGCCCGCAACCAATACGGCCTTCCAGGTCACTTGCTCCTGCGCCAGCACATCCGCCGCATTGACCGGCGCGGCGAACAGAAACGCGATGAGCAAACTTGCGAACAGCCTCATGGGAAATCCAGATCGCCGCCGGGTAGCGGCGCGAACCAGCCCTCTACCTCAGCCTCGGAAACTTCGGCCAGCGAAGCCGGATGCCATTTCGGCGCGCGATCCTTGTCGATCACCGCAGCGCGCACACCTTCGTAGAAATCATGAGCGGCCATGGCACGCTGGCTCAAGCGGAACTCCATCACCATGCAATCCTCGAACGGCAAAACAGCGCCGCGCTCCAACTGCCGCAACGCCACCTTTTCACATGCCGGCGACTTTTCGCCCATGGAAGTCCGCGCGCCTTTCGCCCATTCCGAGCCATCGGCTTCCAGCGCGGCTTGGATGGCTTCAACAGACGCCGCCGCGAAGCAACGATCTATGCCGGCGCGATCCCGCTCAAGCGTTGCCTCGCCCGCAGGAGTGGCGAAACGCGACACAATGTCTGTCACGGCGCTACCGGTACCTTCGCGGAGCGCGCCGACCAACGCATCGAGCGCGCTGAAGGGCACGTGATGCGTCGCGATGCCGGCATAAAGACAGTCGGCCGCCTTGATACGCGCACCCGTGAGGCCAAGATAGAAGCCAACGCGCCCCGGGCAGCGCGGCAGGAAATAGCTGCCGCCCACGTCTGGGAACAAACCAATGCCCGTTTCCGGCATGGCGAACAGGGTGCGTTCGGTGGCGATGCGGTGCGAGCCATGGACTGAAACCCCGACGCCGCCGCCCATGACGACACCGTCGATCAGGGCGACATACGGCTTCGGATAACGCTTGATGAGCCGGTTGAGCCGGTATTCTTCGCGGTAGAAATCCGCCGTGAGGGTATCGGATTTGGATTTTCCCGAATCGTACAGCGCACGGATATCGCCACCAGCGCAGAATGCCCGGTCGCCCGCGCCCTGGATCACGACGCAACGCACCTCTGGATCGCCCGCCCAAGCGCGCAGTCGCGCATCGAGTGCGCGCACCATGGCCAAGGTCAACGCATTCAACGCCTGGGGCCGATTCAAGGTGACCAGGCCGACGCCGCCCCTCGCCTCGAACAGAATTTCGTCCATCTCAGCCGCCGAGCAACCGGCGGGCGACGATCAGGCGCATGATCTCGTTGGTGCCCTCCAGGATCTGATGCACGCGCGCATCGCGCAGATAGCGCTCGACCGGAACATCGCGCAGATAACCGTAGCCGCCATGGATCTGCAGCGCTTCGTTGCAGACGGAAAATCCCGCGTCGGTGGCGAAGCGCTTGGCCATGGCGCAATGGAGCATGGCATCGGGATCGCGCGCGTCCAGCTTGGCCGCCGCGCGATGGATCAGAAGCCGTGCGGCCTCCAACTCCGTCGCCATGTCGGCCAGCTTGAACTGGAGCGCCTGGAACTCGGCCAGCTTGCGGCCGAACTGGCTGCGCGTCTTCATATGCTCACGCGCCAAATCGAGGCAGGCGCGCGCCGCGCCCAGTGAACAGGCGCCGATGTTCAACCGGCCGCCATCCAGCCCCATCATCGCGATCTTGAAGCCATCGCCTTCGGCGCCCAGACGGTTCGCCACCGGCACGCGGCAATCTTCGAAGATCACCGCCGCCGTCGGCTGGCTGTTCCAGCCCAGCTTGGTCTCGCGCTTGCCGAACGACAGACCCGGCGTGTCCTTTTCGACCACCAGGGTCGAGATGCCCTTCGCCCCCTCGCCGCCCGTTCGCACCATGCAGACATAGACGTCGCTGGTGGAGCCGCCGGAAATGAACGCCTTGCTGCCGTCGAGGACATAGTGCTCACCGTCCTTGACCGCGCGGGTCTTGAGCGCGGCGGCATCGGAGCCCGCGCCGGGTTCGGTCAGGCAATAGCTGGCGAAATGCTCCATGCGCGCGAGCTTGGGAAGCCAGCGTTGGCGCTGCGCCTCGGCGCCGAATGCGTCGATCATCCAGGCCGCCATGTTGTGGATGGAGATATAAGCCGCCGTGGAGGTGCAGCCCGCGGCCAACTCCTCGAAGATCAGCGCAGCGTCGAGACGCGACAGCGCCGTGCCGCCCATATCGTCCCGCACATAGATACCGCCGAAGCCGAGCGCGGCCGCCTTGCGCAGCGCCTCGACGGGAAAGATGCACTTCGCATCCCATTCGGCGGCATGGGGCGCCAGCTCTGCCGCCGCGAAATCGCGCGCGGTGGCGCGGAACGCCTGTTGCTCCTGGCTCGGCTCGAAATCCATGCCCTGCCTGCTTTCGGGCGCGTAACAGCCGGATTTCCAAGGCTTTCCGCGCGACGAGGCGATCTTAGAGCCGCGCCCCACCCTGTCAACGCGAAGGCACCCATGCGAACGGTACGGGTACACGCGCAACGGGGTTTCCGCTAGGATTGCCCCTGGACGCAAATTCGGCCGGGAGGACAATCGTGGCCCCACGCAAAACCAGCGCAACGCCCGCGCTTGGCGTTTATCCCAAGACGCGCATGCGGCGTAACCGCTACGACGTCTGGACGCGGCGCATGGTGGCGGAAAACAGCCTGTCCGCCGCCGACCTGATCTGGCCGATCTTCGTGCGCGACGGCAAAGGGACGCGCGAACCGGTGGATTCCATGCCGGGTGTGAACCGCCTGACCATCGATCTGTTGTCCGAGGCCGTGGGCGAGGCGCGCGACCTGGGCATCCCCTGCATCGCAATCTTCCCCGTTATCGACCACGCGCTGAAGACCGAGGACGGCGACGAGGCTGTCAACCCGGGCAACCTGGTCTGCCGCGCGATTTCCGAAATCAAGAAGACAGTGCCCGACATCGGCGTCCTGTGCGATGTGGCACTGGACCCTTTCACCACCCATGGTCATGACGGCTTGGTGTGCGACGGCTATGTCGTCAACGACGAAACGGTCGAAGTCCTCTGCCGTCAGGCGTTGGTGCAAGCGAAAGCCGGCTGCGACATCATCGCGCCCTCCGACATGATGGACGGGCGCGTCGGCGCCATCCGCACCGCGCTCGACCAAGCGGGCTTTCAGAACGTCCGCATCATGGCCTATGCAGCCAAGTACAATTCCGGTTTCTACGGCCCCTTCCGCGATGCGCTGGGCTCCAAGGCCGGTACGGTTGGCGGCAAGGACAAGGGCACCTACCAGATGGACCCGGCCAACACCGACGAGGCCCTGCGCGAGGTCGCCCTCGACTTGGAGGAAGGCGCCGACATGGTGATGGTGAAGCCGGGCATGCCCTATCTCGACATCGTGCGGCGCGTGAAGGATGCGTTCGGCATGCCGACCTTCGCCTATCAGGTGTCGGGCGAATACGCGATGATCGTCGCGGCCGCGCAGAACGGCTGGCTCGACCACGACAAGGCGATGATGGAAAGCCTGATCGCCTTCAAGCGCTTGAAGGGCGCCATCGACCGCGGCTGGCTGGATGGTAACCGGGTCATCCTGGAGGCCATGATGTCCTTCAAGCGCGCGGGCGCGAACGGCGTTCTGACTTACTTTGCCGTCGATGTGGCCAAGCGGCTCAAGGCTGGGTGATTAGTCCCAACCTTTCGGGGACGCCGGCTCTTTTCCTACAAGTCCGTTACAGAATGTTTCTTGGCCTTGATGCCCGGGCTTATGGCATCTTTGCTTAGGAAATCCTGGGCTCCCGGCACGGGTCGTGCACGGTCGGTGCCGTCATGGATATGAGGGGGATGGCGCCATGGACCAGCTTCGCTACCGCGAATTCAAGATTTTGCTCAAGCCCGAGCGTTTTTTTCGCGCCGGAGCGGTTCGAAGAATATTGGAAGATCGTCGGCCAGATCGCGAAAAAGAACGGCGTCGGCGTCACCACCAACAAAGACGCCTTCCACCGCTTGATCCGCGAAGTTCTGTTCTACGACACCAAGACCTACGATCTCTACAAGAACGCCTTCATCCTGCGGAAGCGGACCTTCTATAAGAACGGCTGGCCTGAAACGAACCACGAGCTGACGGTCAAGTACCGGCATCCGGAATTCAAGGAAGCCTCCGCCGTAGACGTGAACCCGCTGATCCCGGGCGAGCGCAAGATCAAGTTCAAGGAAGAGATCCTGCCGCTCAAGAACGAACTGGGCGGAATGCGCAGCCTCTATTCGCACAATTGCGTGCTCTATACGCCGAACATCGTGCTGACCCAGGGCCTCGCGGATATCGCGAAGGTTTTCCCCGGCATGCAGAAGATCGGGCTCTTGCCGAAATCCAAGATTCAACTCGTCAATCACATGGCGGTAGAAGAACTGCAGGTGAACGCGGGCGTGCTGGACTTCGGTCACGGTCACGAGGCCAACGCAACCATCGCCATCTGGCGCAATCGCGCGTCCGAAACCTCGCTGATCGGCGAGTTCGCCTTCCAGGCCAAGTTCAAGCGCTACGAAGACATCCATTCGGCCGCGAAAGCAAAGACCGAAACCTTCTACAAGGCCATGCAGACCAACGCGCCGGATTGGGTACAGCTGGGCACCACCAAGACGGCCATGATCTACGGCATGGGCAAGACTCTCGTGCGCGCCCATGAGTGAGGCGACGTCCGCCCCCGCTGAGCCTACCGCCCCTGCGGGCCCCGTTCCGCTGCGCGAAATTTTCCTGACGTTTCTGGTAATCGGCGCGACCAGTTTCGGTGGCGGCGTCGTGGCCTATCTGCGCAACAGCCTGGTCCGCGCCAAGAAGTGGCTCGACGAAGACCAGTTCCTGGAAGCGCTGGAGATTTCCCAGACCTTGCCGGGCCTGAATGCCACGAACATGAGCGTGATCGTGGGCGACCGGCTGCGCGGCCCCTTGGGCGCGGTCGTGGCTTTCCTGGGCATGACGATGCCCGGCGCCGCGATGATGACGGGGCTAGGTGTCGTGTATGCCCTGCACAAGGACCATTCGGTTGTTAGCAGCGTGCTGGTCGGCGTCGGCGCCGCGGCCGTGGGGCTTTTGGCTTCCGTCACCATCCAGGTGGGGCGCAAGCAACTCGAGCATGTTCTGGATCTCAGCATCGTCGCCGCGACCATCCTGATGATCAGCGTGTTCCATATTTCGATGCCGATCGTCCTTCTGGTCCTGGGGCCGATCGCCGTCTTCATCGATCGCCCGCACCCGAAGCGTATTCATTTGCGCCGGCGGCATCACGGGCACGACATCAAGCCGGCGGATTGAGCGCGATGGATTCCTCCCCTCCGTATCTGTCGATCCTCGGCGTCTTCGCGCTGCTTTCCGTCCTCGCGGTCGGCGGCGGCGCGGCGGTGCTGCCCGAGACCAAGGCGCTGACGGTCACCCACTTCCACTGGCTGGCCGACGACGAGTTCCGCGACATCTACGGTCTCGGCCAGCTTTCACCGGGTCCGAACATGCTGATGGTGATCGCCATCGGCTATTGGGTCGCGGGTTACCCCGGCGCGGCGCTGGCCTTTCTAGGGCCTGTCGTCAATTGAGCCAGGAGAGCGCTCCGACCATGTGAACCGCGGCCAGGTAATTCCAGCGGTCTTGTCGTAACGCGTGGCGATGGCGCGAAACTGCTTCGCCCAACAAAAGAAATTCTCGACCAGATGACGTGCTTCATACAAAGGTTCGTCATACGATCTGCGAGCCTTGCGATTGCTCTTCGGTGGAATAACCGCGATTTTTCCCGCCACGCTCAGCGGTTCGATCACGGCTCCGTGCAGATCATGGGCCTGCCCCTTGGTCAGGACGATCTTCAGCGGATGACCCAGTGCGTCCACCATTACGTGTATCTTGGTGCTCAGTCCGCCTTTGCTTTTGCCGATCGCCTGATCCTCACCGACTTTTTTTTGGCGCCGGCGCTGTGTTGGTGGGCCCGCACAATCGTACTGTCGATCATCGCGTATTCGTTGTCCGCATCGGTCGCCAGAAGCGCGAGGATACCGTGCCAGACGCCGCTTTTGGCCCATCGGCTCCAACGCCGGTGCGTGTTGTTCCAGTCGCCGAAGCTCTCGGGAAGATCGCGCCAGGGGATCCCGGTTCGGTAGCGGTGGATCACCGCGTCGACGAAGCGGCGGTTATTGGCCGCCGTTACCCCCACGGACCCGGCTCGTCCTGGCAGAATGTCCTTGATCAGGGCCCATTGGTCGTCACGGAGTTGGTGGGGGCGCATGCGGTCAGCCTTCGGTGGAACTGACACCCCATGAATCGAAGAAACCACCGCGCCGGAAGCCCCCTCACGGCTAATTGACGACAGGCCCTAGGC
>JAPLOM010000017.1:0-14489 GCA_026400755.1 Alphaproteobacteria bacterium
GCACAGATCGGCGGCCAGCGGATCGATAGCCAGCGCCTCGCCCGTCTCTTTGCAAGCGATCAGGTAATTGAAATTCCGGTAGTCGTTGTCGGTGTAGATCTGCTCGACAATCACGGCGGTCTCCTTCTGCGTCCTGGGCCAGTCTATAGGCCACACGGTCGATTGAAGAGAATTTTGTCCGAAGACGGCGTCCTCTGTCGGTGATTTAATCAATCAATCCTGTCTGCCAAGTCGAAAGCACCGCCCTCGGGGGAAGGAATCATGACAAGCATGGCGGATATCACGATTGGACTTCCGATCCCGGACCGGATGGCGGCGGCCTATTCCTACTTCGGAGCGGCCTCGTCTCTCGGCTATGACCGCGCGGAGGGGATTCGCTTCGACTTCCTGTACGGCGGTACGCCTCTGGAGACCGCGAAGGCGCTGTCATCCGGGGCATGCCCGTTTGCTCCACTCAATATGGCGGTCGGCTTCCTGGCCAATGAGCGCGGCTGGCCACTGCGCGCGGTTTATTCAAGTTCGCGGTGCCTCCGAACAGCACCGTGACGTCCTTGGCCGATTTCCGGGGGAAAAGGATTGCCTGCGACTTCGCGGACCTCCAGCCGCTGGCGGAATCCGCGTTGTCCGAAGAAGGCATCGATGCCAGCGACGTGACGTTCGTGCCATGGCGCGGTTCCGGCATGGAGGTCCGCCACATGCTGGCCTCCCTTCAAGACGGCGCGGTGGATGGCGTCTTCCTGATCGATTGGAATCACGGCGACTTCATCGCCGAGGGCATGCCCATGCGCCGCATCCCGTCGCGGCTGATGGACGAAGCCGAACTTTCGTCCTGCCTGTGGACGATGCCGGCGACCCTCGCAGACCCGTGCGTGGCCGGCGTCTGCCGTGCGGTGGCCAAGGCCACGCTGTTCGCCATCGAGAACCCTGCGGCCGTGATCGAAATGATGTGGACGCACCATCCGCTAATTCGCCCCACGGAGACGGAACGCGGGCGCGAACTGCGCCGCGGCGTGGAAATCCTGCGGGCACGCACCGACACCATGCGGCCCGAAGGCGCCCAGGACCCGCGCTGGGGCGCCATGCTGGCGACGGAGTTCGCGGCGGCACAGGATCATCTGCATCGCTCGGGGGCGATCCGGCACCGCCATGATCCAGCAACCCTTTTCGATGCCTCCCAAGTGTCGAAGATCAATGCCTTCGATACTGCGCAAGTGATTGCTCAAGCTCGCTCTTTTCCACCTTACCGGTAATCCTCCGGCCGCCTTTGTCGCGCTTGAAACGCGCCGCTTCTTGGCTTCATACTGCACTGCGGCATAAGACGGCGGCATGACCCCGCCCTCCCTGCCGAATGACGTGCCCCAGGACTAACGCTGACCGCCCTCGTTTCCGGCCGCGCCGCGCCCTGGACACGAACCGACCGGACGGTAGGTTTACAGACCGATAGGTAGATTGGAGCTCCCGCCATGACCGACGCTTATATCTACGACACCGTGCGCACCCCCCGCGGCAAGGGTAAGGCCGACGGCGCGCTTCATGAGGTGCCGCCCATCCGCCTGGCCGCCCATGTGCTGAAGGCGATACGCGACCGCAACAATCTGCCGACCGACCAGGTCGACGATGTGGTCATGGGCGTGGTCGAGCCGGTCGGCGAGCAGGGCGCCGTGCTGCCGCGCGTGGCGGCGCTGTATGCCGGCTACGACCTGAAGGCCGCGGGTGTGCAGGTCAATCGCTTCTGCGCCTCGGGTCTGGAGGCCGTCAACCAGGCCGCCGCGCAGGTCATGTCCGGCATGGCCGACCTCACGATCGGCGGCGGCGTCGAAAGCATGTCGCGCGTAAAGATCATGTCGGCCGGCGGCGCCTGGTACCAGGACCCCGACACGGCGTTTCCGACCTATTTCATCCCGCAAGGCATTTCCGCCGACCTGATCGCGACGAAGTATGGCCACAGCCGCGACGACGTCGACGCCTTCGCGGTCGAATCGCAGAAGCGCGCGGCCGCCGCCTGGAAGGACAACCGCTTCGCGCGCTCCATTGCGCCCGTGCACGATCAGAACGGCCTCCTCCTCCTCGACCGCGACGAGCACATGCGGCCCGAGACGACCATGCAGTCCCTGGCCGCCCTTGAACCCTCCTTCGCCCAGATGGGCGCCAAGGCGGGCTTCGACGACGTCGCCGTGATGCGCTATCCCGACGTCGAGCGCATCAACCACGTCCACCATGCCGGCAATTCGTCGGGCATCGTGGATGGCGCGGCCGCCGTCCTGATCGGCACGAAGGAGATGGGCGAGCGTTTGGGTCTCAAGCCCCGTGCGCGCATCCGCGCCTTCGCCTCCATCGGCAGCGAGCCCAGCATCATGCTGACCGGCCCCGCCGATTCGACCGAAAAGGTCCTGAAGCGCGCCAAGATGAGCGCTTCGGACGTCGACCTTTACGAGGTCAACGAAGCATTCGCCTCGGTCGTCATCCGCTTCATGCAGGTGATGGGCGTGCCGCACGACAAGATCAACGTCAACGGCGGCTCGATCGCATTGGGCCATCCGCTGGGCGCCACCGGGGCCATGATCCTCGGCACGCTGCTCGACGAGATGGAACGGCGCGACAAGGAAACCGGCCTGGCCACGCTGTGCATCGGCGCAGGCATGGGCACCTCGACCATCATCGAGCGCGTCTGACGCAAACCGGCTCCCGCCCGCGCGGCGGGAGCCGCCACCGCATCCACGAACGAGCTCAAGGGGAACTACTCCGTGATCAACTACAACGTCGATTCCGACGGGATCGCCACTCTTGCCTGGGACATGCCCGGCCGCTCCATGAACGTCCTGAACAAGGACTCCATGCCCGCCTTCTCGGAAGCCGTGGACAAGGTTCTGGCAGACCCGAAGGTAAAGGGCGTCATCGTCACCTCGAACAAGGGTGACTTCATCGCCGGGGCCGACCTGGAATATCTGCTCGAGCTTAAGGACGCCGAGAAGGTCATGGCGCTCTGCGGCGAGCTGAAGGCGACGTTCAAGAAGATGGAGACGGGCAATAAGCCCTTCGTCGCCGCGCTGAACGGCACCACGCTTGGCGGCGGCTACGAGGTGGCGCTGGCCTGCCACCGCCGGATCGCGGCGGACAATCCCAAGGCCCAGATCGGCCTGCCCGAAGTCACCATCGGCCTCCTGCCTGGCGGCGGCGGTACCCAGCGCCTGCCGCGCATGATCGGCATCGAAGCCGCCCTGCCCCTCCTCATCAACGGCACGCGCCTCAATCCGAAAGACGCGCTGGAAAAAGGCCTGGTGGACGAGGTCGTGCCCGCGGCGGACCTGCAGGCGGCGGCGAAGAAATGGCTGATCGGCGGCGGCGCCCCCAATAAGACGTGGTGGGACAAGAACTACCGCACGCCCGGCACGCCGATCCAAAGCCCCAAGGGTTACGACACGCTGGTTTCGACCAACGCACGGACGCACGCCCAGACGCGCGGCAACTATCCCGCACCGCAGGCCATCATCTCCTGCGTCTACGAGGGCATGTCGACCACCATCGAGGTCGGCCTGCGAATCGAGAGCCGCTATTTCACGAAGCTGCTGCTGGGCCATGAAGGCCGCAACATGATCCGCACCTTGTTCTTCAGCATCGGCGACGCGCGCAAGCTGACGCGCCGGCCGAAGGACGTGCCCACGGCCGAGTTCAAGAAGGTCGGCGTGCTGGGCGCGGGCATGATGGGCTCCGGCATCGCCTATGCCGCCGCCGTGGCGGGGCTTGAGGTCGTTCTGCTGGAACGTGAGCAAGCCCTGGCCGAAAAGGGCAAGGCCTATACGGCGAAAGTGTTCGAGCGCCCGATCAAGCAGGGCAAGGCGACCGAGGCTGCTCGCGACGCCGTGCTGGCTCGCATCAAGCCGACGACCGACTACAACGACCTCAAGGGCGTCGATATCGTCGTCGAGGCCGTGTTCGAGGATCCAAAGATCAAAGCCGACGTCACGGCCAAGGCGGAAGCGGTGCTGTCGCCCGACGCGATCTTCGCCTCCAACACCTCGACCCTGCCGATTAGCACCCTGGCCAAAGCGTCCAAGCGGCCGAAGAATTTCATCGGCCTCCACTTCTTCTCGCCGGTCGACCGCATGGAGCTTCTGGAGATCATCAGCGGCAAGGAGACGTCGAAGGAATGCCTGGCGCGCGCGCTCGATTTCGCCAAGAAGCTGCGCAAGGTGCCCATCTTGGTCAACGACTCGCGCGGCTTCTACACCAGCCGCGTGGTCGCCCTCTACATGGAAGAAGGCATGGCCATGCTGGAGGAAGGCATCGAGCCCGCGCTGATCGAGAATGCGGGCCGCACGGCCGGCTTCCCGGTCGGCCCCCTCTCTCTCACCGACGAGGTGAGCCTGGAGCTGGTCCACAAGATTCGTTCCGAATGGGTGCGCGACACCAAGGTGCCCGCGTTCCCGGGCGCCAAGACGCTGACCAACTTCGTCGAGAAGCTAGGCCGCCTGGGCCGCAAGAACGGCAAGGGCTTCTACGACTATCCCGCCGACGGCAAGAAACAGCTTTGGTCCGGCCTCAAGGACCATTTCAAAGCGCGCCCGGACCAGCCTGACGTGGAAGAGCTGAAGAAGCGCCTCCTCTATGTCCAAAGCGTGGACACCGCGCGCTGTTTGGAAGAGGACGTGCTGACCGACCCGCGCGACGGCGATATCGGCTCCGTCCTGGGCTGGGCCTATCCCAGTTGGACCGGCGGCGCGACCTCGCTGATCGACATGGTCGGCCCCAAGGAGTTCGTCGCCGAGTGCGACCGCATGGCCCAGACCTACGGCCCGCGCTTCAGCCCGCCGAAATCCCTGCGCGACATGGCGGCCAAGGGGAAGCGGTACTACGCGGTCTAAGAGCAGGAGGGGCGCAGGCCCCTCCTCACTTTCAACCCGTCAGTAGGACGCGGGAAATCCCGTCGCGTTTTCGCGCGGCCATACGCGCGGGCAATATTCGCAATCCATCGGGTCGCCGGGTTTCAGGCCGTATTGGTCGGAGCGGATAATCACCTCGCCAGGACGCTCGGCGTACACGGCGTCATCCCCCATCCACGTGGTGGACAGCGCGCGGCGGCGGCGATCCTGGCGCAAATTGCCCGGTGCGCCGTGCACCGTCAGGCCGTGAAAGACCAGGCAATCGCCCGGATCCATTTCCCAGGTCAGAAGCTCGTGCTTGCCCGCCTTGGATTCGACATCGAAGTCGGGCGCCTTCTCGAAACGCTTGTCGGCCTTGCTGTAGTCGTAATCGAACCCGCCGTACGAGTTCTCGAACCAGATCGGCGAGAACCAGCGATTCCACAGATGCGAGCCCTTGATGCAGACGATGCTCTGGTCGCGGTCGATGCGGTCCAGCGGCGTCCACACCACGCAAACCTGCTTGCCGTCGATCGTGTGATAGGGCTGGTCCTGATGCCAGGCGCTGGGTTTGGAGGTTCCGGCTTCCTTGATCCACAGCACGTCGTAGAAAAAATTGGCCTTCGATGACTTCAAAAGACGCGCCGCCACCTCGCCGATCGGCGATTGCGTGACGAAGTCGCGGAACGCCGGCAGGCGCCGCGCCATATGATAATCCTTGAAGAACTGGCCGTTCTCGCCCGCCGTCTTAGCCACCCGGTGCATCGGGCTGGGGTTGGCGATGGTGGCGTCGATCCCTTCGCGCAGCCGCTCGATCCAGTTCGCGTCGAACGCCTGGCGGATACAGGCAACGCCGTCGCGCTGGAATGTCTCGATATCGGCATCGGTGACGACGGGCCGGGCCATGGTTCGCGTTCCTTCCGGTTACGCGAAAAATATTAGCGAGGCCTGGGCGGAAAGGCGAGCCACCTTGCGGCGTGAGCCACCTCGAGAATCGAAACATCAATCGCCGCAAGCGGGATATGGCCAGATCGACGAAGGCGCTAGACTGATCTACCCGTAAAAGAGAGCGCCATGTCCGCCACCATCGACGCCGTCCCATTCCGCTTTCCCATCAGCGCCACGCTCGAACCCAAGCGCGCGGCACTGCTGGCCATCGATATGCAGGTCGATTTCTGCGGCCCGGACGGCATGGTCCACCGCTGGGGCGTCGACCTCTCGGCCATGCGCGCGCCCATCGAACCGCTGCGGCGCGTCATGGAGGCATGCCGCAAAGCAGGCATCCAGGTCATCCACACCCGCGAGACCTATGCGCCCGACCTTTCCGACTTTCCCACCGCGCGGCGTGCGCGCCAATCGACGGCGACGCCCGGCAAAGCCACCGGCGACCGCGGCCCGCACGGCGGACATCTGGTGCGCGGCGAACCCGGCTGGGACTTCATCCCGGAGTTGAAGCCCCTGCCGGGTGAGACGGTGATCGATAAGCCGGGCTTTGGCGCCTTCCACAAGACGGAGCTGGAAGCGATCCTGCGCAAGGCCGGCATCGCCCAACTGCTGCTTTCCGGCGTGACCACCAATTGCTGCGTGGCCTCGACCCTGCGCGAGGCCGAGGACCGGGGCTTCGAATGTCTGGTTCTGGCCGATTGCTGCGCCGACCCGCGCCCAACGGGGCACAACGACGCCATCGCCTTCATGAAGCGCAGCGGCATCTTCGGCACCGTCGCCGATTCGGACGCGCTGATCCGCGTTCTGGCCACACTGCCACGATGATGCGCCATCCGGCGTTCCTGTCCGCCCTGCTGATGCTAGCCGCCCTTCCCGCTTGGGCCGCTTGCGATGCGCCCGAAGGCAAGGTCGCGTATGCCGTGAATTGGGGCGGCGACCGGATCGGCACCGACGAGGTCGAGTTCCACCACGACGGGGACAAGCTTCTGGTCCGCACGCGCATGGAGGTGAAAGCCTCCATGCTGTTCGTCACCGTGCTGCGCATGAAGCACGAATCCGAGGAAGTCTGGGTCGACGGGAAACTCCGCTCTTTCCGCGGACGGACGGTCGACAATGGCGACGTCTTCGAAGTGGCCATCGAGCCGGCGCCGGACGGCTTCAAGGTCACCCGGAACGGCGAGAGCCGGATCGTTCCGGCGGGGTTCCTTCCGGGCAGCCCGTGGTGCACCGACGTTCTGTCACCGCTGGGTTCGCGCACGCTGGTCGATTTGGTCAAAGGCAAAGTCGGCACAGTGGACTTGGTGCGGCGGCCGGACGAGACGCTGACCGTCGGCGGACAAACCGTTACCGCGCAGCATTACGACATGGTGGGCGAACTGCAGCGCGAATCCTGGTTCGACGCCCAGGGCCGCTTCCTGCGCGCGCGCGTTCCAGCGAAACTCGGACCCAAGGTCACAATCGGCCTGGAATAGACAAGTTGACCCGCGCGCCTACGCACTCGACATTAATCCGCAACGATAAAATCTTCGGGAGAGAGAGATGCCGAAACAGAACAAGAAGCCGGTCGCGATCGTCACCGCCGCGGGCAAGGGCCTGGGCGCCGCCTGTGCGCGCGAGTTGGCCGCGCGCGGCTACCGGCTGGTGCTGCAGTCACCCTCGGGCGGCGCCGTGCGCCTGGCCAAAACGCTGCGCGGCGTCGGGCTGAAGGGCTCAGTCTCCGACCCCAAGCACCTGAAGCAGGTGGTCGAGGCCGCCATGGATCATTACGGGCGCGTCGACGCGGTGCTGAACAACACCGGCCATATCGCGGGCGGCGGCATTTCCTCGCGCGGCCCGGCTTACGACCCCAAGGCCAAGGGCAAGCTGCTGGAATTGGGCGACCAGGACTGGCAGCACGGGCTCGACATGATCATCCTGAACGTCGTGCGCATGTCGCGCCTGGTCACACCGATCATGCGACGGCAAAAAGGCGGCACGATCCTCAACATGTCGAGCTTCGCTGGTAAGGAACCCAGCCCCGCCTACCCGCTGGGCGCGTGCCTGCGCATGGCGCTGGCCGGCTTCACCAAACTTTATTCCGACCGCTACGGCCGCGACGGCATCCGCATGAACAATATTTTGCCGGGCTTTATCGAGAACTGGCCGATGTCTGCGGAGTTGAAGAAGACAGTGCCGATGGCCCGGCCCGGTTCGATGGCCGAAGTGGCCAAGACGGCGGCGTTCCTGCTGTCGGCCGATTCTGGCTACATCACGGGCCAAAACATCGTCGTCGATGGCGGCCTGACGCGCAGTCCTTGAGTGCTTCTTTGCGGGGATGGCAAGACCATCCCCGCCGCAGCGCGCGCGGATCGGGGTCTCGTGCGTGCGCCGCTTAAGCCGGAACGAAAGGACCGTGGAGACCCATGAAATACACACACAAGCAGGCCATCCTATCACGCGCCTCCCGTCACGCTCTGGCGTGGGCGGTCGTGGCCGTTGCTCTGCTGTTCGGTGCGCCCGCTGGGGCCACGCCGCCCGACTATGAAGGCAAGCTGCGGGCGGCCGAAAACGCTCCGGTGCCGGAAAACGGCGCCATCGAAATCCAGCCGGTCGAGCCGCGCGAACGCAACCCGCTGGTCGAAACCTTGCTGACGGAAAGCCTCAAGGGACACGGCTACGACGTCCAGGTCGAAGCACCGCTGGTCTTGCGCTACCGAGCCGCCGGCGTCCTGACCCAGGTGAAGGACAACACCTCGTGGGTGCAGCTCCAGAGCAGCGGCGCGGGCGGCAGCTCTTCCGGCGGCGCCGGCCTTCTGTCCATGACGCTTTCCAATCCGGGCAGCGACGACAAGGATAAGCCGCGCGTCTATCAGTTGGAGCTGCGCGTGGAACGGCGCGACGGCCAGATTCTGTGGGAAGCCTATGGCGTGGTCGACAGCAAGAGCAGCGACATCGGCCATGCCGCGCGCGGCATGGTCAACGCCACGGTGGACCGCATCGGCCGCAACTATTACGGCCCCCTGCTGCGGTGAGCCCGTCCCCGTTCCAGCCGGAACATTTCCAGCGCGCGGACGACAGCGACGACAGCGCCTTCTACGTCGAGCCACGCCTGGTCGCCCATATCGACGACGCAGCGCGCGCAGCCCTGGCCGCGTTCTATCGCGAGACGCTGCGCCCGGACAGCGATGTGCTGGACCTGATGTCCAGCTACCATTCCCATCTTCCGGAGGATGTGACTTACAAATCCGTCACCGGCCTTGGGATGAACCCGGTTGAACTGACCGAGAACCGCCAGCTCAGCAGCCACCTCATCCACGACCTGAACAAGACGCCGGAATTGCCCTTTCCCGACGCTTCGTTCGACGCCTGCCTCCTGGCCGTCTCGGCCCAGTATCTTGTTCGGCCCATCGAGGTCTTCGCCTCGATCCGGCGCGTCCTGCGCCCGAACGGCTGCCTGATCGTGAGCTATTCGAATCGCCTGTTTCCGACCAAGGCGGTCGAGCTGTGGCAGCGCGTCGGCATGGAAGACCGCGGCCGCCTGGTCTCGATCTATTGTTGGGAGGCCGCGGGATTCCGCGACGTCGAAGCGCGCGACATCTCGCCCGCGCCCGGCGTGTCCGATCCGCTGTGGGTGGTAACCGCGCGGCGTGCGGAAACCTAGGCCGGCTTCACAGGCTCCAGCAGCACATCGACGCCGACCGCGCCCTTCCCTTTTTCAAGGACGATCAGCGGATTGACCTCGACGGCCGACAGGATGCCCATGGCCGATGCCCCGAAGCGCGAAAGGGCCGCGATGGCCTCCGCTGCCGCGTCGATGTCGTAAGGGCCTTTGCCACGCACGCCACGAAGGATCGTGCCGGCCCGCGTGGCGTCCAGCATCTTGCGCGCCTCCGTCGCCGTGACGGGCCCGATCTCCACGCGCGCCTCGCGCAGGATTTCAACGAACGTGCCGCCCAGCCCGACCGCGATGGCGCTGCCAAAGCGCGGGTCGTTGCGTACCCCCACGATCAGCTCCACGCCCGGCCCGGCCATCGGCTGGACCACGATCGCCGCCGCCTCGCCGACGTTCGGCACGGCCTTAAATTTCTTGGAAAGATCATCGAAGGCCGCACCCACCGCATCGGCGTCCTTCAAGTTGAGGCGAATCAGGCCGAGTTCCGTCTTATGCGGCAGGTTCGGCGCGGTCGCCTTCAGCACCACGGGGAAGCCCGCGCGCTTGGCCGCGTCGATGGCCTCGGCACGCGAGGTCACCGCGGTGCAGGCGCACATGGGCACGCCCGCCTCGGTCATCAACTTGAAGCGCTCCGGCTCCGCCAGCGATTTGGCCTTGGCCACGCCCGCGGGCATGGACGGCACGGCCGGACGCGCGCCCGGCTTCTCGTAGTTCGTCCATATGTGCAGCAGGTTCAACGCCGTGCGCAGGCCACGCAGATAGGGGAAACCGGCTTGCTTAATCTGATCCAGCATCGGCTTGTGATAGCCGCCGCCGGTCATGTTGTTGATCCAGACGATCTTGGCATCTGTCTTAGCCGCCACTGTCTTCGCGACCGGCAGCATGTCCTCGACGATAAAGGTATCGGCGCCGCCCAACTCCGGCATATCCACCGCGAAGGCCACCGTGCCGATGCTGGCGTCGTCGGCCAAGGCCTGAACCATGTCGGTGAAGCGCTGCGTATCCCAGCCAAGACCCCAGGCGTCCAAGGGATTGCGCGGCGTGGCGAAGATCGGAAAGGCTGGCTTGATGCGCGCCAACGTCTCCGGCGTGAACTGCGGCATCTCGAGCCCGAGCTGCGAGCCCAGGTCGGCGATTACCCCCGCTTGTCCGCCCGAAAAGGTCATCGGCACGACGGTCTTGGTGCGCGGCGGGTCCGGGTAGAAGGAGAACAGCCTCGCGGCTTCCACCAACTCATCCAGATCGTGCACGCGCACGACGCCCAGGCGCCGGAAATAGGCGTCATAGACCTTGTCGTCGCCCGCCAAGGCGCCCGTGTGCGCAGCCACCGCCGCCATGCCCTGTTCTGTCGCGCCGACCTTCAACGCCACGATGCGAACGTTGCGGCGCGCGGCCTCTTGTGCGGCCTTGGCGAACAACACCGGATTGCGGATGGTCTCGATGTAGAGCGTCACCACCTTCACGCGCGGGTCGCGCACAAGATAGTCCAGATACTCGGCCACGCCGCACACGGCTTCGTTGCCGGCCGTGATGACATAGGCCAGGCCCAGGTCGAACTCTTCCTGCCCCAAAGCAATCGCGACTGAGCCGCTCTGCGTCACCGCCGCGACGGACCCGCGCTTAAGGTTCGGCATGCGCGGCCAAGTCGCGATCTGGGTTTCATCGACCAGGTTGATGAAGCCGGTGTTGTTCGGGCCGCAGATCGCGATGCCGTAATCCGCCGCGATCTTCTCGATCACCTTTTGGCGCGCGATGCCCTCCGGCCCGCCATCTGCGAAACCGCTGGCGTTCGTGACCACCGCCTTGATGCCGGCCTTACCGATCTCTTCCAGCACGGGCGCGACCTGCTCGGCCGGGATGCCGATGAAGACCGCGTCCGGTGTTTCCGGCAACGACTTCAGGTTCGGATAACAGCGCAGGCCCAGCACCTCTTCGTAGCGCGGGTTGATCGGATAGATACCGCCCTTGAAACCACCATTCTTGAGGTTGCGGGTCACACGCCAGCCGGCCGCCGTCTCGCGCGTCGAGGCGCCGATAATGGCCACGGACTTGGGCTTGAACAGCTTCGAGAGATCGGGTGCAGGCATACTTCCCCCAAGCCCGCGCCACGGCGCGGGTCACGACAGACAATTGACTTTCAATTAGGCTAGGTAAAAACGCGGTTTGGTAGCGCGATCATTGACGCTAAATCGACCCTATGCCAGAGTTTTTCCAAGAAAAATAAGAGTCCGCGGGACACGCACCCCACGCGGACAACGGGGAGCCCAAAGGCTCAAAAAAGCGCACGATCATTGCCAGGGAGCGATCCGCTCCCGCAGGCGAAGTTCGTCTTGATGGAGGGACCGGACGATGACGAAACCGACCGATAAGCCGATCGAGGCCAATGGCCTGACACGGCGCGAGTTCAACACCACGGTCGCCGCCACCGGCGCCGCGGTCGCGGCCGCGGGCATGATCGCCGGCGGTTCCCGCCAGGCCGCCGCTCAGGCCACGCCGAAGAAGGGCGGCAAGATCAAGGCCGCCTGGGACTCGACCAGCGCCAAAGACACGATGGACCCGGCGAAGACGCTGAGCCTTCTCGACCTTGGCCGCGCCACGCTGATGTACAACCGCATCGTCGAAGTCGGCCCGGACATGAAGCTGCGGCCCGGCCTTGCCACCTCGTGGGAAAGCAACAAGAAGGCCGACGAGTGGATGTTCAAGATCCGCAAGGGCGTCACCTTCCACAACGGCAAGACGATGACCGCGCAGGACATCGTCTACACGATCCACCGCGTGCTGAACCCGGACGTGGCCTCGCCCGCCCGCGTGCAGTTGGAGGACATCGACCTCGCGACCTTGCGGGCCGAGGACAACGAGACCGTCCGCTTCAAGCTGAAGTCGCCCAACGCCGATATACCGGGCCTCTTCGCGATCCAGCATCTGCACGTCGTGCCGCTGGGCGCCACCGACTTCATGAAGCCGATCGGCACCGGCCCCTTCATGTGCAAGTCGTTCGAGCCGGGCGTTAATGCCCTGTTCGTGCGCAATCCGAACTATTGGAAGGGCAACGGCATGCCCTATCTGGACGAGGTCGATACAGTCGGCATCCCCGACCCGACGGCGCGCTTCAACGCGCTGTTGGCCGGTGATATCCAGGCCATGACCAAAGTCGACGCCAGCCTCTTGGCCCGCGCGAAGAGCGCACCCGGCATCGACATCATTTCGACCCCCGGCCCGGCCTACGCCAGCTACCCGATGCGTTCCGACGCGCCGCCGTTCGAATCGAACGACGTGCGTCTCGCGCTGAAATACGCGGTCGACCGTCAGAAGCTCCTTGAACTGGCCTATGCCGGCCAGGGCATCGTGGCAAACGATCAGCCAGTGCCGCCGTTCGACCCGTTCTACTGTGCGGAGAACAAGCCGAAGCCGTACGACCCGGACAAGGTGAAGTTCTATTTGAAGAAGGCCAACGCCGAGAGCCAGGTGTTCGAACTGTATACGTCCACGGCGGTGGCCGGCGGCGTCGACGCGGCGAATGTCTATGCCGAGACGGCCAACAAGGCCGGCGCGAACGTGAAAGTGGTGGTCGCGCCCGCCGACGGCTATTGGGCCGCGACATGGATGAAGAAGCCCTGGGCCATGGGCTTCTGGTGGGGCCGCCCGACGGCGGATTCCGTCATGAGCGTGACCTTCACGTCGGGTGCTCGTTGGAACGAAGGCGCATGGAAGAACCCGAAGTTCGACACGCTTCTCCAGCAGGCCCGCGGCATCACGGACGTGGCCAAGCGCAAGCAGCTCTACTGCGACGCGCAGTTGATGCTCTCTAACGACGGCCCCAGCCTGATCCCGGTCTTCACCAACTGGATCGACGGCAAGTCATCCAAGCTGAAGGGCATTGTGCCGCACCCGATGGGCTCGCTCGGCCTGTTCTTCTGGGACGGCGCTTACCTCGATACGTAAGCGTCCGCCTTTCGGTTACCCCCAGCTCCGCCGCGGCGGGGCTGGGGCTTGCGCCTTGCTCTAGCGTCTGCGATGTACGCGTATGTTCAGGTTGATCGTTCAACGACTCCTGCTCGGGATCGTGACCCTTTGGGTCATCTCCCTGCTGGTATTCAGCTCCACACAAATCCTTCCCGGCGACGTTGACATCGCCATCCTCGGTAACGAATCGACCGAAGAAGCCCGCCAGGCTCTGCGCGACCGGCTGGGGCTCGAGAAGCCCATGTTCGAGCGCTACGGCAACTGGCTGGTCGGCATGGTCCAAGGCGATTTGGGCTTGTCTCTGGCGACGGAAACCCCCGTTTCGCGCATCGTGGGCCTGCGCATTACCAATTCGCTGATTCTGGCGGTTGTCACGGCCATCCTGGCCGTCCCCATTTCGGTAGGCTTGGGCCTTCTTTCCGCCGCCTATCCAGGCAGTATCTTCGACAAGACGTTGACGGTCGGATCGCTTCTAGTGATCTCACTGCCCGAGTTCGTCGTCGGCTTGCTCCTCGTCCTCCTGCTCGCGGTTCAGTTGCGTTGGCTGCCCGCCGTTGTGAGCACGCCTAACTTCTCGACCGTAGACGGCATCATTCGCACCCTCACCTTGCCCGCGCTCACGCTCTTGGCGTCGGTGCAGGCCCACATGATCCGCATGACCCGCGCGGCCGTGCTCGACGTGATGCGCCGGCCCTACATCGAGATGGCGCTTCTGAAGGGCGCCTCCAAGCGTCGCATTATCCTGCGCCACGCCCTGCCTAACGCGCTGGCTCCCATCGTCAACGTGGTGGCGCTGAACCTGGGCTATCTCGTCTCGGGCGTGGTCATCGTCGAGGTCGTGTTCTCCTACCCCGGCCTCGGCCGCCTGATGGTGGACGCGGTCGCGACCCGCGACATCCCGGTGGTGCAGGTGACGGGCATGATCTTCTGCACGGCCTATATCCTTCTGACGCTGGCCGCCGACGTGGCCGCCGTGTTCACCAATCCGCGCCTGCGGTATGCGAAATGAGCGCGACCGTTGCATCCGAGGCCGGCGGCCGCACCAAGCGCGCACGACAACCGATCACGCT
>JAPLOM010000017.1:14536-22783 GCA_026400755.1 Alphaproteobacteria bacterium
CCTCGCGATCAACATCTTGCTGGCCGTGTTCGGCTCCTTCGTCGCGCCGAACACGCCGGGCGCGCTCGTTGGCGGCAGCGGCTTCGCGCCCGCGCACGACGCGGCGTTGCTGGGCAACGACTATCTGGGCCGCGACCTGATGTCGCGCCTTCTCCATGGCGCCAAGTACAGCTTGGGCGTGGCGACGGCGGCCACCCTGCTTGGCTTTCTCATCGGCATGACGGTTGGTTTCTCGGCCGCCGAGATCCGCGGCCGCTACGACACGACCGTGACTTGGGTGATCGATATCCTGCTCTCCTTCCCCCCAATCCTGCTCGCGCTGCTGGTGATCGCCGGCCTCGGCTCATCCCTCCCCGTCCTGATCGGCACCATCGCCTTCATCCAATGCTCTCGCGTGGCGCGCGTCTCGCGCTCGGTCGCTATGGGCATCGCGGCGTTGGAGTTCGTCGAGGTCGCGCGCGCGCGCGGCGAATCGCTGTTCTCAATCCTGCGGCGCGAGATATTCCCCAGCTCCATGCGCCCGCTGGCGGTGGAGTTCGGCCTGCGTCTGTCCTACGCCGTTCTGTTCATGAGCTCGTTGTCGTTCCTGGGTCTGGGCATCCAGCCGCCCAACGCCGACTGGGGCAGCATGGTGCGCGAGAACCTGCCGGGCATCTATTACGGCGCGCCGGCGGCGATCGTCCCCGCCCTGTTGATCGGCCTTCTGGTCGTCGGTATCAACCTGACCGTCGATTGGCTTTCCGGCGGTTCCGACCGGCACACGTCGGAGGAGCTGCGCTGATGGCGCCCGTGCTCCAGATCGATGACCTGAAGGTCGAAGGCCGCACGCCACGCGGCGTGTGGGTGCCGACCGTGCGCGGCGTGAGCCTCAAGGTCCATGCCGGCGAAGTGGTGGCATTGATCGGCGAATCAGGCGCTGGCAAAACCACCGTCGCCATGGCCGCGCTTTGCTATACCCGCCCGGGTACGCGTGTGGTGGGTGGCAAAGTCACGCTGGGTGGCGTGGATATCTTCGCCCTCGACGCCCGCTCCCGCCGCGCTGCGCGCGGCAAAGACGTGGCCTATGTGGCGCAGAGCGCCCAGGCCGCGCTCAATCCCGCCATCACGATCGGCGAACAGGTGGCCGAGCCCCTGCTCCTGCATGGCATCGCCACGCCCGAAGACGCGCGCAAGCGCGCTTTGGCGCTTATGACCCGCCTGGACTTGCCAAACCCCGAAGAGATCGCGCGCCGCTATCCGCACCAGACCAGCGGTGGGCAGCAGCAGCGCGTCATGGCGGCCATGGCGCTGACCTGCACACCAAAGCTTCTCGTCCTCGACGAACCCACCACCGCCCTCGACGTCACCACCCAGATAGATCGAGGTGCTGAAAGCCATTAAGGACGTGATCCGCGAGCATCGCAGCGCCGCGATCTACGTCTCCCACGACCTAGCCGTGGTGGCGCAGATCGCCGACCGCATCGTGGTCATGCGCCATGGCGCCATGGTCGAGGAAGGCCCCACCGCCGAGATCATCGAGCGGCCGAAGGAGCCTTATACGCGGGAGCTGATCGGCGCGGTAAAGCCCCGGCCCACGTCCAGCCGTGCCGTCGTGGCGGCGGAAGCCACAGCCAAGCCCTTGCTCGAAACCGACGGCGTCTCGGCGACCTTCGCCAGGGCCAAGCTGTTCGGCTCGCTGACCATGGAAGACAACGTCCTGCAAGACGTGACCATCGACGTGCGGTCGCGCGAAGTGGTGGCTCTGGTGGGAGAATCGGGCAGCGGCAAGAGCACGCTGGCCCGCGTCATCGCCGGCCTCCACCCTTCCCTTTCTGGCCAAATCCGTATCGACGGCAAGGCACTCGCGCCGCGCGCGCGCAAACGGGACCGCGACGCGCTGCGACGCATCCAGGTGATCTTCCAGAGCCCGGATCTATCACTTAACCCCGAGCAGCGCATCGAAGAGGCCATTGGCCGTCCGCTTGAGCTTTATTTCGGCCTGACCGGCGCCAAGCGCGCCGCGCGCGTGGCCGAGCTTCTGACCATGGTGGGCCTGCCCGCCGACTATGCCGGGCGTTATCCGTCCGAACTGTCCGGCGGCCAGCGCCAGCGCGTCTCGATCGCCCGCGCCTTCGGCGCGCAGCCGGACTTGGTGCTGTGCGACGAAATCCTGTCTTCGCTCGATACGATCGTGGCCGCTCAAGTGCTGGAGCTGATGCGCGACCTCCGCGCAAAGCACGACGTGGCCTATCTGTTCATCTCGCACGACCTGGCCACGGTCGCCACCATCGCCGACCGCGTGGTGGTCCTGTATGCCGGGCGCGTGGTCGAGATCGGCCCGACCGCATCTGTGTTCAGTCCGCCACACCATCCCTACACAGCTTTGTTGCTTTCTTCGGTCCCGGCCTTGCGCCAAGGCTGGCTTGAGGAAGTCATCGCGACGCGTCCCCCAACCCAAGCGCAAACAGGCGCCTCCGTCCCACGCGACATCGGCTGTCCGTTCCGCACACGGTGTCCGATGGTGATCCAAGGGACCTGCGACCGGGTGGCGCCGCCAGCGCGACACACGCCTGGCGGCCAGGTGATCTACTGTCATCGCGAGTTGGACGAGTTGCGCGCCGCTCAAGCAGAGAGCGGCGTCCTCCGCACCTAGATCGCTTCGCTCAGCTTTTGGCGGAGGGGAACTTGCGCGCGGCTTCCAGCGCGATTTCGCTCAAGCCTTCACCACCAGCGGCGACCTTCTCCGCCAGCTTCTTGCGCATGCGCGGATCCCAAAACTTCTGGATGTGGTCGTATGTTCCTTCGACCGCCTGGGGACGAGGATAGGTCGCGAAGAATGTCGCGATCTGGTTCACCATGCGGACAATCGAATCCTGGCTCATGACGCGGCCTGTTCCCGGTTTTGAACGAGACGATGCGGGTGCGTCAGAACCATGAAACTGTCGGAACGTGCCAGCGCCACCATGGTCATGCCGCAGGATTCAGCTAGGCGACGCGCCAACGCCGTGGGGGCCGAGATGGCCACCAGCATGGGCATGCCAACGGAGGCCGCCTTCTGCACCATCTCGACGCTGCAGCGGCTGGTGATGACGGCCAAGCCCTGGCCGAAATCCATCCCGCGCCAAGCCATGGCGCCAATCAGCTTATCGAGCGCGTTGTGGCGGCCGACATCCTCGCGCGCCAGCACGATCTGGCCCGAGGCGTCGCTCCAAGCCGCCGCGTGGACCGAATGGGTTAGCTTGTTGACCGCCTGAAGCTGCGGCAACTGACCAAGGGCGCGATAGATCGCGGCAAAATCCGTGCGGAAGTCCGAGGCAACAGGCGCCGCCTTGCGCACGGCATCGGCCAGGCTTTCCACGCCGCAGATACCGCAGCCCGTACGGCCGATAAGCGAACGCCGCCGCTCGCGGAGCAGGGCGAAGCGATCGAGCGTGATCGCCATGCGGATTTCCGCTCCGGCTTCCTGACGCACGACAGCCATGTCGAACAATTCGGACTTGGCGCTCAGAATCCCCTCGCTCAGGCTAAAGCCCAGGCCGAAATCCTCGAGATCCAAGGGGGTCGCCATCATCACGGCATGGCTAACGCCGTTATAGACCAGCGCCACCGGCTCCTCTTCCGCGACCAGTTCCGTGATGGCTGTCGCGGCCCCATCACGCGCGATGCGTTGGGCCTTGGCGAGACTGGCGGCACCCGGGACGGTCATCGGCGGGGCGGAGCAGTCACTCCGCCGCGCCCGCGGGCACGCGGCCGGCCAAGCGCTCCTGCTCATCGTGATCGGCGCGATAGCGCTCCTGCCATTCCGACATGTGATTGACGCGTCGCACCTGCACCGCCGTCACCTTGTATTCCGGACAATTGGTGGCCCAGTCGGAATATTCAGTCGTCACCACGTTCACGCCGCTGTCGGCAAAATGGAACGTCGTATAGACGACGCCCGGCTGCATGCGCTCGGTGATGCGGGCGTGAAGCGTTACCTCGCCCTTGCGGCTCGCCAACGCCACCAGATCGCCCTCGCGGAGGCCGCGATGCTCGGCATCGAACGGATGGATGTCGAGGAAATCCTCGCCATGCCAGACGTTGTTGTCCGTGCGCCGCGTCTGCTGACCCACATTGTACTGCGACAGGATCCGGCCGGTGGTGAGCAGAAGCGGGAACCGTTGCGACGCGCGTTCTTCCGTCGGTATGTATTCGGTGACGATGAACTTGCCCTTACCGCGCACGAAGCCACCCACATGCATGGTTGGCGTGCCTTCCGGCGCCTTGGCGTTGCACGGCCACTGGATGCTGCCCAGCTCGTCGATCCGGTCGTAACTGACGCCGGTAAAGGTCGGCGTCACGCGCGCGATCTCGTCCATGATCTCGGACGGATGCTTGTAGGTCATGGGATAGCCGAGCGCGTTGGACAGGGCCATGGTCACCTCCCAGTCCGCGAGGCCGGCCAAGGGAGCGATCGCTTTGCGCACGCGGCTGATGCGCCGCTCGGCGTTGGTAAAAGTGCCGTCCTTTTCCAGAAACGACGAACCCGGCAGGAACACATGGGCAAAGTTGGCCGTCTCGTTCAGGAAGATATCCTGAATCACGACGCATTCCATCGCGCGTAAACCCGCGGTGACGTGCTGCGTGTCGGGGTCGGACTGGGCGATATCCTCGCCTTGGATATAGAGCCCCTTGAAGCTGCCCTCGACGGCCTCATCAAGCATGTTGGGAATGCGCAGGCCCGGCTCATGATCGAGGCCGACGCCCCACTCCTTCTCGAACAAGGCGCGCACGGGCTCTTCGGAAACGTGGCGGTAGCCCGAGAACTCGTGCGGGAACGAACCCATGTCGCAGGCGCCCTGCACGTTGTTCTGGCCGCGCAAGGGATTCACGCCCACGCCCTCGCGGCCGATATTGCCGGTCGCCATGGCCATATTGGCCATGGCCATCACCGTGGTCGACCCCTGGCTGTGCTCGGTGACGCCCAAGCCGTAATAGATCGCCCCGTTCTTGGCACCGGCGTAGAGCCGCGCCGCGCCTCGGATAGCTTCCGCCGACACGCCGATGGTCGCGGACAAGGCCTCTGGCGAGTTGCGCTGTTCAGCAACAAACGCGCGCCACAGGTCGAAATCTTCCTTTTCGCAACGCTCGGCAACGTAATCCTCGTCGACCAGCCCCTCGGTCACAATGACGTGGGACAGGGCGTTGAGGAGCGCCACGTTGGTGCCTGGCCTGAGTGGCAGATGGTACTGCGCCTCGACGTGCGGCGTGCGCACCAGATCGATGCGGCGCGGGTCGAGCACGATCAACTTAGCGCCCTCGCGCAGGCGCTTCTTCATGCGCGAGGCGAAAACCGGGTGGGCATCGGTCGGATTGGCGCCGATCACCATAATGACGTCGGCTTCCGAGACGGAATCGAAATCCTGCGTGCCGGCCGAGGTGCCCAGCGTCGTCTTCAGGCCGTAGCCCGTGGGCGAATGGCAGACGCGCGCGCAGGTGTCGACGTTGTTATTGCCAAATGCCGCGCGAATCAGTTTTTGGATGAGATAGGTTTCCTCGTTCGTGCAGCGCGAGGATGTGATGCCGCCGACGGAACCGCGCCCGTACTTGGCCTGGATGCGCTTGAACTCGGACGCCGCATGGTTGATGGCCTCCTCCCAGGAAACCTCCTTCCACGGGTCGTGAATGCTGGCACGGATCATGGGCTTGGTGATGCGTTCCTTATGGGTCGCATAGCCCCAAGCGAAGCGGCCCTTGACGCAGGAATGGCCGTGATTCGCCTTGCCGTCCTTATGCGGCACCATGCGGACCACTTCGCCGCCCTTCATATCCGCCTTGAAGCTGCAGCCAACGCCGCAATAGGCGCAGGTCGTGATGACGCTGTGCTCCGGCGCGCCGGCCTCGATCACGCTCTTTTCGTTGAGCGTCGCGGTCGGACACGCCTGCACGCAGGCGCCACAGGAAACGCATTCGGAATCTAGGAAGTTTTCATGTGCGCCAGCAGACACAGCGGACTCGAAGCCGCGCCCTTCGATGGTCAGCGCGAAAGTGCCTTGCACCTCTTCGCACGCGCGCACGCAGCGCGAGCACACGATGCACTTGGACGGCTCGAAGGTGAAATAGGGGTTGGATTCGTCCTTGGGCTTGGCCGGCTTGAAATGGTTGGCGCCGTCATAGCCGTAGCGCACCTCGCGCAGGCCCACGGCCCCTGCCATATCCTGCAGTTCGCAATCGCCGTTGGCCGAGCACGTCAGGCAATCCAGCGGGTGATCGGAGATGTAAAGCTCCATCACATTCCGCCGCAGCCGCGCGATGCGCGGCGTCTGAGTTTTCACCTTCATGCCGGGCTCGACCGGCGTGGTGCAGGAGGCAGGCGTGCCCTTGCGCCCTTCGATCTCCACGAGGCAAAGGCGGCAAGAACCGAACGCCTCCATGCTGTCGGTCGCGCACAGCTTCGGCACGCTGGTGCCCATCGCGGCCGCCGCGTGCATCACCGAGGTGCCGGCGGGCACCGTGACGCTCTGGCCGTCGATCTCCAACGTGACCGTCCGCTCGGATATCCGCGCGGGCGTGCCGAAATCCTGTTCCGTCGCGAGGCTCATCGTGTCCTCTCCTACTCCGCCGTCGCGCGTTTGTGCGGCCGGTCGAAGTCTTCCGGGAAATGCGTCAATGCGCTCAAGACAGGGTACGGCGTCAGCCCGCCCAAGGCGCATAGCGACCCGTCCGTCATGGTAGCACACAGATCGCCTAGCAGTTCAATATTCGCGGTTCGGTCCTGGCCCGCAACGATGCGGTCGATCACCTCGACACCGCGGGTCGAACCCAGGCGGCATGGTGTGCATTTTCCGCAAGACTCGACGGCGCAGAACTCCATGGCGAAGCGGGCCTGTTTGGCCAGATCCACGGTGTCGTCGAAAACCACCACCCCGCCATGGCCGACCATGCCGTTGTTGGCGGCGAATGCCTCATAATCCATAGATAGGTCGAGCATGGACGCTGGGAAATAGGCCCCCAGCGGTCCACCAACCTGGACTGCCCGGAGTGGCCGGCCAGTGGCCGTGCCGCCCCCGAAATCCTCGATCAGCTCACGCAAGGTCACGCCAAAGGCCTTTTCCACCAGCCCGCCGTGCTTGATGTTGCCGGCCAACTGGATAGGCAGCGTTCCGCGCGAACGCCCCATGCCGAAATCCCGGTAAAAACCCGCGCCCTTATCCAGAATGATGGGCACCGAGGCCAGCGAGACGACGTTATTGATTACGGTCGGCTTGCCGAACAGGCCCTCGATCGCCGGCAGAGGCGGCTTGAAACGGACCTGACCGCGCTTGCCCTCCAGGCTTTCCAGCAGCGAGGTCTCCTCGCCGCAGATATAGGCCCCCGCGCCCAGGCGCAGATGCAACTCGAACGCCTTGCCGCTGCCGCGCACGTCCGGCCCCAGGTAGCCGGCCGCTCGGGCGATCGCAACCGCGCGGCCCATTTGAGCGAAGGCATGCGGGTATTCGGAACGGATGTAGAGGTAACCCTCGGTCGCACCGACAGCGATGCCCGCGATGACCATGCCCTCGATGAGCATGAAGGGATCGCCCTCCATAATCATCCGGTCCGCATACGTGCCGCTATCGCCCTCGTCCGCGTTGCAAACGATATATTTCTGATCCGCGGTGACGGCCAGTGCCGTGCGCCATTTGATGCCGGTCGGGAAGCCCGCGCCGCCGCGGCCACGCAGGCCGGACTCCACGACTGTTTCAACGACGTCCTTCGGCGCCATGGCAAACGCCTTCTCAAGGCCCGCGAAGCCGCCATGGGCGCGATAGTCTTCGATGGACAATGGATCGATGACGCCGCAGCGCGCGAAGGTCAAACGCTCCTGCCGCTTCAGATATGGAATCTCCTCGGTCAGACCGAGGCACAGTTTGTGTTTGCCGCCCGCGAGGAAGTCGGCTTCGAACAACCCCGTCACGTCGTCGGTCGAGACTGGTCCGTAAGCGACACGGCCTGCCTTCGTCTCGACCTCGACCATGGGCTCGAGCCAGAACAGACCGCGCGAGCCATTGCGCACCAGCACGATTTCGACGCCGCGCCGCGCGGCTTCCGCCGCGACGGCGGCGGCCACCGCCTCCGCGCCGACCGACAGCGCGCTGGCGTCCATGGGAACGAATACGCGCACGCTCATCGCCCCCCCACCTTTGACTTATGGAGGCGGTCGAACTTCTGCGGCGTCATCTTTCCATGCAGTTCGCCGTTCCACATCAGCGCGGGCGACAGAGCGCAATTGCCCAGGCAATAAACCGG
>JAPLOM010000038.1 GCA_026400755.1 Alphaproteobacteria bacterium
GAGAGCTTTGAGGCTGAATTGGCTCCGCTTCTCAAGACCGCAGGGGTTAGGTCCATTCAGGTCAGGGCGGAGTGCAGTGTGGGTCCGGACGCCCGCCTCAAGGACTGCGCCGTGATGGGCTCGACACCTGAAGTCGCCAATCTCCAGCCCGCCATCGACCGGCTCGCGCCGGGGTTCATCCTGCCCCGATGGACGGACACCGGAGCCACCTATTCCGGCGGTAAGGTGGTCCTTCCCCTTCGCTACAGCCTGGACTGACCTTCACCCTGACCTTGGGGCCAGCCCTCCATACGGGGCTCAGTCCGGCATCTTGAAGACGATCGGAATCCGCACCGTCGAGGTAACGGCCTTGCCGTTGGAATGTGCTGGCAGGAACTCGCAGATCCTCGCGACCTTCAGGGCTGCCGGCCCAAAACCCTTTTCGGGTGGGGTCTCAGAGATGACCTTCCAGTCCTGGGGGGTCCCCTGGGTGTCCACTTCGCAGCCCACCACGACCTTGCCTTCCAGGTCAGCCTTCCAGGCGGCTTCAGGGTAGAAAAACTGGATGACTTCCGGGGAAGGCCTGTACCGCCAGTCGGGATGGCGGTTTCCGGCCAGGGGCTTGGCATCGCGCAGGACGTCGATCTGGGCCGCGCGGGGATCGGTCGGGAACCCTGTCCTGGCCGGATCCGGCCTGCAGGTCGCTTCGGCCTCCTTGGCGAGTTGGGTGTCTGAAACCACCAGGGCCACAGCGCGGGCGTCCTTGCATCGTCCATCCCGTACCGCCTGTGCGACCACCCTTTTCGCACTCCAGGCGTCGGACTTAGCCGAAATGTCTGCGGAGATCCGGTCCAGGCTGTCTACGAGGCTTAGGGCATACTCGTAGCGCTGTCGGTCCATGGGCCGAATGATCCCCTCTTGTTCCTTGTGCGCGAATGTGAGTATAATATACCCACATAAGAGTTATTAATCAACTTCGAAGAGCCCTAAGGCCAGGAAAATGGTGACCCGGGAACAGGTTCGGATGGCGCGGGCGGCGCTGGATTGGACCGTAAGGGACTTGGCCCGCGAGGCGGGGGTTTCGGCTAATACCGTGAGCCGCTACGAAAACGGCACCGACGCCATGGGCGACACGCTCATGCGCTTTCGGCGCGCGTTTGAATCAGCGGGAATCTTGTTCATTGATGCGGACGAAACCGGCGGCCAAGGAGTGCGATTCAAACTACGTGAACGAACTTTGGATTAGGTTAGATTGCACCCGCATTGGAGCACGAAAGGACACAAATTATGCAGCAGCCGGTCCGGATCGCACCTTCGATCCTCGCTGCCGACTTCTCGAAGCTGGGAGAAGAGGTCCGGGCCGTGTCTGCCGCGGGCGCCGACTATATCCATGTCGACGTGATGGACGGACATTTCGTGCCCAACATCACCATCGGCCCGAGCGTGGTTTCGGCGCTGCGTCCCCACTCCGACCTGGTCTTCGACGTGCATTTGATGATCTCGCCGGTCGATCCCTACATCGCGGCCTTTGCCGATGCGGGCGCGGATATCCTGACCGTGCATCCCGAGGCCGGGCCGCATCTGCACCGCACCATCCAGCTCATACGCTCACTAGGGAAGAAAGCGGGTGTGTCGCTCAACCCCGGTACCCCGGTGGAAGCCGTCGAGCATGTGCTGGCCGATGTCGACCTCGTATTGGTGATGACCGTTAATCCCGGTTTCGGCGGCCAGTCCTTCATCACCTCACAGCTCGATAAAATTCGCTGCCTACGCAGCGCGTTGGACGAGATTGCCACGCGCAGCGGACGGAACATCGATCTGGAGGTCGACGGCGGCATCAATGCCGAGACGGCGCACGAGGCCATCGCGGCGGGCGCCGACGTGCTGGTCGCGGGCACCGCCACCTTCAAGGGCGGGCCGGCCAAGTACGCGCAGAACATCAAGCGGCTGCGCGGCGTTTGATGCTTCAAACAGCGGTTTCGCTACGTCCGAGCGCGTGATGGCCAAGACCGTGCGGTTGGCGAAACCAGACTATTTGCGGCGCCTTGTCGCGCGGGCGCTTTACGGTAGCGCGCCTTATGCCTGGACACTGGGCATGCGGCCACCAGCGGACTTGGGCGCGACGCCCTTGCAACCCTGGTCGGGCGACAGCGCACGCGGCGCGCAGATCCTGAAAGGGAACGTCGAATGCAACGGCGAATCGCGTCCCGCCAATGCCAGTCTGTGGGACGCGGCGGAAACCAGCGAATCTTGGCGCGCAACCTTGCACGGCTTCGCCTGGTTGGCCGACCTACACGCGATCGGCTCCGATCCCGCGCGACGGCGCGGGCGAGAGCTGATGGCCGAATGGATCCACCGCCACCCAGGCTGGAACGAGTTGACTTGGCGCGCCGACGTCTTGGCCACGCGCGTCATCGCATGGATCGCGGAACACGATTTCTTCTGCGCCAGCGCCGACGATGCTTTCCGCGACGCCTATCTCTTGAGCCTGTCGCGCCAAATCCGCCATCTGTTCCGCATCGCGCCGGGCTCCCAGCGCGGCATGCCGCGCCTGATCCTGGTCAAGGCCGCGATCTACGGCGCGGTTGCCCTGCCGAACTCGGCCGCGCGGCTCGAGCGCGCCATGGCGCTTTTGGATCAGGAACTGCGTCGCCAAATTCACCCCGACGGCGGACATATCGAACGCAATCCCTCCTCCCAGCTCGCGGCATTGCGCGCGCTGGTCGATATCCGAGCCTGTCTGACCGCGGGACGTAAGGAAATTCCCGTCACACTACAAGGTGCGATCGACCGCATGGCTCCAGCCTTGCGCGCCATGCGGCATGCGGATGGCGGCCTGGCGGCGTTCAACGGCGCGGCGGGCGAGGAGGCGTGGCTGGTGGATGCGGTGCTGACGCAAGCCGACGCACCGGGTCGCGCGCCAGACGAGCTGCGCTATACCGGGTTCCAGCGCCTGCGTGCCGGCCACACCCTGATTATCGCGGACACCGGTGGGCCGCCGCCAGAAGGCTTCGACGGCGCCGCGCATGCGGGCGCGCTGGCTTTCGAGATGGACGTGGGCAAGGAACGGCTGGTCGTGAATTGTGGCGCCCACGCCACCGATGCCGGAGGTCCCTGGGCGCTGGCTCAGCGCGCGACTGCGGCTCATTCAACCGTGACGATGGGCGACACGAATTCGTCGGAAATCAAATCAGACGGCGCGATCGGGCGGCGCATCCGCCACGTCACCTGTTCGCGCGAGGCCGTGAACGGCGCGATCCTGGTCGACGCGAGCCACGACGGTTACCAGGCGCCGTTCGGCATGATCCACCGGCGTCGGGTTTTTCTTTCATCCGACGGCCACGACCTGCGCGGCGAAGACAGTTTGACGGGACGCGGCGGCTGCGACTTTACCGTTCGGTTTCATCTTCATCCGGAGGTGAGCGCCTCCCTTACCGGCACGGACAATGCCGTGCTGCTGCGCCTACCGGGTGGGGGCGGCTGGCGTTTCCAGGCTTCCAGCGGCGCGCTGGCCTTGGCCGAAAGTGTCCATCTGGGACGACGCGACGAAGTGCGGCGGGCGGAACAGATCGAGGTGCGCGGCCGAGCGGGCGAGAACGGCGCCTTGATCAAATGGACATTCAAGCGGATCGGCGACGAGTGAGCTAGAGCTGCCAACGCCGTGCAGCGGGCGGAAGCGCGGCCATACGCCACATTCCCTTGATGTCCGCCACCAAACCACCCGATGCCAACAACCGCCCGAACCGCACCAAGTCGAAGACCCGGTATTCGTCGTGTGGCACGGCGCCCACGATCGCGCCGTAAGGACCCGCATTATCCAAGGTCGGCAATAGCGCGATGCCGTACTCGTCCTTCGCCGCCGCCGGATCGGCATGCGGATCGTGAACATCAACTGTATGGCCGCGCCTTCGCAGCCCTTCGACCAGGTCGACGACTTTGGAATTACGGAGGTCGGGTACGTTCTCCTTGAAGGTAAGGCCAAGAACGAGGATCGACGCACCATTGCCCGCCGCGGCCGAAATACTGCCGGCGAAATGGTCGCCCATACCATCGTTGATGCGGCGGCCGGCCAGGATGATCTCCGGGTGGTGGCCGACCCTCTGGGCGAACTCTGCCAAGTAGAACGGATCGACGCCGATGCAGTGCCCACCCACAAGACCGGGCGTGAAGCGCAGGAAGTTCCACTTCGTCGCCGAAGCGTCGAGGACATCGTGGATCGAAATGCCCGCGCGCGCGAAAATCATGCTGACTTCGTTGATAAAGGCGATGTTGATGTCGCGCTGGGCGTTCTCGATCACCTTAGCGGCTTCCGCCGTGCGAATGTCACGCGCGATGAAGACGCCGCCCGTCGTGATCGCGCCATAAACATCCTTGAGAGCCTGAGCCGTCTCCGGCGTTTGACCGGCGACGACCTTGGTGATGCGCTCGACCGTATGTTCACGGTCGCCCGGGTTGATGCGCTCGGGCGAGTAGCCGAGAAAAAAGTCCCGGCCGCAAATCAAGCCTGAGACGGAAGCAACGGCCGGCCCGCACACTTCCTCGGTCACGCCGGGCGCCACGGTGCTTTCCAACACGACGATGGCGCCCTTGCCGATCACCTTGCCGACCGTGGCGCAGGCAGCCCGCACCGCGCCCAGGTCGGGACGGTTGTCCCGATCGACCGGGGTGGGAACGGTCAGAATGAAGACATCGCAGCCAGCCATGTCCTCGGGCCGGCTGGTGAAGCGACAGCGCGCAGCGGTCAGCCGTTCTTCGGTCACTTCGCGCGTGCGGTCGTGCCCACGCGACAGCTCTGCAACCCGCGAAGCATCCACGTCGAAACCGACCACGGGAAAGCATTTCGCCAGCGCCACGGCAAGTGGCAGGCCGACATAGCCCAGCCCCACGACGGCAATATTCTTAGGCGCGCTGGGGACCATGGCTCCTCGAAACCGAATGCCGCGGCGTCCGCGGGCGCGTGATCTATCCGCCGGGTCGGAAGCCTGTCAATCCGGCCGCCCGAACGGCTTGACGTTCATATCATGAACGAAGTATTGTTCAAACACTGAACAAGCAGGATGGACTACGTGCGTCAGCAAGACCAAGGCACCACCGCGGCCGACGGCGAAACCGAGATTACCCTCGGGCTTCTGCAAGCCGTGGACGAGGACAGCGCGGTGACCCAGCGCTCGGTGGCGGGCCAACTCGGCATCGCGCTGGGCTTGGCCAACGCCTATCTGAAGCGTTGCGTGAAAAAGGGCCTAATCAAGGTCAAGCAAGTGCCGCCCAACCGCTATGCCTATTACCTGACACCCAAAGGCTTTACCGAGAAGTCGCGGCTGACTGCCGAATATCTGTCATCGTCGTTCAACTTTTTCCGCCGCGCACGGCTGGAATGCGGCGAACTGATGGAACGCTGCCGCACGCGTGGTTGGAACCGCATTGCCCTGTGTGGCACGAGTGATTTGGGTGAGATCGCAGTTCTGTGCGCGCGCGAGCACGATCTGGAATTGGCCGGCTTTGTCGCGACTGCCGCAGCCAACGGCACTCAAGAGTTCGGCGGCTTGAGGGTAGCGGCAACGCTAACCGAGCTTGGGCAGGTTGACGCTGTTCTCCTCACGGACCTGACCTCGCCACAGGCAACATTTGACCATCTGCGTGTGAGCATGCCCGACGAACGAATCCTGACCCCGCGCCTTCTGCGCATCATGCGTACGCGCAAGCAGGAGGATGGTGCATGACGCAGTGGTACGTCGCCCGCACCCATCCCCAAGGCGAGACGAAGGCGATGTCGAACCTTCTGCGCCAGGGCTTTCTTGCCTATCTGCCGCGCTATCTGAAGCGCCGCCGCCACGCACGCCGCGTCGATATGGTCGCCGCGCCGTTGTTTCCCCGTTATCTGTTCATCAACTTCGACGTCACCGCGGCACGTTGGCGGGCGATTTCCTCGACCATTGGGGTCGACCGGTTGATCTGCGCCGAGGATCGCCCCATGCCGGTGCCCGACGGTGTGATCGAGGACATTAAGGCGCGGGAAAACGAGGAGGGCTATGTGCCCGTCGGCCGCGCTGCCGGCTTCGCCCGAGGCGAGCCTGTGCAGATCCTGTCCGGCGCTCTGTCAGACCATGTCGGCCTGTTCGATTGCCCGAGCGACGAGCAGCGCGTCTTCGTGCTTCTCAATCTTCTCGGTCGGCAGGTGCGCGTGCGCGTGCCGCTGGACACGGTCGCTGCCGCCGTCTGATCAGCGTCGTTCGAGAACGACCAGGATTCTGAAAGCGCAGACCGGGCCCAGGAGCGGCGCCAGCGCACGTTCCACGGCCAGCATGGGCGCCACCGCCATTTCCGGTATAAGACTCCACGGCCGGAAACCGCCCGTCATCGGATAAGCGAAGAAGCTCATCGGCCGCACGCCGCGCACGGCCAGGCGGGGAAACATGGCACGGAAGCGCGCGCCATGCCGCATGAAGGACGGCCCGAACAGGAGAGACGGAAACGCTTGGTTGGCGTCGTAAGGATCGCGGTCGGCGGGCGGCGTGCCCGACACCAGCGGGTCTTCGCCCATGCGCACGGGCTCGGGATGTAACCAGTGATAGAAGGGCCAACTCATGGGCGTGATCGCGGGCTCGACCATGACGATTCGCCCGCCCGGCCGCAGGACGCGCTCGGCTTCGGCGAAGAATAACGCGGGCCGCGCCAGATGGTGCAGCACATCGAACAGCACGACATTGGCGAAGGTGCCGTCCGCAAAGGGCAACGTGTGCGCATCGCACACGGCATCAAGCCAAGGCGCCGCCTGAATGTCGGTCGCGATAACGTGGGGTGCAAAGGCCTTGAGGTTGCCGGTGCCCCCGCCGATCTCGAGCGTCGCGCCATCGGCGCATTCCGCCGCGATGCGCTGGTAGAGGTCGCGATAGACCGCGCGAAGCGACGGCTTCTCCTCCCACGCCCGGCGGTTGGCGTCGAGCAGACGTTCCGTCACGCCTAGAATGCCTTCAGCTTGCGGAAGGCGAAGGCGACCATGCGGAGAAGCAGCCAGCCATGGCTCCAGCGGGAGATCTGCGTCGAGCCATAGGTGCGGGCGGCGTAGCGCACGGGCACTTCGACGACTTTCAGGTTCAGCTTAACGGCACCGAAGATCAGATCGAAATCGCCGAACGGATCGAAATCGCCGAAATAGGCGCGATTGGCGGCGATCTGCTGATAATGCGCGCGCGACAAGACCTTGGTGCCGCAGAGGGTATCGGTGAAGCGCTGGTTGAGGAGCCAGGTGAACAGGATCGAGAACGCCCGATTGCCGATCATGTTGAGAAAGCGCATGGCCTGCGCCTCCATGGGATAAACCAGGCGCGTGCCGTTGGCGAACTCGGCCCGGCCGGATTGCAACGCCTCGTGGAAACGGGGAATCCATTCCGGCGGCACGGTGAGGTCGGCGTCGAGGATGATCAGCACGTCGCCACGTGCGGCTGCAAAGCCTTTGCGCACGGCGTCGCCCTTACCTTTGCCGTCCTGGACGAAGCCTTTGATGTCGTATTGGGGATAGGCGGCGATGACGCGACGGATTTCGTCCATCGTGCCGTCGCGACTGTGACCTTCAACGAAGATGATCTCCAGATCATTCGTGAAACGGGGCAAACGCTGGACGGCGGGCTCGATGTTGCCGCGCTCGTTCCGGCATGGAATCACGACCGTCGCCGACAGAGGCCGCGCGGCGGGCCTCGGGGCCGCACGCGCGACGAGATACGTACGCAGGCAAAGGCGACGGATGCCAGGAAGGGTCGCGAGCGTGCTGTTGATCAACGGACCCAGCCCAAGAAGACGGCGCGGCACCAATTGGCGCCAATCGCGGATGATCGGCTGGAACCCGGCCAAGGCCAGAAGGTTTTCAATGTCTTCCGTGCTGAGCCAGTTCTGCTCGGTCTGCGGCATCTTCTCACCGAAGCGCGCGGCCGCTTCGAGCAGAGGCTCCCAGATCGGCGCGAAATAGGCGATTACCACGCGCGTGTGCGGCGCGATCACGCCATGAAGATGGCGCAACGTCGTCTCGCAATCGTCGAGCGCACCGATTGCATCCGACAGCACGACGACATCGAACGGTCCATCCAGATCTTCGTAACTGGCGGCGTCCTCGATGTCGCCTTGACGGAACTCGAGATGGGGGTGCCGTTCGCGCGCGATCCGCACGGCCGCGGCACTGAAGTCGATCCCGACACCGCGCGATGGGCGCAACGAAGCCAGCAGGTCGCCGTTACCGCAGCCGAGATCCAGAACCTTGAGCCCCGCCGGGATCAGGAACTGCATCGTGCGGCGATCGTGGTCATAAAAATAGGCATTGCGCGCGACCCAACGGTCGCGTTCGGGCGCCATCCGTTCGGCCAGGGCATGAATCGCCGCCTTGCGTGGCGACATGGGAATATCTTTCACGCCCCTACCCCTTCCTCGGCGACGTCCGGTGGCGGCCGGCGGCCGCCCGACGCGATCCAAACCAAGCCGCCCGGCAGGCTGGCGCATACCATGGCCGCGCCGAACAAGACCGATAGCGCCAGCGCGTCATGCGCCGAAAGACCGACATAGCCGAACGCCACGACCATCGCACCTTCGCGGACACCCCAGCCGGCGATCGAAATGGGAATCGCGGTCGCCAAGATAACCGGCGGCATGAGGATCACGCAGTCGATCAAACTGACGTGATACTCCAGCGACGCGGCCAGAACGAAGACGCTCAGTGCCGAGACGAGCTGGATGAGGAGCGACAGCGCCAGTGCCGTCGCGCCATACCGCGGCGACGAGATGGCTGTGCGGAAATCCGCGGACAGTGCGGCGATGGCCTTGGTCGCACGCCAGCGAAAGAAGAAGTCAGGCAGACGGTCGAGGAACGCGAACAGCACGTAGCCGACGAGTCCGCCACCCGCAAGCAGGACGATGGCCCCTCGGGCGACCGGACTGGGAATGATGGTGAACAACGCCGGAAGCGAAACGGCGATGATGAGGAAGAGGATGCCCAGCGCCATGAGCCGGTCGATCACGACACTGTCGACGGCGGTGCGGAGATCGACGCCGTCGCGCCGAACCTGCCAGATGCGCACCGCGTCGCCGCCGACATTCGACGGCAGTACTTGATTGAAAAAGAGTCCCACCAACACTAAGCGCAGACCATGGAGAAACTGGAGCCTGCGACCCAATGCGCGAAGAAC
>JAPLOM010000055.1:0-12595 GCA_026400755.1 Alphaproteobacteria bacterium
CACCAGCCGGTAGTATTGCAAAAGTTTCGCCGCGACATACAAAGGGGCCCGATCGGGCCCCTTTGCATGTCGGCGCTTCCCCTCGCTACTGGCCTGCTTTTGCTCCGCCACACTGGCCGGTTTTTACTCCGCCGTTGACACCCTCGCTACTGGCCTGCTTTTGCTCCGCCACACTGGCCGGTTTTTACTCCGCCGTTGACAAAGGCCGGCCTTGCCATTCGTAGCCGTCATGCAGCACCGTCACCGTGTACTCGATGCCCTGGTATTCGCGGATCAATCGCGTCCCGGCGATCGGCTTGTCATCGGCTCGCAAGCGGCGGACGGTGATGTTGCCACCATCGAGCTGTTCGCCCAGCGCCTCGAGTCTCTTGACGGTTTCCGGCTTCAGTCCGCCGTAGGCGAGCTCCTGAATGCGATAGGCGAGCCGGCTTTCGAGGAAGCGCCGATTATAAGGTGGGGCCTGCGTTTCGAAGAGCTGCTGCCATTGCTGCTTCAGCTCGGCGGTCGGCATTTTCTTCAGGGCCGCGACCCGGGCCAATACGCTGTCGTTCATCATCATGCCTTTCTCCCCTTCGGGTGTTGGGCATGACCGCTTCGGTCGGGCGAGAAGTCGACCGAACTGTCTCCACGGTCGGCAGATATAGAACTCGACTTCCGCGCATGGAGACGGACGAGGCCGCGCGCGAGGATTTCGCCGATTTCGGCGACGCGTTCGTCCGCTGTCATAAGTTCTGGCTTCAGTGGATTCATGATCAATCGCCGTACCGACGATTGAAGATGATCGCGCCCGAGCGTTCAGAAAATCGAAATCAGATGGTCAGCGAGGCGCTGCGGCGAAGAAAGCAGCTGAGCGAAAACGCGCCCACGCCTGGGCGGCTTTTCAGTGACGCGGACCGGCGGGTTCCAGTTTGACATCGAACGACAGGAAGCGATCGAACAGGGAGGTCTTGCGATAGAAGTGCATCTTCTCGAGACGCCGCTCGGGGATGTCGTCCTGCCTGTAATCGAGAAGTCCGAACCACCGAAGAGGACGAAGGACGGTCGCCTCCATCGCGTGGCTGCCTGTGTCCCATGTCGATTCCAGCACGCCGTTGATGGGAATCGTGCACATGCGGGTCAGTCGTTCCGGCGGTTGCCAGTCGTTGGCGGCGATCGACAGCGACCACAGGACGATGCCGATATCGTGTTGCAGCCATCCGTGATGCAAGCCACGACCGAGATAGCCGAGGTCGAGGCGCCATAGCGGGAGATGAAACAGAACCGCTTGCAGGGCCTTTTGGTCGGGTTCCTTCAGAAGCTTCCGCCCTGCTGGCGTGACCTTGAGGTGGCCCTTGTCCCGGCGGACCAGCTTGCCCGCTTCGGCGACATGACGAACGAAGAAGAGCGGCAGGAAATCCGGCTCGTTGATCACCTTGTGAAGCCGAAACGCTTCTGTCTTGTCGAACCCTGGCCATGTGAACAGGTCGCACATCTCGGCCACGACGCCACGCGACAGGTTGCCGGTAGCCGTCATCTTCAATCCGGGTCCCTCGGCGGCCGCGCGCAACAGTATCAGGGCGTTCCGAGCGACGGCGGATTGCTGAATCTCGTCGTCTGCGAGATCGGCGGCAAGCCGGATCGGTCCTGCCGTTGGTGAGGGTGGCCGCCTCAGCGCGTCGAAGCTCGCCAGATCCAGCAGGGTCCAGGCAGGCTCGATTCCGCCGAGCCAGTTCCTGACCGACGGGTTCTGCAGCATGCCGGGGGCTACCATCGCACCGGCCTCATGGATTTGGCGCCCGGGCCGGGGCTCGCCCGGCGCCGAGCCATTCGTCCAGCTTCGACCACCGCCGGCGTCCGGAGATGTTTTTCACCGCGATGGCGACGGCTTTCTTCTGCCCGACCAGCACGACCAGCCGTTTGCCACGTGTGACGCCGGTATAGAGCAGGTTCCGCTGCAGCATGGCGTAGTGCTGCGTCATGACCGGGATGACGACGGCGGGATATTCCGACCCCTGGGATTTGTGGATCGTGGCGGCGTAAGCTGGAACCAGGGTGTCGAGCTCGCCAAAGCCATAGGTGACGGCACGGCCGTCGAAGCTGGCGGTGAGTTCGCCGTCGTCCGGATCGACATCGTCGATGTAGCCGATGTCGCCGTTATAAACTTCCTTGTCGTAGTCGTTCTCGATCTGCATGACCTTGTCGCCCGGAGCGAAGGTCCAACCGAAGCGTTCAACCTTTCGCTCGCCGGCCGGGTTCAGCGCCTTCTGCAGTTCGATGTTGAGCGAGCGAGCGCCGACGCCGCCACGGTTCATGGGGCACAGCACCTGGATGTCGCGAATCGGATCGAGACCGAACCGCTGGGGAATCCGGGTCTTCACCAGTTCGACGATCCGGGGCACGGCGGTTTCGGGATCGTCGGCTTGTACAAAGTAGAAATCACTTTCGCCCTCGGGCTTAGTAAGGTCCGGGATCAAGCCCTGGTTGATCTTGTGCGCGCCGGTGATGATGCGGCTCTCCGCCGCCTGCCTGAATATCTCGGTCAGGCGCACGACAGGGACGGCGCCGGACGCGATGATGTCGGCGAGGACCTGACCCGGGCCAACGGACGGAAGCTGATCGATATCGCCCACGATCAGCAAGGCCGAGTTGTCAGGTGCCGCCTTGAGTAGCGCCTGCATCAACATGACGTCGACCATCGAGGTCTCGTCCACGACGAGCAGGTCGCAGTCGAGGGGGTTGTCCGGGCCGCGCTTGAAGCCGCCTCCCTTGGGATCGACCTCAAGCAGCCGGTGGATGGTCTTGGCCTCGAAGCCTGTCGCCTCGGTCATTCGTTTGGCGGCGCGGCCTGTCGGCGCGCAGAGCAGCAGATTCGTCCCCTTGGCCGCCAGGATCCGCAGGATCGAATTGACGATGGTGGTCTTGCCCACGCCTGGCCCGCCGGTGATGACCATGGCTTTCGACAGCAGGGCCAGTCGGATTGCAGCCACCTGCGTCTCCGCGAGTTTTAGGCCGGTCTTCTGCTCGATCCAAGGCAGCGCCTTCTCCGGATCGATGTAGGGCCACGGCAGCGTTCCATTGGCGAGGCGCAAGAGCCGTTCGGCGATGACTTTTTCCGCTCGATAGAGTCCGGCAAGAAAGATGCAGGCCGTCTCGCCCACGGTGTCGGCGATGACCGTGCCGTCGGCGAGTTCGAGATCCATCGCGGTTTGAACCAGCCCCTTGTCGACCTCGAGCAATTCGACGGCGAGCGGCACCAGTTCCTCGACAGGGAGACCGCAATGGCCCTCGTCCATGGCCTCGGTGAGGGCATAGGAGATCCCGGCGCGCACCCGGATCATGGCCGTCTTTTCGATGCCGAGCTTCATGGCGATCGTGTCGGCGGTCTTGAATCCGATGCCACGGATATCGCGGGCAAGCCGGTAGGGGTTCTCGGTCATGATCTGGACCGCGTCGGCGCCGTAGGTCTTGTAGATCCTGACGGCGCGAGCGGTGCCGACCGTATGGCTGTGCAGGAAGACCATGATCTCGCGCACGATCTTCTGCTCGGCCCAGGCATCGGTGATGCGCTTGGCGCGCACCTGACCAATCCCCGTCACCTCGCGCAGCCGATCTGGCTCGGCCTCGATGATGTCGAACACCTTCTCGCCGAACGCCTTGACCATCTTCTTGGCGTAGACGGGGCCAATGCCGCGGATCATGCCGGAACCGAGGTATTTCTCGATGCCGTCGATGGACGTTGGCGCGGAGGTGCGCATGAAGCGGGTCTTGAACTGCTGGCCGTGGGTGCGGTCGTTGATCCATTCGCCAGACGCGGTGACCCACTCGCCGGCGGCGATCGTCGCGGCATGCCCCACCACCGTGACCAGATCGCGGTGGCCGCGCGCCTTGATGCGGAGAACGCAGAAGCCGTTCTCGCCATTGTGGTAGGTGACGCGCTCGACGAGGCCCGCCAGAACTTCCTGGGTCGATGGTTCGGCTTGGGGTTTCATGCCGCCGCCATCACCGAGAAAGCGCAATGTTCAAGGTGGCGGCGAGTCTAACGCCGGCCTTCTCGATCAATGTGATGCGCTCGAAATTCAAAAGCTTGCCTCTCTCGCAATCAAGAATCCTGTGGGACCTCAGATATTTCGGCTGTCGTAGGCCCAGAGCAGCAAGGCATGCTGCTAAATTTAGGTCAACTGGCTGACTGTTTAGCTTTTTCTCAGGCGCTTAAATGCTTCAAGCGCTCGCTGTCTTGCGACACCATGATCAACAATCGGCGCCGGGTAATTTTGACCCAGACGAACGCCGGCGTCTGAAAGTTCTATCGGTCTGGCTTCCCATGGGGCATGAATCAGTGAGACTGGAAGTTTCGTGATCTCGGGAATCCAGCGTCGAACATAATCGCCATCTGGGTCGAACTTCGCACCCTGTAGAGCCGGATTAAAAACGCGGAAGTAAGGCGCGGCGTCCGCTCCACAGCCGGCAACCCACTGCCAACTTGCTGAATTGCTCGCGAGATCAGCATCGACAAGAGTGTCCCAAAACCACTTCTCGCCGAGACGCCAGTCAACCAGCAGGTCTTTGATGAGGAAAGACGCGACGATCATTCGGACACGATTGTGCATCCAACCGGTGGCCCACAGTTCACGCATTCCGGCGTCCACGATCGGATAGCCCGTGAGTCCGCGTTGCCATGCCCTCAGGCTCTTGGCGTCATCTAACCAAGGAAAATTGGCGAACTCGGTGCGGAGTGGTGCCGACGGCAGCGTCGGAAAATGAAAAAGGAGATGGTAGGAAAACTCGCGCCAAGCGATTTCAGAAAGATACGTTTCAACGCCGGCCGGCATGGGGTGGCCGGTACTGGCAATGGCCTGGGTGGTAATTGAGCGCCATACCTGACGCGGCCCGATTTCACCAAAGTGGAGGTGAGCGGACAATCGCGAGGTGCCCGCGACCCCGGGTATGTTCCGCTTTTCGCGATAGTCAGATGCTGCATCTGCGGAAAATTCTTGGAGTCGCTTTTGCGCACCGGCTTCGCCAGGAGTCCACATCCCCCGCATTACACTGGCCCAATCAGGCGTTGTCGGACGGAGCGACCAGGACGAAAGCGGCTCGCTCACCGGGAAGGTCTTCGGCGCCGTTATCCTCTTCGGTGGAGCCATCGCCGATTCAGAGACGCCGGTCGTTCTTAGTGACTTCCAAAATGGGGTGAACACCCGATAGGGCTCGCCCTTTTGCGTTGCCACCGTCCAGGGCTCTCGGATCAGCGCAGAATTGAAGCTCCGGGCCTCGATTCCTCGGCTCTTCAAATTGGTCTTGAGCCGTTCTCCTCTGGCTATCGCCCAAGGCTCGTAGCGTCGGTTCCAGTACACGGCGTCGGCGCCGGTTTCTTCAACCAGCTTCTCGATGACGTGTTCTGCGTTTCCCCGCCTCAGAACTAATTTGTTGCCCCGCTTGGCAAGGCTGCCATCAAGCGCAGCGAGAGACCCATGCAGCCACCAACGAGATGCCCCGCCGGGGGCCCATTCGCCAGCATCGTTATCATCGAGTAGAAAGACTGGAACGATTTCTCCTCCACGGGCTACTGCCGCGTCCAAAGCCGGATTGTCGGTAAGTCGCAGATCTCGGCTGAACCAGAGTAAGGTGAGCATGAAAATCAGATTCTCTTGGGTTAACTGGCCGGCGCTCTCACAGATAAAGCGCAGCGTTCAAGGTGGCGGCAAGTCTGCACTCGACTAACAGACTTTTTCTGTCTCATGTGCGCGCTCTTCATTTTGCGGGAGGTTGACCCGAGGCGCAGTCTGGTTTGGCGTGATCGACCAGGATCAAATCGTCCACCGGAAAGCCAAGGCCGCGCGCCCGATCGACCAGGCGGTTCCTGATATCGGCGGATAGCTCCGGCTGGCGCGCCAGGATCCAGAGGTAGCTCCGTGACGGGCCCGATATCAGAGCCCAGCCATATTCCTGCTGGTCGAGTGCGAAGACGTGGTACCCGCCGGCGAACGGCCAGAAGAACGTCACGGAGAGGCTCGCCGTATCTCGGTCGCCCTGGAACACGGCGCGACCATCGGCTTCCTTCCAGCGGCAGTTCTTGCGATCGAAGCCTTTGTTTAGCACGCCGACAGACCCGTCGTTACGCAGCGTGTAGGTCGCCGTCACGTTCGACAGTCCGCGCTCGAAGCTGTGGTCGAGGCGCATGATCTCGAACCATTCGCCCTTGTAGCGTTGGACGTCGAAGGGACGCACTGGCTCGACGCCCTGTGGTATTCCCGTGCAGCCACTGACGAGTGCGGTCAGCAGCAGAAGGATGAAAAGGGTCTGCTTCGACGGATTTTTCAATGTTTTGTCCCCCTGACGCACCACGTCCATATCCTATCGCTGAACGGCGAAAGTTACCGGCTGGCGCAATCCGCCAGCCGCCGCCGGGGCGCCAGGGTCGCCGAACCCGCCGCGGATCCCGACGTCGCAATCGATCCCGAGACTGGGGAAATTACCTCGACATAGCAGGCCGGCCGCGCGCGCCGCCGGAATGGCAAGGGGCCCGATCGGGCCCCTTGCCATTCCGGCGCATCGTTCATCCCCACTGGCCTGCTTTTACTCCGCCACGCTGGCCTGGAATCAGACCGCCGTTGACACGCATCAACTCATCGTCGTCCACGAACAGGATGCGCACCTGTGGGTTTGACTGGCCGGTGCATTTGTTTGCGGACATGCATTAACGGACCGGGCAGCCTGATATAGGCGCGGAGCGATGGGGAAACCGCCGTTACGCGCAATGGTTCCAAAAAAACGTCGAGACCAACCCTAATGCTCCCGCCCCGTGCATCAAAGCATCGAGAAGCGCTTCAAGATGGCTATGTAAATATTTGATCTAAAGACACTATTTAGCGCGGACTTGGAAGAAAGGCGTCCGAACGCCCCGTCACCCTATACGCCAGCAGCCCAATCCACTCCCTTACTCCTGTGCTGAAGATCGCCAGTGCTTCACGGACATTGGCTGGAGGGCCGAAATGGATGTGGCGGCCATAGCGGTACGCTTCCGAATAGGGCGTGACGTCCCATCCCACCTTGCGGAACGCTCCGACAGACCGTGGCACATGGAGCGCCTGGGTTACGAGAATCCACGTCTCTCCAGGACGTGGGTCGGCCAAGGACTTCGAAAGGGCGGCGTTCTCGTAAGTGTTGCGAGACTGCTTCTCGTAAAGAACCCGGTTCGCGTCGAAGCCTTGCTGGATCAGAAACAGGCGAAGCGTTTCCGCCTCGTTCAGGGAACGCTCCAATGGATCGCCTGAGCCGCCCGTGAAGACAAGCTTCGCATCGGGGTACTGGCGTCCGAGCCAGAGGAACGTGGTCACCGTGTTCGCGGCGCCGTTCAAAGCGGGCGTGCCGTATTCCTCGGTCATCCGCGGGATCTGCGCGCCGCCCAACAGGATGATGCCATCGACCTTCTCGGGCAGAGGATCGGGGCGCGGGAATCGCTGCTCCAACGTTCCGACGACGATGTCCGGGATTGGAAGCAGTGACAACGCACCAACAAATATGGCGACGGCCAACAAGACGTTGCGCCCTGTGCGGACGCGCCCGGCGAACAGCAGAACGATCGCGATGGCGATGGCGAAAACGACGGCGTTCGATGGTTCGATGAACCACCAAGCCAGTTTCGAAAGAAAGAAAAAGGTGTCGCCCATCGAGGCGTTCAGGCCGGTGCGGCGGTGTAGGTTCCGGCCGTCGTACCCCCGTCGATAACGTAGAACATGCCGTTGGTGTAGCTGGCCTCGGCCGAGGTCAAATGCAGGATGACGCGGGCCACCTCTGCGGCTTGCGCGAAACGGCCCAGCGGCACGCGCCGTTCGTAGAAGGATTTCTCCGGCACGTTGTCGTCCGCCAGCAGCTGATCGGCCATGGGCGTATCGACGAAGCTGGGACAGACGGCGTTGCTACGGATGCCCTGGTGCCCGTGATCGAGCGCCAGGCAGCGCACGAGCCCCACGACGGCGTGCTTGGATGCGCAATAGGCCGCGAAGCCCATGGAGCCGCGAATACCGGCGTCGGAGCTGATGGCGACATAGCTGCCCCCGCCCCGCTCCTGAAGATGCGGCACCGCATGACGGGCCGTAAGATATGGCCCGGTCAAGTTGACCGCGATGGTGCGGTGCCAGTCGGCCTCGGCCATCTGCAAAACGGAACCCGTGAGCGCGATGCCGGCGGCGGCGACCACGGTATCAAGGCCGCCATGCGACGTGGCGGCCTTGTCGATCGCCGTTTTCATCTGGGCTGAATCCGCGACGTCGGTCGCGACCGCAATGGCGCGGCCGCCCGCGCTCGAAATTTCGTCCGCCAGCGCGCGCACCTTCGCACCATCGCGGTCGAGCAACGCGACCGCCGCGCCACGTCGCGCCAGCGCCAGAGCGGCCTCGCGTCCGATACCGGACGCTGCGCCAGTGACCACGGCCGATTCCTGTTTGCTTGAAACCATCGTCGCTCCTCCCGGTCATCGTGCCCTTCCCCCCGCCGGGTGCTAGCGTCTCGGGCGGGGCTGGAAGACGAGAGGGCAACATGAGGGATACACCGGCAGCGGTCGTCAAGCGTCAGTTCGACACTTACAACCGTCAGGATATCGATGCCTATATGGACTGCTTCTCGCCGGACATAGAAATGTTCGTTTTCGGACAAGCGGCACCTTTCTTGTCCGGCTCTGAAGCTGTGCGGGCGTTTTATCGGAACAAGCGATTTAACATCTCCGGTCTGCGGGCCGAATTGCTGAACGAGATCGTATTGGGTGACATGGTGGTCTATCTCGAGAAGCTGGTCGGCTTGACGCCCGATAGGGAGGGGGTTACCGCCATTGCCATTCATCAGGTGGCGGATGGCCGTATCCGGCGCATGTGGTTCATCCGCTCCTCAGCCACTGCTTGAAACCGCGGCGGTTGACTGCTACGTCCGCGACGGATCGCCGGGAGAAAATCGCATGGCCATCGTCTATGCCGCGTTCAGCAAAGTCCTCGCCGAATGGGGCGCGGAAGTGGGACTGACCAAGCATATCTACAAGCTGGGTGTCGCCGACACACCGGCCGCCGCGGCTGTCGAAGCGCTGAACGCCGGCCAGCATGCGGGCGCGGGCGATTGGAAATTGTTGGCGAAGCGGGAATGGGACGGCGCCGACGAAGCGGCATTGATCGAGAGATTGGCGCGCAAGGAAAAGCTGGTCGATCCTGCCTTCTATCCGCGGATTCAGGGCTCTCCGGGCATTTTCAAGGTGAAGCTGGCCAATGTCGAAAACCACCTGCTGGTGAAGATCGCCCTCGAAGGCAAGGACACCGCGGGCGTGAAAGTGAAGCCCGCCGATATCGGTGGCTGATTAATCTTACATCAAGAATTCTTTTTTCTTTGGCTCTTTCGCGCGCGGTTCGGTGCCAGTCCGCAGCGAATGATCGGTGCTCTGCCACCCCTCGCCGCCGCTGACCAGGCACGACACGCCGGTTGGTTCGGACAGCACGGCCGTCCAGGTGCCGTGAGGCGACGCGAAGACCTCGAGCACCATGCCGTCGCTTGTAAGACCGCGGCTGACGGGAGTTTCGGAGAACTGCGCGCCCAATTGCTTCACGACCTCGTCGCGCGGCGCGCACATGAGGTCTTCTTTCGCAAAGGCCGGAGCCGCGACGGCGGTACTGGCTAACAGGACGGAAAGGGCTATGGCAGGGCGCATCGGGACCTCCCTCCGGGATCGGTCGCGGCGATGACGCTAGAAGGTTGAACCGCCGCTTATCGGATAAACGCCCACGGGTTGCGGCGGTTCCCCGTGTAGTCCCAAATCCAGACTAGTTATCGAGGATGATGTAGGTCTTGCGGGCCGTTTCGAGGATTTCCCAGGTGCCCAGTGTGTTGGCCGGGAAGAAGACCGCGTCCCCTGCGCGGATGTCGAGATGCTCGCCCGAGTCCGCGTGGAAGATGCAGTGCCCGGCGATGAAGTGACAGAACTCCGCACTCTTGATCTGGCGGCGAAACCTGCCCGGGGAACATTCCCACACACCCACGTCCGGTCCCTCGTGCGCCCCTTGTCCGCGTAGCGCGGGTACGGGCTGTCCAACCGGTTCGCCGACGGGCCCCCAATCCTCGAGTTTCGCCGAAGGTGCCGTGGCGGGGGCTTTGATGTGGGTGAGCTTCATGTCTGGGAACCTCCTTCGTTCGCGGACGCCATAACATGAATTTCACAGTAACGGGAAATGCTTGGGAGAAACCCTTCCCGCATCGCTTTGCGATGCAAACTGCAATTATTGCTAACACCTAAAAGGAATTAAGCTATTGTTGCTGGCTGGCGGTGTGATTAGATGTCGTTGGCAATCGAAGCGGATCGTCGGCCCACGGGGGCGTGGACGGCGGTCTGTTGGCCCGATCGGGGGAGAAGCGCGTGTTGCACAGACGAATTTTTCTGGCGTTTGTGGTTGTCTTGCTGGCGGCGTGGGGATTTGGCGCGCCCGCGGCGTTGGCGCAGCCGTCTGCGCCCGCAGCCAAGCCGCCCGTCATGGCGCCGGACATCAAGCGTATCCTGGATCGCGGCAAGCTGGTCGTAGCCATGACCAGCTTCGACGTGCCGCCCTTTTTCATGACGGACGCCAATGGGCGTTTCTATGGGCTGGATGTCAGCCTGGCCGAAGGCATCGCCAAGAGTCTGGGTGTGCCTGTCGAGTACAACCGCCAGGGCAAAACCTTTAACGACGTCGTTGACATCGTCATCCGCGGCGATGCCGACGTGGCGATCTCCAAGCTCAGCGTCACCATGTCGCGCGCCATGAAGGTGCGCTTCTCGACGCCGTATCTCGTCCTGCGCCACGGGCTTCTGGTCAACCGGCTGGACCTGGCCAAGATGGCCAAGGGCAAGGAGACCGTGGACGTCATCAAGGACTACAACGGCTCCATCGGCGTGCTGGCGAAATCGTCGTTCATCGATTACGCGGCGGAGTTCTTCCCTAAGGCCAAGGTCGTCGAGTTCCCGAACTGGGACCCGGCCCTTGTCAGCGCGGTCAGCCGCGGCGAAGTGCCCCTCGCCTACCGCGACGAATTGGAGGTCAAGAAAGTCATTCGCGGCAATCCGACCGCCGCGCTGAACCTCCGGACGATCCTGATCGATGGCACGCGCGACGACATCGCCATCGCCGTTGCCTGGGACAGCAAGCAGCTTTTGTCCGTCGTGAACCTTTATCTTTCACGCCAGAAGCGGCTGACCGTGAACGGGCTTTTGGACCAGTACGAAGAAATCTTCACCAAGAAGTGACCCGGCGCCTTTCGCGGCGCTTCGCGGCTTTAGAATGGGTGTGGCGAGTATGGCTAAAGGATCGGCAAATGCAGGTGGCGCGTGGCGGCGCGTCTACGATCTGGGGATCGTGGGAAAGCTCCTCTCCAGCTCGTGGGTGATCTTCGGCAGCCTCTTGCTCGGCCTCTATATCGGCTTTTTCCATAAGGACCTGGCCGCCGCCATCGGCCCGTTTGGCACGGTGTACCTGGCCCTTCTGAAGATGTGCCTCCTGCCCTTCCTGATCTCTGCCATCACCGTCAGCCTGGTGAAGCTGCTCAAGACTCACACTGCGGCCAACAGTCTTCGCCGCATCGTGGCCGTCTTCATTGGTGGGCTTTTGCTGTGCACGGCCTATGGCGTGATCTTCGGCGCCATCGAGGGCCCGGGCAGTAATCTGGACGAAAGCTCCCGCGCCGTGCTTGGCAACATGGTGGATCGCTCGCCCTATGCGGTCGACCTCGAGATGTCCCTGACGGGACCGGCTGTGGTGAAAAAGAGCGAAAGCGGGACGGAAACCGTCATCCGCCAGTTGATCCCGGACAACATCTTCAACGCGCTCAGCAGCGGCGACAGCCTGAAGGTCCTCTTCTTCGCGATCATCTTCGGGGCGGCGGTTGGCTTCAGCTCACGGCATGTGAGCGACGGGCTGTCGGCGACCTTGGACACGATCTACCACGCCTGTCAGCGCGTCATTCAGTGGGTCAACTATGTTCTGCCCTTCGCGCTGTGCGCGCTCGTGGCCAGCCAGATCGCGATCGTGGGGATCGAGCCACTGATCGCGATGGTCCGTTTCATCGTCTCCCTAGCGCTGGCCACCGTTCTTCTGATGGTGATCTGCAGCATCATCATCTGGTCGCGCGGCCGCGTCAGTTATGTCAAATCCGTCCTGGCGCTGCGCGAGGCGGTGCTGATCGCCGTCGGCACGCGTAGCAGCATTGCCTGTATCCCCTCGGTCATCCGCGCGATGGAAAAGGATCTGGGCTTCGACAAGACGATGGTGGAATTGGTGGCGCCGCTTAGCATCACCATCTGCCGCTTCGGCCCTACCCTCTATTACGGCGTGGCCACCATCTTCGTGGCGCAGCTCTACGGCATCGAACTGGGCGCGGCCGAGTACATATCGATCTTCATCGGCTCGTTCCTCGCGGGCTTGGCGTCCGCCGGCACCACCGGCATCCTGACCATCACGCTGCTGAGCCTGGTGTTTGCGCCGTTGGGCCTGCCGCTGGAGGCGGCCCTGGTGCTGTTCATCACCATCGATCCGCTGGTCGACATCTTGCGGACGGTGGCGATCGTCTATCCGAACTGCGCGGCGGTGGCGATGGTGTGCGGCCCGGACAA
>JAPLOM010000055.1:12677-26103 GCA_026400755.1 Alphaproteobacteria bacterium
CCGCGGCCGCCTAGGTCGCTTCGGCCCCGCTCTGGCCACCCCGCGCCCAGGCCAGGCAGGCTTGGGCCAACGCCGCGGTCGAATGGACATAAAGTCCGGCTGCCTCGGGGCTCGCATCGGCGAGCGCCAGGGTAATTTCGGTGCAGCCCAGAACGACCATTCGCGCGCCCCGCTCGCCGAGGCGTCGCGCGGCGTCGCTCAACGTCCGATTCGCCGCCCCGAGATCGCCCGCCTTCACGGACACGATGCTCGGCATGACCAGCTCGGCCATCTCCGATTCGCTCGGCAGCACGCAGGTATAGCCGCTTCGCTGGAGGAAGCGCTGATAGATGCCGGTGTGCAGCATTCCCGCCGTGCCCATCACGCCGACCGCGCCGCCCGTCGATGCCTTTGGCTCGCAGCACCTCGCAGACGCTTCCCACGATGTGCAGGATCGGCACCCGGCTGGCGGCGGCCATCTCGTCGTACCAGTAATGCGCCGTGTTGCAGGGGATCGCGATGGCTTCGGCGCCCGCGGCCTGCAGGCGCGCGATGCCGTCTAGCAGCGCGGGCAGCGGCGATTCGCCCTTCCCCATGATGGCGGTCGAACGGTCGGGGACTTGCGGATTGGAATAGACCAGCACGGGGATATGGTCCTGGTCGCGAGACGCGGGCGTCAGCTCGGTCAGCTTCCATATAAAATCCGCGGTCGCCAACGGGCCCATGCCGCCAAGGACGCCCAGAAGCTTGGGCATGACTATTTCTCCTGCATCTCCATGACGCCGCTCCAATTGGCGTCGGGCGGATTGGCCATCAGTTCGCGGCAACGCTCGGCGAACTGGGCTACCACGCGGTCCTCCGGATAGGCCTCGGCCGCGTTGGTGTAGGTGCGCAGCGCCTTCTCCCACTTGCGATCCATATAGGCGAAGAAGGCCTTGCCGGTGCGCGCGGCCAGGTCGCGCTGGCGGTTGGTCGCGCCTACCTCGCTGGTATCTGCCGCGGCCATCAGTTCGTACACGGTGATGCCGCCGCGCCGGCCCTTCACCGCAACATGGTCAACCGGGCGCATGACGAATAGGTCGCCCGTCTCGCGGAAGACGGCCTCGCTGACGCAGATGCGCGTGCCGTAGGCCTTGTTTACGCCCTCCAGGCGCGACGCCACGTTCACGCCGTCGCCGATGGCGGTATAGCTCATGCGCTCGGAGGAGCCGATATTGCCGACCACCACGGTGTCGGTATGGATGCCGATACGGGCGGAAAGAGCCGGCGTGCCCTCGCGCTCGAACACCTCGTTCATCGAATCCATTTGGCGCTGGATCAAAAGCGCCGAGCGACAGGCGTTGGAGGCATGTTCGACCTGGGGCAGCGGTGCGCCCCAGAACGCCATGACAGAATCGCCGATGAACTTGTCGATCGTGCCGTGATTGCGCAGCACGATCTTGGTGACCATGTCGAAGTGCTGCGAGATCAACAGCATCAGGTTGCGCGCGGGTAAGCGCTCGGACAGGCGCGAGAAGCTGGCCAGGTCCGAGAACATGATGGTCAGGCGCTGGGTCTGCCCGCCCAATTCCATCGACTTGCCGCTGGCCAGAAGCTGCTGCACCAGGCCGCGCGGGACGAAGCGGGAAAACGAGTGAATCGTCGTTTTCATCGCGCGCATGGCGTCGATCAACTCGCGGATCTCGGTGATGCGAGAGGTGATCTTGATATCGTCGTCGAGCGCCAGCTCTCGGATCTTCTTCGTCTCGCCGATGACTTGCCGGATCGGCCGGGTGATGCGGCGCGACAGGTAGGCTACGGCCAGGATCGCGATTATGCCGACGGCGGCCGAGATCATCATGATGTCTTGGGTGGTGCGCTTCAGGTCGCCGACGAAATCGTTCTCCGGGACAAGGATCACGATCGTCCACTGCTTTTGGAAAGCGCGCGGAAAGGACTGGAACGACGCCATGTAGGTCGTACCGTTGGACCGATAGCTGAAACGGTCGCCTGCGCCGTCCTTCCGGCGGTTGAAGGCTTCGTCGATATACGGCTCGCCCAAATCCTTGATGGTTGGCAGCGCGATGGTCAGGCCGTCCTGGCGCACCGAACGCCCGGCATCCGGAAAGGCCACGACCTCGCCCTTGTCGCCGACGATGAAGGCAATGCCGTGTTTGCCGATCTTTTGGCGCTTCAGGAAAGCCGACATGCTCTCCAGCGTGATGTCCGCACCGACCACGCCGATAAACTTGTTGTTTCTGTCGCGCACCGCGCGGCTGATGGTGATGCCGGGCTTCCGGTTGCTGGCAAAAACGTAGATATCCGACAGGAACGAGAAGTCACTGTCTTTCGCGCCGTTGTAGAACGGACGCTTACGTGGATCGTAGGCCACGTTGCGAAGCGCCTCGGCCCCCGTCTCCACGCTCCAGTCGCTGATATAACGATAGGAATCGACCGACTCGGTCCCCTTTCGGTCCAGGGTGCGCAGCACGAAGCGGGAGCCGGGCGCGACCGGGCTGTTGTTGGGCCCAAAGGTGGTCGCGTTATCGGGAATGCGTTGTGCTTGGATGAATCGGCCGTTTTCGTCGAAGCCGATATAGGCGCTGTAGACGTGCGGATACGACTTCAGCACCTGCAGTAGATGCCGCAACATCTCGGGCTGGTTCAGAAGGTTTTCGTGGAACTGACCGATGACGGCCAGTTCGTCCACGGCCGCCGAAACCGGCTCCAGCAGATAGACCGTGTTGTCAATGGTCGAGGTGGTCGCCGATTCGAGGAAGGAGTCGGCGAACTGGAGCACGAGGTGCGAGTTGCGTTCGTAGGTGTACCAGGTGATGGACGCGCAGATGAACACCAGCAGCGCGACGAACGACGTCGCAATACTGAACTGCAGAGACAGTCCGCGGCGGTGGCGCGGGACTTGAACAGTCTCTTCAGACATGCCGGTTACGGTGATCTCCCCCCGATTTCCGTAAGGATCGCATGGGGGCGCGGCGAATTCGACAGCAAAATTGAAGGGATGTATTACCCCGCTGTGACGGGGGCCGGCCGGAAGCCTATGCTGGTTCCTGGCTTCTCCTCGGACGGTCCTTCGCCATGAACCTCGACCAGCTCCAGACGCCCACCCTGCTTCTCGACCGTCCCGTGCTCGAGCGTAATATCTCGGCTATGACCGGCCGCGCGAAACGGCACGGCGTCGCCCTGCGTCCCCATATGAAGACAGCAAAGTCGGCCAAGGTCGCGTCCCTGGCCACGGCCGGGAACAAGGGCGGCATCTGCGTTTCGACCGTGGCGGAGGCCGAGTATTTCGCGCGCCACGGTTTCCGCGACATCACCTACGCCTTTGGCATCGTGCCCCAGAAGATCGACCGCTTGGCCAAGCTGCGCGCCGACGGCGTGGCCGTTCGCCTGCTGATCGACGATGTGGCCAACGTCAAGGCCGTGGCCGAGCGGGCGAAGGCCCTGGGCGCCTCGTTCGACGTTCAGATCGAGATCGACAGCGGCCAGAACCGCGGCGGCCTCAAGCCCGGCGACCCCAAACTTCTCGATCTCGGTTGGGCGCTGGCGGGTAGCGGCGCCCTGCGCTTTCTCGGCGTCCTGACCCATGGCGGACACTCCTACGACTGCCGCGGCGCAGCCGAATGCCGGCGCGTGGCGGAGGAAGAGCGCGTGGCCATCGTGGGCGCGGCAGAACGCCTATCGGCTGCGGGCCTGCCCTGTCTTGAGGTCAGCCCCGGCGCCACCCCGAACGCGGTTCATGGCGAGCGCTGGGACGGAGTGAGTGAAATCCGGCCCGGCAACTACATGTTCTTTGATCTGCATCAGACTGGCATCGGCTCATGCACGGCGGACGAGATCGCGGTCAGCGTGCTGGCGACCGTAATCGGCCATAACCGCGCGCATAACCGCATCATGATCGATGCCGGCGGATTGGCGCTGTCGAAGGATATCGGCGCGAACGAACCACTGCCGGGCACGGGCTATGGCTGGGTGATGGACCTGTCCGGCAAGACCCGGATCGGTGACCTGCGTGTCGGCCGGGTCAGCCAGGAACACGGGCAGATCGAAAGCGATTCGCCCCTGCCCTTCGACCGCTTGCCGATCGGCGCGCGGGTGCGCGTTCTGCCCAACCACTCTTGCATGACGGCCGCGGCCTATGAGCACTACAATGTGCTCGCGGGCGGTACGGACGTGGTCGATCAGTGGGACCGGATCAACGGCTGGTAGGGCCGCCCCAACCCCAGAAATCCATTCCCTCGGTCATGAGGGTGCGCGCGAGGACCATCTTGTGGATCTCGGACGCGCCATCCACGAGGCGCGCGCAGCGGGCGTAGCGGTACATCCACTCCAGCTTCGTGTCGCCTGAATAGCCCTTGGCGCCCATGAGCTGGATGGCCGTGTCGACCGCCTTGTGCAGCACGTCGGCAACCGCGACCTTGGCCATGGACACTTCCTTGCGCGCGAAGTCGCCCTGGTCGAGCTTCCAGGCCGCGTTCATGGTCAAGAGGCGGCCGATCTGGATGTCCATGGCGGCCTCGCCCAGCATCCACTGCACGCCCTCGTGATCGGCCAGCTTGGAGCCGAAGGAGACGCGCTCCTTGATGTAGGGCGTGCAGATTTCCAGCGCGCGCTTGGCCATGCCCAGCCAGCGCATGCAATGAGTCAGGCGCGCGGTGCCCAGGCGGATCTGCGTCACCTTGAGCCCGTCGCCGATCTCCATCAGGCGGTTCTCGTCGGGTACTTCCAGCGCGTTGAAGCGGACTTCGCAATGCCCGCCGTGCTCCTCCGGTCCCATGATCTTGATCTTGCGCAAGATCTCCCAGCCCGGCTGGTCGCGGTCGAACAGGAACGCGGTCAGCCCTTTGCGCTTGTCGTCCGAGGTCTTGGCCAGGACGATGAAATGCTGCGCCACGCCCGCGCCGGTGGAGAACCATTTGTGGCCGCGGATGACCCACTTGTCGTTACCCTTCCGCTCGGCGCGCGTGAGCATCACCGTGGGATCGGAGCCGCCGCCCGGCATGGGCTCGGTCATGATGAAGGCCGAGCGGACCTTGCCGTCGATGATCGGCTGCAGCCAGCGCTTCTTCTGCTGCTCGGTGCCGACCTTGTTCAGCAGGATCATGTTGCCGTCGTCGGGCGCGGCGCAGTTGAAGACCACCGGGCCAAAAATGGAGCGGCCCATCTCTTCATAGGTCGCGGCCATGCCGGTGATCGATAGGCCTTGTCCGCCTCGCTCCTTCGGCATCTGCAGCGCCCACAGGCCTTCGGCCTTGGCTTTCTCGCGCACGGGCCCCAGGACCGAGTCCTTGATGTTCTCGCCCTCATCGTAGTTCGCCGGGTCCAGCTCAAGCGGCATCACGTGCGTCTCGACGAAGGCGCGGATGCGGGTGCGGTAGCTTTCGATCTCGGGCGACAGGCTGAAGTCCATCGTCGGCTCCAATAGCTGGATGAAAGGGTTCGTTACATCGTGCTGCAGAGGTGGCCGCCGTCCACGACCACGACGCTGCCGGTCATGAAGCGCGAGGCCTGGGAGGTCAGAAGAAGCAAGGCGCCGTCCAGGTCTTCGGGCTGGCCGACACGCTTCTGCGGAATGCGGGAGAGGAGCGCCAAGCCGCCCTTGCTGGACCAGAATGGCCGGTTCATCTCGGTCTCGATATAGCCCGGCGCCAGGACGTTGACGCGGATGTTCTCCTTGGCCAGTTCCATGGCCATGGTCTTGCTCAGATGGATCAGCCCGGCCTTGGCCGCGGTATAGGCTGGGACCTGGCCGATCGGGCGCAGGCCCAAGACCGAGGCGATGTTGACGATGTTGCCGCCCGTGCCGCGCGCCACCATGGCCTTGGCCGCACCCTGGGCCATCAGCCAGGCGCCGCGCAGGTTCGTACCGACCACCTGGTCCCACTCGTCCTCGGTGTATTCCAGGATCGGCTTCACGATGGCGATGCCGGCGTTGTTGATCAGAACGCTGATGCCGCCCAGCTTGTCGTCGGCCTCGGCCAGGCCCGCGCGTACGCTCTCGCCCGACATCACGTCGATGGCGACGGCATGGGCCACCCCGCCCGCGCCCTCGATCTCGGCCTTGAGCGCATCGAGTTTGTCCTCGCGCCGTGCCGAAAGGGCCAGCGCCGCGCCCTCCCGCGCGAGCATGCGCGCGAAGTGAAGGCCCAGGCCGCTGGTTGCCCCGGTGACGAGGATGCGTTCCTTCGAGATGTCGAAGAGCGGAGAAGAAGCGGGCATGGTGGTCACCGGAATACGGGCGGAGGAATTGCGTCCGGTTCCTAACCACGCGCGCGAAGATGGAGCAAGAAAAAATGCTTCCCCGCCGGCCTCGTAAAAAGAGAATCCTTGTCGTGGATATCGCCTCTCCCCGGCGCTAAGCTTCTCCCATGCAGATCGACGTCGTCTCAGACACGATTTGTCCGTGGTGCTACATCGGCAAGCGCCGTCTCGAGCGCGCGCTGGCCGCAAGCGGCGGACCGCATGTCTTGATCGGTTGGCGGCCGTTCCAGTTGAACCCCGACATGCCAGTCGAGGGCATGGAGCGTGAAGCCTATTTGACCACGAAGTTCGGCTCGCGCGAGCGCGCCGAGCGCGTCTATGCGCCAATCGTGGAAGCCGGCCGCGAGGAAGGCATCGCCTTCGCGTTCGACCGCATGAAGCGCACGCCCAACACGCTGATGTCTCATCGCCTGATCCGCATCGCGGGCAAGATGGGGCGGCAGAACGAGGCCGTGGACGGCCTGTTCCACGCCTATTTCGAGGAAGGGCGGGATATCGGCGACCTGACCGTGGTTTCGGACGTGGCGCGCGATGCCGGCATGAACCGGGACGAGGTTCACGCTTATCTGGAAACCGACGCCGACCTGGATCGCGTGCGCGCCGAGGATGCCTTTGCGCGCGAGTTGGGCATCCAGGGCGTGCCCTGCTTCATCATCGAGCGTTCGGTCGTCTTGTCGGGCGCCCAGCCTCCAGACGTCTTCCAGCAGGCCTTCGCCACGGCGGCGGCCCAGGCCACGCCCGCTCCGGGCGCCGGCGCACCCAGCCCCACGGCGTCCTGACCGGCGCTGCGCACCGGGGGAGCGTGCATGACGAACGAAAACCTCACGCCGGAACAGCAAGCCATCGTCGATTTGTTCGACCGCCATGTCCGCGCGGAGTTCGAGCTGCATGACGTGGACGTGACCATGGCGACGATGACGGCGGCGCCCCACCTCAACCATGTACCGGTGATGACCGGTGGCCGCGACCGCGCTGAGATCCAGAATTTCTATGCCCGCCATTTCATTCCTGGGCTGCCGCCCGACGCCGGAAACGAGATGCTGTCGCGCACGGTCGGTCAGGGGCGGCTGGTCATGGAAATCATCCTGACCTTCACCCACACGATCGAGATGCCGTGGATCCTGCCTGGCGTGAAGCCGACCGGGCGGCGCGTCGAGGTGCCTGTCGTCCTGGTCGTCCATGTGAAGGACGATAAGGTCGACAGCGAACATATCTATTGGGACCAGGCCAGCGTGCTGGTGCAGGTCGGGCTGCTGTCCGCGGACAAGCTGCCCGTCGCGGGTGTCGAGCAGGCGCGCAAGATGCGCAAACCGACCGTGGAGCCGTCGAACCGGCTGATCGAGCGGTCCTAGGCTGCCTGCTTCGGCGCGGCGGCGTCGGCCAGGCTCTGCACCAGCTTCTGCAGCCCGACGATTCGCTGGGCCTGCTGGCCCCGCTCCCGGCTGAACACCAGCTTGTGGTCAGGACGCAGTTTCGCGGCGCCCTTCTCCTGCTGGATCAGCGCCACCAGCCGGTCCGGGTTGGTGAAGCGGTTGTTGCGGAAAGCGACCACGGCGCCGCGCGGGCCGGCATCCAGCTTCTCGACGCCCGCCGCCATGCAAAGCTGTTTGATTTCCATCACTTCAAGCAGATTTTTGACCTCTTGAGGCAATGTCCCAAAGCGGTCGATTAGCTCGGCGGCGAAGGAATCGATGTCGCCCCGGTTCTGCAGCGTGGCCAGGCGGCGGTATAGGCCGAGCCGGACGCCCAGGTCGCGCACATAAGCCTCGGGAATGAGCACTGAGGTGCCGACGGTGATCTGGGGCGTCCATTCGGCATGGGGCGTTGCGATCTCGCCGCCGCCGGCGCGCAATTCGGCGACCGCTTCCTCCAGCATGTTCTGGTACAGCTCGACCCCAACCTCGCGGATATGGCCCGACTGCTCTTCGCCCAAGAGGTTGCCCGCGCCGCGGATATCCATGTCGTGGCTGGCAAGCGTGAAGCCCGCGCCCAGTGTATCCAGCGTCTGCATAACCTGAAGGCGCCGGTCGGCGCCCTCGCGCAGGACGCGCGCCTGCGGGATCGTCAGATAGGCATAGGCACGCACCTTGGAACGGCCGATGCGGCCGCGAAGCTGATAAAGCTGCGACAAGCCGAACATGTCGGCGCGGTGGATGACCAGCGTGTTGGCGGTCGGGATGTCGAGGCCGGATTCGATGATGTTGGTGCTGAGGAGCACGTCGTAGGCGCGGTCGTAGAAGGCCGTCATCACGTTTTCGAGCGCGGTGGGCGCCATCTGGCCATGGGCCATGGCAATCTTCGCGTCGGGTACCAATTCCGTCAGGCGGTTGCGCACCTGGCCGAGGTCCTCGATGCGCGGACAGACGTAGAAAACTTGCCCGCCCCGTGTCCGCTCGCGCTTTATGGCCTCGCGCAGGATGACGGGGTCGTAGGGCATCACGAAGGTGCGAACGGCCAGCCGGTCCACGGGCGGCGTCGCGATCAGGCTCATGTCGCGCACGCCGGTCAGCGCGAGCTGGAGCGTGCGCGGAATGGGCGTGGCCGTCAGCGTCAGCATATGCACGTCGGTGCGCAGCTCCTTCAGCCGCTCCTTCTGCTGCACACCGAAATGCTGTTCCTCGTCCACAACCACCAGGCCGAGATTCTTGAACTGGATCGACTTGGCTAGGATGGCGTGGGTGCCGACGACGATGTTCACCTCGCCCGACGCCAGGCCCGCCTTCACCTCGGCGGCGTCCTTGGCCGACACCAGGCGCGAAAGCTGCGCCACCTTGACCGGCAATCCCTTGAAGCGCGCCGAGAAGGTCGCGAAATGCTGTCGCGCGAGCAGCGTGGTCGGCACGGCGATCGCGGTCTGGTAACCGGACAGGGCGGCCGTGAAGACCGCGCGCAGGGCGACCTCGGTCTTGCCGAAACCCACGTCGCCGCAGATCAGCCGGTCCATCGGCTTGCCCGACGCCAGGTCGTTCAGCACGTCCTCGATGGCGGTCAATTGGTCGTCGGTCTCGGGATAGGGAAACCGCGCGCAGAATTCGCCGTAAAGCCCTTCCGCCGGATGCATGATCGGCGCGGCCTTGATGTGGCGTGCGGCGGCGATGCGGATAAGCTGACCCGCGATTTCCAGGATGCGCTTCTTCACGCGCGCCTTGCGCGACTGCCACGCCACGCCGCCCAGCTTGTCGAGCGGCGCCTGCCCCTCTTCCGAGCCGAAGCGCGACAGAACCTCGATGTTCTCGACCGGGACGAACAGCTTGTCGCCGCCGTCGTAGATCACGCACAGGCAGTCGTGCGGCGCGCCGCCGACGTCCAGGGTGACCAGCCCGTCGTAGCGCCCGACGCCATGCTCGACATGGACGACCAAATCGCCCGGCTCCAGGTTGGACGCCTCGGTGATGAATTTATCCGACTTGCGGCGCGGCTTGGTCGAGCGCGCCATGCGGTCACCCAGGATGTCCTGTTCGGTCAGGACCGCGTATTCGGCGGAGGTGAAGCCGCCTTCCAGACCTAGCACCACCATGGCCACGGCGGGTGCCGGTACGGCCAGCGCCGCGTGCCAGTCGGCGGCGGGCTGGGCGCCCTCTAGCCCATGCTCGCGCAAAAGACCGCCTAGCCGGTCGCGCGTGCCCGTGCTGTAGGCCGCGATGACCGTATGCCGGCCGGCCTTCTGCTGGTCCGCGATATGGGCACGCACGGCATCGAACAGGTTGGCGTCGGCCCGCGCGCGCGCCTCGGCGAAATCAGGTCCCTTCCGTCCGCCCGCGTCGGGCCCGTCGCCTGGCGCATCGAACGGCGAAAAGGCCGCGCTCGGCCGCCTTTTCAGAACGCCGCGCCATTCGTCTTCGCTCAAATACAAGCGGTTCGGCGGTAACGGGTTGTAGATCGCGGCGGCATGCAGGTCGTCGGCGCGTCGGCGTGGCCGCGCCGCGGCCATCTGGTCCTTGCGGGCTGAATAGAACTCCTCGATCTGTTCCAAGCGCGAATCGGCGGCCTCTACCGCCTGGTGATCCAGTGTGATCACCGCATCGGGCAGATAGTCGGCCAGCGTTTCGAGTTTTTCGTGGAACAGGGGCAGCCAATGTTCCATGCCGACGTAACGGCGGCCGGCGCTGACGGCCTCGTACAACCCGTCCTCGGCCGAGGGCGCGCCGAACAGTTCCCGGTAGCCCGTGCGGAAGCGTTCGATCGACTGTGCGTTCAACAGCATCTCGCTCACGGGGCGCAGCGTGATCTCGTCCAGCTCTTCCGTGCTGCGCTGGCTGAGGGGATCGAAGCCACGCAGGTTCTCGATCACGTCGCCGAACAGGTCGATGCGCACGGGCTCTTCGGCGCCGGTCGCGAACAGGTCCAAGAGGCCGCCGCGAATCGCGTATTCGCCGGGCTCGCGCACCGTCTCGACGCGCCCATAGCCGTTGGCGTTGAGGAAGGCGATCAGATCGTTCTGGGCCAGCCGCCCGCCGTGCCGCAGAACCAGGCTGGTCTCCGCGAAGGCCGCGCGGGGCGGCACGCGTTGCAGGAAGGCGTTGATCGTCGCGATCACGATGCGCGCGCCCAGCGTGCGCGACCCGGCCAGCCGGGTCAGCGTGTCGACGCGGCGGCTAATCACCTCGCCGTTCGGCGAGACGCGGTCGTACGGCAAACAGTCCCAAGCCGGGAACGTCAGGATTTCCACATCCGGCGCGAAGAACGCCAAGGCGGATGCCAAGCGCGCCATATGCTGGTCGTCGCGGGCCAGGTGCAGGACATCCTGGCCGGGCTTCGAGGCCACTAAGGTGGCCAGCGCCAGGGCGTCCACGCCCTCGGGCGCGCCACCGACGGCGACCAGGCCGGGCCGAGCGAGGAAGTTGGCGGGTAGTTTCACGACCGCCCCTTGGCCGCGGTGAAGGCCAAGATCATGGACAGAACGTCGCTCCGATGTTCATGCGGGACCGGTTCGCGCTCGACGAACCAGGAAAATAGCTCAGGCTCCGGCAGTTCGAGCAGGATTTCGAACTGATCGAGCTGGGTCTCGGCCATGGCGTTCACATGGCGCTCCGCGAACGGGCCCAGGATCTCGTCCAACTCGCGCGTGCCGCGGTGCCAGCTTCGGTAGAGGGCGCGTTTGCGGCGCACCTCGGTACTCTCGGTCATTGTGTCGCCCACGGGCCCACGTAGGATAGGTAGGAACGCACAGCAGCCGGCCGTTGGTTCCCGCTGGCCGTCAGATATCCTGGGGCTTCATGCGCCCGCAAGTCCTGTTTCCCCTTTTTGCGCCGACGACCTCGCTTTCCGGGGTTGGGCCGCGCAATGCCGCGCTTCTGGAGAAGGTGGCGGGCGGGCGGGTCATCGATTTGCTGTGGCATCTGCCGGTTGGCCTGATCGACCGGCGGTTTTCGCCTAAGATCGCCGATGCGCCGGACGGCGCCATGGCCACGTTGGTGGTCACGGTAGGCAAGCACAAGCCGCCGCCGCGCAACCGCCCTCGCCTTCCCTACAAGGTGACCTGCACGGACGAAACCGGGTCGATGGACTTGGTCTTCTTCAACGTGAAGGGCGACTACGTGGCCAAGGCCCTGCCCGAGGGCGAGGAGCGCGCGGTCAGCGGCAAGATCGAACATTTCAACGACCGGGTGCAGATGACGCACCCCGACCACATCGTTCCGCTGGAAGACATCGACAAGCTGCCGCGCCTGGAGCCGGTCTACAGCCTGACCGCGGGCCTGACGCTGAAGACGCTGGGCCGCATCATCACCGAGGCCGTCGCGCTGGCGCCGCCCGTGGACGAGTGGCTCGATCCCGCGGGGCGGGAGCGGATGCAATGGCCGGCCTGGCGCGACGCGGTCGTATCCCTCCATGCGCCCGCCGATCATGACGATTTGCTGCCGGTCAGGCCGCCGCGCATGCGGCTGGCTTATGACGAGCTGCTGGCCAGCCAGATCGCCCTGCTGCTCGTGCGCGCGGCGTACCGGTCGTTGCCCGGCGTTGCCATCATGGGCGACGGCGGCCTGCGCGCAAAATGCATCGCCGCCCTCCCCTATCACCTGACCACCTCGCAGGCCAACGCCGTGGCCGAGATCACCGGCGACATGGCCCAGGATTCACGCATGTTGCGGCTGCTGCAGGGCGACGTGGGCAGCGGCAAGACGGTGGTGGCCTTCCTGGCCATGCTGGCGGCGGTGGAAGCCGGGCGACAGGCCGTCTTGATGGCGCCGACGGAGATTCTGGCGCGTCAACACATGGCGACCATCGCACCCTTGGTCGAGAAGTTTGGTCTGCGGTTGGCCGTCTTGACCGGACGCGACAAGGGAAAGGCGCGTCAGTCCATGCTGGATGGGTTGGCCGGCGGCGAGATTTCTATTGCCGTCGGCACCCATGCCTTGTTCCAGGATGACGTGGCCTTTCACGATCTAGCGCTGGCCGTGATCGACGAGCAGCATCGCTTCGGCGTCCATGAGCGATTGATGCTGACCGCGAAGGGCCGTGGCACCGACGTGCTGGTGATGACGGCGACGCCCATCCCGCGCACCCTGCAATTGGCGGCCTTCGGCGACATGGATGTCTCGCGCCTGACCGAGAAACCCGCGGGCCGCAAGCCGGTGGATACGCGCATCATTCCGTCGGCACGGTTGGACGATGTCGTCGCGGCGGTAGGGCGAGCGCTTGAGAAAGGCGCCAAGGTCTATTGGGTCTGCCCGCTGGTCGATGAATCCGAACTGATCGATCTGGCCGCGGCGACCGACCGCCATGCGCAGCTTTCTGAGCGATTTGGCGCCATGCGCGTGGGTCTGGTCCATGGCCGCATGAAGGGCGCCGACAAGGACGCCATGATGGCGGCCTTCGCCCAAGGCGCGGTCGATCTGCTGGTTGCGACCACGGTGATCGAAGTGGGTGTGGACGTGCCGGCGGCCACGGTGATGGTGATCGAGCATGCGGAGCGCTTCGGCCTGGCTCAGCTTCATCAGCTGCGCGGGCGGGTCGGACGCGGCGACAAGCCTTCGACCTGCCTCCTGGTCTATTACGGCACGCCCGGCGAGACGGCGCGTGCGCGCCTGTCGATCATGCGCGAGACCGAGGACGGGTTCCGCATCGCGGAAGAGGATTTGCGGCTGCGCGGCGGTGGCGAAGTGCTGGGCACGCGGCAGAGCGGGTTGCCGGACTTCCGCCTGGCTGATCTGTCGGTCCACGGCGATCTTCTGGCCCAGGCGCGCGATGA
>JAPLOM010000012.1 GCA_026400755.1 Alphaproteobacteria bacterium
GCGTCTGGCCGACATAGCCCGCGTTGCGCGTGCTGGCGCCATGGCCCAGGTCGTTTGCGTCCAGCACGACGACCTTGCGGCCCGCGCGCGCCAGGTCGATGGCGGCGTTGAGGCCGGTGTAACCCGAGCCCACGATGGCCACGTCCACGTTCTTGGGCGGAGCGGCGGGCACGGCAGGCGTGCGCGGCGCGGCCTCCCACCAATAGGGCGTGTCTTTGAAGCCGGGTGCGAAGATATCCGCGCTCATCGCGGGCTTCGATCCGTCGGGCATCGCCGTCGCTCCTGGAATCCGAAATCGACTACGACGGTGGCTGGGGCGCCAGGATTCGAACCTGGGGTCGCGGGACCAAAACCCGCTGCCTTACCACTTGGCCACGCCCCAATACCGACCGTTCGTTCGCGGGCGCAAATTAGGTGGTAGCGCCCGCTGCCGCAACCCGCGCGGCGGGCAGGATCTTAGTGGCTCACCCTTCGACGGGCTCAGGGTGAGGACTTTTAATAAACCTCGTCCCGAGCCCGTCGAAGGACGGGTGGGCGATAGACCTCAGGCCGCCTTGGCGACGTGGGCCAGATACCAGGCATAGGCATCGGCCAGGCCCTGGTCGAGGCCGGTCTTGGCCTTCCAGCCCAGCGCGTTGATGCGCGAGACGTCGAGCAGCTTGCGCGGCGTGCCGTCGGGCTTCGACGCGTCGAAATCGAGCCCGCCCTGGAAGCCGACCGCGCGGCAGACCTTCTCGGCCAGCTCGCGGATGGTGACGTCCTGGCCGGTGCCGACGTTGATCGTCTGCTCCTCCGAGTAGTTCACCATCAGGTGGACCAGCGCGTCGGCCAGGTCGTCCACATGCAGGAACTCGCGCCGGGGCGAACCCGAGCCCCAAACCTCGATCGACTTGGCGCCCGATTGCTTCGCCACATGGGCCTTGAGGATGAGGGCCGGCACCACGTGGCTGCCGCGCAGATCGTAGGTGTCGCCGGGGCCGTAAAGGTTAGTCGGCATGGCCGAGATGAAGTCGGCGCCGTATTGCCGCCTGTAGGCCTGGCACATCATCAGGCCAGCGATCTTGGCGATGGCGTACCACTGGTTGGTCGGCTCGAGCGGGCCGGTCAGCAGATGCTCTTCCTTCATCGGCTGGGGCGCCAAGCGCGGATAGATGCAGGACGAGCCCAGGAACAGAAGCTTCTTAACACCCGCCTTCCAGGCGCCCTGCACCACGTTGGTCTCGATGGCCAGGTTGTCGTAGAGGAATTCGGCCGGGCGCGAATCGTTGGCCAGGATGCCGCCAACGGTCGCCGCGCCCAGGAAGACCGCGTCCGGCTGGGCCAACGCCAGCCATGCCTCGGCCTGGTCCTGGCGGCGCAGATCAGCCTCTTTCCGCCCGACCGTCAGGATTTCGCATTTCTCGCGCGCCAAGCGGCGTACGACGGCCGAGCCCACCATGCCTCGGTGGCCCGCGACCCAGACGCGCTTGCCCGCGAGGGCGAAGGGGCGTTCAGGCGCGCTCATTCCGCACGCCCTCGCGCCGCATCAGCTCCAGGTCCGAGGTCATCATGTCGTCGACCAAGTCCTTGAAGCTTGTCTTGGGCTTCCAACCCAGCACCTTGCGCGCCTTGCGCGCGTCGCCTTGCAGATGGTCGACCTCGGTCGGGCGGAAATAGCGCGGGTCGATCTGGATCAGCGTCTCGCCGGTCTTGGCGTCGACGCCCTTCTCCTTCGCGTCCTTGCCCTTCCACGCGATCTTGCGGCCGACATGGGCGAAGGATTTCTCGACGAACTCGCGCACCGTGTGGCTTTCGCCCGTGGCCAGCACATAGTCGTCGGGCTTCTTCTGCTGAAGGATCAGCCACATCCCGGCCACGAAGTCGCGCGCGTGGCCCCAGTCGCGCTTGGCGTCCAAATTGCCCAGGAACAGCTTCTTCTGAAGACCCAGCTCGATCGCGGCGACCGCGCGGGTGATCTTGCGCGTGACGAAGGTCTCGCCGCGCGTCGGCCCCTCGTGGTTGAACAGGATGCCGTTCGAGGCGTGCATGCCGTAAGCCTGGCGGTAGTTCACCGTGATCCAATAGCCGTAGAGCTTGGCCACGGCGTAAGGGCTGCGCGGCATGAAGGGCGTCTTCTCGCTCTGGGGCGCGGGCGAGTTGCCGTATAGCTCGGACGTGGACGCCTGATAGAAGCGCACCTCGTCCTCGAGCTTCAGGATGCGGATGGCTTCGAGCAGGCGCAGCGTGCCCAGCGCGTCGGCATTGGCCGTGTATTCCGGCGTCTCGAAGCTGACCTGCACATGACTTTGCGCAGCCAGGTTGTAGATCTCGGTGGGGCGCACCTCTTGCACCAGGCGGATCAGGTTGGTCGCATCGGTTAGGTCGCCGTAATGCAGGAAGAATTTCACGCTCCGCTCGTGCGGGTCGGCATAGAGGTGGTCCACCCGCCCGGTATTAAAAGAAGACGAGCGCCGCTTCACGCCATGGACGACATAGCCCTTGGCCAAGAGAAGCTCGGCCAGATAGGCGCCGTCCTGGCCGGTCACTCCGGTGATGAGCGCAACATTCCGCTTCATGCGGGTCGAATCCTTCAGCCGTGGGGAATGCGCGCATCCGCGCGAGAACCTAGCCTTAACAGGCCCGGGGGCTGCGTATAGTATGGCCGCGTCCCACGCTTCGGAAAGCCCATAAGCGCATGACTCCCGCGGATGATCCCAATAAGCCGGCCAGCGCCGGGCCCGATGGCGGCCGCCTAACCACCGAGGCCGAACAGGCCGCCGCCGATGCCGCGCGCGCGGCCAACGTGCCGATGAACGCGTGGATCGCGCAAGCCATCCGCAAGGCCAGCGTGCAAGGCGCGCCGGGGGCGGCGCACGCAGCACCAACCGCCGCCCTTCCCAACGTGGCCGATTTGGCCCGCCGCGTGCCGATCGGCGCACTATCGCCCGGGCGCTTTCAGACCCGCGACCGCATCACGGCGGAAGAGATCGAGGAATTGGCCCAGTCGATCCGCGCCCGCGGCATCCTGCAGCCCATCCTGGTACGGCAGCGCCCGAACGCACTCGAATCCTACGAGATTTTGGCGGGTGAGCGCCGCTGGCGCGCGGCCCAGGCCTCGGGTCTGACGGAAGTGCCGGTCGTCGTGCTGGCGCTTAACGATCATGACGCGATGGAAGCGGCGCTGGTCGAGAACATGCAGCGACAGGACCTGTCGCCGCTGGAGGAGGCCGAGGGCTACCGCCGCCTGATCGAGGATTTCGCCCACACGCAGGAAGACGCCGCGCGCTTGGCGGGCAAGAGCCGCAGCCACATCGCCAACACGCTGCGCCTGATCAACCTGCCCGACGCGGTGAAGACGCTGCTGAATGACGGCAAGCTGTCGGCCGGCCATGGCCGCGCGGTGCTCAACGCGCCGAATCCGGGCGCGATCGCCCAGGCCGTGGTGGCGCGCGGGCTGAACGTCCGCCAGACCGAGGAGATGGTCCATCGCGCGCTGCGCGACGGCACGTCCAAGGCCGTGCGGACGACGAAGGACGCCGATATCCAGGCGCTGGAAAAGGAGCTCAGCGAGCTTCTAGGCATGAAGTGCGCCATCAACTACCGCAACGACCGGGGCAGCCTGAACATCCGCTTCCAGGATCTCAGCTCCTTGGGCCAGCTGATCGCCCGGCTCCAGCGCGCGGCCCGCTGAATCATCCGCCTATCTCGTTGTTTCATAGGGCCTTTTGCTCATTCGGCAAAAGCCTGTGGCATGGGAATTGCTACAATACCGTCACATTTCGTTTTGCCCGGCCGGGGGCCGGGGATGGTTGCGTATGAACGAGCCTCTTTCGTGGGTGCTTGAAGGGGTGGAACCGGAGGCGCAGGAAGCCGCGAAGCTCGCGGCCAAGCGTGCCGGCCTCTCGCTCGGGACCTGGATCTCCCAGACGCTGATGACCGCGGCAGCCGTTGAGCTGAAGCGCGGGACAGGCGCGTCCGCGCAAACCCCCTTCACCACCACCGCGACCAGCGGCGGGCATCAGCCGCCGGCGCTCACGACCGAGATGCTGCTCGACAACATTCGACGCCTGTCCCAGCGCATCGAGACAGCCGAACAGCGCACCAATGAAGCCATCACACCATTGAGCGAAAAGATGGCCCATTTGTCCGAGCGGGTCGAAGAGGTCAGCACGCGCGCGAACATCTCGACCGCGCCGATGGAGCGGGCGATGGCCCGCATGGCCGAGCGTCTCGAGCAGTTGGAGAACAAGGGCCGGCCCGGCCGCCTCTCCGACGATCCTCCCACACCGCGCCGGCGCTTCCGGCTCCTCTAACAGACCCGGCATTCCAACGCGCCGTTCGGCGCTTGTGGGTCGGCGCGCGCTGACCCATTATGTCGCCGGGCGCATTCGCGGTCGAAATGGCGGACGACTCCAACAACTTCAACCTCACGGACCTCGATCCCGAAACGCGTGCGGCGGCCGAAGCCGCCGCCGCTGAAGCGGGCTTGTCCGTCGAGCAATGGATCAGCCGGGTCGTCCTGGCCAGCGCGCCGCCACCAGCCGCCGCGCCGCCACCGCCGCCCGCGCCGCCGCGTCCCGTCATCGTGCAGACACTGGTGCCCAGCCTGCACCCCGCGCTCGGACCGGCCGGCGCCGCGCCGCGCCGCGTGATCCGGCCGGCCGCGCCCCTGCGGCCCGTGCCGGCCGCGCCACCCGCTCCGCCGCCGCCACCCGAGCCGCCGCAGGCGAAAGAAGAAGAGCCGCCCAAATCCCTCGAACCGGCGACGCCGGCATCGGCAGCGCCCGGTGCGGCGCCCAACGAAGCCTTGTCCGACCAGGCGCTGATGGACGCGCTGGACGCCCTGGTCGACCGGGTCGAAACCAACGAACGCGTGATCGGCGAAATCCTGACTCCGCTCGAAAAGGCGGTGGAAAGCCTGGAGCGCCAGCTCGACGCGATCGACACGCCGCCCGGCGAGCCGGCCGCGCCCAAAGCCACCGAGGCCGTGGTCGTGGCCGTCCCGGACGAAACGACGCCGCGCTTCACTGACATCCATCCGCCCGCCAAGGACGTGCCGCCACTCCTCCCCGACATGGACGAGTTGGAGGCGCGCGCCGAGATTGAGCGGGACGACGAAGCGCTGGCGCGCGATAGCGAAATCATCGATCTCGACCAGCAGCTCGAGATTCCAGCCAAGGGTTCAGAGTCCGCGCTCGTCGACGAATCGCCGCCGCCGCCCATCGTGCCCGGCGCGGCCATCCAAACCGCGCGCATGATTGCGCTGGGCGCCATTTTCCTGGCCTTCGTTTTGGTCGGCGCGCTGGCCTATTTCTGGTTCAGTCAGGACAAGGGTCTGCCCGTGCCGCGCCCGCCCGCGCCAGTCGCGGACACGGCGCCGGAGAAGACCCACACGCCGGGCGACGAGACGCCGCCCGCCGCGAAAGACGACAATGCCGAGACAGCGAAGGCGCCCGACGCGGAGACCGCGGCGCGCACCGACGGCGTGAAGCCGCCCGCGCAAAAGCCGCCGCCGCCCCAAGCGGCCGCGCCCGCTGCACCCACGCCAACTCCGGCGCCCGCGCCCGCGCCAACACCTTCACCCACGCCGGCCCCCGCGCCGCAAGCATCGACTCCGTCACCCGCCGCGCCTTCTGCCACGCCGCCAAGCCAGCAACCCTTGAGCGCGCCGCCGCAGGCAAGCGCGCGTCCCGGTCCACCGGCGCCCGCCGCGCAACCGCCGCAGACGGCCGCCGCGCCGATGGCGGCACAGTCCGCCGCCGCGCGGACGATCGAGCAACTCAAGAATGCGGCCATGCGCGGCGAGGCCGCCGCCCAGCACGACCTGGCCATTCTCTATGCCCAGGGCAACGGCGTGACCCAGGACTATCGCGAAGCCGCGCGCTGGTTCCGCGAGGCGGCGCTACAGGGTGTCGCCAACGCGCAATACAATCTGGGCGTGCTGCACGAGCGGGGCCTGGGTGTGCAGAAGGATCCGCTAGAAGCGCTGCTCTGGTATTTGAGCGCGGCCGAGCAAAACCACACCGCCGCGCAGTACAACGTGGGCGTGGCCTACGCCGAGGGCCGCGGCATTCCGCAGAACTACACCGAAGCGCAGAAGTGGTTCCTCAAGGCCGCCGAACGCGGCTTGGGCAAGGCCCAGTACAACCTGGGCATTCTCTACGAGGAAGGACTGGGCGGCCCGACCAACCTGATTGAGGCCTATCGCTGGTACAAAATCGCCGCCACGCAGGACGAGCCCGACGCCCAGCGACGCTTGGGCGAGATCGCGCGCAAGATGAACGCGCAGCAGATCGCCAAGGGCGACGAGCTGGCGAAGCAGGGCGTGAAGGCCAAGGCCGAGGACACCCCGGCGGGCGCGGCACCCGTTCCCGCCGCGCCACCGAAGGCGAAACCCAAGAGCTGATCCGCCGCGCCGCCCTCACGCGAAGCGCGGAATCACCTTCTCGCCGACGAGCTGAATCGAGCGCATCACTTGCGCGTGCGTGGTGCGGCCGGCTTGGAACATGAACAGCAGCTGGTCGAGACCGGCGTCGCGCCACTTCGCGACCTGGCGCGACACCGTGTCGGGATTGCCGCCGATGGCCAGCGCGTCCTCCACCAGTTCGTCGTCCGCGCGCCGCGAAAATTTCTCGGCCACCTGGTGCAGGGCGCTGCCGCTCGCGAAGCGGACATGGTTCAGCTCCGCATCGTTCTGGCCGAAATACCAGCGCGCGGCGTTGCAACCGACCGTGCGCCCCTCGCGGTCATCGTCGAGGCAGACGCCGACGGCGAAGGCCGCCGCATGTTCGTTGTCAACGCTGGAGAGCCGGCCCGTCCGATCCGGATCGCGAATGGCCGCGCGGTAGGCGTCGATCGCGGGCTTGGTCTCGGCGGGCGTCGTGTGCGCGATGCCGATCGCGCCGACGCCCAACTTCCCCGCGTGTCCCCAGGTATCGAGGCTGGACGCCGCGACCCAGAGCGGCGGATGGGGCCGCTGAACCGGACGCGGCAACACATGCCGCGCGGCGAGGTCGAAATGCTTGCCCTTGTAGCCCGGGAAGAATTCGCCTTCGAACATGCGCAGGACCGCATCGAGCGACTCGTTGGCCTTCTCGCGCCCCTCGCGCGGATCGAAGCCCAAGCCTTCGACGATGTAGGGATAGGCGCCGCGTCCGCAGCCGAACTCGGCGCGTCCGCCGCTCAAGACATCCAGCGTGCCGACGCGCTCGGCCACCATGAACGGGTTGTGGCAGGGCAGGATGATGACGGCGAAGCCCAGGCGGATGCGCGACGTGCGCTGGCTGAGCGCGGCCAGCAGCATGTCGGGGCAGGCCGAGTGGCCGATCTCGGCGCAGAAATGCTGCTCGGTCACCCAGACATAGTCGAAGCCGGCCTTCTCCGCCGCCACGGCCTGGTCGAGGAAGTTGCGATAGGCTTGCTGCTCGGCGTCCGCGCTCCACGGCCGGGGCATCTGGAGCTGGCACATCAGGCCGAATTTCATCGCATCATCCCCGTGTTCAAATTTTCAGTGTGCGCGTGTCGGTCACCAGGCGCGAGGCGTCGGTCCACCAGCCTGGCTGCGCGCGCTTGATCTCGACAGCCGCTTCGGCCGCCTCGCCATCGTCCGCGAACAGACCGAAGCAGGTGGCGCCGCTGCCCGACATACGCGAAAGCAGACACCCCTTCTGACGCGCCAGCGCCGCCAGCGCATCGCCCACGACAGGCATCAGGCGGATCGCGGGCGCCTCCAGATCGTTCTTCCGTTCGCGCAACAGCGCGGCCAGCGCCACCGCGTCGGCAGGCGCCGCCGCAAAACGGCCCGCTTGCGAGAACGGCTGGTCGCGCGCACGAAAGACATCCTTGGTGGCCAGCGGCGTGTTGGGATTGACCAGGACCAGCGCCGCCGGTGGCAGCGCGGGCGCCGCATCGAGCTTTTCGCCGATGCCGCCCATGAAGGCAGCACGGCCAAAGCGGCAGACCGGCACGTCGGCGCCCAGCGAGAGCGCCAAGGCATCCATCGCATCCTCGCCAAGCGAGGTGCCCCATAGCCGCGCGAGCAAGCCAAGCGTGGCGGCCGCGTCGGCCGAGCCGCCGCCGATGCCGGCGGCAACGGGCAGGTTCTTGGTCAGCGTGATGGCGGCGTGCGGCGGCACTTGCGCGGCCTCGGCCAGCGCGCGCGCCGCGCGCAGCATGATGTTGTCGCCTTCCATCGCGGCGTGGAGCGCAGGCGCGAAGGGCCCGTCGACCACGAGCGTCAGCTCGCCGGCCGGCGCGACCGCGACCGTGTCGTGGCTTCCCGCGAAGACAGCCAGGCTATCCAGCAGGTGATAGCCGTCTTCGCGTTTGCCCGTGACGTGGAGATAGAGGTTCAGCTTCGCCGGCGCCGCGGCGCGCAGCGCCGGGCGCTCCGAGTATCCTCGCGATGCTTTCGCACCTTCAGTCATTGATGTCGCCAAATCTTGACGGCCGAGATTACCAGGATGCCGGCCAGCGCCGGCAACAGTACCGCCTGCGGCACAACGCCCAGCAAGAGGCCGCCCACGAAAGCGCCGACCAAAGATCCAGCGGCCATAATCAATACGAAAGTCTTGTTACTGGCGAGCACAGAGAAACTTTGATCCCGGCTATAGCGCGCAAAGCCCACAAGCATCGTCGGCAGGCTCACGGCGAGCGACAAACTGCCCGCGAGCTTTATCTCCGCACCGAATAGCAAAATCAGGGTCGGGATCAGCAATTCTCCGCCCGCCACGCCCAACAGCGAGGCAACGACGCCAATCCCGAAACCAGCCACAACCCCCGCGATCATCTGGGCGGCGCCGGTCAACACAGCCGAAGCGGCGGTCGTCCCATGGGCGAATAGCAGAATTGCCGCCATCGCCACCAACAAAACGGCAATGATCCGATAGAGCGCGGCCGAACGCAGCCGAACCGCCCAACTCGCACCGACCCAAGCTCCGGCCAAGCTGCCCGCGAGCAGGTTAAGGATTATCGGCCAATGAGCCGCGATGGTGCCGAACGGAATCGTGCCACTGCGAAAGATGAGGGCGGACGCGACAACCACCAGGCTTGTAGCTTTGTTTACAATGACCGCATCCAGGGCCGGGAAGCGAAACAGTCCGATCAGCAGCGGCAGCCGAAACTCCGCGCCACCCAGTCCGATCAGTCCGCCAAGCGCGCCAACAAGGCCACCGCTTCCAAACGCGAGTACGCCGCGGCGCAATGTTATTGGGCCCGCACTCACCCCTTCTTGACCGCCGCGGTCAGGCCGCGATCGAGCTTGATCTTGATGTCGTCAGAGACGTCCTTGGGCGGATCGAAGGTCATGGCGCGGTTCCACTGGAAGCCGGCCTCGTCCTTGCGCCCGACGCGCCAATAGGCGTCGCCCAGATGGTCGTTGATGACGGGATCGGCGGGGCGCAGTTCGACCGCGCGCTCCAACTGCGTCACGGCCTGGTCGTACTCGCCCATGCGGTAGAGGAACCAGCCTAGGCTGTCGACGATATAGCCGTCGTCGGGGCGCAGCTCGACCGCACGTTTGATCATGTCGCGCGCGCGCTCCAGATTCTCGTTCTGGTCGATCCACATGTAGGCCAGATAGTTCAGCACGAAGGGCTGGTCCGGCCGGTATTCGAGCGCGCGCATCAGGTCCTTCTCGGCGCGCTTGTATTGCTTGTCGCGCTCCAATGCCATGCCGCGCGCGTAATAGACCGACCAATATTCGGGGCCGGGATTCTTGATCCGCTCGACGGCCTGATCGTAAGCCGCGACGGCGTCCTTATAGCGTTCCTTCTCGCGGTAGAGGTTGCCCAGGCGGAACGGCGCATCGAAACGCTCGGGCTTTTCGGCGGACATGGCCTTCAGCGCGGCCACGGCCGCGTCGAACTTGTCGAGTTCGGCCAGCGTGCGCGCCGCGCGCAGCCGCGCCTCCCAGCGGAAGGGCGAGGAGGAGCCGACCGATTCATAGAGCGGCCGCACCTCGTCATAAAGTTTCAGCCCTTCCAGGATCTCGGCCACGAAGAACTTGGCCATGTCGAGATCGGGCCGCACATGCAGCGCCAGCCGCCCGAAGATCAGGGCCATGTGGGTCTCGCCCTGCTTGAACAGGCTGAGGCCGATGGACAGCAACGTCTCGGCATAGCCGTCGCGCGCATTGCGCACGAGCTGCGGATAGGGCTCGGTTTTACCAAGGCGCTCAATCACGGCTTCGACCAGCGGCGAATCGGGATTGTCGGGCTGGAAGCTGCGGAAGACATCGGCGGCGCCCGCGCGCTCGCCCTGGCGGTCGAGGAACGACGCCAGCGCCTCCAGCGTACGGAACGAGACACGCGGCCCGGCCTCGGCAGCGGCCAGGTAATTCGTGCGCGCGGCCCCATCGCGGCCGGCCAGATCGTTGATATAGGCCGCCTGCAGCCGCTCGATCGGGCGCAGCGCAGCCGTGGGACCGAACGGCTTCATCGCGGCCAGCGCCGCGTCGGGGCTTTCGTCGTACTTCGCCCACGCGATCATGGGCGGGGTGACATAGCCGGACAGCCCGTCCTTGGGCAGCGGCTCGAGCCGCGCCAGGGCCTCGGTCCGCTCGCCACGCCGCATGGCGTCGGCCGCCAGGATCAGGCTGGCCACCAGCATCGGGTCTTCGCGCGCCAGGACCGAGCCCGCATAGGGCACGGCCTCGTCGATGCGACCAGCCGTGCCGTAAAGCAGCACGAGACGGCGCTGCAGCTCCAGGTTGCTGGGATCGCGGCGCAGCGCGTCGGCCATGAAGCTGGCCGCGGTGTCGAGATCGTTGAGCGATTCCGCGTGCCGGCCGGCCAGGTACGCGCCCGACAGCGTGTCGAAGCCGCTCATCGAACCCGACCCCGTGCTCTGCACGAACACGGGCGCCGCACGCAGGCGCGACATGGTCTCGACGGCCAGGATGCCGCCGGCCACGCCGATGACGGCGCCAAGCAGAACGAAGCGGAGAAGCGGGCGGAATCTGATCATCTTAGGGTCGCTCATGGGAGGCTTAAGTCTATGCGACGGCGGCAAGCCCGCGCCAGCCGCGGTTGCTCACATATTGGGGTAATTCGGCCCGCCGCCGCCTTCGGGCGTGCACCAGTCGATGTTCTGGGTCGGGTCCTTGATGTCACAGGTTTTGCAGTGGACGCAGTTCTGGGCGTTGATCTGCAAGCGCGGATTCTCGCCGCCGGCATCGCGCACGATCTCGTAGACGCCGGCCGGGCAATAGCGCTGCTCCGGCGCGTCGTACTCGGCCAGGTTGACGCGGATGGCCACGCTGGGATCGCGCAGCTTCAGGTGCGCGGGCTGGTTCTCCTCGTGGTTCGTGTTCGACAGGAACACCGAGGAAAGGCGGTCGAAGCTGACCACCCCGTCGGGCTTGGGATAGGCGATCGGCTTGGCGTCCTTGGCCTTCTTCAGGCTCTTGTTGTCGGGCTTGTGATGGAAGGTCCAGGGCGCCTTGCCGCGGAACAGATAGGTGTCGAGCGCCGAATAGATGAGCCCCGCCCACATGCCCTTGTGAAAAGCCGGACGCACGTTGCGCACGCGATACAGCTCGTCCCAGATCCAGGATGTCTTGATGCTCTCGGGATAGGTGTCGAGCGCCGCGTCCTCGCCGCCGGTCGCCGCCTTGAACACGGCCTCGGCGGCCAACATGCCGGACTTCATCGCGTTGTGACTGCCCTTGATCTTGGGCACGTTCAGGAAGCCCGCGGTGCAGCCGATCAGGACGCCGCCCGGGAACACGAGCTTCGGGATCGACTGGAAGCCGCCTTCGTTCAACGCGCGCGCGCCGTAAGAGATGCGCCGGCCGCCCTCGAAGATGGGCCGGATCGCGGGATGATTCTTGAAGCGTTGGAATTCCTCGAAGGGCGAGAGGAACGGGTTCTCGTAATCGAGCCCGACCACGAAGCCGACGGCCACCTGGTTGTTCTCCAGGTGATAGAGGAACGAGCCGCCATAGGTGGACGTGTCCAAGGGCCAGCCCAGCGTGTGAATGATGCGGCCCTGGTGATGCTTGGACGGATCGACCTCCCACAGCTCCTTAATGCCCAGACCGAAGGTCTGCGGATCGGCGCCCTCGCGCAGGTTGAAACGCTCGAACAAGGTCTTGGTCAGCGAGCCGCGACAACCTTCGGCGAAGATCGTGTAGCGCGCGCGCAATTCCATGCCCGGCTGGTGATTGCCCGTCGGCTGGCCATCCTTGCCGATGCCCATGTCGCCGGTCGCGACACCGGCCACGCGCCCCTGTTCGTCGTACAGAACCTCGGCCGCCGCGAAGCCCGGATAGATTTCGACACCAGCGGCTTCGGCCTGCTGGCCCAGCCAGCGGCAGACATTGCCCAGGCTGACGATGTAGTTGCCCTCATTGTGCATCTGGGGCGGCGTCGGCAGGCGGATGGCGCGCGTTTTGGTCAGGAACAGGAAGCGGTCTTCCTTGGCCGGGGTGTTGAGCGGCGCGCCCTTCTCTTTCCAATCCGGGATCAGCTCGTTGAGCGCGCGCGGCTCCAACACCGCGCCCGACAGGATATGCGCGCCGACTTCGGAGCCTTTCTCCAGGACGCAGACGCTGAGTTCCGCGCCCGCTTCGGCGGCCAACTGCTTCAGCCGAATCGCGCTCGCCAGGCCGCTCGGCCCCGCGCCCACGATCACGACGTCGAATTCCATCGCTTCACGAGTCATCGCATTCGTCCGTTCATCGCCTTCACGACGCCCGCCGTCCCCGCCGGGCGGCCGGTAACATAGCGCGTCTATGTCCGAGGCACAGCGGATGTTAGGCTTCGCCGATGCCCGCAATGTCCGACGCCGAGCTGTTGCGCCACCTCGCCTGGCAGGTCCAGGCCGGGGCCGACGAGGCCATCGGCGAGACACCCGTCGACCGCTATGCCGCCCGGCCTCCAGCGGCACGGCCCGCACCGGCGCCCGCGCCGGAACCGGTGCGCGCCGAAGCCCCGGCACAGCCCGCACCCGCCATCGCCACGGCACCCATCGCGCCGCAACCGGCATCACCACCCACGGCAGCCGCGCCCGCTCCGGCACCCGCGGCGCTCCGGCCGGCCGCGCAACCGCTGGCGGCCCAGTCCACCATCGCCGCCGATGCGCGAGACCGCGCCGAAGCGGCGCAATCGCTCGACGAGCTGCGCGCTTCCGTCGAAGCGTTCGACGGTTGCCCGCTGAAGCAGACGGCGACCAATACCGTGTTCGCCGACGGCAACCCCAAGGCCAAGGTGATGTTCATCGGCGAGGCGCCGGGCGAGGAAGAGGACCGGCGCGGCCTGCCCTTCGTCGGTGTCAGCGGCCAGCTGCTCGACCGGATGGCCCAGTATGTCGGCCTCGACCGCTCCTCCTTCTATATAACGAACGTCCTGTTCTGGCGGCCGCCCGGCAACCGCGCACCGACCCAGGTGGAGGTCGCCGCCTGCCTGCCCTTCCTGCGCCGTCACATCGAACTGGTCGGCCCGCGCCTTCTGGTCTTCGTCGGCGGCTCGGCGGCCTCGGCCCTCTTGGGCCGAACCGAGGGCATCGGCAAACTGCGCGGACGCTGGATGACCTATGAGAGTCCGGGCCTCGCCCAGCCAGCCTCGGCGTTGGCCACCTATCACCCGGCCTATCTGCTGCGCTCGCCCGCGCAGAAACGGGAAGCCTGGCGCGACCTGCTGTTGCTCAAGGCCAAGATGGCCACGTTGAACTGACGCTCAGCCGCCGCAGGCTTCTGCTCGTCCGAGAAGGAAGGCCTTCTCGCGCGCATTGCGGCTGAGTGACGCCGCGCGTTCGAACTGGACCCTTGCTTCAGCCAAGCGCCCCGCGCGGAACAGAAAATCCCCCTTCGCCGCCGGCAGGGGCGCGTAGTCGCGCAACGCGTCGGCGCAATCGATTCCCTCGATCAGCATCAAACCGGCTTCGGGACCGAAGGCCATGCTGTGGGCCACGGCCCGGTTCAGATCGACCACGGGCGACGGCATGACCACGCGAAGCGCGTCATACAGCGAAGCGATCCGTTTCCAATCCGTGTCCTCCGCCTTGCGCGCGTGGGCATGGCAGGCGGCCAATGCACCCTGCAGGGCATAGGGACCGTCGGCACCGCCCAAAGCCTTGGCGCGTTCCAGAGCGGCCAGACCGCGGCGGATCAAAAGCTGATCCCAGCGGGCGCGGTCCTGTTCGGTCAGGGAAATGAACGAACCGTCGGCCGCCGAGCGGGCCGACAGGCGCGAGGCTTGGATTTCCATCAGCGCGAGCAGGCCGAACACCTCGGGCTCGTCGGGCATCAGGCCGGCCAGGATGCGGCCGAGACGCTGGGCCTCGGCGCACAGGCCGGGGCGGATCAGGTCTTCACCGGCGGTGGCCGCATAGCCCTCGTTGAAGATCAGATAGACGACCTCCAGCACCGAGGCCAGGCGCTCCATTCGATCGCCGCCGCGCGGTACCTCGAACCGCAGGCCGGCGCCGGCGATCGTCTTCTTGGCGCGGACGATGCGCTGGGCGACGGCCGCTTCGTTCAAAAGGAACGCGCGCGCGATCTCGTCCGTTGTCAGCCCGCCGATCAGGCGCAGCGTCAGGGCCGCACGCGCCTCGCGGGACAGCACCGGATGGCAGGCCGTGAAGATCAGGCCCAGCAGTTCGTCGCCCAGATCGTCGTCCATCGCCGCCTCGATGTCCCCGACGCTGGTGTCGCGTTCGTCCTCAAGGTCACGGCCGATCTCGGCATGCTTACGCGCCAGCATCCTGTCGCGGCGGAACCCGTCGATGGCGCGGCGCTTGGCCGCGACCATCAGCCAGGCGCCGGGGTTTTGGGGCACCCCGGTCTTCGGCCATTCGGACAGGGCGACGACGAGGGCGTCCTGCGCCAGCTCCTCGGCCAGGCTGACGTCGCGCACCATGCGGGCCAGGCCCGAGAGGAGTCTGGCCCGTTCGATGCGGAAAACCGTTTCGATAGCCTGATGGGTTTCGCTGGCCGCCACATGCCCCCATTAGGGAAGGGCACGGGGCGGAGCAAGCGGCGTTCTCCCGGCGTCAGGACGACGCGAAGTCGGCGGCCTCGAACAGCGGACGGATCTCGATCTCGCTCGGCCCCAGCATCGGGTTGGGGCAGCGCTTCACCCACTCGACCGCCTCGGCCATGTCCTTGACCTGCCAGAGCCAGAAACCGGCGACCAGTTCGCGGGTCTCGGCGAACGGCCCGTCGATGACGGTGCGGCCCGGGCCGCCAAAGGCCACCCGCTTGCCCTGGGACGACGCCTTCAGCCCGTCACCCGTCAGAAGGATACCGGCGTTGGCCAGCTGTTCGTTGAACTTGCCCATCGCCGTCAGCAGCTCCATCGACGGCATGGTGCCCGCTTCGCTGTCCTTCGTGGCCTTCACCAGAACCATGACACGCATTGTCTTGATCTCCTTTATCCGTGGAGGCCCCAACGGCCTTCCTGTGCATGCGACGAGCGGGCAGCCGCCGGATCGACATCCTGACGAAACTTTTTTGCGAAAAAAGATCGGGTACCCGATCCTTCCCCAAGGGCAAGATGGGCGCGCGCCCTTAGGTACCGACACTATATTTAGTAGGGGAATGATCCTAAGCGAGTCTGTGCCCACAACCTGTGGATAAGTTCCCACCCAAATAACTTGCCAAGCGAAGCCGCAGTGCGTAAGAGCGTTTCCCATGTCCGGGGGCTTCCGACCGATTTTGACCCGTTTTCGAGGTTCGCGCCTCGCGTGGTTGGCCTGCGCCGCCGCGTTGGTGGCCGCCGTGCCGGCCAGCGCCGGCATGGAAACCGCGTCGCTGCCGCCCCAGCCCACGCTGGAAGCCGACGCCGTTCTGCCGCCTGTCCTCAACGCCAGCGACCTGGCCGCCTATCGCCGGGTGTTCGAGTTGCAGCAGGCGGGCAAGTGGGGTCCGGCCGATCAAGAGTTGAAGCACGTCCAGGACAAGCGGCTGATGGGACATGTCCTGGCCCAACGCTATCTGGCCAAGACCTATACCCCGCGCTACGAGCAGCTGGCCGAGTGGCTGGGTCGCTATGCCGACCATCCCGACGCGGGCTCCATCTACAAGCTGGCGTTGAAGCGCAAGCCGAAGAACGCCAAGGCGCCGCCCGCGCCGACCGGCGCGCAAGTCATCGAGGCCGCGGCCAACGCGCCGCTGACGCGCGACGATCCGGGCCAGACCGCGATCGACAGCGACTTCGCCGCCGAACAGCAGGATTTGGAAGAAGCGGCCAGCGCCGACGTCCCCGACGATGCGGCTGACGCGTCGCCGACCGGCCACACCAAGGATGCGTTGACTCTGGCCGAAGGCACGGGCGGACGCTCGGCCAAGAACGTGACCACCGCCCAGTGGACGGCCGGCCTCACGGCCTGGCGCCAGGGCCAGATGGACAAGGCCGCCGGCAGCTTCGAAGCCGTGGCCGCCACACTCTCAACCTCGACCTGGAGCCGCGCCGCCGGCGCCTTCTGGGCCTCGCGCGCCCACCTGGCCGCGCGCCGCCCCGAACAGGCCAGCGCTTGGCTCAAGGTTGCCGCCAAATATCCGCGCACCTTCTATGGCCTGTTGGCCCAGCGCTCGCTCGGCATGCCCTTGCGCATCGACTGGACCGCGCCGGCCCTGACCGACGCAGGCGTCGATGGGCTCATGTCCAATCCCGGCGGGGCGCGCGCCTTGGCCCTGATCCAGGTCGGCGACCGCGTACGCGCCGAGCAGGAGTTGAAGCTTCTGCGCCCCGAGGACGCCACGGCCGCCCGCTCCCTCGTCGCCATCGCGCTCAAGGGCGAGATGCCAGCACTGGCCATGGCGCTCGGCCGCCGCGTCGAGAAACTGGACGGCCAGCGTTACGAGGCCGCGCATTATCCGATCCCCGGCTGGGTGCCGACCCAGGGCTATATCGTCGACCGCGCGCTGGTCTATGCGCTGATGCGCCAGGAATCGGGCTTCAATGTCACGGCCAAAAGCCACGCCGGTGCGCACGGATTGATGCAGCTGATGCCCGCCACGGCCAGTCTGATCGCCCAGGATCGTTCGCTGAAGGGCTCGGACAAGCACAAGCTGTTCGACCCAGAACTCAACATCGACCTGGCGCAGAAATACGTCTCGCATCTTCTCGACCAGAGCCACGTCAACGGCGACCTGTTCAACCTTCTGGCCGCCTACAATGCCGGTCCCGGCAACCTGATGAAGTGGCAGAAGAAGGTAGCCTACGGCGACGATCCGTTGATGTTCATCGAGTCGCTGCCTGCGCGCGAAACGCGCGCCTTCATCCAGCACGTCTTGGCCAGCTATTGGATCTATCGCTCGCAGCTGGGCCAGGACACCCAGTCCCTCGACCTGATCGCGGCCGGCCAATGGCCGCTCTATGCCGCGCTCGACGGCGACGGCACGATCCGCAATGCCGGGAATTGACGAGACCAGGGCTTTCCTTCCGGTCAACATCGCGGTCCTGACCGTCTCCGACACGCGCACCGAAGCCGACGACAAATCGGGCCAGACCCTCGTGGACCGCATCGCGGGCGCCGGCCACACGCTTGCCGCGCGCACAATCGTGACCGACGACGTGGACAAGATCGTGGCGCAACTGCGCGCCTGGATCGCCGATCCCGCGATCGACGTGGTGATCGCGACCGGCGGCACGGGCGTCACCGGGCGCGACGTCACGCCGGAAGCCTTCGAATCGGTCTACGAGAAAAAGATCGAGGGCTTCGGCGAACTGTTCCGCATGCTGAGCTACGCCAAGATCAAATCGTCCACCATCCAGTCGCGCGCGACCGGGGGCGTGGCGGGTGGCACCTACCTGTTCGCCCTGCCCGGCTCGCCCGGCGCCTGCCGCGACGGCTGGGACGACATCCTGCAGCACCAACTCGACATCCGCTTCCACCCCTGCAACTTCGTCGAACTGATGCCGCGCCTGCAGGAGCATGTGAAGAAGCGGGGCGACTAACGCCGCCGCCGCGCGCGCCAGCTGCGGTAGGCCTTTCCGTCATCCACGTCGTCCAGAGTTTCGAGCAACGCCACGCGATGCCGCTTGTCGAAGCAGGCGCGCGTATCGGCCAACGCGTGTTTGCTGGACCAACGCACGGGCGCGAGCACGGGCATCCGTCCGCGCCGTCGCGCCGAGGCGATCAGCCAATAGCCGCCGTCGCTGGCGGGGCCGAACACAAGATCGTTCCGCCCGAGCGCACGGAACGCCTTCCGGATCTGCGCGGGCCCGAGCGCCGGGATGTCGCTACCAACCAGCACGACGGAGCCGCGGCCGGGTGCCGTGAAGGCGCGCCGCATGCGCGCGCCCAGATCGCCGTGCCCCTGCCCGCGGCGGTGGATGGCGCCTGCACCGAATCGGGCGGAAAGGAAACGGTCGGGTGCGAGCCAAAGCGTCGTCCGCCATTGGCGGTCACGCTGGAGAACACGCACGAGCGAACGCAGGCGTTCACGCTGGAACCGCCACGCGGCGACATCGCCGATCTCGCGCGCCAGGCGGCGCTTCACCTGGCCCAGGCGCGGCACCTTGGCGAAGATCGCGAGCTGCCGCCTCACCGCCGCCCCGCGTAGAATCGCAGCAACGCCTTCGGCGGCACGCCCGCGAAATGAAGCGAAAGACACAGAAGATTCCGCAGCGGTCGCAGGGTCCAGCCGTCGCGCCGGTAGCGCGCGGCCGACGTCGTGGCGGTCGCATCGAGCATGCGAAGCCGCGAACGGCCGATGCGGCGGATCAGATCGACATCCTCCATCAACGGCAACGGGCGATAACCGCCGAGCGATTCATAGAACGCGCGCGCGATGAGGAGCCCCTGGTCGCCATAGGGTAGTGCAAGCACGCGGCAGCGCCAGGCCACGCACCGCTCGATACGCCGCGCGCGGGGGTCCGCGTCGCCGAGGGCGAAGCGGAAATAAGCCGCGCGCGTGGCGCTCGACGGGTCGGCCATGAAGCGTTCAACGGCTTCCAGGCCGTTCCGGTCCAAGACCGTGTCGGCGTGGAGAAACAGCAGCCAATCGCCGCCCGCGACGGAGGCGCCCCGCGCCAATTGCACGCCGCGGCCGGGCGATCCTGCAACGACCCGTCCGTTGTTTTGCAGCGCGACCTCCGTGGATTTGTCGCTCGAACCCCCGTCGGAGACCACGATCTCCACATCCGGCCACCGTGAAAGCACAGCCAAGCACGCGGGCAACGTCTTCGCCGCGTTCAAAACCGGGATCACGACGCTCAACCGTCCGGACATGCAGCGCCTCCGCGCCGGGATGATATTCTGCCCCGATGACGGACGCACCCGATCCCATTCTCGATGCCCTGCGCCGCGCCCTGTCGCGGGCGCCCGAATTTCCCGACGCCTATACCGCGTCGTTCGAGCCGTTGCCGGTCACGGGGCTGCAGCATCGCCTCTATCGCTTGGCGGGCCTCTCGCGCGGGGGCGCGGGCGTGCTTCTGCGCGTGCCGCGCGACAGCCATTGGCGCCTTTCGCCCCGCGACGCGCTGGAATATCAGGCCGAGGCGTTCCGCCGCCTCGCGGCCAGTCTTCATGTGCCCAAGCTGTTCGCCATGATCGCGCCGCAGGAAGGCTTGCCGTTCGGTGCGCTGGCGGTGGAGGAGATCATCGGCCGTCCGCCGTCCCTGCCGGACGAGCTGCCCGCGCTGGCCGATGCGCTGGCCGCGATCCACGCGCTGCAAGTCCCTGCGAAACGCGCACCGCTGATCGACCAAAGCGAGCCGTTCGGCGCGACCTTGGCGCTGGCGCGCGAGCAGGCCTCGTTCGCCGCCGAGCTGGCCGATGAGACACGCCGCGCGATCGACGAAGAACTGGCGTGGGCAGAGGCATTCGCCGCCTCTCACAAATGCGAGGCGCAGCCGCGCAGCCTGGTCCTGACCGACACGCAACCGGGCAACTTCATCGTCGAAGAGAGCGGCCGCGCCCGCGCGGTTGATCTGGAAAAAGCGCTCTACGGATCGCCGGCCATCGACCTGGCGCATCTCACCCTGGCGCCCTCGACCGGCTGGCATCCCTCCGCGCCGCGCATGCTGGCCCCCGCCAGCGTCGTCGCCTTCTATCGCCGCTATCTGGAACGTGTACCGGCCGGGCTGGCCGATGCGCTGCGGCCCTGGCTCGATCCCATGCGCCGGCTGACCTGGCTTCGCACCGTGACGATCTTCGCCAAGATGACGGCCCTCGCGCGCCAGGGCGCCTGGACCGGCGGCGACCTGGATCCAGCCTTCCGCACGCATGTGATGGCCCATATCGCGGCCAGCCACGAGCCTGGCCGAGTAGCCCAGGTACGCGCGGAATGGCTCGATGGGCCGGGAATTACTTCTCAGCTTTAATTCCTATTGTTCTTGAAATGTTCTTTTTCCATCCCCATACTCATGGGTATGGATGAGTTGCCGCCAACCAGCGCCGGCGCCCTCAAGGGACGCGGGGCCATCACCAACGCCGTAGGCCGCGCGCGACGACGAGGATCTGCCGCCTTTGCACACCACCGTCACGGTGGATGCGACGCGCACCATCATCGCGCGCAACGATTCGCCCGACCTTCCTTTCAACCAATCGATCAATCCCTATCGCGGCTGCGAGCATGGCTGCGTCTACTGCTTCGCGCGGCCGACCCATGCCTATCTGGGCATGTCTCCCGGTCTCGATTTCGAAACGCGCCTGTTCGCCAAGCCCAACGCAGCGAAGCTCTTGGAGCGCGAACTGCGCGCGCCACGCTACGAATGCCGCATGATCGCCATGGGCACGAACACCGATCCCTATCAGCCGATCGAGCGAGGGATGAAGGTGACGCGCTCGATCCTGGAAGTTCTGTCGGCCTATTCGCATCCCGTCGGCATCGTCACCAAGTCGGCGCTGGTCGCGCGCGACATCGACATCCTGGCGCCCATGGCCGCGCGCGGCCTGGCCCAGGTCTTTCTGTCCGTCACGACGCTGGACCCCGAACTCGCGCGCCATATGGAGCCACGTGCCTCCGCGCCGCGGCGGCGGATCGAAACCATCAAGGCGCTGTCCGATGCAGGCATTCCCGTGGGTGTGATGACAGCGCCCATGATCCCCGCGCTCAACGACAAGGAAATGGAAACGATCCTGGAGACGGCGGTCGCGGCTGGCGCCGAGTGGGCGGGCTATGGCGTCCTGCGTCTGCCGCTCGAGATCAAGGATCTGTTCCGCGAGTGGCTGGAGGCGCACTACCCGGACAAGGCCAAGCACGTGCTGAACCTGATCCGCGACATGCGGGACGGCAAACTAAACAATTCAGAGTTCGGCTCGCGCATGCGCGGCAACGGCGCCTATGCCGAGTTGCTCGCACGGCGCTTCGCCCTCGCGGTCAAACGCCTCAACCTCAACCGCGAGCGCTTCCGGCTGGATAAGACGCAGTTCGCGCCACCGCCGCGCGCGGGCGATCAATTGAGCCTGTTGTAGTGAGGCTTAATCCTTGGACGGCGGATCGGCCGGCGGGGATTCGTTGGTACCGAGCGCGTGGGTGATGCCGCCCACGACGAACAAGATCACCAGCGCCAGGATCAGGCTGAAGCCCGCGATCGCGTAGAAGCCGACGCCGCAGGCCGCGCCCATGGCGGCGGACAGCCAGATCGATGCGCCCGTGGTGATGCCCTGGATGTTGCCGTTGGAACGGAAGATGGTGCCGGCCGCCAGGAACGCGGCACCCGCCGTCACGGCCTCGACCACGCGAGTCGGATCGGGCGACGCCGAGCCATCCTGCTTCACCGCCAGGATCGCCATTTCGTGGGCGATCAGCGCGAAAGCGGCGGAGGCCAGCGAGACCAGCATATGGGTTCGCAAGCCGGCGGGCCGGCGGCGCCATTCGCGGTCGATGCCGACGATCATTCCGCATAAAGCAGCGACCGTGAAACGCACCGCGATCACGATGGGCGGCGTACCCGTCCAATGGATGTCCTTGGCCAGTTCCGCGAACATGATTTCCCCGCCAGAATGGATGCCTTCCCGCATCAACGCGACGCCACGCGCGCGGTTCCTGTGATCGTTCGGCATCACCCATGCTATGGTCGGCCGATGCCGAATTTCGCCATCGAGGACACGTTCGAAGGACTGGTCGTCGGGATCGACGAGGCCGGGCGCGGCCCGTTGGCCGGGCCCGTCGTGGCCGCCGCCGTGATCTTCGATCGGGCGCGCGTGCCGCGCGCCCTGCGCCGCACGCTCGACGATTCCAAGGCGCTTCCGCCCGCCGTGCGCGAGGTTCTCTTCGACCAGTTGCACGAAATCCAGGACCAGGGCGTGGCGCGCATCGGTGTCGGCTCGGCCAGCGTAGCCGAGATCGATTCGATCAATATTTTGCAGGCCACGCTTCTGGCCATGGCCCGTGCGGTCGAGGCGCTGGGCGAAACTCCCGCCATCGCACTCGTGGACGGTAACCGGCCGCCGCGCTTGTCCTGCCCCGTCCACACGGTGGTCGGCGGCGACGGACTTTCGCTCTCGATCGCGGCCGCCTCGGTTGTCGCCAAGGTCACCCGCGACCGGCAGATGACGGAGTTGGCGCGCGAGCATCCCGGCTTCGGATGGGAGCGCAATGCGGGCTACGGCACGCCCGAGCACCACGCGGCGTTGGAGCGTTTTGGCCCCACGCCGCACCATCGGCGCAGCTTCGCGCCCGTCGCGCGCTTCTTCGCCGCGACACTAGATGTAGTGGTCGTCGAATCGAGACTCCCTAAATAATTGATTCAATTGACTCTTTTTATCTTTCTTGTTGACGCGGATTCCACACGGACTCATCCTCCCGCGCCATGTCCGCAAAACCCCGCGCCCAATCCGTTGCTCCAACAACCGCGTCCGCGCCGCTCGACCGCGTGATCGTGGGCGACTGCGTCGCCGAGATGCGCGCCCTGCCGGCTGCGTCCGTCGACCTGATCTTCGCGGACCCGCCCTACAACCTACAGCTCCGCAACGAGCTGCGCCGGCCGAATCACAGTCGTGTCGACGGCGTCGACGAGGCCTGGGACAAGTTCGACGATTTGCGCAGCTACGACGAATTCACCCTGCAGTGGCTCGAAGCTGCGCGGCACGTTCTCAAGGAAGACGGCACGCTGTGGGTGATCGGCAGCTACCACAACATCTTCCGCGTCGGTGCCAAGCTGCAGGATCTGGGCTTCTGGATTCTGAACGACGTGGTCTGGCGCAAGTCGAACCCGATGCCGAATTTCCGTGGCCGCCGCTTCACCAACGCGCACGAGACCATGATCTGGTGCGCCAAGGGCGAAGGCGCGCGCCACGTGTTCAACCACGAGGCCATGAAGGCGCTGAACGACGATCTGCAGATGCGCAGCGACTGGCTGATCCCGTTGTGCGCGGGCGGTGAACGGCTGAAGGGCGAGGACGGCAAGAAGACGCATCCAACACAGAAGCCCGAGGCCCTGCTTCACCGCGTGATCCTATCCAGCACCAAGCCGGGCGCAGTCGTGCTCGACCCCTTCTTCGGCACGGGCACCACCGGCGCCGTCGCCAAGCGCCTGGGCCGCCACTTCATCGGCATCGAGCGCGACGAGACCTATGCCGCCGCGGCGCGCGAACGCATCGCCGACATCCTCGAGCGCGGCTTCCTGTCGCCCGGCGACGTGCTGTTCAGCTCCGACCGCCGCCACGCCGCGCGCGTGCGCGCGGACGGCACCATCGCGGTCGAGGACGCGCGGGGCCAGCATCACGGCTCGATCCACCGCGTCGGCGCCGCCGTGCAGGGCGCGCCGGCCTGCAACGGCTGGACCTTCTGGCACATGGACGTCGAGGGAAAGCCGGTCGTCATCGACGTGCTGCGCACGCGTCTGCGCGCCGAATTGAACTGACCGGCGCCGTGGGCCTGGTCTATCTCTTCATCGCGATCATCGGCGAAGTCATCGCCACCTCGGCGCTGAAGGCCGCCGCGGGCTTCACCAAGCTGGTGCCGTCGATCCTGGTCGTGGTCGGCTACGGCGTCGCATTCTATTTCCTGTCGCTCACGCTCAAGACCATCCCCATCGGCATCGCCTATGCCATCTGGTCGGGCGTGGGCATCGTGCTGGTCTCGGTGTTCGCGTATTTCTACTACGGCCAGTCGCTGGATGCGCCCGCACTGGCCGGCATGGCGCTGATCCTGGTGGGCGTCCTGGTGATCAACCTATTTTCTCGCTCGCTGGCGCACTAGCCGCGCGACAGGTCGTCTAACCCCAGAACAGAAGCGTCCAGCTCGCATCGCCCACCAGCGCCGCGACGGCCACCGCCAAGGTCGCGCCCGCGCGCGCGACGCCATGCACCGAACGCCCGGCGATTCGCCACGCCAGCCACGTGCACCACACGGTTGCGCCGACCAGAAGCGCCCCGCGCACGGCGCCGACCCATGGCAGATCGAGGCCTTCCGCGCGCAACAACGTGACGGTCAGCGCCGAGAGGCCCAGGAACACGCCGCAGCCGGCCAGCGGCACCAGCGACTGCGTCAAATGGTGGAAGCGCGCCCACGACCATCGCCCGGCCATGCGCGTGGCAAGCGCGACCATCAGTGCCGCAAGGCTGCCGACGATCACGGCCGCCGTGCCGATATAGGCCAGCAATACGGCGCCATCGAGGAGCGTCATCACGTCGTTGTTGGCGGGATAGTTGGTCAACAGCCACCACGGCGCCGCGCGCTCCAGCGGCCAGAGAATGTCGTGTTCCACCAACCATTCCGCCGCCGTCTGCTTGGCCCAGACAAACCACGGGCTGCCCGTCCAATGGAACGCACCGAAGGCGATACCCATCAGGCCGAACAGGATCAGGACGCTTTGCCACGGGTCGGGCCGGTCGCCCGCCACATTGACGATCTCGTCGTTGGGCGAGCGGCGCGACAACTCGATCGCGCCGCGGAAGCCGTCGCACCGTCCGCACATGTGGCAATCGGTGCCGCCGCGCATCGTGCGCACGGGCACCAAGGGCGCGCAGTTGAAGCTATGGGGCGCCTCGCCCGTTCCCGCCTGCGAGGCAAGCCATGCGGTCTGATCGACGCGGAAATGGAACGGTGCGAGCTTGGACAACAGCGCGAAGACGCCGTTGACCGGGCAGAGATAGCGGCACCAGACGCGTTTGTTGCGACCGTAAAAATAACCCACAGCGATCGCGCCCAGGGTTGAGCCGCCGAGGATCACCAGCACGGGCCGTGGGTACTGGTACACGCTGACCATCTGGCCGTAGATCGTCGTGCAGGCAAAGGCCACGAACGGCCAGCCGGCCCACCTCATCCAATGGGGAATGGCGAGTCCCCGGCCACGATGGCTGACGATCTCGCTGAGCGCGCCTTCGGGACAGAACAGCCCGCACCAGGCGCGGCCGACGACGATCATGCTGAGCAGCACGAACGGCCACCAGATGCCCCAGAATACGAACTGGGCGAAGATCGTGAGATTGTTCCAGAGATGCGCCGCACGATCCGGCAACGGCAAGAACGCCGGCAGCGCGACCAGGACGACATAGGCCGCGACGATGCCCCACTGCACACGGCGGATAATCCGTTGATTCCGCTGCAGCCAATGGCCCGCGATCTGCGTCCAGCTGCCTGAAGCCGATGCGGTGCGCATCACGCGGCTTTCTTCGCCGTCGTGCGCCGTAGAAGAAGGATCACGAATAGCCAGTAGACGGCATAGGTGATGAGGCTGGTGAGATCGGGCCGCGCACGATAGCCAGTCAGGCCCGAGACGAAACCGCCGAACGCGCCGCCGTCCTCGAGCACACCGGACGTGTCCCACAACGGCCGCGACAGTACGGGCACGATGCCGAGCGAGATCAGATGATCGATGCCCGACATCACCAGGGACGCCGCCAGCAACAGCAGCATGATCTCGGTGACGCGAAAGAACAGGCGCCAGGAGAGATAGCGCCCGCCCAACTGGAGCAGCCAATAAGTGGCTACGGCCAGCACGCCGCCAAGCGCCGCCGCACCGATGGAAGATCCCGTGTCGATGTGACCACCGGCCAGGATGCCGTAGAGGAAGACAACGGTCTCGCTGCCTTCGCGCGCGACTGCCAGAAGCGCGAGGACGAAGAGGCCCCACCATCTGGCCTCAGCCATCGACCGCGCGGCGCCTTCTTCCAGCTCGCGTTTCAACGTGCGGCCGTGGCGGCGCATCCAGACCACCATCTGGACGATCAGCGCGGCAGCGACCAGGACCATAGAGGCCTGAAACAGCTCCTGCCCGTCGTCCGACAAAAGCTCGCCAAAGAACAGCAGCATCGCGGCCAGGACCACGGCGAGGATCACACCCACCGACACGCCGGCCCACAGGAAGCGCTTGCCGCGCGCAGCCTCCGGCGTTTTGCCTTGATGGGCAAGCCAGGCGTTGAGAATGCCCACCACCAGGAGCGCCTCGACGCTTTCGCGCCAGACGACGAAGACGATCTGCCCCAATTGGCCGCTCATATCGCCCATGACCCTATTTCGCCACCACGGTCACTTGCGGCGCGTTCGGATGAAAATCGTCGAAGAACTTGTACTCGCCCTTCGAAACGCGCTTGATCACCACGAAGGATACGGCCCCCGGTGCCACGACCTTTTCCTTCCGCAGCTCGAGGCTCTCGAACTCGGCCGGCGTGGTGCCCGTGTTGTGGATTTCGATCTTGAACGGCTTGTCGGCCGGGACCTCGAGCCTGAGCGGCGTGATCACGCCGTCTTTCATTCCCACCTTGAAGGTCGGCAGATCCTCCGCCCGCGCGGGCATGGTCGCGACGATGAGGCTCGCGAACGCGGCGAACAGGACAACACGCATGGCGAACCCGCGAATCAATAGCCGCCTTTTTTGCCGGTGCCCGCGAAGGTGAAGTCGTAAGACGTCTCGAAGGGCTGGAACCACGGCTTCACGCCGGTTTCCTTGTCCGTATGGCGGCCGAATTGCGCGTGCGGGCTGGAGCCCGGTGCCGCGATCTGCAGCACCAGCTTGTACTTGCCCGGTCCCATCAGCTTGACGTTGTCGCCGTAGTGCGGCCCGTCGTTGGCCACCATGGGCATCATGTCGCCTTCCACGGCCTGGTCGGAGCCGGCCTTGGTGAGGCGGTAATGGATGACCAGATAGGGCATCCAATCGCCCTCGGCGAAGCCATTGACGTTGTTCTTGGCGGCGTGGATGTCGGCCTCGAGATGAATGTCGGAATCCTTGGCGTTACGCATCATGCCCGGCGGATCCATCTCGATGGGCTGCAGGTAGGCCGCGGCGATTTCCATGCCGTTCTTGGTCACCGGTTTACCGACCGGATATTCCTTGGCGGCGGCCAGCGAGACCAAACCGAACACGGCGACGGCGGCCGCGAAGGCCGTGGAAAAACCCAAACGCATTACGCACTCCAAAACAGATCCACGGAATCCCGAAGCCGACAATGAGAGGCGTTCGCATCGAAATCAACGGAAGGCGCATAAACACGGCATTACTTTTCGTTCATGGACGCCGTGAAGGACGGTAACCAAGAGGAAACCGAGTCACCCCATCCCCGCTTGCAGTGTCATGGCCGGGACATAGCTTGTGGGTCAGTCACCCTCCGATTTACGCCGCACACAAAGATAGAGAAAGAAAGGAACGCATCATGAAGCTGTTTCTCACCCCCGGGGCCTGCTCCCTTTCGCCGCATATCGTTCTGCGCGAAGCAGGCCTGCCCTTCGACGCCGAAGTGGTCGACCTGAAAACCAAGAAGACAAAATCAGGCGCCGATTTCCGCGCGGTGAATCCCAAGGGTCAGGTTCCCACGCTGCAGATCGACGGCGGCGACATCCTGACCGAGGGCGCGGCCATCGTTCAGTACCTGGCCGATCAAAAGCCCGAGAAGAAGCTGGCGCCCGCCAACGGCACCGTCGAGCGCTACCACTTGCAGGAATGGCTGAACTTCATCGCCGCAGAAGTGCACAAGGGTTTCAGCCCGCTGTTCAACCCGAAAACGCCCGATGCCTACAAGGACATCGTGAAGGAGAACCTGGCCGCGAAATTCGACCATCTGTCGAAGGCGCTGGAAGGCCGCGACCACCTGATGGGCAGCTTCACCGTGGTCGACGCCTATCTCTACACGATCCTGACCTGGGCCAAGCCCATGGGCATCGACATCGGCAAATGGCCGACCTTGAAGGCCTATTTCGACCGCGTCGCTGCGCGCCCCGCGGTGCGCGCGGCGCACGAGGCCGAGGCCAAGCAGGCCTAACGCTTCCTCAGGGCGGGGGTCCCAAGGGCCCCCGCCCCAGGGCCTATCGCATGGCGAACAGGCGCGGTGACGGCGGCGGGGCAATCGGTTAAACTTTTGCCGGGTTTTACCGAGGAGTAACGCTGTGACCGTCCGCACCGCGACCATCGCCGATATCGTCTGGCCGAGCCGACCGCAGGCCCGCATCGTCCGCGCCGCCGCGTTGATGCTTCTCGGCGCGTGCCTCTTGACCCTCTCGGCCAAGATCCAGATTCCATTCTGGCCCGTCCCGATGACGATGCAGACGCTCGTCGTGCTGGTGATCGGCATGGCCTATGGCTGGCGCCTGGGCGCCGCCCCCGTGCTGGCCTATCTCGTGGCTGGTGTGGCGGGGTTGCCGGTGTTCGCGGGCACGCCCGCGCGTGGCATCGGCGTGGCTTATATGATGGGGCCGACCGGAGGGTACCTGCTTGGCTTCCTGGTCTCCGCCGCCGCCGTCGGCTTCCTCGGCGAGCGCGGCTGGGACCGCTCGCTCCCGCGCACCGCGGTTGCCATGGTGTTGGGCCAGGCCATCATCGCCCTGGCCGGCGTGGCGTGGCTCGCAATCCTGTTCAATCTGCCCAAGGCCATCGAGGTGGGCTTCAAGCCGTTCCTGGCCGCCAGCCTGCTCAAGGTCGCGCTGGGCATCGTGCTGATGCCCACGATCTGGAAGCTGTTGGACCGCAACCCCGCGAAACGCGCGAACTAAGCGTCTACTCCGCCGACGACGGCGGTTTCGGCGGCTCCAGGATTTCGCCGATTCCGCGGCGATAGAGGACGAGGCTGGCCAGGATGCCGGCCGTGGACGCGATCAGGCCGGCTTCGATACCGGCATGCTGCGCGACATGGCCCCAAAGCCAGCTTCCCAGCGCCAGCCCCGAGAAGATCGCCACGTAATAGGCAGAGACCGCGCGGCCCAGATAGGCGCGATCGGCCGCCATCTGCACCACCACGTTGAAGGTGGACATCAGCATCATCCAGCCCAGCCCGCCGATCGCCAGAATGGGCAGCAGAATGGCCTGCGAATGCACGAGAGCCAGCGCCACCGGTGACCCGGCGAAGCAGAGCGCGGAGAAGCCGCACAACTTGCGCAAGCCGAAGGTGCGCCGGGCCCAGGTCAACGCGGGCGCGCCAATCAAGGCGCCGACACCCAAGGCCCCCAGCATGATGCCGTAAAGCGATGGGCCGCCTCCGGTGGCCTGTTTGGCCACCAGCGGCAGGAGCGACCACAGCGCGCTCGCGAACAGGGTGAAGATGAAGCAGCGCAGCAAGGCCGCGCGGATGGCCGGCGTCGCGTGCACATGACTGAGCCCGCCGCGCATCTCGGCCATGATGCTGCCCTTCTGCGACACCTTCTGGATTCCCGCGCGCCGGCGCCAACGGAAGAGAACCGCGATGATGGGCAGGTTGAAGAGAGCGTTGGCGATGAAGGCCGACTGCACGCCGAAGCTCGCGATCAGCAGGCCGCCCAACGCCGGGCCCACGGAACGGGCGATGTTCCAGCCGATGCTCGACAACACGAGCGCATGAGGGATGTCCTCGCGCGGCAGAAGCTTGTTCACCGTCGCCTGGTACGCCGGATAGCGGATGGCCGAGCCGCTATCGAGCGCGAAGGTGAGGATCAACAGAAGCCACGGTGTGATGATGCCGAAATAGTCGAAGGCGCCGATGGCCAGCGCCATCGACAAGATCGCGATCTGCGAAAACAAGAGGATCAAGCGCTGGTCGAAACGGTCGGCCATCACGCCGCCGAAGACCGTGAAAAGGATCGGCGGGATCGCGTTCGCCGCCTGCACCCAGGCCACGAAGTCGACCGTCGGCGCGATCGTCGTCATCAGCCATGCGGCGCCCACCGACTGAATCCATACGCCGAAATAAGACAGCAACATCGCGCACCAGACGGCGCGATAGAGATCGTTGCGCAGAGGAGACAGAAGCGGGGGGAGCGTCATGGTCGTCGGTTGTCGCGGCACATGGTCACATCCCCGAGCGGCAAACTAGCATGCGGTCTACCGGACAGGTCATCGCTTCGCACGGGGTCCCATGCGCGCCACGCGGGCTTCGCCCCGGGCATGGGCCACGACTTTCTTGGTCAGGGTCGGCAAAGCCTGTTCGGAGATACGGTCAAGCGGCCACCAGAACGCGCCGCCCTCCGGCATCGCATCCATCGCAACGCGGGCTTCCATCACTTCCAGCTCCAGATCCAGATGGGTGAAACCGTGCAGCACCGCCCCCGCCAATGTGCGCCAGCGGGCTTGGACCGGCGCCGCGCGCAAGGCCTCCGCGCGCGGCCACGCGGCCTCGCGCCATTCCGTCGACGGCACTTCGATCATGCCGCCCAGCAGGCCGGATTCGGGGCGGCGGCGCAGAAGCACGGCGCCATCCTCGCGCACGGCCCAGAAAACCACGCCGCGCTTGGCCGCGCGCGCGGCCTTGGGCGATTTCGCGGGCAAGGATTCAGCGATGCCCTGCGCGCGCGCGACGCATGCATCCGACCACGGGCATAACGCGCACGCCGGACGCTTCGGACTGCACAGCGTCGCGCCCAAATCCATCAGCGCCTGAATGTAATCGCCGGGCCGCTTTGCGGGTGTGAGTCGTTGAGCATGGGCATAGATCTCGGGCTTCGCCTTCGGCAGCGGCGTCGTAATGCCGCACAGGCGTGCGATCACCCGCTCCACATTCGCGTCCACCGGCGTGGCCTGGCGATCGAAGGCGATAGAAGCGATGGCAGCCGCGGTGTAAGCGCCGACGCCGGGCAAGGCGCGCAGCCCTTCCTCGGTGTCCGGAAACCGGCCGCCATGATCCTCGGCCACGAGCTTCGCCGCGCGATGGAGGTTGCGCGCGCGCGCGTAGTAGCCGAGGCCTTGCCACGCATGCAGCACGTCGTCGAGCGGCGCCGTGGCCAGCGCGCCGACCGTCGGCCAGCGGCGCAGGAACGCCTCGAAATAGGATTTCACCGCCGCGACAGTGGTCTGCTGCAGCATGATCTCGCTGAGCCAGACATGGTACGGATCGGCAACCTGTCCGGGCAACGCGCGCCACGGCATGCGCCGCCGGTGGCGGTCGTACCAGGCCAACAAGCGGCGCGCGAGGACGCGCGCCTGATTCGGATCAGCGGTTGGATCGTCCTGGCCGGCCGATGGCGGTCGACGCCGGGCTTTCGTCATGGCGTGAAGGTCATACCGAGTGTCCCATCCGGACTATAGAATGACTCCCATGCCCAAGAAGCCAGAACCAGCCGCGCCTCGCCGGCCTACCCGCCGCGCTTCCGGCCCGCGCGCGCTCAGCACGCTGTTGCCCGCGGTGGCGAAGACCGCGTTCAAGCGCGGCGGCCAGGCCCTGGCGACGCTGGCCGCCGATTGGGACGCCATCGTCGGGCCCGAGCTGGGCCGCCAGACCTTGCCGGTGAAGCTGGCCTTCGCGCCCGGCGAGCGCGCGGGCGGCACCCTTCACATCGCCGCATCCGGCGCCCTGGCGCTCGAGCTTCAGCACCAGGAGCCCCAGGTGCTGGAGCGCATCAACGGCCATTTCGGTTATCGCGCGGTGGAACGCATCCGCCTGGTCCAGGACGTGGCGCGGATCGAGGCGCGTCTGCGCCGCCGCACGCCCGCGCCGAAGACAAACGCGAACGCCCCCGCGCCGCCCGTGGACGGGGTCGACGATCCGGATCTGCGCGCGGCGCTTTCGCGGCTCGGCCAAGCGCTGGCGCGACGCTCCTGACATCCGCAATTCCGCCATGGTTGGCGGCTTCCCTGGTGTTCTTGTGGACTCGGGAGGTGGCTTCTATACTCCCGCAACATCTAGTGGGTGGGGCATGAACCTACACAAGTTCTCGTTGGCGTCGGCCGCCGTTATCGTCTTGATCTGGTTGGGTCTTGCGCCGGTTTCGGCCGCGCCCGCGACGGTTCAAGAGGCCATGTCCGAGCGCGTCCTGGGCACGGCCGATGCGCCGGTCACGATCATCGAATTCGCCTCGCTGACCTGCCCCCATTGCAAGGATTTCGAGGTCAACGTCCTGCCCAAGTTGAAGACCGCCTATATCGACACGGGCAAGGTGAAGTTGGTCTATCGCGACTTCCCCCTCGATGGCCGCGCGCTGCTGGCCGCCATGACCGCACGCTGCGCGCCTAAGGATCGCTATTTCGCGTTTCTCGACGCTCTATTCCGTGGCCAGGACAGCTGGGCACGGGCGCAAGATACGACCCAGGCGCTGGGCCAAGTGGCGAGACTTGGCGGCATGTCCCAGGCGGATTTCGACGCCTGCATCAAGAACCAAGCCCTGTTCGAGGCGATCAAGAAGGACGCCACGGACGCCCAGCAGCAGTACAAGATCGAATCCACGCCGACCTTCATCATCAACGGCAAGAAGATGGACGGCGCCCACACCTTCGAATCCTTCGAAGCTGCCCTCAAGCCGCTCCTGAAATAGCCCGTTCGGAACCCCGCCCTTGGTCCAGTTTTCCAAACTCCGCCTCACCGGTTTCAAATCCTTCGTTGAACCCTCCGAGCTTTCGATCGAGTCCGGCATGACCGGCGTGGTCGGGCCGAACGGTTGCGGCAAATCGAATCTTGTCGACGCCCTGCGCTGGGTGATGGCCGAAACCTCGGCCAAGGAGATGCGCGGCGCGGAGATGGACGACGTCATCTTTGGCGGCACGGCGGAGAAGCCCGCGCGCAACATCGCGGAAGTGACGCTGGTGCTGGACAATTCCGACCGCACCGCGCCGGCCGCGTTCAACGACACCGACACGCTGGAGGTCACGCGGCGCATCCAGCGCGGCGAGGGCTCGATCTACAAGGTCAACGGCCGCGACGTGCGCGCCCGCGACGTGGCGCTCCTGTTCGCCGACGCGGCCAGCGGCGCACGCTCGACCGCCATCGTCAGTCAAGGTCGTGTCGGCTCGCTGGTCGCCGCCCGCCCGACCGACCGGCGCGCGCTTTTGGAAGAAGCCGCCGGCATCACCGGCCTGCACAACCGCCGGCATGAGGCCGAACTGCGCCTGCGCGCCGCCGAAACCAATATGCAGCGCTTGGAAGACGTGCTGATCACCCTCGACAGCCAGCTCGAAGCGCTGAAGAAGCAGGCGCGCCAAGCCAACCGCTACCGCAATCTGAGCGACCACATCCGCAAGGCCGAAGCCATGCTGCTGCACCGGCGCTGGCGTGACGCCTGCGCCGCGCTGGATGCCGCGCGCGCGCGCCACACCGAGGCCGAGGCGCGGGTCGCGCAGCTGACGGGCGATGCCGCCCACGCCGCGATCGCCCAGGCTAATGCCGCAACCCTGTTGCCCGGCCTGCGCCACGCCGAGGCCGAAGTGGCCGCCGCGCTGCACCGCTTGGCCGTCGAGCGCGACGGATTGGCCGCCGAGGAAGCCCGCGTGGCCCAGGCCCAGCGCGAGCTGACGGCGCGCCGCACGCAACTCGAAGCCGACATGGAGCGCGAGCGCGCGCTGGAAGCCGACGCCAGCGCGGCGCGCGAGCGCCTGACCGCCGAACGCACCGCGCTGGAAGGCGCGCGCGACACCGAAACGGCCGCGCGCGAGGAGACCAAGACCGCGGTCGAAAGCGCGACGACGGAAACGCACGGGCTCGAAACCCAGGTCAATGAACTGACCGCCGAGATCGCGGCGACGGAAGCGCGCCACGCCGATTTGTCGCGCCGCCAGGCCGAGGCACGCGATCGCGCCGGCCGCTTGGCCGCCCGCGCGTCGGAGCTTGCCGCCGAAATCGACACGCTGCGGGCCCAGGCACTGCCGGATCACGCATTGCAGGATGCCGAACGCGTGCGCGACGAAGCGCAGGCCGACCTGGAGACCGCGCAGGCCCGCGTGGCCGAACTCGACAACGCCCGCGCTGCGGCCGCCGACGCCACCGAGATGGCGCGTGAGGCGCTACAGGCCATCGAAGGCCAGCGCGCCCGCATCCGCGCCGAGCAGCATGCGCTCGAAGATATTTTGAAGGCCGGCGAGCAGGATATGTGGCCGCCGCTGATCGACCAGATCACGGTCGATCCCGGCTTCGAGGCCGCGCTGGGCGCGGCACTCGGCGACGACTTGATCGCGCCTGCCGACGAGGGCGCGCCGGTCCACTGGCGTACGCTGCCGCCGCTATCGAATGCCTTGGCGTTGCCGGCCGGTATCGAGCCCTTGTCCACCCATGTACGCGGTCCCGCGGCGCTGCTGCGGCGCCTGTCGCAGATCGGCATGGTCGCGAATTCGTCCGAAGGCGGTGCCCTGTCCGCCTCCTTGGCCCAGGGCCAACGTCTGGTTGCCCGTGACGGCGCCCTGTGGCGCTGGGACGGTTTCACCGTCAAGGCCGGCGCGCGCACGACCGCCGCCACGCGCTTGGCACAGCGGAACCGTCTGACCAGCCTGGTGACAGAACTGGCCGCGATCGACGCGCAGCTCGAAACCGCGCGGCGCGACGCCGCCGCGGCGCGCGAAGCCAGCCAGACCGCCGCCGCCGCCGCCAAGACCGTCCAGGACACGCAGCGCGATGCCATCGCGGCGCTGGAACGCGCCCGTCAGGACCATGCCCGGCTAGCACAGAAGGCGGCAGCCGACGCCTCGCGCCTCGCGGCGCTCGACGAGACCGTGGCCCGCGTGCGCGCCGATCTGAACGAGGCCGAGACGGCGCAATCCGAAGCCACGCGCGAAGCGGCGGCACTGACCGACGTCACGACACACCGCGCGCGGCTCGACACGATCCGCGCCGATCTGGCCGAGGCGCGCACGCGTCTTTTGGAGCACCAGAGCCGGCTCGACCGACAGACCCGCGAAGGTCAGGCCCGCGACCGGCGCTTGGCCGAGATCGAGACCGAGGACCGCTCTTGGGGCGAGCGCGCGAACGCCGCCGCCCAGCACCGCGCGGATCTGCAGACCCGCGCCGAGGCCGCCGCTGCCGAATTGGAGCGCCTGGCCCATCGTCCCGCCGAGATCGAAGCCCAGCGTCTGGCACTGGCGGATCAGATCGAGCGCACCGAATCCGAGCGCTCGCTGGCCGCCGACGCACTGGCCACCGCGGAAACGGATTTAGCCACTAAGGACAAGGCGCTGAAGGCCGCCGAGGCCGCATTGTCGACCGCGCGCGAGGACCGCGTACGCGCGGAAGCCGCCGTCGAGCAGGCCGAGATGGCCAACACCGCCGTGGCCGACCGCATCACCGAGCGCTTGAATTGCACGCCCGAGCAGGCATTGGGCATCGCGGGCATCGAAGACGAATCGACCCTGCCCGAGCTCGCCAACCTGGAAGGCCGCTTGGACCGTCTGCAGCGCGAGCGCGACAACATGGGCGCGGTCAACCTGCGCGCCGAGCAGGAAGCCGACGAGTTGGGCGAGAAGATCGAAACCATGCGCAAGGAGCGCGACGATCTGATGGCCGCCATCGCACGTCTGCGCGAGGGTATCGCCGAGCTGAACCGCGAAGGACGCGAGCGGCTTTTGGCCTCCTTTGAGACCGTCAACGGCCATTTCCAGACCCTGTTCACCCGCCTGTTCAACGGCGGCCGCGCGCGGCTGATGCTGACGGACCTGGAGAACCCGCTGGAGGCCGGCCTCGAGATCATGGCCAGCCCGCCGGGCAAGAAGCTTCAGATCCTGACCCTCTTGTCGGGCGGCGAGCGGGCCCTGACGGCCCTGGCCCTCCTGTTCGCGGTGTTCCTGAGCAACCCGGCGCCCGTCTGCGTGCTGGACGAAGTGGACGCACCGCTGGACGACGCCAACGTCGACCGGATTTGCAGCCTGCTGGAGGAAATCGCGCACAGTTCCTCGACCCGCTTCCTGGTCATCACCCATCATCGGATGACCATGGCGCGCATGGATCGGCTGTTCGGCGTGACCATGACGGACCCCGGCATGTCGCAACTCGTCTCGGTTGACCTGGAGCGCGCTGAAACGATCCGCCAGACCGCCTGAAAACTCCACTGCATCAAGGCTTTAAATGGGGTCGGCGGGGAGCCGGAAAGCGGCCTTGCGCGCTTGACAGCCTATCCCCCAATCCGTAAGTTCCGGCCCGACTTGGCTCGGTTTTAGCGCTCGTAAACAAGGGTTTCAGCGGGCGCCAGGCATCGGATGGAGCGCAATCCCCCACCGCCACTTCGCGACCTCGACAAGCGCCTCCGCGAGGCGCAGGCGAGAAAGCCGCGCGACACCGGTAAGGTCGCGTCGACAGGGATGGGATTGGCGTTCCGTATTGGCACCGAACTGGTCGCGGGGCTTGTCGTCGGCGTCGCCATCGGATGGCTGCTCGATGACTGGCTCGGCACGAAACCCTGGTTGATGGTTTTGTTCTTCTTCCTCGGCGCGGGGGCCGGGATTCTCAACGTCTATCGCACCGTGAGCGGTTACGGCCTGGCGGTCGGTTACCGGAAGCCAGAGGCGAAAGACGACAACGAAGGCGGGGATACGTAGCAGGATGGCGGAAGACCACGGACATAGTCCGCTCCACCAGTTCGAAATCGCGAAGATCATCGACGTCAGGATCGGCGGCGCCGACGTGTCGTTCACGAACTCGTCCGTCGTGATGACGATCGCGGTCATCGCGATCATCGCGTTCCTGACGCTGGGTATGCGGCGCCGCGCGCTGGTTCCCGGCCGCTGGCAGTCCTTGGCCGAATTGTCCTACGAGTTCGTCGGCAACATGATCCGCGACAACGTGGGCAAGGAAGGGCTGAAGTACTTCCCCCTCATTTTCACGCTCTTCATGTTCGTGCTGTTCGGCAACCTTCTCGGCCTGGTTCCCTACAGCTTCACCTACACCAGCCACATCGCGGTGACCGCGGCCCTAGCTCTTTTTGTGATCACAGTCGTTACCGGCATCGGCATTGCGATGCACGGCCTCCATTTCTTCAGTTTCTTCGTGCCCAAGGGCGTTCCGGCGGTGATGCTGCCGCTCATGGTGCCGATCGAGATCATCTCGTATCTCTCGCGCCCCGTGAGCTTGGCCATCCGACTGTTCGCCAACATGATGGCCGGACACACGATGATGAAGGTGTTCGCCGGTTTCGTGATCACGCTGGGCGCCGCGACGTTCGGTGTCGGCGCGATCGCGCCCTTGGCCATGAATGTGGCGCTGACCGGGTTCGAGCTTCTGGTCGCGTTCCTGCAGGCCTACGTGTTCACCGTTTTGACCTGCCTCTATCTCAACGACGCCATCCACCTGCATTGAGCAGGCGGCGCCGCTGATATCCACAACCATCCAGACATCAAAGAAGGGGTACTCGTACGATGGAAACTGAAGCCGCAAAGATGATCGGTGCCGGTCTTGCCGTGATCGGCCTTTCGGGCGTCGGCGCCGGTATCGGCAGCATCTTCGCCTCGTTGATCGCGTCGATCGCGCGCAACCCGGCGGCCCGCCCACAGGTCTTCCCGTTGGGCATGTTGGGCTTCGCCCTCGTCGAGGCCGTCGCGCTCTACGCGCTGCTGATCTCGTTCCTGATCCTGTTCACCTGAGCGGAGTCGCGCACGGGCCGACCTGATCGCCGGCACCGCGCGAAACGGGCACCACACAATGCCTCAGCTCAATCCAGACTTCTTCCTGACCCAGATCGTCTGGCTGACGATCTCGTTCACCGTGCTCTACCTCATCCTGTGGCGCGTGGCCCTGCCCCGCGTCGCCGAGGTGCTGGAGACGCGGCAGGACAAGATCGACGACGACCTGGAGAAGGCCGCGCGTCTGAAAGCCGAAGCCGAAGCCGCGCTGGCGACCTACGAGAAAACCCTGTCCGACGCCCGCTCCGAGGCCCAGTCGGCGCTGCGCCAAGCGGTCGCCGAACTGACCAACGAAGCGGCCAAGCGGAACGCCGAGCTGACCGAGCGGCTGAACCGCGAGATCAAGGCCGGCGAGGATCGTATCGCGGCGGCCAAGAAGCAGGCCGTGAGCAGCATCGCCTCGATCGCCGCCGACGCGGCAACGCGGGCGACCGAACGCCTCGTGGGCCGCGCGCCCGATGCCAAGGCCGTGGAGACCGCGGTCGCGGCCTCCCTCAAGAGCGAGGAGAAATAGGCCGGTGTTCTCCGATCCGACATTCTGGGTTGCCGTCTCGTTCGCGATCTTCGTCGCCTTGATGGTGAAGCCGTCGAGGAAGATCCTGGCCGCCCTCGACGCCCGTGCGGGCCGCATCAAGGCCCAGATCGAAGAGGCTCAGAAGCTGCGCGAGGACGCCCAGCATCTGTTGGCCGAGTACCAGCGCAAGCAACGCCAGGCCATCGAGGAAGCGGGGCAGATCCTGGCCCATGCGCGCGCCGAGGCCGCCCGTCACCGGGAGCAGACGGCCCAGGCCCTGGAGCTCTCGATGAAGCGGCGTGAGCGTCAGGCGCTGGACCGCATCGCCCAGGCCGAGGTGCAGGCCGTGGAAGAGGTGCGTCAGGTCGCGGCCGATGTCGCCATCGCCGCCACCCGCCGTCTCCTGGAATCGGGCCTGGATCAGGCCAAGCGTTCCGAGATGATCGACGCCGCGATCAAGGAACTGCCGCAGAAAATCCACTGACGCCGCCGCAAACGGCCGGCCGAAACACGAAGGCCCCGGACTTGCGTCCGGGGCCTTCGCCGTTTCAGGGGTCGTGGCTGCCTACTCAGCCGCGTTCTTGTAGGCTTCGATGGGCGGGCAAGCGCAGATCAGATTGCGGTCGCCATAGACCTGGTCAATCCGGTTGACCGGCGGCCAATACTTCGTCCCCCGCAGGGAATCGACGGGGAAGGCCGCATCCTCGCGCGGATACTTGTGGGTCCATTCGCTGGCCGCCAGATCGTCCGCCGTGTGCGGCGCGTTCTTGAGCGGATTGTCCGTGCGGTCGTAGGCTCCCATCTCGACCTTCTTGATCTCGCCCCGGATGGCGATCATGGCCTCGCAGAAACGGTCCAGCTCGGCCTTCGATTCGCTTTCCGTCGGCTCGATCATCAGCGTGCCCACGACCGGAAACGACATGGTCGGCGCGTGGAAGCCGTAATCCATGAGGCGCTTGGCCACGTCGTCGTTGGCAATGCCCGAGGTCTCCTTGAGCGACCGCAGGTCGATGATGCACTCGTGCGCCACCAAGCCGTTCGCGCCGGTGTAGAGGACCGGATAATGCGGCGACAGCTTCCTGGCCACGTAATTGGCGTTGAGGATGGCGATCTGCGTCGCGCGCTTGAGGCCCGAGGCGCCCATCATGGCGATATAAGCCCAGGAGATGGGCAGGATGCCCGCGCTGCCCCAAGGCGCCGCCGCCACCGGCCCGATACCGGTCTTAGGCCCGCATTCCGGGTGGACCGGATGGCTCGGCAGGAAGGGGGCCAGGTGCTTGGCCACGCCGATGGGGCCGACACCCGGACCGCCGCCGCCATGGGGAATGCAGAAGGTCTTGTGCAGGTTCAGGTGGCACACGTCGGGGCCAAATTTGCCCGGACGGCACAGGCCGACCTGGGCGTTCATGTTGGCGCCGTCCATGTAAACCTGACCGCCGAACTTGTGCACAATGCGGCAGATATCGCGGATCTTCTCCTCGAACACGCCGTGGGTCGACGGATAGGTGACCATGAGGGCGGCCAACCGGTCCTTGTGCGCCTCGGCCTGCCGCTTCAAGTCCTTCACATCCACGTTGCCCTGCGCGTCGCAAGCCACCAGCACCACCTCCATGCCCGCCATGGCGGCGGTAGCCGGGTTGGTGCCGTGGGCGGAGCTGGGGATCAGACAGACATTGCGGTGCGCGTCGCCGCGGCTGTGGTGATATTTACGGATCACCAAGAGGCCCGCGTATTCGCCCTGCGAGCCCGCGTTGGGCTGCAGCGAAACGGCCGCGAAGCCTGTTACCTTCCGCAGCATGGCCTCCAGCTCGCGAATCATCTTCAGGCTGCCCTTAACCTGATCGAGCGGCGCGAACGGATGAAGGCCCGCCAACTCGCGCCACGTGATCGGAATCATCTCTGAGGTCGCGTTCAGCTTCATGGTGCAGGAACCCAGCGCGATCATCGAGCGGTTGAGCGCGATGTCCTTGTCCTCGAGCCGCTTCATGTAGCGCAGCATCTCGGTCTCGGAGTGATAGCGGCTGAAGACCGGGTGTTCGAGGATCGGCGAGGCGCGCCTAAGGCCGGACGGAATCCCTTCCGGCGCAGCTTCATCCAACTCGTCGATGGACGGCGCGGCTTTGCCGGGTGCGAAGGCCGCGAACAGAGCCTCGATATGGGCACGCGTCGTGGTCTCGTCGACCGAAACGCCGATCGAATCGGCGCTCTCGCGCACGTTGATGCCGGCCTTGCGCGCGCGCGCGGCAATCGCGCCGCCCTGGCCGGCCGCATCGATCGTAATCGTGTCGAAGAAGCCCTTGGTGCGGACGGTACAGCCCAAGCGCCGCAGCCCTTCGGCCAGGATGGACGTCAGCCGGTGCACGCGGCCGGCGATGGCGGCCAGCCCCTTGGGCCCGTGATAGACCGCATACATGCTGGCCATGACGGCCAACAGGACTTGGGCCGTACAGATGTTGCTGGTGGCCTTCTCGCGGCGGATATGCTGCTCGCGCGTCTGCAACGCGAGGCGCATAGCAGGACGGCCCTTCGCGTCGACCGAGACGCCCACGATGCGGCCGGGAATGGCACGCTTGTATTCGTCCTTGGTCGCGAGGAACGCCGCGTGCGGGCCACCGAAGCCGAGCGGCACGCCGAAACGCTGGGACGAGCCGATCGCGACGTCGGCCCCCATCTCGCCGGGCGAGGTCAGTAGCACGAGGCTCAGAAGATCGGCGGCGGCGATGACCAGCGCGCCTTGCCCGTGCGCCGCGGCGATCACGCCGCGCAAATCCTCGGTTTCGCCCGTCGTGTCGGGATACTGCAGCAGGACGCCAAACACCTTGCGGCTCGAAAGCTCCCGGCGATGGTCGCCGACCACGACTTCGATGCCCAGTGGCTCGGCGCGCGTCTTCACCACGGCGATGGTCTGCGGGTGGCAGCCGGAGGAGACGAAGAACGTCTTGCTGTCGGATTTCGCCTGGTGGAGACAGAGCGTCATGGCCTCGGCCGCGGCCGTCGCCTCGTCCAGCAACGAAGCGTTTGCCAGCGCCATGCCGGTCAGGTCCATGACCATGGTCTGGAAGTTGAGCAGCGCCTCGAGCCGGCCCTGCGAAATCTCCGGCTGATAGGGCGTATAGGCCGTGTACCAGCCGGGATTCTCCAGGATGTTCCGCAGCACCACGGTCGGCGTGTGAGTGTCGTAGTAACCCATGCCGATCATGCTTTTGAGCACCTTGTTCGACGAGGCCATGCGGCGCAGCCTCTCCAGCACCGCAGCCTCCGGCTCCGGATCGGCCAGGGGCAAGGGATCCTTGAACAGGATCGAGGGCGGCACGGCCTTTTCGACCAGCGCGTCGAGCGACGCCAGCCCCAAGGTCTGCAGCATGGCTTCGGTATCGGCCGCATCCGGGCCGATATGCCGCTGGATGAACTCGCCGCGCTGCTCCAGCGTCTTCAAATCCGTTCTTGCCATCTCTGCCTCCCTGGCCTGTCCGTGATCTCAGAGACCGTCGACGAAGGTCTTGTAGGCCGCTTCGTCCATCAGCCCCGACAGCTCGCCCTTGTTCGACAGCTTGATCTTGAAGAACCAGCCCGCGCCGGCAGGGTCGGAGTTCACCAGCGCCGGGTTGTCGGCCAGGGCGCCGTTAGCCTCGACCACCTCGCCCGTCAGCGGCGCATAGACCTCGCTGGCCGCCTTGACCGATTCGACGACCGCCGCCTGGCCCATCTGGGTCACTTGCTTTCCGGCGGCGGGCAGCTCGACATAGACCACATCGCCCAACTGACCTTGGGCATAGTCGGTGATGCCCACGGTGGCGACGTCGCCGTCGACCATGATCCATTCATGCTCTTTCGTGTATTTGCGCTCGGCCATCGGAACCTCTCCTGTGATTTCGTTTCGTGGCGGCGTTAGCCGCGATAATAGCGTTGGGGAACGAACGGCATGGGCGCCACCTTGGCCGGGCGCGGCGTACCGCGCACGACCAGTTGCAGCGGTGTGCCCGCGGCGGCCTGCGCCGTCGTGACATAGCCCATGGCAATCGGCGCGCCCAAGGTCGGGCCGAAGCCGCCGCTGGTGATCGCGCCGGCCGGCTTGCCCGTGGCGTCGGTGATCTCGGTATGCTCACGCGCAGGCGCGCGGCCTTCGGGCAGGATGCCCACGCGCTTGCGCGCGGGCCCTTCCGCGATCTGGCGCTTCACCACATCGGCGCCGGGGAAGCCTCCTTCCTCGCGCCGCCGCTTCTGGATGCTCCAGAGCAGCCCCGCTTCGGCCGGCGTGGTGGTTTCGTCGATATCATGGCCGTAAAGGCAAAGACCTGCTTCGAGGCGTAGCGAATCGCGCGCGCCGAGGCCGATGGGTTCCACCTCGGCCTCGTCCAGCAAACGCTTCGCGACCAACATGGCCTTGTCGCCGGCCATGGAGATTTCGTAACCGTCCTCGCCAGTGTAGCCCGAGCGCGTCAGATAACAAGGCACGCCCACGACGTCGGCGGCCAGACCGCTCATGAACGGCATGGTCTTGCAGGCGGGGGCGAAGCGGCCCAGCACCTCGGCCGCCATCGGCCCTTGCAGGGCCAACAGCGCGCGCTCGGCATGGACCTCGAGCCGGCAGCGTTTGCCGATGCGGTCGCGCAGATGGGCAATGTCCGCATCCTTGCAGCCCGCGTTGACCACCAGCAGCAGATCGACGCTGCGGTTGGTGACCATCAGATCGTCGAGGATGCCGCCCTTGTCGTTGGTGAACTGGGTATAGCGCTGGCGCGAGGCCTGGAGAGCGCGAATGTCGGCGGGCACCAGGGTTTCCAGCGCGGCGACGGCATCGCCTCCCGAAAGGGTCACCTGGCCCATATGCGAGACGTCGAACAGGCCCGCCTTGGTGCGGGTCTGCACGTGTTCGGCCATGATTCCCTTGGGATACTGGACCGGCATTTCGTAGCCAGAGAACGGCACGATCTTGGCGCCCAGCGCCACATGCAGATCGTAGAGCGGCGTGCGCTTCAGGGATTGGGGCGCGGGATCGGCCACGGGGGTCCTCCGACAGAATGGGCGACCGCGCGACGGTTATGTCACGCGGACTGCCCCCTCTGTCTCGGAACCTGAAAGATTGGCCGGCGGCACGAAACCACCGGTTTTCCTCTTCGGTGAGACACTGGCAGTCGGCCAGTGTCCGCTTTCCAGAGTGTAGCCGTGCCCTGCGGTCCTTTTGCCTGAGAGTTTCCGGGGCGGTTGCTCCTTCGGCGCCGGCGCGACGTCGCGAACGACACGGCCGACCTCTCCCACAGGGACGCGAAGCCTAGTCGGTCATCCCGGATTCTTCAACAGCGGCCCAAAAAGTCGATTAGCCGCCGCCGATCAGGCTTTTGTTGAATTCGAGCTGGCCCTCATCCAGCACGAAGCCGGTATAGATGCGGTAAGCCGAGCCCGACTTGTCGGCGACCTTAAACAGCATCCAGGCCTCTTCCTCGGTCGCGAGGACTTGCCCGCCAGCACCCAGTTTGAGCTGCACCGGAAACTCGCCCCGGTTGATGATGTTGTCGCGCAGATCGGTGACCGCGACGAGATACCTGGCGGAAACCGTCTGTCCCTGCGCAAGCGGCCCGCGCTGGGTCGAGAATTTGATCTTGAGCTGGACTTCCATCGTCTCACGGCCCGTCGGCGTGGATCTGACGGTGCTGTACTTGGCGTCGGAATACTCGCAAGCCGACGCCACGTTGACGATGCGCGACTGGAAAACGACGTTGGTGGCGTCGCGCGTCTGTCCGCTGCCGAATTGCGTCACCTGGGCCAGGAGCGTCGGGATCTTCACGAAGGGGCATGGCCCCTTCTGCGCCTCGGTCAGCGAATTGCAGCCGGAAAGCCCGAGGACCGCCAGCACGATAGCGCCGGCCAGGGCGGGTACGCGCGCGCGCTTCATAGGGCGAGACGGCCCGGCACGTTCAGAGACGGCCGTGGGTGCCGTCGCAGAACGGCTTCTTCACCGTGGACTTGCAACCGCACAGATAAACCTTGCCGGTCTTTTCCGCCGTGTAGAGAAGCGGCGTTAACCCGGTGTCCTTGTGGGACCCGTCGCAATAAGGCTGCTTTTGGCTTCGTCCGCAGGAACACCACCAGTATTTCTTCCCGGCCTCGACTTCGACCGCGTAAGGAGATTTTTGAGCGACGACGGGTTCTGCCATGGGATGGACCTGCCGTTCCGCGGAAGCGTCCGCGCAATGCCGACGCCGCCCGGACTTTAGGAGAAGCAGCAGGCGTTGCACAAGGGCCGCCAATCGGCCATATCTCTGCGTCCGACATGCAAAAAATGGCCATAATCATCGCCTTGCGGCCCCCGGCCGCGCGTCTTGGGCGCCCCGCGCGGGGGCGCTGATGGCCGTCTACACCGAAGTCGCCGACGACGAGCTGCGCAGCTTCCTGACGGCCTATGATCTGGGCGCCGTGCTGTCCTTCAAGGGCATCGCCGAGGGCGTCGAGAACTCCAATTACATGCTGCAGACCGAGCGTGGGACTTACATCCTGACGCTTTACGAAAAGCGCGTGGCGCGTGGCGACCTGCCCTTTTTCCTGGGGTTGATGGATCATCTGGCGGCGGGCGGCTTCCCCTGCCCCACCCCAGTGCACGGGAAGGACGGCACGGTCCTGCGCGAACTGGCTGGCCAGCCCGCCGCGATCGTCACCTTCCTATCCGGCCTCTGGCCGCGCCGCATCCTGCCGGTCCATTGCAAGGGGTTGGGCGCGGCCATGGCGCGCATGCACCTGGCCAGCGCTTCCTTCAAGCTGAAGCGCGAAAACAGCCTGTCCCATGACGGCTGGCGCGCCATCTACGAAGGCTGCCGCGGCCGCGCGGACACCGTGCAGGCTGGCCTGGAAAAGGTGATTGCCGCCGAACTGGAGTTCGTGGACGAGCACTGGCCGGAGAACCTGCCGACCGGTGTGATCCATGCCGACCTGTTCCCCGACAACATCTTCTTCCTGAACGAAACGCTGTCCGGCGTGATCGACTACTACTTTGCCTGCAACGATTTCTACGCCTACGAGCTGGCCATCTGCCTGAACGCCTGGTGCTTCGAGCCCGACGGCAGCTTCAACGTGACCAAGGCGCGCAACATGCTGCAGGCCTATCGCGGCCTGCGCCCTTTCTCGGCGGAGGAACTGGAGTTCATGCCCGTGCTCGCGCGCGGCGCGGCCCTGCGCTTCCTGCTGACCCGCCTCTACGACCTGATCCACCATCCCGAGGGCGCTTTGGTGAAGCCGAAGGATCCGCTGGAGTATCTGCGCAAGCTGAAGTTCCACCAGCACGTGAAGGGGCCGAGCGCCTATGGCCTCCGCTGAAGACGCGCCGCGCGAGGCCGCGGCGGTCCATGCCTTCACCGACGGCGCCTGTAGCGGCAACCCCGGCCCGGGCGGCTGGGGGGCGATCCTGCGCTACAACGGCACCGAGCGCGAACTGTGCGGCGGCGAAGCGCAGACCACCAACAACCGTATGGAACTGATGGCCGCGATCCAGGCGCTGGAATCCCTCAAGCGCGCCGTCGAGATCCACATCCACACCGACAGCACGTACGTGAAGGACGGCATCACCCAGTGGATCCACGCCTGGAAGAAGCGAGGCTGGAAGACCGCCGACAAGAAGCCGGTGAAGAACGTCGATCTGTGGCAGCGGCTCGAAAAGGCGCTGGGTGAACACCGCATCCAATGGCATTGGGTGAAGGGCCATGCCGGCCACCCGGAGAACGAGCGGGCCGACGCGCTGGCGCGCGAGGGCATGGCGCCGTTCCTGCCCCAAAAATAACAAGGGGGCCGAAGCCCCCTTGCCATTCGTCGCGCGTCGAGGCGGCGATCAGATCTGCTTCAGCATCGTGTCGGCGTCACTGACCTTGAAGGCGCCAGGCTCTTCGAGGTTGAGCTGCTTCACGACGCCGTTGTCGACCAGCATCGAATAACGCTTCGCACGGGTACCCAAGCCCATGGCGTTGAGGTCGAGCTCCACGCCCAGCGCCTTGGCAAAGGAGCCGCTGCCGTCGGCCAGCATCATCACCTTGTCGCCGACGTTCTGGGCTTTGCCCCAGGCGTCCATGACAAAGGCGTCGTTGACCGAGATGCAGGCGATCGTGCTGACGCCCTTCTGCTTCATCTCGGCCGCCTTCTCGACATAGCCGGGCAGGTGCTTGGCCGAGCAGGTCGGGGTGAAGGCGCCGGGGACGGAAAAGAGCGCCACCTTCTTGCCCGAGAAGATCTCGTCCGTGGAGATCTCGGCCGGGCCGCTGGCCGTCATGTGCTTGAGTTTCATGGACGGAATCTTGTCGCCGACCTTGATCGTCATAGGCTCTCTCCCTTGGTTTTCTGTCGATTGCCCGCACCGCGGATAGGCGCGGGCGGCGTCTCCGGGATATTAGTTTGCGCGCCCGGGGGCGGCAACCGGCCCCGCTTGCCTCGATCTTCCGAGCGGCGTTAGATTCAAGCCATGTCGGAGAAAGCCCAGGGGTTTATACCGGGCCAGCTGCTCATCGCCATGCCAGCGATGACCGATCCCCGCTTCGAGCGATCGGTCATCTACATGTGCGCGCACACCACGGACGGCGCGATGGGCCTGGTGCTCAACCGCCTGGTGGACTCGGTCACCTTTCCCGACCTTCTGGAACAATTGGGCATCAAACCCGCCAGGCTGGATGATGAGATTCGCGTCCATTTCGGCGGGCCGGTGGAATCGGGCCGCGGCTTCCTACTCCATTCGGCCGAGTTCGTGCTTGACGGCACGCTGGTGGTCGATCAGGCCATTGCGCTGACAGCTTCGATCGACATCTTGAAGGTCATCGCCGAGGGCGGTGGGCCGCGCCAGAGGTTTCTGGCGCTGGGCTATGCCGGCTGGGGACCCGGCCAGCTGGAACAGGAAATCCAGGCCAACGGCTGGCTCCACGCCACGGCCGATCCCGGGATCATTTTCGACGATCAGTTGGACACGAAATGGACCCGCGCCATGGCCAAGCTGGGCATCAATCCCGCCAGCCTATCCAATCAGGCCGGCCGCGCGTGACAGGAGAACCATCATGAACAGGCAATTGCGGGATCTGAGCCTGGCCTTCGCGGCCGGCGCGGCAGGCGCGCTCGTCAATAGCATCTTCGTGTGGCTAGCGGGCGATCACGGCCTGACCGCCGCGCTCGGCCTCAAGGTCGCGCCCCAGCTCACCGCGGCGTGGCTCTATCCCCGCTTGGTTTGGGGTGGCATGTGGGGTTTCCTCCTGGTCCTGCCGATCCTGGAGCGCGCGTGGTTCCTGCGTGGCCTCCTGTTCGGCCTGGCGCCCTCGGCGTTCCTGCTTTTCTATTTTTTCCCCGAGCGCACACCGGCCGGAATGATGGGTATGAATTTGGGCACACTGATGCCGCTGTTCGTGCTCATGTCCAACTCGATCTGGGGCGTAGCGGCGGCCGGCTGGTACCGGATCGTGCGCTAGCGCCGCCCGCGTTCGCGGCGCCAATCCTCGGCCAACTGTCCGAACAACAGATGGTCGTGCCAAGTACCGGCGATGCGCAGGTATTCGAGCGCATAGCCTTCCTGCTGAAACCCGCTTTTGAGGAGCACGCGCCGGCTGGCCTCGTTGGCGGGCAGGCACGCGGCCTCCAGACGGTGGAGCTTCAGGCGCTCGAAGGCGAACTCCGACACGGCGCCGATGGCCTCGGTCATCATGCCCTGGCGCGCGAAGGGCAAACCGACCCAGTAGCCGAGCGTAGCGCTTTGCGCGATGCCCCGGCGCACATGGGCCATGGTGATGCCGCCAACCAGCCGGTCGTCGCCCCGGGTGAAGATATGGAACGCGTAGCCGACCTCCTGACGCAATTCCTCCAGCGCCAGGTTGAGACGCCGCCGGTACATGGCGCGGGTCAACGCGTCGGACGGCCAGGTCGGCTCCCACGGCTCAAGGAACATGCGTGAATGGGCGCGAAGCTCGGCCCATTCACGCCAATCTTTTTCGTGCATGGGGCGCAGGTAAAGCCGCTGCGCCTCAAGGCGCAGGTTGACGGCCGGATGGGCAAGCGCGCGAAAAAGCCGGATCACGCCGCCCATCTTCCAGTCACTGGAAGGTGGATGCAATCGCCCCGTAATCACCGAGCTGGCTGAGTGGCCCGACGGCGGCCACCGTGGGCGCCGAGGTCAACAGCCGCGCCGCCACCCGCTCGACCGACGCTTCGTCGATCGCGTCGATCTTGGTCACGATCTCCTCGACCGGTACGATCCGGCCATAGACCATCAGATTCTGTGCCAGCCGCTCGCAGCGCGCGCCGGTGCTTTCCAGCGCCATCAACGTGCTGGCCTTGAGTTGCGCCCGCGCGCGCGCCAATTCGGCCGTCGTAACCTTGCCGGCGACGGCGCGCATCTCGCCCGCGATCACGCTTACCAGCTCCTTGGCGTCGTTCTCGCTGGTGCCCGCGTAGACGCCGAAGATACCGGCATCGGAATAGGACGCGCCAAACGCATAGATGCTGTAGGCCAGGCCGCGCTTCTCTCGCACCTCCTGGAACAGGCGCGAGGACATGCCGCCGCCGAGCAGCGTGGACAACGCCGAGGACGGATAGAAATCGGGATCGTCCAGCGCGATACCCTTGAAGCCCAGCACGATATGGAGCTGCTCCAGGTCGCGCTCCTCGCGCATGTCGCCGCCCTTGTAGAGCGCGGGCTCCAGTCGCGTCGCGTCGTTGCCGCGTAGGTTGCCAAACGCACGCTGGGCCAATTCGACGATCGCGTCGTGATCGAGTCGCCCGGCGGCGGCCAGAATCATGCGCCCCGCGCCATACTCGGCGCCCAAATAGTCGAACAGAGCCGGCCGCTTCAGATGCCGGATGATGTCCGCCGTGCCCAGGACGGCGCGGCCCATGGGCTGATCCGGGAACGCGGCTGCTTGGAAATGGTCGAAGATAATATCGTCCGGTGTGTCCTTGGCCTGGCCGATCTCCTGCAGGATGACCGTGCGCTCGCGCTCCAGTTCAGCCGGCTCGAAGGTCGAGTTCTGCAAGATGTCGCCCAGGATATCGACGGCCAACGGCGTATCGCCCGCCAGAACCTTGACGTAATAGGCCGTCTGCTCGCGCGAGGTGTAGGCGTTGATCTGGCCGCCCACGGCCTCGATCTCTTCGGCGATGGCTTGCGCGCTGCGCCGCGCGGTGCCCTTGAAGGCCATATGCTCCAGCATATGCGCGATGCCGTTGACCTCGGGCCGCTCGTTGCGCGTGCCCGCGCCGACCCAGACACCCAGCGAGACGGTTTCGACCGCCTCCATCCGGTCGGTCGCGACCAGGAGTCCGTTGGACAGCCGCGTGATATTCACCGTCATGCCGCCCCCTTGAGCGAGGCGCGCCCGCGTACGAAATTCTTCAACGCCTCAAGATCGTTGGGTAGCAGGATCACACGTTCCTCGCGGTGGTAAAGATCGGCCAGGTTGGGCGGCAGGACGGGCCGCACGCCCACGGCCTGTTCCACGGCGTCGGGGAACTTGGCCGGATGCGCGGTCGCCAGCGCGACCATGGGCACGGCGGGGTCGCGGCGCAGGGCGCGCGCGGCGGCCACGCCGACGGCGCCGTGCGGGTCGATCACCAGTCCGGTTTCGCGATGAACCGCGCGCATGGTCTCGATGGTGGACGGATCGTCGAGCCTGTGCCCGTCAAAGAGCTTGCGCACCTCGCGCAAGGCTGCCTCGTCCACCGTCAGACGCCCTTCGGCGCGGAACCGGGTCATGGCGTCGGTCACCTTGGCGCCGTCACGGCCCAGAAGGTCGAATAACAGCCGCTCGAAATTGCTGGAGACTTGGATGTCCATGCTGGGCGATAGCGACGGCTCGACCGTGCGGATCTCCTGCACGCCCGTCTTGAAGAAACGGGTCAGGATGTCGTTTCGGTTGGAGCCCACGGCCAACTGCGCGATAGGCAGGCCCATGGCGCGCGCGCCATAGCCGGAATAGACGTTGCCGAAATTGCCGGTCGGCACGGCGAAGCCGACGGACCGCTGCGGCGCGCCGAGCGAGACGGCCGCGGCGAAGTAATAGACGATCTGCGCCATCACGCGTGCCCAGTTGATCGAGTTCACCGCCGAGAGCTTCAGCTGCTCGCGCAAGGCGCGGTCGGCGAACATCGCCTTCACCAGATCCTGGCAATCGTCGAAGCTGCCCTCGATGGCCACGTTGTGGACGTTGGGTTCAGCGACCGAGGTCATCAGCCGCCGCTGAACCTCCGAGACGCGGCCGTGCGGGTGGAGGATGAAGATCTCGATCCGCTCGCGTCCGCGGCACGCCTCGATCGCGGCCGAGCCGGTGTCGCCCGAGGTGGCGCCGACGATCGTCACGCGCTGGCCGTGCTTGGCCAAGACATGATCGAACAAGCGCCCGACCAGCTGCAGCGCGTAATCCTTGAAAGCCAGCGTCGGGCCGTGAAAAAGCTCCATCAGCCACAGATTGCGCTCGAGCTGGACCATCGGCGCCGTCGCGGTGTGGTTGAAACCGCGATACGCGTCTTCAGCCATCGCGGCGATAGCGGACGGCTCAATCCGCCCGCCCAGGAACGGCGTGATCACCCGCACAGCGAGCTGGGCATAGGACAGCCCAGCCATCGACGCGATCTCGTCCGGCGAGAAGTGCGGCCAGGTTTCGGGCACGTAAAGCCCGCCGTCGTCGGCCAGGCCGGCGAGCAAAACGTCGTCGAAAGCCAGCGCCGGGGCACGGCCTCTGGTGCTGATGTAGCGCACGCCGAACAGGCTCCGTTGGATGGGGCGGGCTAAGACTAGCCGGAGGGGACGCGCCCGGCAAACCGCCGAAAATCCTTATAAATCAGAGATATATCTGCGTTCTAAATGCGCCTTGAAGACCGCCGGATCAAGGGGCCGGCTAGTCGCCGCGGTCAAAAGATCGTCTGTTTCGAGAAGCGAGGCACGGCCATGAACCTCGCGCCGCAGCCACCCCAGCAGCGGCGCGAAGTCGCCCCGGCGGATGGCGGACGGAAGCTCCGGCACGGCGCGCGAGGTGGCGTCGAACAACTGCGCCGCCGTCATCGCCCCCATCGTGTAGGTGGGGAAATAGCCCCAAGCGCCGTCGTACCAGTGGATGTCCTGCAGACAGCCGCGCCGGTCGTCGGGCGGCGTCACGCCCAGCAGCGCCTTCATGCCGTCGTTCCACGCGCCAGGCAGATCGGCGATGGCCAGATCGCCCGCGATCAGCGCGCGCTCCAACCGGTAGCGCAGGATGACGTGGGCGGGATAAGTCACCTCGTCGGCATCGACACGGATGAAGCTGCGCTCCACGCGGATCGCGCGGCGGTGAAGATTCTCGGCGCTCCACGCCGGCCCGTCCTGGCCGAACGCGGCGCGGAAGAGCGGCGTGGCGAACTCGAGAAACGGGCGGCCACGGCAAACCTGCATCTCGATCAGGAGCGACTGGCTCTCATGCACGCTCATGCCGCGCGCCGAGCCCACTGGCTGGCGCCGCCACGCGGTGGGCAGGCCGCGCTCATAGAGAGCGTGACCCGTCTCGTGCAGCACGCCCATCAGCGTCCGGCTGAAATCGGCCTCGTCGTAACGCGTCGTGATGCGGACATCGTCCGGCACACCGCCGCAGAAGGGGTGAAGGCTTGTGTCGAGACGGCCATGGTCGAATTCGAAGCCGAGCGCTTGCATGAGGCGAAGCGCGAGTTCGCGTTGGGTCGCGACCGGGAATGGTCCATCGAGTGGCAAGGGCGCCGGACGCGCTGCCTGGCTCTCCAACGCGCGGGCAATGAAGCCAGGCAAGAACGCGGCCAGATCGTCGAACACGGGATCAATCCGCGCGGCGCGTCCACCGGGCTCGTACTCGTCGAGCAGTGCGTCGTAGGGCGAGCAGCCAAGATGCTCGCCCTTGGCCTGGCCCGCCTCGCGCACCAGGCCGAGGACGGCTTCCAGATGGGGCTTCACCGCAGCGAAGTCGCTGGCCGGACGCGCGGCGCGCCACGCCATCTCCGATGCGGCGCAGGTGCGGACCATGGCCTCAACCAGCCCACCATCCAACGCCGTGGCATGCACCCAAGCACGGCGCATCTCGCGCAGGTTCGCGGCCTGCCACTCGTCGAGCGCCGTCCCCTCGCCCGCCGCCGCGATCAAGTCGGCGGTCTCGGGCGCGGTGAGAATATCGTGGCAAACGCGCTTGAGCGCCGCCAATTGCTCGGCGCGCGCATCGGAGCCGCCGGCGGGCATCATGGTCGACATGTCCCAGTGGAGCATCGACGCGGCCTCGCCGATGGCGGCGTGGCGCGCGAAGCGCGCTTCCAGCTCGCGGTAAGCGGTCGTCATGTCTTGGGCTTCCGGAACACGAAGATGAGATAGATCACGATCAACGCCACGGCCAGCCCATACCAGGTCAGAGCGTATTGCAGGTGGTTATTGGTCACCAAAACACCCGCGGGCCCGTCGGCGATGGGAAACCCGCCCGGCGCTGCGCCTGTCGTCGCCACGATATAGAAAGGCACCACGTCAAACCCGGCTTGCGCGCCCATCGCGCGCGTGTCCATGCGGTACCATTGGTTGGCATCGGGGCGATTGTCGGGCGTGAACGGCCCCGGCTCGTGATCCAGGCGGATGACTCCTTCGACGACGACCGGCCCCTCGACCTGTCCTTCGGGGCGCGTTTCCGGATCGCCTTTCTCCGGTGGGACCCAGCCGCGATTCACCAGCACCGTGCCGCGTTCGCCCAGCACCAGGGGCGTTATCACATGGAGCCCAGCGGCGCCGTTCCGCACCCGGCTTTGCAGGTACATTTCCTTGTCGTGACTGAAACTGCCCGTGACCCGGATACGCCGGTGTTCGATCGCCTCGGGATCGCCGCCGAAGGGCACGCTCTCTAGCGGAGGCTCGGCGCCGCGCGCCTCCATGGAGGCGATCAGGGTCTCTTTCCAGTCCAAGCGATGGATCTGCCAGGTGCCGAGCCCCACCAGCACGGCCACGCCCGCCACGGCGATCAATGTCGGCCAGAACAATCGCCGGCCTGAAGGCTCCGCCATCGGCTAGCCCTGGCTATCGAAGGTGTGGCTGCGGTGCCGGTACTGGAGGGCGACCAGAATGCCCTTGAAGGGCCGCAGCATCAGGAGCGCACCGCCAAGGATGAAGGGTGGCCACAGCACGGCATGGACCCAGAATGGCGGCTCGAACGTGATCTCGGTCCACAGCGCCAGGCCCACAACGATGAAGCCGAGGATCAGGATGATGAAGACGGCCGGACCATCACCCGAATCCTGTGCGGACAGGTCCAGATCACACACGGAACAGCGCGGCGCGACGGTCAGGAAGCCCGCGTAAAGCCTGCCGCGTCCACAACGGGGACAACGGCAGGCCAAGCCCGCGCGGAACGGCGAGATGGGTGGGTAGTACCCGCCCGCGACGCCACTCAGTGGACGATCGCTCCCTTGCCCCACCAGTAGATGCAGATGAAGAGGAAGAGCCACACCACGTCGACGAAGTGCCAATACCAGGCCGCTGCCTCGAAGCCGAAGTGATGGTCCGGCTTGAAGTGACCCGCGAGCGCGCGGAAGAAGCACACAATCAGGAAAACCGTTCCGATGATGACGTGGAAGCCGTGGAAGCCCGTGGCCATGAAGAAGACCGAGCCGAAGATGCCGCCGCGGAAGGAGAACGGCGCCTCGGTGTACTCATAGGCCTGGACGGCCGTGAAGCAAAGGCCGAGCGCGATGGTGAGGGCCAAACCCTGAATGACGGCCTTGCGCTCGTTTTCGCGCATCGCGTGGTGCGCCCAGGTGACCGTGGCGCCCGAGGTCAGCAGGATCAGCGTGTTGAGGAACGGTAGGTTCCAGGGATCGAAAGTGATGACGCCAGACGGCGGCCAATGGCCGCCGATGACCTCGGTCGGGAACAGGCTGGCGTTGAAGTAGGCCCAGAACCAAGCCACGAAGAACATCACCTCCGAGGCGATGAACAGCGCCATACCGAAGCGCAGGCCGATCTGGACCGCGTTCGTGTGATGCCCCCCGAACTCGCCCTCGCGGATCACGTCGCGCCACCAGAAGAACATAGTGGCGAGCGCCAGCAGGAAGCCCGCCGCCGCGATCAGCCAAGTGTGGCCATGCATGAAGAGGACGCCGCCCACCGTAAGCACCAGGCCCGAGATCGCACCCATCACGGGCCACGGGCTCGGGTCGACGAGATGCCACGGGTGCTTTTGGTGCGAGGCGTGCGTGCTGGCCATGTGCGTTCCCCTTAGGAAATTCTAATTAGTCGATGCTTTGCGCGGCGCGGCGCTGACTTGCTCGGCGCCAGCGCCATCCTTCGCGCGGTAAAAGGTGTAGGACAGCGTGATCGTCACGTTGTCCATCTCGCGATCCTTCACGACCTCGGGATCGATGAAGAACGAGACCGGCATCTCGACCGTCTCGCCCGGCTGGAGCGTCTGTTCGGTGAAGCAAAAGCAGGCGATCTTATCGAAATAGGCGCCCGCGATGGGCGGTGAGACGTTGAACGCCGCCGTGCCGATGATCGGCTTGTCAGAGAGATTTTTGGCGCGATAGAAGGCCAGCGTCTGCTCACCCACCTTGACCGTGACTTCGCGCTGGGCGGGCTCGAACGACCAGGGAAGCTGGGAGTTCACGTTACCATCGAACTGCACGGTCACGAGCCGGTCCCTGGCATCGGCCGGAATATCGGTCGGCGCGGCCTTGGAAACCTGAGTGGTGCCGCCGAACCCGGTAACCTGACAAAACAAGCGGTAAAGCGGCACGGAAGCATAGGTCGCCGCGACCATCGCGCCCACGAAGCCAACCAGCACGAACGCCAAAACCCTGTCGCGGCGAGATGAACCGTTCATCGGTCAGCTCCCGCCCATGCGGACGATGCTGATGACGTAAAACAACGCGACCAAGACGCCCAGCACGATGGCCAGCGCCAGGTTCTTGCTCCGCCGTCTGCGCCGCAATTCCGCACCACTGGTGGGCTTCTCCATCTCACGCGGCCAGGCCCGCAGCCCGGTCGACGAGCAACAAGGCGAACAGGAGGAACAGATAAAGGATCGAATAGCCGAACATGCGCTTGGCGCTGCGATCCGTCTTGTCGAACCAGACAAGGATTGCGGCCAACACGAACACAGCACCCAGCACGGAAGCGGCGGCCGCATACACCAGGCCCACGACGCCGAGGAAATAGGGCGTCAACGTCACCGGCAGCAGCAGCACGGCATAGACGATCATCTGCTTCTTCGTCTCGCGCGCGCCGGCGACCACCGGCATCATCGGCACACCCGCTTTAGCGTAGTCGCCGGAGCGATAGAGCGCCAACGCCCAGAAATGGGGCGGCGTCCACATGAAGATGATGGCGAACAGCGCGACCGAGGCCAGCGTGATATCACCACTTACGGCGGCCCAACCGACCATGGGCGGGAAGGCGCCGGCCGCACCACCGATCACGATGTTCTGCGGCGTACGGCGCTTGAGCCACATCGTGTAAACGAAGACGTAGAAGGCGATGGTGAGGGCGAGCAACGCGGCCGCGACCCAATTGACCGCAAGCCCCATGACCGCGACGGAACCCACGGCCAGCACGACGCCAAAGCCCAACGCCTCGCCGGGTGCCATGCGCCCCGCGGGAATGGGACGATCCTTGGTCCGCGCCATGACCGCATCGATGTCGCGGTCGTACCACATGTTGATGGCGCCCGATGCACCCGCGCCGACGGCGATACACAGGATCGCGACCGCGGCCAGAACGGGATGGAGATGGCCCGGCGCCAACGCCAAGCCCACGAAACCCGTGAAGACGACAAGCGACATCACGCGCGGCTTCATCAGACGCACATAATCGCCGACGGCGCCTTCCACGAAAGCGGTCGGCGCGAGCGCGGGCCTGATTTCCATCGAATCGTCGGTCAGCGAACTCTCCGCATCCCCAAGCGCGACGGGACGCCCATAGGGCGCCCCTGCCGGCTCAGTGAGCCTTGGACTCCTCGATGCGCGGAATCTCCTCGAAGGTGTGGAACGGCGGCGGCGAGCTTACCGTCCACTCGAGCGTCGTGGCACCCGGCCCCCACGGATTGGCGCCAACGCGTGCGCCTGAGGTGAACGTGCGCAGCACGACGAAGAGAAATACCAGGACGCCGATGGCCGAGATGTAGGAGCCGACCGAGGCCACCATGTTCCAGCCCGCATAGGCGTCCGGATAGTCCGGGATGCGCCGCGGCATGCCAGCCGCGCCCAGGAAGTGCATCGGGAAGAAGGTCAGGTTCACGCCGATGAACGTGAGCCAGAAATGCAGCTTACCCAGCCCTTCCGGATACATCCGCCCGCACATCTTGGGCAGCCAATAGTAGAAGGCGCCGAAGATTGCGAACACCGCGCCGAGCGAGAGCACGTAGTGGAAATGCGCCACGACGTAATAGGTGTCGTGGAACGAGGTATCCATGCCCGCGTTGGCCAGGACCACGCCCGTCACGCCGCCGACGGTGAACAGGAAAATGAAACCGATAGCCCACAGCATGGGTGTCTTGAACTCGAGGGAACCGCCCCACATCGTGGCGATCCAACTGAAGATCTTGATGCCCGTCGGCACGGCGATGACCATCGTGGCCGCCGTGAAGTAGGCCTTCGTGTCGACGTGCAGGCCCACCATGTACATGTGGTGCGCCCAGACGACGAAGCCGATGAAGCCGATCCCGACCATGGCATAGGCCATGCCGAGATAGCCGAACACCAGCTTGCGCGAGAAGGTCGAGACGATCTGGCTGACCATGCCGAAGCCCGGAAGGATCAGGATGTAGACCTCTGGGTGGCCGAAGAACCAGAACAGATGCTGGAACAGCACCGGATCGCCGCCCATGTCGGGGCGGAAGAACGCCGTGCCGAAGTTACGGTCGGTCAGCAGCATGGTGATGCCGCCCGCGAGGACGGGCAGCGACAGCAGCAGCAGGAACGCCGTCACCAGGATCGACCACACGAACAGCGGCATCTTGTGGAGCGTCATGCCCGGCGCGCGCATGTTCAGGATCGTGGTGATGAAGTTGATCGCGCCCAGGATCGAAGACGCACCGGCCAGATGCAGCGAGAAGATTAGGAAGTCGACCGCCATGCCTTCGTGGGCCGGCGTGGACGACAAGGGCGGATAGAAGGTCCAGCCCGTGCCGGCGCCGCTGCCGACGAGACCGGACAGAAGAAGCAGGATTCCCGACGGCACCAACAACCAGAAGCTGATGTTGTTCATGCGCGGGAATGCCATGTCCGGCGCGCCGATCATGATGGGCACGATCCAGTTGCCGAAGCCGCCGATCATGGCGGGCATGACCATGAAGAAGATCATGATCAGGCCGTGGGCCGAGATCATCACGTTGTAGAACTGGTGATCGCCGCCGATCAGCGTCGAGCCCGGATGGGCGAGCTGCGTACGGATCACGAGCGAGGCCAGAAGACCCAGGATGCCGAATCCAACGGCGAAGAACAGGTACATCGTCCCGATGTCTTTGTGGTTGGTGGAATAGACCCACCGCTTCCACCCGGTCGGATGACCATGATCGTCGTGCGTCTTCGACAGGTAACTCATCGCAATGCCTTTCCTTGACGTCCTTGGACCGGGCGCGACCCGATCAGTTGTTCTGCCCGGCCAGGGCGACGCGGCTGGGCGCTTCGACGCCGGCGAATTTGGTTTTGGCTCCTTCGGTCCACTTGGCGAAGTCTTCCTTGGACACCACCTCGACACGGATCGGCATGAAGCCGTGATTCACGCCGCACAACTCCGAACATTGGCCGTAGAAGGAGCCGATGCGGTCGGCGCGGAACCACAATTCGTTGATGCGGCCGGGAACGGCGTCGATCTTCACGCCCAAGGCCGGCACGGCCCAGGAGTGGATCACGTCGTCGGCGGTCACGATGACGCGCACATTGGTGTCGACGGGCAGCACGACGATGTTGTCGGTCTCGAGCAGGCGAAGCTGGCCGGGCTTGAGCTGGTCATCCGCGATCATGAAAGCGTCGAAGCCGAAGCCGCCGTTGTCCGGATACTGATAGGACCAGTACCACTGATGGCCGGTCGCCTTGATCGTCATGTCGATGTTGGCGGGGATTCGGCCGAGGAAATAAAGCTGCTTGAAGGACGGGATGGCGATGCCCACCAGAATCAGGACCGGCACCACGGTCCAGAGCACTTCGATGAGTGCGTTGTGCGAGCGCGTCGAGGGAACCGGGTTCCGCTTCGCGCTGAAGCGCCACATCACGTAAACGAGAAGGGCGAGAACGAAGATCGTGATCAACGAGATGATGACGAAGAGAACGTCGTTGAAGTTCTCGATCGACTCCATGCTCTTGGAGGCCGGCGGGATGAAGCCCGTCTGCCAGTTGTGCGGGGCGCCCGCCCAGGCGGCGAAGGGCATCGCCGTCGAAAGCGCGGCGAGCGCCGCAAAAAAGCCATTCCTTGCGCGCATCACGTGCAATCCGGATCCTCTGGACGGCGACGCGGCCGGCGCCGTCACGTTGAAGAAGAAAACCTAAATTTATCAACCAAGCCGCCCGGTTCCACGGCGGAACATACACCACCGTCCGCGGCTTTAACAACACGGACAACACGGGTATCGGTTGGTAATATCATGATGATTATCAATCTTAATTCCGCGGTATCCGGTCTTCCGTCCGGGTCCCTGGCGGCACCGAGGGCAAGGCCATGACCGACACCGGCGAGACGCTGTTCTTCACCCAGGCGGGGCTCGACCGCCGCCGTCTCCAGACCGTGGTGGACGACGCTCTGGGGCAGGCCGACGACGGCGAGTTGTTTCTGGAATACCGCCAGTCCGAAAGCCTGGTCTTCGACGACGGGCAGCTCAAGAGCGCATCCTTCGATACCGCGCAAGGTTTCGGCCTGCGCGCCGTCGCCGGCGAGGCCACGGGATATGCCCATTCCTCCGACCTGTCCGAGGCCGCCGTCCGGCGCGCCGCCGGCACGGTCAAGGCCGTCACTCACGGCCATGCGGGCATCCTGGCCGCGCCACCCGCGGGGACCAACCGTATCCTCTACCCAGCCGACAATCCGCTTGGCGAATCGGA
>JAPLOM010000080.1:0-2116 GCA_026400755.1 Alphaproteobacteria bacterium
CGCATCGCCGACCAGAACGACCTTGCCGGCGATGAGCGCGGAGACCGCGGCCAACATGAGGTCGGCCAGCGTGACCAGATAGGCGTTGAGGAAAAGCTGCTTGGTCAGCAGCACCATGTTGAAGCCGATGAAGAAAAAGACGACGGCCGGCGTCATCTCGCGCACTTCGCGCACCACGAAGCGCCACACCCGCGAGGGCAGGTTCGGCTTGGTCTCGATGATCCCCGACATCGTCCTCTACCCAGAAACCCAGTCGCTTAAGCAACCGAGAGTTTCAGCATTTGTCGGCTTCACCGCCCGCTGCGTCGCCCGCCGGGCACCAATCGAGGTTGGAATAAGGATCGGTGCCTTTCGAGGCGCTCGGATACAGCGACTCGATCCGCGGCCGGCAGTAGATTTGGCAGTCGGCTTGGCCCGTCTGCGTATCGACGACACACTGGTCGATCTGAATATCCACCTCGGTCGCGCCGTCCTCGTTGGGCACCTCACGGTCGTAGACCATGCCATCTAGAGGCAGATCGTCGCCCATGTAATCGTCGTCCGGCCAGGGGCCGACCCAATCGGTCTCGTCGTATTCGATGTTGTAGCCCATATAGGGGAACATCTTGTTCAGCGGCAGCTGGCAAGCGCCCGAGATCGTGCCGGGCGTGCCGTCGGTGCAATTGCCGGAAACACCGACGGTCATATTGTCGACGCGCTGTTTGAAGACGAGTGAGAAGGTTTTCTGCGCCTCGTAGCCGACCGGAAATTGGCAGCCCTTCGACATGTCGCGGCAGCCGATGCCCGAACTTTTCATCGCGACTTGGACCGGCCCGCAGGTGCGGTTCCAAAACTTGATGCCGTAGTACCAGGCGTCGCCATCGGCAGACGCCGGGCTGGTCAAGGCGAGGGTCGCGAGAAGGATCGCCACGAGGACGGAATATCGTTTCATTTCTGTTGGATAACACGGTGTGTTGCGGCGGGGAAAGCGGAAATCTCAACCTTGCTAACCCGTTAGGTGACGGAAAAATAATTCTCGCCGCGCTGGACGCCGTCGCCAAACGGGTCTCACGATCCACGAACCTTGCGGCGCCGTTCACGCGGGACGGCCACCCCGGTTCCCCCGGTCTTGCGTGGGCGGCGTCGTCAAGGGCATCCAGGCCACGGCCCGCCCGCAGCGCGTCGCCAGATATCGTATAGTGCCGCCCCTTCCCTTTCGCCCCTGGGGTTCGCACGTCCGGCCATGGTCTACCTCGAAATCGGTCTCGTTCTTCTTCTTATCGTCGTCAACGGCTTCCTGGCACTGTCGGAACTATCCGTCATCTCGGCCCGTCGCGCGCGGTTGCAGGCCATGGCGCGCGCCGGCAACCGCCGCGCCGAAGCCGCGTTGGGCCTGGCCGAGCGGCCGGGGCGCTTCCTCTCAACCGTGCAGATCGGCATTACCCTGGTGGGCGTCCTGGCCGGTGCGTTCAGCGGCGCTAAGATCGCCGGCCGCCTGGCCGAACTGATGATGCCGCTGGGGATGAGCCATGCCGCGACCCACGCCGTGGGCTTCACCCTAGTCGTCGGTGCGATCACCTACCTCACCCTCATCATCGGCGAGCTGGTGCCCAAGCATCTTGCCCTGCGCAACGCGGAGCGGACGGCGTCCTTGATCGCTCCGCCTATGATCCTCCTGTCCAAGATCGCCTCTCCCGCCGTCTTCGTGCTGGATGTCTCGACGCGGCTTGTCCTGCGCCTTCTCGGCAGCAAGGAAGAATCCGAACAGGCCGTGACCGACGAGGAGATCAAGGCCCTGATCGCCGAGGCGGAGAGCGCGGGCGTGGTCGAGCCCGCAGAGCGGCGGATGATCGCCGGCGTGATGCGCCTGGGCGACCGGCCGGTGCGCGCGGTGATGACGCCGCGGCACGACATCGACTGGATCGACCTTAACGATGACGAGGCCACGATTAGACACGAGATTCGTGCAAGCCAGCACACGCGGTTTCCTGCCGCACGCGGCGACGCCGACGAGGCCGTCGGCGTCATCCTGGGTAAGGATCTGCTGGACGCCTATCTTGACGGAAAGCCGGTCGATCCGCGTGCCTTCGTGCGCGAAGTTCCGGCCGTGCCGGACACGATGGACGCGTTGCAGGCG
>JAPLOM010000080.1:2183-54820 GCA_026400755.1 Alphaproteobacteria bacterium
ACGAATATGGCCACTGCGAAGGGCTGGTCACGGCCTCCGACATCTTGGAAACCATCGTCGGCGCATTCCGCGATGTGGAGGAGCCGCACCATCAGAACGCCGTGCGGCGACAGGACGGCTCATGGCTGCTGGAGGGCTCGATGCCGGCCGACGAGATGGTCGAGCTTCTGAACCTGACCCTAGGCGAGGGCCGCGACTACCACACGGTCGCCGGTTTTATGCTCTACGGCCTGCATCATCTGCCGCGTACGGGCGAGACCTTCGACCGTTACGGCTGGCGCTTCGAGGTCGTCGACATGGATGGCAAGCGCGTGGACAAGGTGCTGGCCACGCGCCTGCCGAAGAGGCGCGCGGCCTAGCTCCGTTTCAGCGGATCTGCTTCAGCCAATCCTGCAGGTTGTAGTAATTGGTGATGCGCGCGATCTTGCCGCGCTTCACGTCGAAGAAGGCGCCGCCGGGCAGCTTGTATTTCTGGCCTTTGGCCTTTGGCAGGTCGGTGTCGGTCGCCAGGTACGTGCCGTTGACCACGAACTCCGCCGCCGCGTGCTTGCCATCGGCCGAGGCCACGATCTTGATGTTCGTGAGGCGCTCCCGGTAATTCTTGTTCATCCGCTGCATGAAGCCGCGGAACTTAGCCTTGCCGGTCTCGCGGCCGCCCTGGTTCACGTCATGGGCGACCTTCTCGTCCAGGAGGCCAACGAACGTATCCATGTCGCCGCGGTTAAAGGCGGCGTAGTAGTCACGGAGCAGCTTCTCGGTCTTGGCGCGCATCGTAATCCTCTCGGGAGTTAGACTTTGCCGACGCGCACGGGCGCGCGCAGGATGGGTTCTTCCTTGGCCCAATCGCGGGAATTGAAAACCTGGGCGGTCTCGCGCCGCAGCGTGCGCGCGGCCTCTAGGTCCAAGTCGGCGTAAACCCAGCCAGGCTGATTCAACTCGCCCGTGGCCAGGACGCCATCGGACGGGAAACCCCGGTCGATGGGGCCGAACGCGCCTGCGGCGCCGCAATTCTCGTCCACCGCGGCGGACCAGGGCGCAGTGCCCACGGTCGGCGATTGAACGGCGAAGCACTGGTTTTCCATCGCGCGCGCCCGTGCCGCCACGCGCACGCGGTTATAGCCGGGCAGCGCGTCGGTGCAGCTCGGCACCAGCATGATCTCGGCGCCGGCCTCGATCTGGCCGCGCACCAGGCGCGGGAATTCGCTGTCGTAGCAAATGGCGATGCCCAATCGCCCGTGCGCCGTGTCGAACACGCGCAATTCCGTGCCGGGCGCGATGCCCCAAATCTCGTCCTCGAAGCGCGTCATCTGCAGTTTTTCCTGCATCTCGCGCTTGCCCCCAGGTCCAATCAGCCAAGCCTGGTTTCGGTAGGTGCCGTCGTCGCGGCGCACGGGAAAGCTCGAGGCCAGCAGGTACATGCCGTGCTTGGCGGCCAGATCGGCGTGCAGATCGAGATAGTCGGCGAACAGGCCTTGCAGCTTGTCGAGCTGCTTGGCCAGGTCTGGGCGCACCTCTTCCGGCAGCAGAGAAACCAGCTCCATGGAGCCGTACTCGGGAAACATGGCGATCTGGGCGCCTCCCTTGGCCGCCTCGCCGACATAGCCGGACAGCTTGGCCTGATAATCTTGCCAGCCGCCGAGGAACTCGATCGGATATTGGGCGGCCGCGACGCGCACGGCGTTGGACGCGCTCATCGAAGCTCCTTGATCCAGAACTGCATCGTCTTGGGCGTCGGCTCGCCTTCGTCAAGATCGCGCCAGGTGAAAGTAGTCGTCATGCCGTCCATCTTGCGATAGCCGCGCTTCTGCCAGAATGCGTCGAGCGGGACATAATCCTTCGGCCGGCGCGGATGATCCGCTGGGCGCACCACGCCGCAGAAGCAGGTATGGGTAAAGCGCCCGAGCTTTTTCGCCCAGGCTTCGCGATGGTCAAAGAAGGCCACGCCCAGGCCGCGGCCGCGATAAGTCCGGTCCAGTACGGACTCGCCGCAATAGAAGATCGTGCCCAGATCGTAACTGCGCGCCTTGAACGGCGCGGTGGCATAGTCGGGCTCATGGGCCAGCGGCAACGCCGTGGCCGCGCCCACGATATCTTCGCCATCGAAGGCGATCACGATCACGCTGTCCGGTGAGGCGGTGTAGGTCTGAAGGTATTTTTCCTCGTAGTCCGGCGCCGCTTCGTAGAGGTAGGGAAAGTCGTAAAAGACCTTGGCGCGCAGGCGCGCGAGATCGGGGATGAAGCGTCGCGCCGCTGTCCCCGTGAAGCTCTCGACCCGGACTTTGCTGGAAACCTGAGCATCCACGCCCTGCTCCTGAACAACACGCGTACACATAGGGCCGCGTTATCCACGCCGCAACCCTTTAGCCGAGTTCGAAGCTGGTCACCCCGTAGACGCCGCCGATGTCGATGGAGGGCGCGCCGTCTCGAACGCGGGCTTCATGCCGTATCGCTCGGCCATGGCGACGGCGGCGCGGTTGGGCTCGGGGACATCCAGGACGACGGGCCCGATGGGGACGTGTCGCGCCAGGGCGTGGAACAGCGTCTCTGCCGCCCGTTCGTCGTCGGCGAACAACGGGCCGATCTTGTGTCCCGCCCGGGCTGGGCGGATGGAGCCGTATCCAACCAGGACGCCGCCGCGAATCAGGGCCAGGGCGTGACTGCCGGTGTCCGAAATCCAGCGTTCGAGAAATGCCCGGCGCGGCGCCGGGAAGAAACGCCGATCATAGGCTTCCAGCGCCGCGAAGGGCAGTCCGGCCACGGGCTCGATCACGCCATGCTTCATGTCGTGCGGCGGCGCCGAGACGGACGGCGCCTCGAAGCGAATATTGCGGTAGGCCCAGGTAAAACCGGATTTGCGGTAGTTCTCCTGCTGGGCCAGCACACCGTCGAGTCCCACGTTGCGCTGTCCGAGATACGCCATGCCGTGACGCCACAGCGCCACGCCGTGACCCCGGCCGCGCCATTCAGGCCGTACGATGTAAAGGCCTAGGAAGCCGAACGTATTGTCGTAAGCGGCCGCGCTCAGCGACGCGACGGGCTCGCCGTCGATCTCGCCGATGAAGAAACCATTCGGGTCGGCGGCATAGAACGAATCGGAATCAGTCAGGCCTGGATTCCACCCCTCGCCCGCCGCCCAGCCGAGCACGAGCGCCAGGTCGGCGCGTGTCATGACGCGAATGTGCAAATCACTCATGGCCGGGACAGTACCGGCCGCCTCGTGTCTCGCCTAGAGTGCGTCCGCTTTTCGAAGGAGATGACACAATGCGGCGATTGATTCTGACGACTTCGGTTCTGGCCTTGTTGGGTTCCGCATCATGGGCGGCCGATGCGCCCAAAGTTGCGGTCACGCCGGTCCTGACGACGACCACGACAGCCTCGGGCCAGCCGATCACGGTACCGGCCCATCCGCAGGTGATCGTTTCGACCTACGACATTCCTGTTGGCGCCTCCCTGCCCTTCCACAAGCATCCGTTCCAGCGCTACGCCTACGTCATGGCGGGCGACCTGACGGTGATGAACCGGGACACCAACGAGACCTATCGCTACAAGACCGGCGATTTCATCGTCGAGGTGCTGGACCAGTGGCACATGGGCCGCAACGAAGGGAAGACGCCTGTGAAGCTTCTGGTCATCGACCAGGTCGAGCCGGGCAAACCCAACGTCATCCAGGCGCCGGCCCCATAAGCAAACGGCCGCGGATCGCTCCGCGGCCGTCTTCGTCTTCAGCGTATCCGCGTCAGGCCGCGGCCACGCACTGGATCTCGACCTGAAGCTGGGGGTTGGCCAGGTTGGCCTCCACCGTCGCGCGCGCGGGCTGGTTGCCGGGGGACACCCAGGCGTCCCAGGCCTTATTCATCTGGTTGAATTTGGCCATGTCGGACACCCAGATCGTCGCGGTCAGTAGCTTGGATTTGTCGCTGCCGGCTTCCTTCAGATACTTGTCGATCTTGGCCAGGATCTGCTCGGTCTGGCCCTTCACGTCCGCCGAAGTGTCGTCGGCGGTCATGCCGGCCAGGAACACGAGGCCGTTATAGACCACGGCGCGGCTAAGGCGCGGCCCGGTCTCGATGCGCTTGATGCTCATTGCTCTCTCCCTGAACGGAAACCGAAAGCGCGCCAGAACGGGCGCGCGGGAGCGAGTCTATCGGCCGCCTTCCGGCGCGTCGAGGTGCCCGCTCAGGCCGCGCGTTTGCCGTGGGAGAGCTGGGGCACGCCGCGCTTGAGCGAGACATGGGCGTGCAGGCCGCGCCAGGGCGCATCGACCTTGTCGCGCACGAGGACCAGCGTGGCTCGGCCCGGCCGGTCGAAGGTCGAGCCATCCTCGTGATAGCCCGTCGAGCCCCAGGTCGTCGCGACGAACGCCATCAGCCGATCCGGCGATACGGCGCTGCGCATCTTCTCAGTGTGCCAGCGGAAGCCGCTGGCCGATGGCCAGACTTTGCGCCACTGCTCGTTCTCGAACTGGTCGATACCGGACACCCCGTCCATGAACGTGCTGAAGGTGACCACGCGCGGGTCGAACCGCTTACGCGCCTCGGTGAATTTCAGAGCATCGACCTCGGCGCCGAACGCATCCATCCAGGCCTTCAGGCTGGCATGGTCTGTGGGCGGAGCATCGAACTCAAACATGGCGGGCCTCCTTGCCGTTACGCACGGTAATACGGCCGCGCGCTCTTGCGTCCCTGCCTATATTGCCGGATAACCGAACCCTGCGCTGCCCCTCCCGGAGATCCGATGACGGCAACGGTCGCGTTCGAACGGCGGGATATCCGCGTCATCGGTCTCGTCAGCGGTGCGCATTTCTTCAGCCACTTTTTTTTCCTGACCCTGCCGCCTCTCTATCCGATCCTGCGGGTGGAAATGGGCGTCAGCTACACGGCGCTGGGCGCCACGGCGACCGCATTCGCGATCGCATCTGGCATCGGCCAGCTTCCGGTCGGCTTTATCGTTGACCGGTTTGGCGCGCGTTATGTGCTGATCGGCGGCATCACGCTGATGTCGCTAGCGATCGGCGGTATGGGCCTGGTGCCGAGCTATTTCTGGCTGCCCGTGCTGGCCCTGGTTGCGGGCGGCGCCAACAGCGTGTTCCACCCGGCCGATTACGCGATTCTGTCGCACACGGTGAAAGGCACCCGGGTCGGTCGCGCCTATAGCATCCATACGTTCTCGGGGTTCCTGGGCTGGGCCGTGGCTCCGCCCTTCATGACGTTGATCGCAACCCAATGGGGTTGGCGGACGGCACTGTTTTGCGCGTGCACCGCCGGGCTGATCATGGCCGTGGTCCTGATCCTGCGGCGCGACGAGTTAATCGTGCCGACCCGCGCGGCTGCGCTGCCGGGTTCCAAGAAAAGCGGGGGCTTCGACGTCCTGCTCCACCCCGGCATCTTGATCCTGTTCTGCTTCTTCATCGCCAATGCCATGACGTCGGTCGGCATCAATACCTTCGCGGTATCCGCCCTTCACGATCTGCACGGCATGGAGATCCAACTGGCGACCAGCGCGCTCACGGCCTATCTGGTCGCAGGCGCTAGCGGCGTTCTGTTGGGCGGCTATATCGCCGACCGCACGAAACGATACGAATTGGTGGCGTTTATCGGCTATGTGGCCTCGGCGTCGGCCATGCTGGCCATCGCCTGGTCGGATTTGGGCACGATACCCATCATCACGACCTTCGCTTTGGCGGGGATCATGCTGGGCAGCATCCTGCCCTCGCGCGACATGCTGGTGCGCTCGATGATGCCCCCCGGTTCGGCCGGGCGGATTTTCGGTTTTCTGTCCGCCGGCATCGAGATCGGCGCCACGATCTCGCCCCTGGTGTTCGGCTGGCTGATCGACCACGGCAAACCCAGCCGGGTTTTCGTTCTGTGCGCGATTTTCATGATGGGCTCGCTGACCGCGGCATCCTTGGCCGCTGTCATGGCGCGCAGGAGAGCGATATAGAACTTTAGAAAACAAGTATAACTATCTAATAAATAATAATATTTATCGCCGTTTCTTTACTTCCTGCCCGGCTAAATCCGCTGTCTTTGCGGCCAGCGGCATGATTCCAGACATTATTTTCGGTGCTGGAGCCCCGTGGCGCTGACGGGGTTCCACAACCTGTTATAGTCGAGGCGGTTTTTTTCCCTGTTGGAGAAGGGTGCCGCGTCGCCATGAGTCGCGCATTCGTCAAAGAGTCGGAAACCGACGCGATCGTCCATGACCTGCCCGAACGGCAGCAAAGCCCACATCCCAATTACGTCACCCCCCAGGGCCTGGCCCAGTTGGAGCGCGAACGCGCAGTTCTGCTGGAAAAGCGCCGTCAGCTTTTGCAGGGGTCGGACGAGGACATCGCCCAGGCCGAGACGCTGCGGCATGTCGAGCGCGATGTCCGCTATCTCGACGGCCGAATCGAGCGAGCCATCTATATCGATCCGGCGAACCAGCCCCGTAGCGAAGTTGCGTTCGGCGCCACCGTCTCGGTGGTCGACGAAGACGGGCAGCGCCACAGTTTTCAGATCGTGGGTGAGGACGAAGCCAACGCATCCGCGGGCAGGGTGAGCTGGGTGTCGCCCCTGGCGCGCGCCCTGGTGGGTGCGCGCGCGGGCGGCATGGTGACCTGGGAACGTCCGGCCGGCGACAAGATGCTGCGCGTCCAATCGATCCGTTATGGCGCGGGTGCGCCGAAGGCCCTTTCGAAAACACCGGTGAAACCGGCTGCCCAGCCCGCGGCCGCAAAAGCCAAACCAGCCGCGAAGAAGAAGACCGCCAAACCGGCACCGAAGAAAAAACCGGCGCTGAAAGCAAAGGCCAAGCCGAAACCGAAGAAGGCGACCGCCAAGCCCAAAGCCAAGCCGGTCAAGAAAGCCAAGAAGGCAAAGCGGCGCTAGGCGACTTCCCGCTCATGGCGATCCTCAAAATCGCGCGCATGGGCCACCCGGTCCTGCGCCAACCCGCCCCGCCCGTGGCCGATCCGGCCGCGCCGGACATCACGCGTCTCGTCGCTGACATGAAGGACACCCTGATCGATATCGGCGGCAACGGCTTGGCCGCGCCGCAGGTCTATGTCAGTCAGCGGGTGGTCCTTTACCGCCTGGCGGCCGAGCGCATCCCGCCCGGCGCCAAGCAACCGGCGGTCGATTGGACTGCTTTGGTCAATCCCGTGATCACCCCGCTGGGCGACGGACGGATGGTGAATTACGAGCGTTGCCTGTCCCTGCCTGACATGGTTGGCAAGGTGGAGCGTCACACCAAGGTGCGCTGTGCCTACGAAACGCTGGAGGGCAAACGGGTCGAGATGATCGCGGGCGGCTTTCACGCCATGGTGCTGCAGCACGAATGCGATCACCTGGACGGCGTTCTGTATCCCATGCGGATGCGCGACCTGTCGGAGTTCGGCTACGGCAGCGAATGGAAAGTGCCGGACTTCATCCGCCTCTGGTCACCCGAGGCGTTCGACGGGCCGCAGGACTAAGACGCGTTAGCCGCGCCGGTCGGCCAAGGCCTTGCGGATGAAGGTTTCCAGCGCACGCAGCGGTACCGGTTTGTCGACCGCGGCGAAAATCGCGATGCCCGATGCATTGGCTTCTGCCACCCGCTCTGGTTCACCGGAGACCAGGATGATTTTCGGTTTGTAAGGCAGCTTGGCCATTTCGCGCGCGGTTTCGATCCCCGTCATGCCCGGCATGTTGATGTCCATCACGACCACGGCCGGCTGATCGACAGCCAAGGCCGCGAGAGCGCTGGGACCGTCCGGTGCACCGCGCACATCGATACCCCGGCGGCGCAGATACCCGGTGATCTGATCGACCTGAAGCGGGTCGTCATCCACCACGAGCACCGCCGATTTCTTAACCGGCCTCAGGCCGACCACGTTACCCTTGTCCATCCGCCTTCCCCCTGTCGGCATCTTGTGCGACCGCCACCGGCAACTGGATGATGAAGCACGCGCCATCGCCTTTGTTGACGGCGGTCAAGTTTCCGCCCATGGCCTTGATGATGGCGTCGCCCACTGACAAGCCCAGGCCGGTCCCCTTCCCGGCTTTCTTGGTGGTAAAAAACGGCTCTAAGACATACGGCAACACCGACGCGGGAATACCGCCGCCGTTATCCTGGACTTCGATGACCAGGTGCTCGCCGTCGTCGCTCAGGCTCAGGCGGATCGCGCCGCGGAGCCCGGCCTGGCCTTCTCGCGCGCGGCGCTCGACGATGGCGTCCCGCGCGTTGCCCAACAGGTTCACCACCACTTGCTCAAGCTGGATAGGCTGGCCGCGAATGGTCCGGGAAATCTCCGGGACGGCGACCTCGAGCGCGGTGTTGGCGTTGCGCATCTCCTTGGCCAGAAAGCGCGCACAGTTGTTCAGGTTTCCCGTCGGATCGAACATGACTGACGCTGCGGGATCGGCCTTGCGGCTAAAGACACTCATGTGCTCGATGATCTCGGCCATGCGCGAGACCTGATCGCTGATGATGCCCGTTTGCTCCAGAAGGAAATCGGCGTTCTTGGTTCCCTCCTCGGCCAGGATCAACCCGGCGTCGGCGGCCATGCGGATGATGTTGAGCGGCTGGTTCAGCTCGTGGGTCAGGCCAGCGGCCATCTCGCCTACGGTGGCCAGCTTCGCGGCCTGAACCAATTGGGCCTCGGCACGCTTCACGTCGGTGATGTCGAGGACGATGCCGTCCCAGATCGTGTCGCCATTGGCCATGCGCCACGGTCGTGCCGAAGTGCGCGACCAAAACAAGCTGCCATCCTTGCGCCGCTGGCGCCCCGTCCAAACGTAGGGACGCATGGTGCGCCACGCCTCGTCGCGGATCTTGCGCACGCTCTCCAAGTCTTCGATCACGCCCTCCGAAAACAGCGAAGTATCCCGCATGCATTCAGCAGCCGTGTAACCGTAAATCCGCAACGCACTGGGGCTCACGTATGAGAAAAACGTGGTTCCATCGCTCTTCACGGTTAGTTGAAAGATAACGCCGGGCACGTTGGCGGCCAGGCTTTCGAAAAACTGGGTCGTCTCGAGCAATGCTTGCTGGGCGTTGTGCTGTTCCGTGATGTCGAGAATGACGCCGTCCCAGACAATGTCACCGTTGTCCCGCCTTTGCGGCCGGCCGGCGATCTGGACCCAGAAGGTCTGGCCACCGCGCCGTTTCTCCTGTCCGACCCACGCAAAGGGCTTCAGCTCGCGCGCGGCTTGAGCAATCACTAAGTCGTATTGGCTTTGATCGACGGCGGAGTGCTTCGCGAAGATCTGCGGATTGCGCACGATCTCATCAGGTTCATAGCCGTAAACCAAGCGGATGGAGTCGCTGACGAACGGGTAGCTGATCTTGCCATCGGCATGGTCGATGCGGCGGTAGATGACGCCGGAAAGATTCGCCGCAACGCTGTTCAAGCGCTTGTGGCTTTCCTCGGTCGCAGTGGCGACCTTGTTGTCCGGTGGAGGACGGTCTTGCATCATTATTCGTCGGCGCTCGCCAGCCGCTCGCGAGGAACGGCTACCCATCTCGCCGGAGCGAAGCATCCGGCGGCGAAAACCGACGGCAATGTCCCCACGCCCGGTTCGCACGGACGCCTCATCGACCACCCCGGTCATGATTCATTCAGTATAAGGCGCGCTCCGGCGGCGCGGAACCGCGTTGAAGGAACCTAACGCTAACCCCATGCCTGGAAAAAAGAGGGTGCCCGAAGGCACCCTCGAAAACGTATTCAAGCTAGGCTTACTGAACCGAGTAAATTTTCTTCGGATTTTTGCCCGGATCGAAGGTCGACGCGTCAGCGCTCACGAACTCATAGAAGGCGTACTTGAATTGCCCGCACTGGCCGGTCGGCGTGCATTTGATCCGACCACTGACGCCGTCGAACGGCGTGGTGTTGAACAAAGCGTCCCGCAGCGCCTTCCGCCCGATGTAAGTATTGCCATCCTTGTCGTGCACGGCGACCTTCTCGATGGCCAGATGCAACATCTTGGCCGCGTCGTACGCTTGGGCATGTAAGCCTTGGATCGGTTCCTCACCAAACATCGCCTTATATTTCTTGATCAACTCCGGGTATTCCTTACCCAGCGCTTCCTTGGTCACGTCCGGCATGGTGATCTTGAAACCGATGATCGCGTCGCCGGACGCCGTCATGATGTCCTTCGTCATCAGCGAACCGCCGCCGATCAAGACCTTCGGCAGGCCGGGCACTTCCTTGGCCTGGCGCGTCACGTGCCCGGCCGCGGCAACGAAGATCGGATAGTAAACGACGTCGGGCTTGGTCGCGGCAATGCGAGTCAGCACCGGGCGCATGTCCACGTCGGTTGGTGAGACGGCTTCCGAAGCCGTGATCGTACCGCCCTTCTTCTTGAACTCGGCCTCGAAGACGGCGACCAACTGTTGGGCATAGGGACTGCCATCATGGATGGTGGCGACCTTCTTCCAGCCATTGTTCTCCATGAACCACTTAACCTCATATGGCGGCTGATCGCCGTCGTTAGGGATGGTGCGGAGGAAGCCGTCGAATTGCGGGCCGCGATCGGCCGCCACAAGCCGCGGCGCCGAACAGGCCGTGCCGACCTGAGAAATCCCCTGTTTCCACAGGATAGGCGCTGTCACGGTGCAGACGCTGGAGCAGGCCGAGCCCAGGACCGCCAACATCTGCTGGTTGGCCGCGAGCTTGGTGCCGGCCAATTGGCCGCCTTCGGCATTGCAGCCGTCGTCCTCGACGATGAAGCGGATCGGATGCCCCGCCATCTTGTTGCCGATCTGGTCGAAGTAGACCTCGGCACCGCGTTTCGAATCGAGCCCGAGCGCCGTATCGGCGCCCGAGAGGACCCAGGTGCCACCCAGGATGATGGGCTGGCCTTTGGCGACCTTCACCACGCCGAGCGGGTCATCCACCGGACCGACCTTCACGGCGTGGGCGGGCACGGCGGCAAATGCGAAAATAGCGAACAGCGCTGACGCGGACAGCGCCGCGAACAGTCTATGACTGGTCATCGTGCTTCTCCCCTTGGTTTGCGCCGCATTGACGTCGCACCGCTGGGCAGCACTCACCCGGTCTCGATAAGCCCAGGGTACCGCAGTTCGAAAAGCGTAGGGGCCGAAGGGCGCCGGAGTCAAACCGGCGCGAGTCGACTTATGGTTTGACGAAGAGCTGACGCGGGAAGCTACAGAACGGCTCGCCGCCCTTATCCGTCACGCGGAAGCATTCGCTGATCTCGATGCCCCAATCATCCAGCCAGATACCCGGGATGCAGTGGATCGTCATGTCGGGCTTGAGGACGGTCTTGTCGCCGGGCCGGAGGCTGATCGTGTGCTCGCCCCAGTCGGGCGGATAATTCAAGCCCGTCGAATATCCGATCCGCGAATCCTTTTTGATTCCGCTTTTGGCGATGGTCGCGCGCCAGGCGCCCTCGACCTCCTCCGCCGTCGTGCCGGACTTGGCCGCAGCGAGCGCGGCGGTCAGCCCCTCCACCACCACCTTGGCGGCATCGACCATCTTTTGCGGCGGCTTCCCGAGATAGACCGTGCGCGCCATCGGGCAGTGATAGCGATGGCGCACGGCGGCCAGCTCCAGGATCGTGCCCGCGCCCGGCGCGAACTTTTCATCCGACCAGGTCAGATGCGGCGCCGAACTGCCGATGCCGGTGGGCAACAGCGGTACAATCGAGGCGTAGTCGCCCCCATATTCCGCCGTACCGCGCGTCTGCGCGCTCAGGATATCGGCCACGGCGTCGCACTGGCGCACGCCGGGCGAGACTTTGTCGATCGCCGTCTGCATCACCTTTTCCATGATGCGTGCGGCCTGCTGTATATATTCGATCTCGCGCGGAGACTTGATCACGCGCACCCAGTTGACCAGCGACGTAGCGTCCTTCAGGGCGGCGTTGGGCAGGTTCTTGCGCAGCGAGTCGAGGCACGCGCCGGTGAAATAGTAGTTGTCCGTTTCGATGCCGATGGCGCGCTTGTCCCAGCCGCGCGACTTCAGAAGGTCCGACACGAAGTCCATCGGGTGCTTGACCTTGGACTGAACGTAATCGTCCTGGTAGCCGATGATGTTCTTGTGATCGAGGAAGGTGGTGACCTTGGCGCCGTTGGCGTCCTGGGCGCGGCCGATCCAGATGGGCTCGTCCTGCTCGCCCGCGACGATCAACAACTGGTGAACGTAAAACGACCAGCCGTCATAGCCGGACAGGTAGTTCATGTTGGCCGGATCGGTGACCAGAAGGACTTCGATGCCCTCCTTGGCCATATGCGCTTTCGCGTTTTTGAGGCGCGTGAGATATTCCGCTTTCTCGAACGGCTTCATGTTCCCCTCCCCCGTGCGGTCTCGACGACCGCGGACTATTCGTAGATGCCGCGCCCCGCGGGCGTTTCTTCGCCCAGCACGCGGTCCAGGACCCAGTTGTCGATCGTGTAGACCAAAGGCTCCAGGAACGAGAGGCGGCCGGGACGCGTCAGTGGCGAGCTGATGCCGCGGTGCTGCACCGCGGAGATGTTGTTGTCTTCGTCCGCGGTCTTGTCCCAGCGCTTGTAATAGCGCTTCACCACGTCCTCGAAGTCGTTGCGCTGGGTGATCGGCTTGGGGAAGCACGCGCCGTGGATCAACTTCATCTTGTTCGGGCCCAGCGGATGGACTTCGAGATACCACATGCAGTCCTGCGTGCAGCAGAACATCGTGCTGGGATAGATGTTCGGATAGAACGAACCGTTCTGCGCACGCTCGTCGAGTGCCTGGATCTCCGGAAATCCGGTGTCGCCCGGCATGAGGGCGCGACTACCCTTCTGCTGGGTGTAGAGCAAGACGAACTCGCCCTTCACCGTCTGCACGGCCGGTTTCTTGGCCTTGTGTTTGCTGATCGTCGCCTGGTGCACGGTCGGGATGTGGTACCCCTCCATGGCGTTCTCGACGAACAGCTTCCAGTTGCAGTCCAGCAGGTATTCCTGGCGCCGTACGGTGACCATGCCGTCCAGGTCGTGTGAGTTCAGGATGCCCGGCAGATCGCCCAGATATGACATCAACGATTCGGTCTTTGGGTCGAAGTTCACGAACATGAACCCGCCCCAGACCTCGAGCCGCACCGGCACGAGGCCGTAGTCTTCCCGGCGGAAGCCCCGCGTCTCGTCCATGTCGGGCGCGCCGCCCAGGCTGCCGTCGAGGCCATAGACCCAGCCGTGATACGGGCACTTGATCGCGCGGCAATTGCCCTGCCCCGCTTCCAGCAGCATGGCGCCTCGGTGCCGGCAGGTGTTGGCGAAGGCCCGGACCTGGTTGTCCTTGTCGCGCGTGATGATAATGGGCACGCCCGCGAACTCGAGCGCGTAATAGTCGCCGGGATTGGGGATCTGGTCGGTGCGGCCCAGGAAGTTCCACACCTTCATGAAGATGCGGTCGACCTCGCGCCGGTAGAAGGTCTCCGACGTATAGCACCAGGCCGGAAGGCTTTCGGCCTCCGCAAACGGGCGGCGCTGCGCCTCGTAGATCTTGGGATCGAAGATATCGACCGAAAACGTGTCCATGTCCGTCCTCGCCTGTCCCTAGGCCGTATGGCCGAAAATGCTAGCAACCCCGCGCCCTTCGCGCCAGCGACAAGGCGCGGTCGTCAGTCCTGCGCTCGCGGCGGCAACCGCACGAACAGCGCAAACGGTAAGACTGCCAGCGCCGTCAGTGCGATCAGGAAAAAGCTGCTGTTGTAGGCAATGATCGCGGCCTGGCGCGCGATCACGGCGTCCATGGCCGCCAGGCCGCTGCGCTCGGTCCAATCCCACAGGCGCGGCACCAGCCCCAGCTTGAACATCTCGCTGTAGGGCGACATGTACTCGCTGATGATGCCCTGATTGATGTGCATGTTTCGGGACAGGTAGTTGAAGATGAACGCCGTACCCGTGGCCGTGCCGATGTTGGAGACCAAATAAAGCAGTGCCACGCCTTCATTTCTGAGGCGTTGCGGCAAGGTCGAGAAGCCGAAGATGACGATCGGCACATAGGCCACCCCCGAGCCGATACCCTGGACGAAGTTCGTCCAGGCCACGTCGAAGGAGCGGATGTCGAGCGAGGATTCCGACATGCCCCAGGACGAGACGATCAGGCAGCCGAAGCCGAACAAAAGGATCAACCTGGGATCGATGCGGTCCGAGACTGGAATGAGCATGAACATTCCGGCCGCCACGCCCAGGCCCCGGATGGTCAAGAGCGTGCCGACCTGCTCGATGTCGTAACCGGCCAGATCCTGCAAGAGCAACGGGATCAACAGGACCTGCAAAAACACCACCGCGCCGTAGATGAACATAAAGGCTAGGGCGATCAGATAATTCCGGTCTCGGAACAGGGCGCGATCGAAGAACGGCGCGCGGGCGGTGACGGTGTGGACGACGAAGATATAGAACGCCACCGCGGCGACGATGCCCTCGATGACGATCTCGGTCGACGAGAACCAATCCAGCCGCTCGCCTCGATTGAGCATCATCTCGAACGCCGCGATGGCGATCGAGATGATGCCGAAGCCGAACCAATTAAAGCGGCGCTTTACGAGCTCGCGCCCGCGCGGCACGAAGGCCCAGGTGGCCAGAGCTGCCGCCACGCCGAACGGCACGCAAATGAAGAACACCCATGGCCAGCCGTAATTGTTCACCAACACGCCACCCAAGATCGGGCCGAAAATAGAGCCCCACATGCCGCCGATGCTCCACAGCGTGGTGGCTTGGCCTTGGCGGTTGGGCGGAAAGGCATCGATGGCGATGGCCTGGCCGAGCGGGATCAGCGGCGCGCCGCTGATCCCCTGCAACGTGCGGAACAGGACGGCCTGCTCCAGCGATTCGGAAAAACCGCACAGGGTGGAGGAAATGGTGAAGCCGATGGCCGAGGCCAGGTAGAAGTTCCGCCGCCCGAAACGCACGGCCAGCCAGCCCGAGCAGGCTGTCATGATCGTGGTGCCGATGATGAAGGCCGTAAACAGCCAGGCCATCTGGTCGGGCGCGGCGGAAAAGGCGCCCTGCATGTGGGGGATCGCGGTGCCCGAGGTGGTGACGGTCATCATGTAGACCGTCGTGCCCAGCATGGCGGCGATCAGCGCGAGCCAGCGCACGCCCTTTTGAGGCGGATCGACGATCTGTTCGCTGGTCGTCGCCGCGGTCATCCGTCCCTTTCCGAGGCCGTCGTCCTCACATACCGACAATGGCGCCGCCGCCAGACGGCGACAGGACCTGGCCCGTAATGAAATCCGCTTCCGGGCCGGCCAAGAACGCGCAGGCATAGGCAATCTCGCGCGGCGTCGCGATCCGCCCCAAGGGCGCGACGCCGGCATAGCGCGTCTTCACCTCTTCGCTCGGCATGTCGGTATCGGTCACGCCGGGAACCAGGCAGTTCACGTTGATCCTGAAGGGCGCCAGTTCCTTGGCCCAGGCCCGGGTCAGGCCCATCATCGCCGTCTTGGAGGCGGTGTAGTGCGACATCACCCGGCTGCCGGTCATGGCCAGGTCCGAGGAGGTGTTGATGATCTTGCCCCCGCCCCGCGCCTTCATGCCCGGCAGCACGGCTTGGGCGCAGAAGAACGCGCCTTTTACCGTGACGGCGAACATGCGTTCGTAAGTGGCCTCGTCGATCTCTTCCAGCGGCAGGTAACGGCCGCTGATCCCCGCGTTGTTGACCAGGATGTCGATCGGCCCGAGCGTAGCTGAAGCGGCCGCGATCTCGGCCCTCATGCGCTTCACATCGGCGTTGTCGGCCACGATCACATGTGCCCGGCGCCCTTGCGCGCGCACGAGTGCCGCCGTCTCGTCCGCCCCATCGGCGTTCACGTCGTGGACCACGACGTCCGCGCCCCGTTCGGCGAACAGCACGGCCTCGGCACGGCCGATGCCTGCACCCGATCCGGTGATGAAGGCGACTTTGCCGTCCAGCATGGGTTAGCCAGGAATGCCTTTCGCCTGCGGCACCAACTCGCGCAGCCGCGCGATATGCTCTGGACCCATTCCGCAGCATCCGCCGATAAGGCGCATTCCCGTTCCGAGCCAACGGCGCGCGAAACCGGCATAGGTTTCCGGCTCCATGTCCTCACGCATATCGTAGGTCACTTCATGCCGCGTCCATTCTTCCGGCGTCGGCTTGAAGGCATTGGCATAGGCGCCTACCAACCTGTCCGTTTTCGATCGGAGCTGCGGCAAAACCGCATCGATGCTCTCCGGCGTGCAGCAATTGAAGAGAATCGCTTCGACATCGAGATCCGCGACCGCATCGACCGCGTCGGCGACGCTCTCGCCGCTGCGCAGGCGTCCCGACGCGTCGTCATGCAGGCCCCAGGCGATCCAAACGGGCTTGCCGGCGCTGGCCGCACCGAGGGCCGCCGCACGCCCTTCCATGGCGCTCGACAGGGTTTCGCCGACGAACAAATCGACGTAAGGAGCCATCGTCTGTGCGATACGGCCGTAAATCCCGGCCAGCGTCTCAAGCGGCACGTCTTCCGGACGGCCCATCAACGGAGACAGCGATCCCGCGACGAGCGCCGCGCGGCCGCTCTCCTCGCGCGCTTCGACGGCCAGCTTGCCGGCCAGACGCAAAAGCTCCTCCAGCCGCTCGCCGATGCCGGCCTTCTCCAGAATGCTGGGCACGACCATGTAGTTGTTGGCGATGATCACGTCCGCGCCGGCGCGAATGAAATCGGCGTGAGTTGCCCGCACCGCTTCCGGCGCGACCAGAAGGGCATTGACGGACCAAAGCATCTTGGGAATGGGCACACCACGCCGTTTGAGCTCGCGCCCCATGCCGCCGTCGAGAACGAGCGTCTCTCCCGCAGGCACGGCCCGGCGCATGGCTAGATTCCCACGATGCCGTCGCCGCCGTTGGGACAGATGACCTGGCCCGTGATGAAGTCGGATTCCGACGAAGCCAGGAACGCCACCGCATAGGCCGGTTCGATCGGCTGGCCCATCCGCCTCAACGGAATCTGCGGCAGCGACTTCGCCTTCTCTTCCTCACTGCCCATGCCAGTGTCGACCCAGCCGGGCGCCACCGCGTTGACGTTGATGTTGTAAGGGGCCAACTCCTTGGCCCAGGCCTTGGTCAGGCCCAGGATCGCGGCCTTGGCGCCGCAATAATGCGACGAGTAGATCGCTCCGATCATCGCCCAGTTGGACGAAATGTTGATGATCTTGCCCGCCTTGCGGGCCTTCATGCCCGGCACAACGGCCTTGGCGCAGAAGAACGACGCTTTCACATGCGTGTTGAACATCTTGTCGAAGTCGGCTTCTTCGAGCTGGCTCAGCAGACGGTAGTCGCCGCCGATGCCGGCGTTGTTGACCAGGATGTCGATCTTGCCCATGGCCTTGTCGGCCTTGGCGATCTCGGCCGTCATGGTCTTGATGTCGGTGACGTCGGCAATGATGACGTGGGCCTTGCGGCCCATGGCGCGCACCAGTTCGGCGGTCTTGTTCGCACCCTCGGCCTTCACGTCATGCACGATGATGTCCGCCCCGCGTTCGGCCATGAGCGTGGCTTCGGCGCGGCCCATCCCGCCGCCTGAACCGGTGATGAAAGCGACCTTGCCGTCGAGACGATGCGCGGACATGTGAAATCCCCCATTTGCGTTCGCGGGCAGGAGTTTACGCGAAACTTCTTGGCCTGCCATGCCTGTCTTGACCCTTGCGCGCGGCGGCGCCTAAGGTCCGGCCATTCCATAGAATTTTGGAGATCCTCCCATGGCCTTAACCTTCGGCACGTTCAACCTGATGCAGCGCCGCGATCCCGCTCGTACGGGCGAGACCATCTACGGCGAACTGGTGGAACAAGTGCGCCTGGCCGAGGACCTGGGTTTCTCCACGGCATGGATCGCCGAACACCATTTCAACAATTACAGCCTGTGCCCCTCGCCGCTCATCATGTGCTCGCACCTCGCGGCGGCAACCAAGACCATTCGCATCGGTACGGCCGTGCTGGTGCTGCCGCTCTACGAGCCAGCGCGCGTGCTGCAGGAAATCGCCATGGTCGATTCCCTGTCCAACGGGCGGTTGGAACTGGGCATCGGCAGCGGTTACCAGCAATACGAGTTCGACCGCTTCCACGCCAAGCTCGACGGCGCCATGGAGATGACGGCCGAAACACTCGACATCATCGAGAAGGGCCTGACCCAGGATTCTTTCTCCCATCACGGCAAGCATTACGACATTCCGGAAACGCGCATCGCCGTGAAACCGGTGCAGAAGCCCATGCCGCCCATGTGGGTCGCGGGCATGCTGAACAACAAGGACATCAAGCGCCGCGTGGCGACCCGGGGCTTTACTCCCTTCCTGGCTGCGGCCCTGAGCCCCACCTCCAAGCTGCTGCCGATCCGCCAGGCCTATGACGAGGCCTACCGCGAGGCCGGCACCGATCCCATGACGCAGCCCATGGGCCTGATGCGCTATTTCCACCTGACCGACGATAAGACGGAGGCCGTGGACGCGGCCGAGCGCTGCCGCTATTCGACGCGCATCTCTCTCGCCCTCCGCCTTAACTACGCCAAGATGAACGGCCTGGTGGTCGACGACACACCGTTCAAGGACGAGCCGCCGATCGAGGAGATGATGAAGAACATGATCATCGGCGACGCCCATGCCTGCGCCCAGCGCATCATCGAGGACGTGGACGCCATGCGCGCCACCCACATCGCGCTCTACAGCCAGCCCGGCGACCTACCGCACAAGCGCGTTATGAAGTCGCTGGAAAAGTTCACGGCCGAGTGCGTGCCGCTGGTCTCCAAAGAGCTGGCCAAGCGCGGCGTGACGGTCTCGTTCGGCCCGCAATCGCAGAAGCGCTCGGCCGCCGAGTGAGCTAGCGGACGCCCATAAAGCCGAGCAACACGCCCACGGTCACGGCGGACACGATCGTCGAGACCAGAACCGCCGTAGCCGAGCGTGCAACATAGCGGTCGTAGCGCTGGGCCAGGATAAAGACGTTGATGCCGGTAGGTAGCGCGGCGGTCACGACGGCCACAGACACCGACAGCGGATCGAGCGCGAACACCTGGCTAGCCAGGAACCACGCGATGACCGGATGGACGGCCAGCTTCAGGACCAGGAGCATGCCGCTCTGGCGCAAGTCGCCGCCCAAGTGGAACGTGGTCAGCGACGCGCCCAGCGCGAACAGCGAGCACGGCACCCCGCCACTGCCCAGCAGTTCCAGAAACCTATCGACCGGCCCCGGCAGGTTCCAGCCGGTATAGGCCCAGGCTAGGCCGGCCACCATCGAGGCGATGACGGGATTCTTCGCCAGCGACAGCAGGGTCGAGCCCACGATGTGAATAGGAACGCCGGCCTTCGACCCACGCCCGATCTCAACCACCATGGTCGCCAGCGGAATAAGGATCATCGAGTGGAAAGTCACGATGAACATGATCCGCGTCAGGCCTTCGTCGCCGAAGGCCGTGTAGACCAGCGGGATCGCGAGCATCACCGTATTCGAGAACACGGCGCCCATGCCGAAGACGCCAAGATCCTGCAGCGGAAGGCGGAACAGCACGCGGCCGACGGCCAGGGCCAGACCAAAGACGATCAAGCAACCGAGGAAATAGGAATAGACCAGGCTGAAATCGGCCATGTTGGCGCCTGTGCCCCGCGCGATGGTGCGGAACAAAAGCGCCGGTATGGCCACGCAGAAGACGAAGTTGGCGAAACCCTTGAGGCCTTCGGGTCCAAGCAACGGCGTCTTGCCGACGACATAGCCGCACAAGATGACGCCGAAGACGGGCAGGACGATCTCGATGATGGCGGACATGGACCGTCTAAGCTGGGGCCGATGGCGAACGCTAGCAGGCGCCCCGCCTAGAGCCTAGGTTTCCTCATGCGCCATCCTAGATAAACTCGTGAACCGCATTTTCGAGCGTGGGCATAATCTGCCGCCGCGAACACTTCGAGGAGAAAAGCCATGGGCACGAAAGTCGCCATCATTACCGGCTCCGGCCAGGGTATCGGCGCGGGCGTCGCGCGCAGTTTCGCCAACGCCGGCTACAAGGTCTCGTTGATGTCGCCGTCCGACCGCAGCGTGAAGTTGGCCAAGGAACTGGGGGGCATCGGCCGTTCGGGTTCGATCCTGGAGAGCAAGGATCTGGCCGCCCTGGTCGACGAGACCAAGAAGACCTTCGGACGGATCGACGCAGTGGTGAACAACATGGGACATGGCAGCGGCGCGGCGCCTTCGGTCACCGAACGGACCACTTACGATCCGGACCACTTCCATGACCCGCTCGATTTCCCCGACGAGGGCTGGCACCAGGCGCTCGACATGTATGTGTTGAGCGTCGTGCGCATGGCGCGCGCGGTCGTGCCGGTGATGAAGCAACAGGGCGGAGGATCGATCGTGAACATCTCGTCCTTCACGGTGATCGAACCCCGGCCCGGCTATCCGCAGATGAGCGTCCTGCGCGGAACAACATCCGGATGAACAACGTGTTGCCAGGCTTCTGCGAGAATGTGGCCATGACGGACGCGGCCAAGCGCTCGATCCCGCTCGGCCGTCAGGCGACCTTCGACGAGATCGGCCAGACCTGCGTATTCCTGGCGTCCGACGCGTCCGGCTACATCACCGGTCAGAACCTGATGGTGGACGGCGGCCTGACCCGCAACGTGCGTTAGCGCTTCCGCTTCGCTGTCTTCTTTTTCGCGGGCGCTTTCTTCGAAACAGCCACGCGGGCGCCCTTCAGCGGCGCCTCGGTCAGGGTGCGTGGGAAATCGGTCAGCACCTCGCGGCCATTCTCCGTCACGCGCACCGTCTCGCTGTAGCCTATGGAGTATTTGCCGGGCACTTTGAAGTACGGGATGACGTGCAGGGTCATGTTGGGCTCCAGGATCTGGGTCGAGCCTTGGTCCATGCTGAGGCCACCACGCTCAATCCAGGTCAGGAACTCGATGCCGATGCCGTAGCCGACGCGGTGGTCGAAGTATTTGCCGAAGCCGTGGCGCTCAAGCTCCTTATGCGCGGCGAAATGGACCTCGCGGGCCTCGATGCCGGGCTTGATGGCCTTGATCGCCACTTCCAGCGCGGCTTTGGACGCATCCGACGCGCGGCGGATGGAATCCGACGCTTTGCCGACCACGGCGCAGCGGATCAACGCCGCGTCGTAGTGACGGTAGTTAGCGCCCAACTCGAAGAAGGTCATGTCACCCTTCTCCAGCTTGCGTCCGATCCAGGTGGCGTGCGCCAGGGCCGAACGCGGGCCCGAGACGATATAGCTCGGGTTGCGGATGAAATGGCTCTCGGCCTTGATGCGGGCGTGGTGCACTTCGGCGGCCACGTCGTATTCCGTGGCCCCTTCCCGCACGGCTTCAAGACCTGCCTTCATGGCCGCGCCCACGGCCTTTGCAGCCTTGCGGACATAGACGATTTCGGCCGGCGTCTTCACCGAACGCAAAAGCTCGGCCATACCGGAGGTATCGACCAGCTTCGCCCCCGGCGCGCCGCGCAGGATGCTCTCGTAAACATCGACCAGGAACCACGGCACCTTCTTTTCGACGCCCACGGTGCGCGCGCCCAGGCCCATGTCGATCAGGCCCTTGGCGATGGCGGCGCCCGGGCTCTCGTCATCCTGATAGCCGCGGGCGGGTAGCTTGTAGGCGTTGTCGGTCGCGTTCTCGACCTCGAGCTGGCGCGTGACCAGAAGCCGCGTACCGTCACGCTTCACGATCATGGCCTGCGGAAACGAATGGAAGCCGGTCGTCTCGTAGCCGGTCAGCCAATACTGGTTCTCAGGCCCACACAGGATGATGGCGTCGAGACCGCGCTCATCCATCTTCGCCTTCAGGCGTTCGAAGCGGCGGTCGTATTCGGCGGACGCGAACGGCAGCGACAAGGCTTTCTTGGACATCGTGTTATCCCCGGCTGAGGCTGTGGAAGACGTTGGCGCTCATCTTGATCGACTGGATGAACAGGTCAATCACCATGTTCTCGTTGGGCGCGTGGTTCTGCTCGTCCCAATTGGCATAGGCGCTCCAGATGCAGGGCACGCCCAGCCCTTCGACAAAGGCATATTGAGGAATACTGCCGCCCAAAGCCGGCAGGATGACGGGCTCCTGCCCCGAGGCTTGGCGCGCCGCATCGGCGATGGGGCCGATGAAATTGCTGGAGGAAGGCGTGCGCGAGGGCTTCATCAGGTCGTAGACGGTCATCTCCACGTCGGTGAAGCCATTCTTCTCCAGATGGCGGCGCACGCAGGCCACGATGCGGTCCGGGTCCTGATCGACCACCAGGCGGATGTCCATCTTGGCGGTCGCCGTGGCCGGCACGATGTTGACGATGCCTTCACCGGTATAGCCCGAGACGAGACCCGAGATATTGAGGGTCGGTCGGTACATGACGCGCTCGTGGTATTCGCGCGCGGCCATGCCTTTCAACTCCTCGACTGCGAGCTGTTCGCCCATCTTCTGGCCATCGAAGGTCAGTGCTTCGAGCATTCGCACATCGTCCGGCACGATCTTGCGCACGTCGTCGTAAAAGCCTTCGATCAGCACACGTCCTTGGTCATCGCGCATGGATTGCAACGCCTGCATCAGACGCCAGCCTGGGTTGGGCACCACGTTGCCCCGGTTGCCAGAATGGACGTCGCGGCTGGAGGTGCGGACGGACAGTTCGAATCCGACCACGCCGCGACAGCCGAGATAAATCGTGGGCCGGTTCGATTCGTGGCGCGGCCCGTCGGCGGCATAGCAGACATCGCATGACAGAAGATCGCGATGCTGCTTCACGAAACCCGGCAGGCTGGTGCTGCCCGTCTCCTCCTCGCCCTCCAGGATGATCTTGAGCGGCACGGCGGGAAGGCCGCAGGCCTGTAACGCCTCCACGGCCTTGATGTGGGCATAGTGCTGGGCCTTGTTGTCGCCCACGCCGCGCGCATAGATGCGCCCGTCGCGCTCCGTCGGCTCGAAGGGCGGGCTTTGCCAGGCCTGGTTGTCGACCGGCATCACGTCGTAGTGGCCATAGACCAAGACGACCGGCCCCTGCCCCTTGCGCTCACCGTAAACCATGGGATTGCCGGTGGACGGCATCAGCTTCGCATCGAACCCGGCCTTGGCCAGGGCGCCTTCCAGCTTGCGCGAGCAGGCATCGACCGCCTTGGCATCGGTCGCCACGCTGGGGATGCGCAGGAACTCCTTCAGCTCTTCGATGAAGCGCGCGCGGTTGGCGTCGATATACTGGTAGGCTTGCTCGATCATTCGTGGCCCTCCCGTCGCGAGGACTGGATAGTAAGCAAAGGGTTCCGGCCACGCCAACTTGCCGCTCGCTCCCCCCTCTGCCATCCTCGCGTCCCGATGCCTGCCTCTGCCGCCGCACCGGGTTTTAAGACAACGCCGTTCTGGCAGGACACCGCGCCGCCGCGCGAGCTTCCCGACATTCCACTGCCCAAGGACGCCGACGTGGTGATCGTCGGCTCGGGTTATACCGGCCTATCCGCCGCCCTGACCCTGGCCCGCGCGGGCAAGCGCGTGCATGTGCTGGAAGCCGACAAGTATCCGGGCGCGGGCGCCAGCACGCGCAACGCGGGTTTCGTGGGCTCCCAACTCTGGTCCAAGTTCAAACCGCTGGCCGAAAAACTAGGCGTGGAAAAAGCCGCTGCCTACACCTCCGAGGCCGTCAACGCCCACAAGTACGTCGTCTCGCTGATCGAGCGCGAACAGATTTCCTGCCACTACGTCCATAATGGCCGCTTCATCGCCGCCCATTCGCCCAACTCCTACGCTTCTTTGACCAAAGAAGCGGAGCTGCTGCGCAAGCATTTCGGCATCGCGTGCGAGATGGTGCCCCGCGCGTGGCAGCGGCAGGAGATCGGTACCGACTTCTTCCATGGCGGGATGATCCATCCACTCACGGGCTCGCTCCACCCCGGCCTCTATTACGCTGGGCTGTTGGACCGCGTGCTGGCGGCGGGCGTGACCATCCACACAAAGACCAAGGCGTTGTCCATCGACCGTACGAGCAATGGCGCGTTTACGGTCGGCACGTCGCGCGGAACACTGAGCGCCGACCGCGTGATCCTGGGCACCAATGGCTACACGGACCACACGTTCCCGTGGTTCAAGCGCCGCATCATCACGATCCACACCGCCATCGCCGTGACCGAGCCGCTCGATCCCGCCCTGATCCGCGAAGTGCTGCCCAGTGGCCGCACCTTCATCGACACGCGAATGAATCCCGTTTCGATCCGCCCCATGCCGGATGGACGGCGGCTCCAGTTCACCGCCGCGCGCGGATTGTTCGTCAGCGACAACGAGACCAAGGCCACGGAGATCCGCAACGCCGCCGCGTTCGCGGTGCCCGCGGTCAAGGATGTGCGCATCAGCCATTGCTGGACCGGCCAGATGGGCTTCACCTTTGACAAGCTGCCCCATATCGGCGAACGCAACGGCGTACTCTACGCCATGGGCTATTGCGGGACGGGCCTGCCGATGTCGACCTGGCTCGGGCACAAGCTGGCGTTGCGCATCCTGGGCGACAAGAACGGGGCCACAGGTCTCGACGGGCGCGCGTTCCCCACACGCCCGTTCTACACGGGCAACCCGTGGTTCTTGCCGCTGATCGTCCAGTGGTACGGCCACAAAGACCGGCGCGATCTGAAGCGCGCGCGAAAAGCCTCTTCATAGCGCCCGGGAGGCGTAGCCATGCCGGATATGATGCTGACGCCCGATTTCAAGAACACGCCCTATTGGTGGGAGGCTGCGCCTCGGCCCGACTTAGGCGAGAAGCCGCTGCCCAAGGAAACCGACGTGGCCGTGGTGGGCTCCGGCTTCACGGGCTTGTCGGCGGCGCTGACCCTCGCGCGCGGAGGTAAAGGCGTCACGGTGTTCGAGGCCGAGACGCCCGGCTATGGCGCCAGCACGCGCAACTCCGGCTTTGTCGGCTGCCAGCTCTGGTCAAAGCTGACGCCGCTCGTGAAGAAATTCGGTGAAGAACGCGCATCGGTCCTAGCGCGCGAGGCCATGTCGGCCCACGACTATGTTGTCTCGCTGATCGAGCGCGAGCAGATCGCCTGCCATTTCACCTATTGCGGCCGCCTGATCTCGGCGCATTCGCCGGCAGCCTACGAGACGCTGGAGCGCGAACTGGCCCTCATGCAGCGGCTGTTCGGCTTCGAGGGCCACATGGTGCCGCGCGACCAGCAGCGCACGGAGATCGTCACAGACCTTTATTACGGCGGCATGATCGTGAAGAAGGGTGGCTCGCTGCATCCCGGCCTTTACCACGCAGGCCTGCTCGACCGCGCCATGGGCGCGGGCGCTGTGGTTCATGGCAAGACCCCGGTTCTCTCCATCGAGCGTGAGGCGTCCGGCCGCTTCCGCGTCACCACGCCGCGTGGCGTGGTCTCCGCCGGGCGCGTCATCCTGGGTACCAACGGCTATACGGGCAAAGGACTAGACTGGTTCCGCCGCCGCTTGATCCCCGTCCACGCCGGCGTGGTCGTGTCCGAGGAGATCGGTGCCGAACGGGTGCGCAGCGTTCTGCCCACCGGGCGCACGATGATCGACACGCGCATCAACCCCTATTCGGCTCGTCCCTCGCCCGACGGCGCGCGCCTGCAGTTTGCCTCCGCGCGCGGCCTGTTCGTGCGCGACTACCCGGCCAAGGCCATGGAGATGCACCGCGCCATGGTCGAGACCTTTCCCACCATGCGTGACGTACGCATCGCCTATTGCTGGACCGGCCAGATGGGCTTCAGCTTCGACAAACTGCCGCATGTGGGCGAGCGTGACGGCGTGCTGTACGCGCTGGGTTATTGCGGCACCGGTATTCCGATGGCGACCTGGCTTGGCCACAAGCTGGGGCAGCGGGTTCTCGGCGCGCCAGACAGCGGCTCGGCCCTCGATGGCCGCGACTTCCCCACGCGCCCGCTTTACACCGGCAATCCTTGGTTTTTGCCGCTCGTCATCAAATGGTACGGTCACAAGGACAAGCGCGGCGTGCCCGCGCGCAAGGCTGCCTAGGGGGAACCATGTCCGCCGATATCTTCGCGCCGGGTTTCAAGACCGATCCCTATTGGTGGGAAGCTGCACCACGCCCGCAGACGCCGGCCAAGCCATTGCCCACCGAAGCGGACGTGGTGATCGTGGGCTCGGGCTATACCGGCACGTCGGCCGCTCTCACGCTCGTGCGCAACGGGCGCGGCGCCCTGCTGCTGGATGCGGAAGATCCTGGATACGGCGCGTCGTCACGCAACGCGGGCTATGTCGGCCGCACCCTGTGGCACAAATTCGAGCCGCTCTCGCGCAAATACGGCAAGGAGGCCGGCAAGGATTTGGCCAGCCAAGCCGTCGAGGCGCACAACTATGTGGTCAACCTGATCGAGAAGGAACAGATCCGCTGCCACTTCAAGTACACCTCGCGCTTCATCGCCGCGCACACGCCCAGCCACTACAAGAAACTGACCAAGGACTACGACAAACTGCGCGACGCGGGCATCGAGATGAACGTCGAGATGGTGCCCAAGGAACGGCAGCGCGAAGAGATCGGTTCGGACCGCTATCACGGCGGCGTCCTTCTGCACGGCGCGGGCGCGGTTCACCCGGGCCTGTACCATTTGGGATTGCTTGAACGCGCGGTCGCCTCTGGCGCCGAGGTGCATGGCCGCACCAAGGTGACCAACATCGTTCGCGAGAATGACGGCCGTTTCACGGTAACGACCGCGCGCGGCACGGTGCGCGCCAAGGACGTGATCGTGGCCACCTGCGGCTATTCCGGGCCGGAGGTGAAATGGTTCCAGCACCGCATCCTGCCCATCAAGCTGTTCCAGATTGCGACCGAGCCCCTGCCCAAGGAAACGCTCGACCGTCTGATTCCGCGCGGGCGCACGCTGATGGACAGCAAGATCAACATCTACTGGTTCCGCCGCTCGCCCGACGACACGCGCATCATCGTCGGCGGCCGCTGCGGCACGGAAGACGGCGGGCCGCTGGACAAGGCCCAGGTGCTGCACGAAGCCATGACCGAGGTTTTCCCGGAACTGAAGAGCGTCAAGCTCACCCATTGCTGGGAAGGACAGACGGGGCTCTCCTTCGACGAGTTACCCCACATCGGCACCCATGACGGCGTCCACTACGCCATGGGTTACTGCGGCGTCGGCATGCCCATGGGCACGTATCTGGGCAACAAGGTCGGTCTCAAGGTGCTGGGCAAGCCCGAAGGCAAGACGCCATTCGACGGCAGGCCCTTCCCCGGCCGTTCTTATTATTGGGGCCGGCCGTGGTTCGTGCCGTTCATCATGGCCTATTACAACTTCATGGACTGGTGGGACCGCTTTACTTCCAAATAATTAGCGCTATGGCTCAACCGATCCGATTTGGCAAACTGCGCCCGTTATTCCACCATCTGTTGGGGTTATCGCTCTTTGGATTGTAAGCTGCGCAACTCGCCCAATCTTCCCGTAGGAAGATCACGGGCTCTTCGTAGTGGTGCGCATAGATAACGGCATCCATGACCTTTTCGAGTATCGCCATGTCTCGTTCGATCGAAATCTTCAACTCGAACATTGGGTAGGTCTCGGTGCTTCCCGCCTTGAAGCCATCCACATGCGTCGTTGTTGTCGAATTTGGTTCAGGTTGTGCCACCTGCATAACCGCATCCAAAATCCTGTCGGTGTCCTCGGGGAGGGTTTGAATCTCAAGTGTCCAGACGGGGATAAGTGAACCTGAAAAAGCCTTTTAGTTCTTTAAGTCGATCATCCGCGCCTCCATTCAAGTTCTTATTTTGTTCTCAACACAAAAGGGCGTCTAGAGACCGATGATTTCCTAGGAAATACAAACACTTGATGTCCGCATGAATCCCGATACCGGCCACCCGCCCTCTCTCTGGGCCGCGACGGCCACCCCCGCCCCGTCTTCGCCGCCGCTCGAAGGCACCGCACAGGCCGACGTGGTCGTGATCGGCGCGGGCTATACGGGAAGCTCGACGGCGCTGCATCTGGCCGAGCGTGGGGTCAACGTCGCGCTGCTGGAGGCCGTCGAGGTCGGCTTCGGTGCGGGCGGGCGCAGCATGGGGCTCGTGAACCGGCATTTCCGTGTCCTGCCCAGCCAGATCAAAAAATTGGTTGGCGAAGAGCTGGGCGAGCGGATGAACCGCGCTTTCCACGCGGGCTCGGACATCGTGTTCGACATCATCGCGCGGCACGGCATCGCATGCGAAGCCGTGCGCAAGGGCACGCTGGAACTCGGCAACACCAAACGCGGCTTCAAGGAACTGCACGCGTTCTATGAAGAGTTTTCCGCCACGGGCGCGCCCCTGGAATGGCTCGATGGCGACCGGATCGCTTCGATCACCGGCAACAAGCGCTACACGGGCGGCTTCATTGACCGGCGCGCGGGCTCGATCCAGCCTTTGGGTTACGTGCGCGGTCTGGCGCGCGCGGCACAGGGAAAAGGCGCGGTGCTTCACACGCACAGCCGCGTGCAGTCGATCGTGCCGGAAGGCGGGCGCTGGCGCGTCGATACGGCGCGTGGAACGATCCGCGCCGAGCGTGTGGTGGTCGCGACCGACGCCTATTCCGACGATCTGATGCCCGAGGTGCGCGACTGCATGGTGCCCATGTGGGCCAACATGGCGGCGACCGAGCCGCTGTCGGCCAATCTGCGTGCCACGATCATGCCCGGCGGCGAGGCGTTCGGCGACACGCAGATCGTGCGCCAGTACTACCGCACCGACCGGGATGGGCGGCTGATCGCGGTGACCTTGGGACACTTGATCAACACGCGCTTGTCGCCCGTGCATCGTTGGGCCGAGGCTGGCATCCGCAAGACTTACCCACATCTGGGCGAGCAGAAGATCGCCTACAAATGGGAAGGCATGCTGGGATTGAGCCACGACTTCCTGCCCTCGCTGCACGAGCCGGCTCCGGGCTTTTACGTGCCTAACGGCTATAGCGGCCGGGGCATCACCTCGGCCACCACGGTCGGCAAATATCTGGCGGAGCGCATTTTGGGCGCACCGGATTCCGAGTTTCCCTTGCCCCTTCGAAGCCCCCGCCGGGCGCGGTTCCGCGCGCTTCGGGGCTTCCGCTACGAGGCGGCCTTGCACGCCGGGCGACTGCTTGCGATGGTGCTCTAGAAAACACCGTCATCCGCTTAAGGAATATCGATGTTCAGCCACCCCAGGATGCACGATTCACTCTGGTTCGCCTCCGCGTCGCCCGCGCCCAAGACAGCGCCCTTGGACGGCGACCGCACGGTGGACGTGGCCATCATCGGCGCGGGCTTCACGGGTTGCTCGGCGGCGCTGCATCTGGCCGAGAAGGGTGTGAAGACGATCGTGCTGGAGGCGCAGGATATCGGCTTCGGCGGCTCGGGCCGCAACGCAGGGTTGGTGAATGCGGGCCTCTGGCTCGATCCGGACGACGTGGTGAAGACCATCGGTCCCGATTACGGCGAGCGGCTGATGGCCGAACTGGGCAACGGCCCGTCCCTCGTCTCCGACATGATCGCCAAGCACGGCATCCAATGCGACGACGTGCGCAAGGGCGTGATCAAAGCCGGACACTCTCCCTCGGGCCAGGCCCATCTGGAAGAACATGCACGCCAGTGGCAGCGTCGCGGCGCCAACATCGAGGTGATCGACCGCAAGCGCATCGTCGACATGACCGGCACGGAACGCTATGTCGGCGGCATCATCTCCACCGCAGCTATTACATCCAACCGTTGAGCTATGCCCGTGGCCTAGCCACGGCCGCCGTCAAGGCGGGGGCCGTGATCCACGAGCACACGCCCGTCACGAAGCTGGAGAACGCGGGTGGCAAGTGGACGGTGAAGACCGCCACGGGCACGGTCACAGCCGACAAGGTGATCGTCGCCACCAACGCCTATTCCGACGATCTGTGGCCCGGTATGAAGCAGGAGATCATTCCGGTCGGCTGCTACATGTACGCGACCGAGCCCTTGGGCGAGAATGTGCGCAAGACCATCCTGCCCAGCCTGCATCCCATCTATGACACCCAGCCAGCCATGGTCTTCACCCGCTACGACCGCGACCACCGGCTGGTCGTGGGCAGCCTAGGCTATCTGCCGCCCGGCGACGTTGCGGCCGCGCGCACCTGGCCACACCGTACGCTGCGCTATCTGTTCCCCCATCTCGGCGAGCAGAAGATGAGCTTCAAATGGGCGGGCACGCTGGGTTTCACCAGCGACGCCATTCCGCGTTTCCACGAGCCCGCGCCCGGCATCTCCATGACGCTCGGCTACAACGGCCGCGGCATCGCGCCCGGCACGTATTGGGGCCAGATGTTGGCCAAGCGCGCCATGGGCATGGCGGCCAGTGAGTTCCCCCTGCCCGTGACCCCCATCAAGCCCGCACGCATGCGCAGCATGTGGATGTTCTTCTATGAAAGCGCGTTCAGCGCCTATCGCCTGAAGAGCTTGTTCAAATGAAACTGCCCGGCGACGGTCACGACCACCAGGACCTCTCGCGCGCGCTCTGGCACGCCTCGACGACGGAGGCCAACACCGCGGCACCGCCATTGACCGGCGCCGTGCGCACGGACGTGGCCATCGTCGGCGCGGGCTACACGGGCCTATCGGCGGCCCTGCATCTGGCCGAGCGCGGCGTGAACGTGCGCGTGCTGGAAGCCAAGGAACCTGGCTGGGGCGCCTCGGGACGCAATGGCGGGCAAGTCATCGCCGGCCTGAAGTATGAACCCGAGTATCTCGAGCAGCATTTCGGGGACGCTGGAGCGCGCATGGCCGAGTTGTCCGGAAGCGCGCCGGATTTCCTCTTCTCCCTCGTGCGCCGCTTCGAGATTCAATGCGATGCCGCGGCTTCGGGTTGGATCCAGCCCGCCACCAATTCGAAGAACCTGGCCACCGTCACCGCCCGCGCCAAGGCGTGGGAAAAGCGCGGCGTCAAGGTCACGCGGCTCGACAAGCAGCAGATCGGCGAATTGATCGGCACCGATTTCTACGTCGGCGGCTGGATCGACCCGCGTGGCGGCAGCGTGCAGCCTCTGAGCCTGGCGCGCGGCCTGGCGCGCGCCGCGATTCAAAAGGGCGCGCAGGTCCACGGACATTCCCCTGTCACCAACTTGATGCGTGACGGTAAACAATGGCGCCTAACAACGCAGAATGGCGGCATCGTCGTGGCCGACACGGTGTTCCTCTGCACCAACGCCTATACGACCAACGAATTGTGGAAGGGATTGGCGCAGTCGATCATTCCCGTACGCGCCTTCCAGGTGGCGACCGCGCCCCTGAGCGACAATGTGCGCCGCACCGTTTTTTCGCACGGCTATCTGGCCTCATCCGACGCCAAGCGGATGCTGACCTACACGCGGGTCGACCGCGACGGGCGCGTCGTCATGGGCGGGCGCGGCGCTTTCGATCACAAGCCGCACTCCGAAATTTTCGGCAAGCTGCGCGCGGACGTACAGACGCGTTTCTTCCCCCAGGTGGGTGAGCCGCGTTGGGATTACGCCTGGTCCGGCTGGATCGCCATGACCGCCGACCATCTGCCCCATCTCAACGAACTGGCGCCCGGCCTCTATGCCGGCCTCGGTTACAACGGCCGTGGCGTCGCATTGGCCTGCGTCATGGGCAAGCAGTTGGCCGATCGGGCGACCGAAGCCAACGCGGGCAAAACCGGCTGGCCAGCGGCGGAGATGAAGACCCTACCCTTCCACGCTTTCCGCCAGCCCGCGTTGCGCACGATCCGCTCCTGGTGGCGCTTCCGGGACAATCTGGACAAGCGGCTTTACGGCTGACGCCATGACAGACATCCAGGCCCTTACCTTCGACGTCTTCGGCACCGTAGTCGATTGGCGTGGTTCGCTCATCCGCGAAGGCGAGAAGCTCGCGAAAAGGAAAGGCATCGAGGGCGATTGGGCCACCTTCGCCGACGCTTGGCGCGACCTCTACCAGCCGCTGATGGAGCGGGTGCGCGGCGGCCAATTGCCATGGACGAAATTGGACGAGCTCCACCGTATTGGACTCGACAGCATCCTGTCGCGCTTTGGCCTCGGCGATCTGGACGAGGACGAGATCGACCATCTGAACCGCACCTGGCACCGGCTCGACCCGTGGCCCGACGTGGTCCAGGGCCTCACCCGCCTCAAGCGCAAATATGTGCTGGCCACCCTGTCCAACGGCAACGTGGCGCTCTTGGTCAACATGGCCAAGCGCGCGGGCCTGCCGTGGGATGCGGTCCTGGGCGCCGAAGTCGCACGCGCCTACAAGCCCCAGCCGGAAGCCTACGCGCGCACCGCCGGTTTCCTCGGCCTCAAGCCCGAGCAATGCATGATGGTGGCCGCCCATGGCGGCGACCTGAAAGCCGCGTCGGAATGCGGCTTCCGCACCGCCTTCGTCGCGCGCCCGCTGGAGCACGGTCCAAACAAGCCGGGCGATGCCGGAGGCTCCGGCGATTGGAATGTGAAGGCCGTCGACTTCAAGGACCTGGCGACACAGCTTGGCTGCTGACCTTGACCTGCTTCGGCCGGCAATCGTAGCGTTTTAAGCCAATCGGCTCGGAGGATCGCCATGCCCTACACCCGCATCGATGTCCGCCCCATCGCCGGCGCCCTGGGCGCCGAGATTCATGGCGTCGATCTGTCGAAGCCGCTCAACAACGAGACTTTCTCGGAAATCCACCAGGCGTTGCTCGACCATCTTGTCATCTTCTTTCCCGACCAACACATCACGCCCGAGGATCAGAAGGCATTTGGCCGCCGCTTCGGGCCGTTGAACACGCACCCCTTCGTCAATCCAGACCGCGAGGGCAAGCAGGACCCCGAAGTGTTCGAGGTGCGCCACGAGGCGGGCGAGACTTACATCTTCGGCGAAGGTTGGCACATGGACCACACGTGGAAGGAGAAGCCGCTGATGGGCGGCATCCTCTACGCGCGCGAAGTGCCGCCCTATGGCGGCGACACGCTGTTCTCCAATCTTTATTTGGCCTATGAGACCCTATCCGACGGGTTGAAGAAGACGCTGGAAGGCATGAAAGCCGTCCACGCTGCCAATCCCGACCTCTATGTCGGCGATCCCAACGTCAAGTTGACGCGGCAGCAGATCGACGCCCTTTCCCACACCCATCCGGTCGTGCGCACGCACCCCGAGTCGGGACGCAAGCTCCTGTTCCTCCATCCACACATCGTGAAGCGCTTCGACGGCATGACCGTCGAGGAAAGCCAACCTCTGCTGAAATATCTGTGCGATCACGCGGTGCGGCCGGAATTCACTTGCCGCTTCTCATGGCACGCGAACGATCTGGCCTTCTGGGACAACCGGGCCGTGATGCACAACCCGATCAACGACTACCAAAACTTCCGCCGCGTCATGCACCGCGTGGCGGTGGAAGGCATCAAACCGGTCTGACGCGTCAGCCCAATTCGGCGGTGGCCGTCATCGACGGCTTACCGTCAGGGCCGATGGCTTCCAGCTCCACCTTGTCACCCGTGGGCATGCCCTGGACACGGAACGGCGCCAGGTCGAACAGCGGCGCGCGGGCGCGGAACGAGAAGCCTGTCACCGGACGTTTCGCATACTGGCGCGCCAGTTCGATCAGCAGCGTCGCCGTCAGCGGCCCATGCACGACCAAGCCGGGATATCCCTCCACCTCGGTCGCATAGGTGCGGTCGTAGTGGATGCGGTGGCCATTGAAGGTCAACGCGGAATAGCGGAATAGCAGCACGGGATCGGGCGTCACAAGGCGCGTCCACGCGCCTTCGGGCGCGGACGGCAGTGGCGCCACGGTAGGAGCCGGCGTGCGTCCGCCCTCGCCGCGATAGACGATGTCTTGTTCTTCCTCGACGCAAACGCAACCGTCCTGGCGTAATTCATAACGCACCGTCACGAACACCAAGGGACCCGCTTGTCCCTGCTTCTCGGCGATGGCGCCGATGGTGCCGACGCGTTCGGCAGGCTTGCCGATCAAGAGCGGATGGGGAAAGCGCAAGCGCGCGCCGGCGAACATGCGGCGTGGCAAGGTGACCGGCGGCATGAACTCGCCGCGGCTGGCGTGCCCGTCCGGCCCGATTTTCGCCTGCGGCGCGCGCGGCAGGAAATAGAGCCAGTGCCACATGGGCGGCAGTGCAGAGCCGTTGTCGAGCCGGGTTTCGGTATCGTCCAAGGTCGCCAACATGGCCAGGGCTGGCGTTAGACGGATTTCGTCGGCCGCGCGCTCAGTCTTGCCAGTCCAGGAATCGTAAGCACCCATCGTCACAACTCCACGGGGCCCGCGACGATCTTGCCGTCGCGCAGCTTGCCGATCTGCCCGTCGCTCATGCCCAACAGGCCGGAAAGAATCTCGTCCGTGTGCTGGCCGAGAACCGGCGCCGGTTGCGGCTCCAGCCGTGGCGCAGCGCTGAAATCGAGCGGCGTCGCGGGCGCTAGGTACGAGCCGATACCTGGCTGCGCGATCATTTGCAGCATAGGGTTGGCCGCGCTCGCACGCAGGTCTTCCTTCAGCATCTCGGTCACGGTCTGATACGGCCCCCAACAGACGCCCGTGCCGGCGAAGACCGCCTTCACGTCGTCCAGAGTCCGTTCGGCGAACCACGGTTTCAGCGCGGCTGTGATTTCCTTGCGCGCCTCGAAGCGCGCGCCCTCCGACTTGTCCAGGTCCACGCCGCGAGTCTTGGCGATGATGGACATGGATTCACCGGAGCCCGTCGCCTTCACCAGTTCGCTCCACATGCGCTCGGTGATGGCGACGACATAGGCGTAGCGGCCGTCCTTGGTCCGGAATTCGCTGCCGTATGCGCCGTAAAGATGGTTGCCGGTGGCGGGCCGGTCGGCACCGTTGATCGTGCTTTCACCGATGTAACCAAGGTTGCCGATCATGGCCAGCGCCACATCGGACAGAGCCAGCTTCACAAGCTGTCCCTCGCCCGTCCGGCTGCGGTGCCGCTCGGCGGCCACCAAACCCAGCGCCGCCATCATGCCGGTGGCCAGGTCCCAAGCCGGCAGCGCGTTGTTGATGGGATCGCGGCCCCCCTCCCGCTCCGGCCCCGTGCTGAACGGAACGCCGACGGCGCAGTTGACCGTGTAGTCGACGGCGGACGAGCCGTCCGGATTGCCTAACAGGTTGAACATGATCAAGTCGGCCCGCCGCTGCTTGAGCGTCTCGTAGGACAACCAGCCTGTGACGGGAAAGTTGGTCAGGAAGATGCCGTTACCCGGTCCGGGCGCGGTGATCAGGGCACTGACGATCTCTTGCCCCTCGGGCCGTCGCGTATCGACGGCGATCGAGCGCTTGCCCTTGTTGAGCCCCGCCCAATAGATGCTTTTCCCTTGCTCGGTCAGGGGCCAGCGGCGCGCGTCGAGCCCGCCGCGCGGCGGATCGAAGCGGATCACGTCCGCGCCCAACTGCGCCATGGTCATGCCGGCCAGCGGCGCGGCCACGAACGCCGAGCCTTCGACCACCCGCAAACCTTCCAGAAGTCCCTTCATCCCACCTCCCGCAACCGCGCCGCACAGTGCCGCAGGCCAGTGCGGGCGGCAACCCTTTCGGCTTGTGCCGCCCCGCGCCCATTGGCACTCTCGCCACCCCGTCCCCACGAAGGTGCCGCCATGGGCCAGCTCACACTTTCCGTCGACGAGCTGCGCGCGCTCGACAAGCGCCATCATTTCCATCCCTTCACCGACAACAAGGCGCTGTGGGAGGAAGGCGGCACGCGCGTCATCACGCGCGGCGAAGGCGTCTACATCTATGACGCGGAAGGCAACCGCATCCTGGACGCTTTCGCGGGCCTCTGGTGCGTCGCGCTGGGCTACGGCCGCAAGGAGCTGGCCGAAGTTGCCTATCAGCAAATGCTGGAGCTGCCGTTCTACAACACGTTCTTCAAGTGCACGACGCCGCGCGTCACCGAGCTGGCGGGCGCCATCGCCGAATTGACTCCGCCGGGCCTGGACCGGATTTTCTTCGCCACGTCGGGTTCCGAGGCCAACGAGACCATCGTGAAGGCCGTGCGCCATTTCTGGAACCTGCACGGCAAGCCGAACAAGAAGACCTTCATCGGCCGCACCTATGGCTATCACGGCTCGACCATGGTCACGACCAGCCTGGGCGGCATGGCCGAAATGCACGAGCATGGCGACCTGCCGCTACCCGGCTTCGCCCACATCAGCTCGCCCTACTGGTACCGCTTCGGCGGCGACATGGATCCGAAAGACTATGGCGTCGTCGCCGCGCGCGAGTTGGAGAAGAAAATCCAGGAGTTGGGCCCCGACAACGTGGCCGCCTTCATCGGCGAGCCCCTCATGGGCGCCGGCGGCGTGATGCTTCCGCCCGAAACCTACTGGCCCGAGATCAACCGCATCTGCAAGCAATACGACGTGCTGTTGATCGCAGACGAGGTCGTCTGCGGCTTCGGACGAACGGGCGAATGGTTCGGCACCCAACTTTATGGCATCGAGCCGGACGTGATGACGCTCGGCAAGCAGATCACCTCGGCCTATCTGCCGCTTTCAGCCGTCGTCATGGGGCCGCGCATGCGCGAGACCATGCACGAGAAAGGCGGCGAGTTCCGCCACGGCTTCACGTATTCCGGCCATCCGGTTTCCTGCGCCGTGGCGCTGGAGACGATCCGCATCCTCAAGGACGAGAAGATCGTCGAGCGGGTGAAGACGGACACGGGCCCTTATCTGCAGAAACGTCTGCGCGAGTTCGCCGATCATCCGCTGGTCGGAGAGGTGCGCGGCGTGGGCCTGGTGGCCGCCGTGGAGTTGGTGGCCGACAAGAAGACACGCCAGCCGTTCCGGCCCGAGGGCAATGCCGGCATCACGCTCCGTGACCATTGCCTCAAGAACGGTTTGATCCTGCGCGCGACGCGGGATTCCATGCTGTTCTCCCCGCCCCTTACCATCACGCGAGACGAGATCGACGAGGTGATCGCAATCACGAAGAAGGGCCTCGACCTCGCGGCCAAAGACCTCAAGAGCTGACAATCAGGAGACTAGGATGACCGAACGGAAAGCCGCCAGCCTCGACGGCCGCGTGGCGTTGGTGACGGGTGGCGGCGCCGGCATGGGCAAGTCCCACGCCGTCCTCATGGCCGAACGCGGCGCCGATATCGTGGTGCAGGACGTGAACCAGGGCACCGCCGAGGCGACGGCCGCCGAGGCCCGCAAACTGGGCCGCAAGGCACTGGCGTTCGGCTACGACATCTCCGACGTCGCGAAGACGCAGGAGATGGTGAAGAAGGTCGAGGGTGAGTTCGGCCGCATCGACGTCATCGTCAATAACGCCGGCATCGGCGGCGGCAAGAAGAAGATCGAGGATATCGACGAAGCCCTTTTTCACAAGATGCTGAACGTCCACCTGACCGGCCATTTCTTCCTGACCAAGGCCGTGGTGCCGGGGATGAAGTCGCGCAAGATGGGTAAGATCATCAACATCGCCTCGCGCTGGGCCATGACCGGCGCGGACAACTCGTCCCATTACATCGCGGCCAAGGGCGCCCTCATCGGCGTGACCAAGGCCTGGGCGCACGAGTTCGCGCCATGGAACATCAACGTCAACGCGGTGGCGCCGGGCGGCGTGTGGACAGACATGGTCTTGAAATCGTCCGGCGAAGCCTTCATCCGGGCCGAAGAGAAGAAGGTGCCACTTCAGCGCTGGGCCCAGCCGGTCGAATACGCCTATGCTGTGGCCTTCCTGGCGTCGGCCGAATCCGACTTCATCACGGGCCAGGTTTTGTCGCCGAACGGCGGCGCGAGTATCGTAGGGATCTAGAATGCTTCAATCCGGGGGGATGACATGACCGTCCAACATTCCATTCATCACGCCGGCTGCGGTTGCCAGGCACGCGGCATCGGACGCCGAGGTTTTCTGAAGCTGGCCGCGGCCGGCGGTGCCGTGGCGGCTTCGTCTGGGTTGACGCCGTTCGCGGCCACAGCCGCCGGTCAGGCAGAGGTCTTCTTGCTGTCCTGTATGGACTACCGGCTGATCAGCGATGTGACCCGCTATATGGCTGGGCAAGGCTATGACGGCAATTACGACCAAGTAATCCTGGCCGGCGCCTCATTGGCCGCGGTCACCGACAAGTTCCCCGATTGGAACCTGACCTTCTGGCAGCATCTTGATATCGCGATCCAACTCCATGGCATCACGAAGTTTGTCGCCCTGGACCATCGCGACTGTGGTGCCTATCGCGTCATCTTCAACAAGGATTTCGCGCAAGATCCGGTAGCGGAAACCATGATCCACACCGAGGTCATGAAAACACTCAACAAGCAGGTTGCGGAAAAATATCCGTCGCTGACGCGCGAATATTACCTGATGTCGCTCGACACGCGGGTGGAGAAGCTGCCGATCTAGCGCGCGGTCGCGCCCGCATCCACGGGCACGATCGAGCCCGCCATATAGCTGGCGTCGGACGAGGCCAGGAACAGGATCACCTTGGCCACCTCCTCCGGCTCGGCCACACGGCCGATAGGCAAGGACTTACCCAGGATCTCGAAGCCCGTCTTTGCGTCGTAGCCGCGCCGCTTCAAGCCGTTCTCCAACATGGGCGTGCGCACCTCGCCGGGGCAGACCGCATTCACGCGGATGCCGTCCTCGATATGGTCCAACGCCATCGCGCGGGTCAGGTTGATGACAGCGCCCTTGGAGGTGCAGTAGGCCACATGGCCCTTGCCCGCCGTGATGCCCCATTCGGACGAGACGTTCACGATGGCGCCGCCCTTGCCGCCAGCCTTCATGGCGCGCACGGCCGCACGGCTGCACCAGAACACGCCATTGACGTTGATGCCCATGGCCTCGATCCAATCCTTGTCGGTGGTCTCGAGGGCCGCCGTTCGATGGATGACGCCTGCGTTGTTGACCAGCACGTCCAGCGCGCCGAAGCGGGTCATGGTCTCCTCGACGACCGCATCGCAGAAGGCTGAGTCCTGCACATCGCCAGCCAGAAAGGCGGCGTCGGTCTCGGCCCGAACCTGCTTCAGCACGGTCTGGCCGCGCTCTTCGTTGCGGCCCGTCAGCATCAACTTCGCACCAGCGTTGGCGAAGACCCGCGCGCAGGCAGCCCCAATTCCGGACGTGGCACCCGTGATCAGCGCCACTTTGCCTTTCATGCCCATGGTCATGGTCCGCTCCTCGTCTATTTCTTCTTCCGTTCCGGATAGAGAGACAAAAGCCCTTCTTCGGAAGCCGGGCAAGAGCCCCGCTCCGTCACGAGCGCCGTCACCAGCCGCGCGGGCGTGACATCGAAGCCGTAATTGGCCGCACCGCTGGCTTCCGGCGTCAGCGAAACCGTGGTGACCGTGCCGTCCTTCGTGCGCCCCTGAATGGCGGTCACCTCGGCGGGGTCGCGCTCCTCGATCGGGATGTCCATCCCGCTGGTCAGCGTCCAATCGATGGTCGAGTGCGGGAGTGCAACATAGAACGGCACGTTGTTGTCGTGAGCGGCCAGCGCCTTCAAGTATGTGCCGATCTTGTTGCAGACATCGCCGTTGCGCGTCGTGCGATCGGTGCCGACGATGCACAGATTGACCAGCCCGTGCTGCATCAAGTGCCCGCCCGCGTTGTCCACGATCACCTTATGGGCCACGCCGTGGCGGCCCAGCTCCCACGCGGTCAGCGAGGCGCCCTGGTTACGCGGCCGCGTCTCGTCGACCCAGACATGCAGCTTAATGCCCTTGTCGTGAGCCTTGTAGATGGGCGCGAGCGCGGTGCCCCAGTCGACGCAGGCCAGCCAGCCCGCGTTGCAATGGGTCAGGATGTTGACAGGGCCCTTCTTGCCGCTGGCGGCTTTCTCGATCAGCGCCAGCCCGTGATTGCCGATAGCCGCGTTGGTGGCAACATCCTCGTCGCAGATCTCCGCCGCACGGGCATAGGCGGCGGCGATCCGCTCCTCACGCTTGCGGTTGCGCAGATGCGCGCGCATGTCGTCCAGCGCCCAGCGCAAGTTGATGGCCGTGGGGCGCGTGGCCAGCAGCATGGCGTAGGTCTTCTCCAGCGCCTCGTCGGAAGTGTCGGCACGCATGGCCAAGGCGACGCCGTAAGCGGCTGTCGCGCCGATCAAGGGCGCGCCGCGCACCTGCATGGATTTGATGGCGTGGGCGGCCTGATCCGCCGTCGTCAGGTGCAGGGTTTCAAACCGGTGCGGCAGCAAGGTTTGGTCGATGATCTCAATGGACCAGCCGTCGTTCGCCACCCAGATCGTGCGATAGGGTTTGCCGTCGATCTTCACACGCCGTCTCCTCCGCGAAACCGCCGCGACCCTAGGTCAGGCGGATGCGCCGTTCAACCACGCTCGTATGACGCTTACTGTGTCAGGATTTCCAGGACGTGGCCGTCCAAATCCTTGAAATAGAGGGCCCGGCCGCTTCCGCGCTTGCCGACCTTCATGTCGTCCTGCGAAAACGGCCCACTGCCGTAATTCAGCCCTTCCGCCTTAATGCGGCCGAAGATCGCATCGAAGGCGGCCTCATCCACCTTGAACGCGTAGTGCAGTACGGCGGGGTCGTCGTGACTGTCGAAGTCCAGCGTCAGGCTGCCGACCCGGACCGGCGCGAACGGCCCCATGGACCCGTCATAGGATAGGCCGAAGATGCGGGCGAAGAACTTGGCCGCCGCTTCCTTGTCGCGGACGGGCACGATCATGTGGTCGAGTTGGATGCTCATGGGACTGAAATAGGCCTACGCCAGCCACGCGGCAACCCGTCGTCTCAACACACGCGGGAATCCTGATACCGGTACCAGGCCACGCTGGCCGGCAGGAACCACGGATTGCCGCTATAGAGCGGACGCGTCTCGAACGGCAGATCGTCGTAGGCCGTGGCCGAATCGTTGGCGCGCAGGATGCGCAAGCCCACCTTATGGCCGAGATAGGGCGCGACGCCGACGCCATAGCCGCAATAGCCGGTGGCATAATGCATACCATCCACCATGCCGACATGGGGCATGGTCTGGAACGTGTAGCCGACCTTACCCAACCAGCTGTGGCTGATGCGCACACCCTGCAACTGGGGAAACAAGTTCAGCATGTTGGCATAGAGCCGGCGACCGGAGGTGCGTGCGTCGCTGTCCACCATGGTGCGGCGGCCGCCGAAGACAATACGTGTCATGTCGGGCGACGGGCGGATCGAATTGCTCAGTTTCCAAACATCGATGCAGGCGCGTAGCCCCGGGATCACGGCACGGACGCGCTCCGGCGACAAAGGCTCGGTCGCGATGCCGCCCGCGCCGACGGGAATCACCCGTCGCGCCAGATATGGCACCAGCTTGCCGGTCAGCGCGTCGGTGGCGACGAACACGTCCTTGGCCGCGACGGAACCCCGCGCCGTGTGGATGGTAAAATCGTCCTTACCGCGCTCGATACGCGTGACGCGCGTCTCGGCGGCAACGCGTGCCCCCGCCCCCATGGTGCGCGCCAGCAGGCCACTGTGGAATAGCCCGCCGTGCAAGCACGCCTCGCGATGGCGGACCTCACCACCGGCATAGGCGACGGAGGCCATCTCTTTGTGCATCTCGGCCTTGGGCACCATGTCGGCCTCGAAGCCGATCTCGCGCTTGAGCAACTCCAATTCACGCGCCAGCGCCTCGTAGTGACCGGACCGCGGCGCCGCGATGAAGCGGCCGGTCTTGCGCAGGTAGCATTCGATCTTCTCGCGCTCGATCAGGTCGACCACGTGATCGATGGCCGCCTGTCCCTCGCGCACCAGCGCGATGGCCTTGGGCTTGCCGTAGGCCTTCTCGACATCGGCGAAGGCACGTTTGATCAGGCCGATATGGCCCTGGTTGCGCGACGAAGCGCCCCATCCTGCTGTCTCGGCGTCGAACACCAGCACATCGCGCCCAGCACGCGCCAAGGTCAACGCGGCGCCCAGGCCGGTATAGCCCGCACCGATCACGGCCACGTCGACGCGTTTGGGCAGAGCCAGTTCCGGCAGCTTCGGCCGCGGCGCCTGCTCCCACCAATAGGGCTCAAGCTTCACGTCGCCGAGCGTGAATGGGTCGGTCATTCGGACCTCATGCCGCCATCGTCGCGGGGAAACGCCCGATCCAAGGCTGCGCCGTTTCCAATTGGGACGCCAGCCGGAAAAGCGTCACGTCGTCGCCGAAATCGCCGCCGAATTGCGCGCCCACGGGCATGCCCGAAGCCGTCCAGTGCAGCGGCACCGTCATGGCCGGCCCTCCGGTCACGTTATAGAGCGGCGTGAAGGGCAACCGGTCGAACAGATCGTCGAAGAATGCCTCCGGATCGTTCCGCATCATGTTCACCACGCCCAGCTTCACAGGCGGCGACGCCAGGGTCGGCGACAACGCGACATCGAACCGGCTGAAGAACGACGCCACCTTGCGGCCGGTCGCATGCAGCACCTGCACCGCGCGCGCGTAATCCGCGCCCGTCATGCGCTTGCCGTCCTCGGCCCATTGCCAGGTCACGCGTTCGACCTCGCCCGCACCGACCGCACGTCCCCGTGCGCGCCCAATAGTGGCCAGCAGATTGGTCATATTGCTGGTGATGATGACCTTCAGCGCCCAGCGAACGGCTTCGGCATCGTAGTCGGGCGCTGCCTCAACCACCTCATGCCCCAAGGATTCACACAGGCGCGCCGCGTTCTTCGCGGCCTGAACACACTCAGGATCGATGGCTTCGCCCAGCTTGCCCTTGGTGGTCAGGGCGATGCGCAGCCGCCCCGGCTCTTCCCCCATTTCGGCAAGGTAGGGTCGATCGCGCTGCGGCGCAGAATACGGGTCGCCAGGGGCTGGGCCTTGGGTCGCGTCCAGGATCGCCGCGCTGTCGCGTACGCTGCGCGCGACGGCATGCTCGATCGACAGGCCGCTCCATCCCTCGCCCGCATCCGGCCCGGCCGGCGTGCGTCCGCGCGTGGGCTTGTAGCCGAACAGCCCGCCGTTGGACGACGGCACGCGAAGCGAGCCGCCGCCATCCGAGCCATGGGCCGCGGGCACCATGCAGGACGAGACCGCAGCGCCCGAACCGCCGGAGGAGCCGCCCGCCGAGTAATCCGTGTTCCAAGGATTGCGCGTCGGGCCATACAGCACGGGCTCGGTCGTCATGCACAGGCCCATTTCGGGCGTGCTGGCCTTGCCCAGGATCACCAGACCCGCGGCCAGAAGCCGCTCCGTGATCGTGCTGTGGTGGCCCGCAGGCGGATCGTTGGCGCAAAGGCGACTGCAATTCAGCGTGGGCACCCCGGAATAAAGCGCGCCCAGATCCTTCAGCGCATAGGGCGCGCCGGCCAAGGGCCCCTTGGGTAGGCCGCGCGCCACCTGGTTGCGCGCCTGGTCGTACATCGGCCGGATAATCGCGTTGATCTTGGGATTGAGGCGTTCGATCCGTGCGATCGCGGCCTCCAGCACCTCCTCCGCGCTGACCTGCTTGCGGCGGATCAGGTCGGCCAGACCGATGGCGTCATAGCGCGCGTATTCGGCGAATCCCGTCATACGCTGTCCCCCGGAAACCCTGGCCTGGAGCCTACCCGAAACCGCAGGCCTCGGCATATCATGTCGCCTAGCCAAGTTGGGGGAGACGGCATGGCGGGCGTTTTGGTCGTGACGGGCGCGGGGCGCGGCATCGGCGCCGCCATCGCGGAACTAGGCGGCGCGCGAGGCTGGAAGGTCTGCGTGAACTACAGCCGCGCGAAGGACAAGGCCGAGGCGGTCGCACGCAAGATCCGCGACGGCGGCGGCTCGGCCATCGCGGTCCAGGCCGACGTTGGCAAGGAAGCCGACATCGTCCGCCTGTTCCAAGAGGTCGACAAAGCGTTCGGCCCCGTGACCGCGCTGGTCAACAACGCCGGCATCGACCTGCCCGCACGCGACACGGCCGAGGTCGAGCTAGAAGGCCTGCAGAAGATTTTTGCCGTCAATGTGTTTGGGCCGTTCCTGTGCGCCCGCGAGGCAATCCGCCGCATGTCGACGCGCCGCGGCGGCAAGGGCGGCGTCATCGTCAACATCTCTTCGCGCGCCTCGGGCCACTACAAGCTGGTCGGCGAGATGCCCTATACAGCCAGCAAGGGTGCACTCGACGCCTTCACGATGGGATTGGCGAACGAAGTGGCGCCGGACGGCGTTCGGGTGGCGTGCATCCGGCCCGGCCTGATCATGACCGAGATCTTCGACGACAAGGACAAGTTGATCGAACGCGCCAAGACCGCCGTTCCACTGGGGCGCGTGGGCGATCCGATGGAAATCGCCACCGCCGCCATCTGGCTCTGCTCGGGCGAGGCCTCCTACGTCACCGGCATGATCATGGACGTGGGCGGCGGGCGCTGATGACCGAGCGTTGGAAGCGCCGCCCCGACGGTTCCAACTGGGGCGAATTCGGACCCGACGACCAAAAGGGACGCCTCAACTTCCTGACGCCCGACCGGGTGAAGGCCGGCATCGCCGAGGTGAAGGACGGCAAAGTGTTCTCCCTCAGCCTGCCGCTCGACCGGCCGGGCAAGAGCCCCCACCCCGCCCGCCACGCGCCGCGCATCGCGGCCACGATCCGCAACGGCCAGGCCGGCTACAACTTCCCGCTGTCCTCCGTCGACGCCGATTTCTACGACATCGTTTCGGACGACGTAGCGCTGATCCACACCCAGTTCTCGACCCAGTGGGACAGCTTCGCCCACTGGGGTGCGAAGTTCGACGCGGACGGCGACGGCAAGGCCGAGCCCGTCTACTACAACGGCTGGCGCGCGGGCGCGGATGTGCGCGATCCGACCGCGAACGAGCCCGCCAACGGCTGGGAGCGTTTCCCCGGCGTGGCTGCCAAGGCGCTCGGCATCGAGCACATGGCCGCGTCGGGCGCGCAAGGTCGCGGCGTGATGTTCGACCTGCACGCCCGCTTCGGCCGCGCGCGCAAGCTGGTCGGCTATGACGACATCATGCGTATCTGCGACGCGGACAAGGTCGGCGTCGAAAAGGGCGACATGGTCTGCCTGCACACGGGCTTTGGCGACGTGATCCTGGAGATGGGCGCGGAGACGGACACCGAGGCGTTGCACCATGCCTGCCCCGTGCTCGACGGCCGCGACCAGAATCTTCTTAAATGGATCACCGACAGCGGCATGACCTGCTTGATCGCCGACAATTTTGCCGTCGAGGCCTATCCCGCCCGGCCCGCGACGGGTGCGCGCGCCGCCCTGCCCTTGCACGAGCATTGCCTGTTCAAGCTGGGCGTCCATCTGGGCGAGCTATGGCATCTCGGCCCCCTGGCTGCTTACTTGCGCGAGCGCGGCCGCAACCGCTTCCTCTTGACCGCGCCCCCGCTCAACCTTCCTGGCGCGGTCGGTTCCCCCGTCACCCCCGTCGCAACGGTCTAGTCATGCCCATCACCCTCGTCACCGGCGTATCCAAAGGCATCGGCCGTGCGCTGGCCGATCATCTGGCCAAGGAAGGCCATCAGGTCATTGGCCTGGCGCGCACGAAACCCGATGCGGGCTTCAAGGGCGAGTTCCATGCGGTCGACCTGTCGGACCTCGACGCCACGAAGAAAGCCATGGACGCGATCGTCGCGCGTCATTCGATCGATCATCTGGTCCACAACGCCGGCATCATCAAGATCGCGCGGCTGGAAGACGTCACCCTGGCCGAACTGGACGCCATGCTGACCGTCAATCTGCGCGCCGGCCTGGTTCTGACCCAGGCCGTGATTCCCGCGATGAAGAAAAAGAAGCGTGGCCGCATCGTCATGGTCGGCAGCCGCGCGGCGCTCGGCAAGGTCGGACGTGGCGCTTATTCCGCCACCAAGGCAGCCCTGTTGGGCTTTGTCCGCACCTGGGCGCTGGAGCTGGCGCCCCACGGCATCACCGTCAACTGCGTGGCGCCGGGCCCGACGGCGACCGAGATGTTCCGCGCTGGCAATCCGCCCGATGCGCCCTCCACCAAGGCCACTTTGGCCTCGATCCCGTTGGGACGAATGGGCGAGCCGGAGGAGATCGCCGCGGCCTGCGGGTATTTCCTACAGGATTTGGCCGGCTTCACGACAGGTCAGGTCCTCTACGTGGACGGCGGCATCACCGTCGGCCTGTCGCCGATCTGACCATGAGCATCATCTGGAAACCTCGCCTCGACCCCGATGCCGCCTATTGGCGCGATCTGGCGCGCGAGTTGACCGAGCAGCATTTCACGCCCCTGGCGCCCATCCTCGACCGAGACCAGCGCTATCCAGTGGAAAGCGTCGAGCTTCTGCAAAAGCACAAGATCGCGGGCATGTTCGTGCCCAAGCAGTTTGGCGGCGAAGGCGCCAGCCTCACCTCCCTCTGCGCGGTCGTGGACGAAGTTGCGCAAGGGTGCGCCTCCACGGCGGCCATCGTGGTGGCCCTGCCGCTTGGCGGCTTTCCCATCCTTCTCGAAGGCAGCGATCTGCAGAAGCGCATCTACCTGGGCGGCTTGGCGCATGAAGGCGTGGCGGTCAATTTCGCCCTGTCGGAACGCGGTGCGGGCTCGGATATCGCCGCGATCCAGACGTCGGCCGTGCGCGAAGACGGCCATTGGCGCATCCGTGGTGAAAAATGCTGGCTCGGCAACGGCGGCGCGGCCCGTTACTACATCGTCTTCGCACGCTCCGACGAGAAACGCGGCGTCACCGCGTTCCTGGTGGATAAAGAGCAGCCCGGCGTCGTCATCGACTTCTACGAAGACAAAATGGGGCTGCGCGGCACGCTCACTAGCAATCTGAAGCTCGATACGGCGGTCACGGATAACGCCATTGTCGGCACCGAAGGGCGCGGCCTGCGCCTTGCGCTCAAGACGCTGTCTGTCGGCCGGGTGACCGTGGCTGCCCAATCGGTCGGCATCGGCATCGCCGCCTTTGAGGCCGCCGCGCGCCACGCAACCGAACGCAAGACCTTTGGCCAGGCCATCATCGATCACCAGGGCATCGGCTTCCGCCTGGCCGACGTGGCGACGGAGCTGAGCGCGGCACGGATGATGACCTACGAAGCCGCGCGCGCCTATGACGCGGGCGAAGATATCGGAATCCTCGGCGCCATGGCCAAGCTCTATGCCAGCGAGGCCGCGCACCGGGCCGTGGATGCCGCCGTGCAAACCCTGGGCGGCTTCGGTTATGTGAAGCCCTCGCCGGTCGAGCGCTACTACCGCGACCAGCGCATCACCGAGATCTACGAAGGCACCTCGGAAATCCAGCGCGTGGTGATCGCGCGCGCGATCAAGACCAGCAAGGGTGGCGCGTGAACGAGGCCCGCCCTCATTCCGAACGTTATTGGGACGCACGCGAAACTTGGCCGCGCGACAAACTGGCCGCGCATCAGCTTGAGCGGTTGAAGGCCCAACTCGGTTACGTCCACACCAACAGCCGCTTTTATAGCGAGCGCCATAAGCGATTGGGCTGGCAGCCGGGTGATTTCAAGACGCTGGACGATCTGCGCGCCCTGCCCGTCACCCGCAAGGCCAACTATATCGATGCGGTGAACGACGCGCCGCCCTGGGGCACGCAGTTGGCCGCGCCGCTAGACTCTGTCGTGCGTGTCCATTTCTCGTCGGGCACCACGGCCAAGCCCGCGCCCGACTGTTGGACGCAGCGCGATCTGGATCGTTGGAGCGATCTCTACGCCCGCATGGCCTATAGCCAAGGCGTGCGCAAGACTGACGTGTTCCAATGCCTGTTCAGCCTGTCCTGGTTCGTCGGCGGGCTGGGCGGCATGGGCTCCTACACGAAGATCGGCGCCGTCTGCATCCCAGCTGGCAGCGTCGATTCGGAACGGCAGGTCCGCACCATTTTCGATTACGGCACCACCACCGTCTGCGCGACCCCCTCTTTCGCGGTCCATCTGATCGAGGTGGCACGTGGTATGGGTTTGGATCTGCGCGACAGCAAAGTGGCGCGCATCGCGCTTGGCGGCGAACCGGGCGCCAGCATTCCCGCGACGCGGGCCCTCATCGAACGCGGTTGGAACGCCCAAGCCTTCGACGCTTATGGCAGCCTAGAGTTTCAGCCCATCGCTTGGGAGTGCGCGGAGAAAGCGGGATCGCACCTGGCCGAAGATTTCGCGCTCGCGGAGGTTCTTGACCCCGAAACCGAGCAGCCGGTGCCGGACGGCACGCCAGGCGTTCTGGCCCTGACGCATCTCGACAAGGAAGCCTGCCCCCTGATCCGCTGGTGGACCGGCGATGTCGTGGTGCGAGATCCCTCCCCTTGCGCCTGCGGCCGTACCCATGCGCGGCTGGCCGGCGGCGTGCGTGGCCGCGCGGACGATATGCTGATCGTGCGCGGCGTGAATGTCTTCCCGAGTGCCGTCGAGGAAATCGTGCGCGCGACGCCCGGAACGACGGGCGAATACCTGATCGTCCTCGACAAGGACGTGTCCGACCACGCCGGCTTCCTGACTGGCATCAAGCTGCGCGTTGAGCGCGCGCTCGATTCGCCCATGAACCTGACTGTGCGTCTAACCGACGCGCTACGCGCCGCGCTGCAGGTGCGCGCTATCGTCGAGGTGGTCGAGCCCGGCGTCCTGCCGCGCACCACTCACAAGGCCAAGCGTATCCTACGAGAAATCTAAAGGAAACCCGCAGATGGCGCGCACGAAGCCCGCGAAAAGAGTCTCTCTCGTTGGTCAACCGATCCGGCGGGTTGAGGACGAGCGTCTGCTGACCGGGCGCGGCAACTACCTGGACGACCTGAATCTTCCCAGCCAAGCCCACGCCCATATCGTGCGTTCGCCCCACGCTCACGCACGCATTCGTGGCATCGATATCAAGACGGCGCGCGCTTTGCCCGGTGTGCTGGGTGTCTTCACCTGCGCAGATCTGGACAAAGACGGCGTCAAGCCGCTGCCGCCCATGACGCGCGATCCGCGCTACGAATTCAAAAACCGCGACGGCAGCCGCATGCCCGAACCCGAGCATTGGGCTCTGGCCAAGGACAAAGCCCGCTATGCAGGCGACTGCGTAGCCCTGGTGGTGGCCGAGACGGCCGAGATCGCCATCGAGGCCGGCGCCTTAGTCGAGGTCGATTACGAAATCCTGGGTGCCGTGCCCAGCGCCGCTATGGCGCTGGCGAAAGGCGCGCCGCGCGTGTGGGACGAGTTGCCCGACAACACCTGCTTCGAATGGGAAGTCGGCGACGCGGGCGCGGCGGACGGCGCCTTCAAGCGCGCCGCCCATGTCACGAGGCTGGAGCTGGCCAACGAGCGGTTGGTTGTGGCCTTCATGGAGCCGCGCGCCGCGCTGGCCGCCTACGACGAAGCCACCAAGTCTCTCACCCTGCACGCCAGTTGCCAGGGCGCCCATCGATTCCGCGAGACGCTGGCTTACACCCTTGGCGTGCCGCAGGACTCCGTCCGCGTGATCGTGGGCGACGTGGGCGGCGGCTTCGGCCCGCGCGGCTATTTCTATCCCGAGAACCTCGTCGTCGCCTGGGCCGCGCGCCGCCTGCGCCGTCCAGTGAAGTGGCTGGGCGACCGGAGTGAAAGCTTCCTGACCGACGTGCAGGCGCGCGGCCACACGCTGCGCTGTGCCCTGGGGCTCGACAAGGATGGGCGCTTCATAGGCCTCAAGGTGTCGAGCGACTGGAACCTAGGCGCCTATATCGCCGCGCGCGGCATCATGGCGACCATCGCGCATATGGGCCCGATCATCACCGGCGCATACCGCTTCGGCGCGGTCCATTTCGAATTGCGCGGCGTCTTCACCAACACGGCCATCGCTTATGCCTATCGCGGCATCGGGCGCGCCGAGGCCAGCCATGCGCTCGAGCGTTTGGTGGACGAGGCCGCGCGCGAGACCGGTCGCGACCGCATCGCGCTGCGCCGCCTCAACATGGTGCCGCCCTCTGCCATGCCCTACGCCACCCAAGGCGGCGCGGTCTACGACAGCGGCGAGTTCGAAAGGAATATGGAGCTCGCGTTACAAGCTGCCGATTGGAAAGGGTTTTCTGCACGAAAGTCGCAATCGGAAAAGCGCGGACGGCTGCGCGGCATCGGTCTGTGCAACTTCGTCGAGAACGCGGGCGGCGCGCCATCGGAATTCGCCGAGGTGAAGGTCGAGCCCACAGGACGCGTGATGCTCTACGGCGGCAGCGGCCCCAGTGGCCAGGGCCATGAGACGGCTTTCGCCCAGGTGCTGGCCGATGAACTGGGCCTGCCTTTCGAAGACGTGAAGGTCGTCATTGGCGACACCGCCCAGGTGCGCGCGGGCTATGGCTCAGCCGCCTCGCGCTCCATGCGCAAGTCCGGCACCGCGACCGTGCTGACCGCCCGCGCCGTGGTGGAGAAAGGCCGCACCCTGGCCGGCGAGATGCTGGAGGCCGCGACGCGCGACATCGAATACAGCGACGGCCGCTTCCATGTTACAGGGACGGACAAGTCGGTCGGACTCTACGAAGTGGCCACCCACGCCGCCTCGCGAGGCGATGAACTTTCCGCGCACGGCGATCACAATCAGCCAGATCAGACCTTCCCCAACGGCTGTCAGGTCGCGGAGGTAGAGATCGACCCGGCCACGGGCCAAGTTGCGCTGCTACGCCACACGCTGGTCAACGATGTGGGCCGGGTCATTAACCCCCTGATCCTCGGCGGACAACTCCATGGCGGTATCACGCAAGGTGTCGGTCAGGCCCTGATCGAGCAATGCGCCTATGACCGCGCGAGCGGACAGCTATTGTCCGGCAGTTTCATGGACTACGCCATTCCTCGGGCCGACGAGATGCCGTTCTTCACAATCGAGATCAATGAAGTGCCCTGCGCGAACAACCCGCTAGGCGTTAAGGGCGCGGGCGAAGGCGGCACCACAGGCGCACCGCCGGCCGTGGTAAACGCCATCGTCGACGCGCTGGCGCCTTACGGCGTGCGCGACATCGATATGCCGGCGACATCCGAACGGGTGTGGAAAGCGATGATGAAGGCGAAGCGCGCACGCCGGATGTAGGCGGCATCCCGCCCGCCACGCTGGATGTCCAGCGGGCGGGCGGCAACCGATACCGTGTTACGACTGGTACTTGATCGTGCAGCCGTAGGCGCGCGTCACCGGCTCGCTGACCGGCTTGCCCGCCATCACCTCGCCCAGGGCGACGCGCACGTAGTTCTTCGAGTTCGGAATGTCCGCCGGATTGTTGGTCGGCTTGTCGTCGATGCCGCCCATGTAGACCAGCTTGCCGGTCGGATCGACGATGTACATATGCGGCGGCGTTTTCGCGCCGTACTCCTGGCCAATCTTGCCTGCGGGATCGAGCAACACCGCCGACGGTGAAGCCGAGCGGCTGGCAGTAAGTTGGTGCGCCGCGGCGGACTCGACATAACCCTGTTCGCCTTTGGCGGACGAAATCACGGTCAGCCAAACGACGCCTTGGCCGGTGGCATCCTTTTGAAGCGTCTGCATGTTGCTGCTGCCGTAATGCTTCTTCACATACGGGCATTCGTTGTTCGTCCACTCCAGAACGACAACCTTGCCCTTGTAGTCGGACAGCTTGACGGTCTTGCCGTTGCTGTCGATCGCTGTGAAGTCCGGCGCTGGTTGCCCGATCGCGGGCGCGGCGCCCGCCTGGGTGAAGCCAATGGCGAGGAACATGACACCCGCCGCCAGGCCGGCCTTGAAAATGCTTTGCGTGTTCATCGTCACTCTCCTTCTCACCTACATCAGATGCGATTTAGCTCTTCGAGCACGCCGCCCTCGGTCAGGATCTGGGGCAAGATGATCGGCTCGCCGCCAGGCGGATAAAGCACGTAAAGGGGGACGCCGCTGCGTCCGAACGACGCCAGGGCCGCCGTGATGGCCAAATCTTGGCGCGTCCAATCACCCTTGAGATAGGCGATGTTCTTCGATTTCAAGATATTTTGCACGGAGCCCGTGCTCAACGCCGCCTTTTCATTCACAAGGCAGGTGATGCACCAGGCCGCAGTGAAATTCACCAGCACCGGCCGCCCCTCGGCGCGCAGAGCCTCTACTCGGGCCGCACTCCAAGGTTCAGCGTCCGCCATGGACACCGCGCGCCCGACAGGCGACGGCGCCGCCGATGCTTCCACAAAATGCAATGTCGACAACGCACCGCCAAGCGCGACCGCCGCCAACACGGCGTAAGCCGCGCGCCATGCATGGCGGCTGCCGTCCATCTGGCGCACCAGCCAGACCGCGAAACCGATCAGGATGAAGCCACCGAGTGCCAGTGCGATGCCGCTGACCGGGCTTTGCTGGGCCAGCACCCAGACGAGCCATGCGGCGGTCGCGTACATTGGGAAAGCGAGAAGTTGCCGAAAGCGCTCCATCCAGGGACCCGGCTTCGGCAGGCGGCGCAGCAGCGCGGGCGACAGGCTGAGCAGGACATAGGGCGCCGCCATGCCCGCGCCGAGCGCCAGGAACACCGCGAGCGCGGGCAGCGCCGGTTGCGCCAGCGCGAAACCGAGGGCCACGCCCATGAACGGCGCGGTACAAGGCGTGGCCACCAGCACGGCCAATACGCCGGTGAAGAACGCGCCCGTCTTGCCGGGTTTCGCGGCCAGCGCGCCGCCCGCACCCACGAAACCACCGCCGATCCGGAAGATGCCGGACAGGTTCAACCCCAGCGCGAACATCAGGTAGGACAGGAACAGAACGAACCACGGCGCCTGAAGCTGGAAGCCCCAACCGACCGCGGCGCCACCCGAGCGCAGCGCGATCAAGACGCCCGCCAGCACGGCAAAGGAGACGATGACGCCCGCACCGAAGATCAGGCCGTGCGCGTGCGCCACGCGGCGCTCCTTGTCGGCCAGACGCACCAGCCCGACGGCCTTCATGGACAGGATCGGAAACACGCAGGGCATCAGGTTAAGAATGAGGCCGCCGGCGAAGGCCAGCAGAAGCG
>JAPLOM010000045.1:0-806 GCA_026400755.1 Alphaproteobacteria bacterium
GCTTCTTGATCTCCCCCATGGCCTTTTCGCGCGCTTCCTTCGAGAGCTTCGTCTTCTTGACCCGCTCTTCGATCTCGGCGACTTCGTCCTTGCCGTCTTCGCCTTCGCCCAGCTCCTTCTGGATCGCCTTGAGTTGTTCGTTCAGGTAGTACTCGCGCTGCGTCTTCTCCATCTGCCGCTTCACGCGGTTCCGGATGCGCTTTTCCACCTGCAACACACCGATCTCGCCTTCCATGAAGGCGTAGATCTTCTCCAGCCGTTCCTGCGCGGAAAGCGCCTCGAGCAACTCCTGCTTCTCGGCAATCTTGAGCGTCAGGTGCGAAGAAACCGTGTCCGCCAGCTTGGACGGATTGTCGATCTGATTGACCGACACCAAGACCTCGGGCGGGATCTTACGGTTGAGCTTTACATACTGCTCGAACTGGCTGACGACGGAACGGCCCAGCGCCTCGATCTCGCGGTTGTCGCCTTCTTTCTCATCGACCGGCTCGGCATACGCCTGGAAGAAATCGGTGTTCTCTGCGTAGCGCAGGATGAGCGCGCGCTTGGAACCCTCGACCAGGACCTTCACCGTCCCATCGGGCAACTTGAGGAGTTGAAGCACCGTGCCGATCGTGCCGACGGAATAGATGTCGGCCGGCGTCGGATCGTCCTGCGCCGCGTTCTTCTGCGTCACCAGGAGGATCTGCTTATCATCCTTCATCACGTCTTCGAGAGCGCGCACGGACTTCTCGCGTCCGACGAAGAGCGGAACAATCATGTGGGGGAAGACCACGATGTCCCTGAGGGGGAGCACCGGATAGAGG
>JAPLOM010000045.1:847-21350 GCA_026400755.1 Alphaproteobacteria bacterium
CCTTGGCTTGAGACCGGCTGGCGCCGGCCGGAACGGCAGGGAAACCCCGCCGCAGAACTTTAACTTAGGTGGTCCCGCACGCCCTGAGGATCAAGGGGGCGGCCCTCAAGCACTGGTGCCGACGTCCCCGACACGATCGGCATAAATCTGCAGAGGCTTGATCCGCCCCTCGACGACCTCTCGGTTAAGGACGATTTCCTCCACGCCCTCGTAGGCGGGCAGGTCGAACATGGATTCCAGCAGAATGCTCTCCAGGATCGAGCGCAAACCACGCGCGCCGGTCTTGCGCGCGATCGCCTTGCGCGCCACGGCCTGGAGCGCGTCGTCGGTGAAGGCCAGCTTGACGCCTTCCATCTCGAACAAGCGCTGGTACTGCTTGACCAGGGCATTCTTGGGCTTGGTCAGAATGTCGACCAAAGCCTGCTGATTCAGATCTTCCAGCGTGGCGATGACCGGCAGGCGGCCGATGAACTCCGGGATCAGGCCGAACTTCAGTAGATCCTCGGGCTCCACGTCGCGCAGGATTTCGCCCGCGCCGCGCTCGTCCGGCCCCCGCACGTCGGCGCCGAAGCCGATCGAAGTGCCCCGGCCGCGGCCGGCGATGATCTTCTCCAAGCCTGAAAACGCGCCGCCGCAGATGAACAGGATATTCGTCGTGTCGACCTGCAAGAACTCCTGCTGCGGATGCTTGCGGCCGCCTTGGGGCGGCACGGAGGCGATCGTGCCTTCCATGATCTTCAGCAGCGCCTGCTGCACACCCTCGCCCGATACGTCACGGGTGATCGAAGGGTTGTCGGACTTGCGCGAGATCTTGTCGACCTCGTCGATATAGACGATGCCGCGTTGGGCGCGCTCGACGTTGTAATCGGCCGCCTGCAGCAGTTTCAGGATGATGTTCTCGACATCCTCGCCGACATAGCCCGCCTCGGTCAGCGTCGTGGCGTCGGCCATGGTGAACGGCACGTCGATGATGCGAGCCAAGGTCTGGGCCAAGAGCGTCTTGCCGCAGCCCGTGGGACCGACCAAGAGGATGTTCGATTTGGCCAATTCCACGTCACTGGCCTTCTGGCCGTGGGCCAGGCGCTTGTAATGGTTGTGAACGGCCACCGACAGCACGCGCTTGGCATGACTCTGGCCGATCACGTAGTCGTCGAGAACCTTGCAGATTTCCCGCGGGGTCGGCACGCCATCGCGCGACTTCACGAAGGTCGTCTTGTGCTCTTCACGGATGATGTCCATGCAGAGTTCGACGCACTCGTCGCAAATGAACACCGTGGGACCGGCGATAAGCTTCCGCACCTCATGCTGGCTCTTGCCGCAAAAGGAGCAATAAAGCGTGTTCTTCGAATCGCCGCCGCTAGCCTTGTTCATTCTACGCCCCGACTAGATATAGTAGTCTTGCCGATCCTAAACCCATTCATTTACGCATGGGGGCCGCCACCACACAAGCCTATACCGTAAGGTCTAGGATGAAAAATGGGGGCCGGACAGGCTCCGGCGCGGACCCGAAACGGGAGCCGCCGCGGATATATTATGTACGCCTGACGCCCCAGACGAGATCAGGTCTTCTTGACCTCGTCGGCTGCCTGATCCAGCCCGGCCGGACGGCGGTCGACCACTTCGTCGACGATGCCGAAGCCCTTGGCCTCTTCAGGCGACAGGAAGCGGTCACGCTCCATGGCCTCTTCGATGGCCGAGACGTCCTGCCCCGTGTGCTTGACGAAGATCTCGTTCAAGCGGGCACGCAGTGTCAGGATTTCGCGCGCATGGATTTCGATGTCCGTGGCCTGCCCCTGGAACCCGCCCGAAGGCTGGTGAACCATGATCCGCGAATTGGGCAGCGAAAAACGCTTGCCCTTCGCGCCGGCGGTCAGCAAAAGCGCGCCCATGGACGCGGCCTGACCGATGCACAGGGTCATCACCTGCGGGCGGATGTATTGCATCGTGTCGTAGATCGCGAGGCCCGAAGTGACCACGCCGCCCGGGGAGTTGATATAGAGCGAGATGTCCTTGGTCGGGTTCTCGGACTCCAGGAACAGGAGCTGAGCGCAAATCAGCGTCGAGACCGCATCGTTCACTGGCCCCGACATGAAGATGATGCGTTCCTTAAGAAGCCGGGAATAGATGTCATAGGCGCGCTCGCCACGGTTCGTCTGTTCGACGACCATGGGAACCAGCATGTTGGCGGTGATCTCGTTCATTTCCGCTTTCCCTCGCCTCGATCCGCTTCTCAGTCCTGGGTCTTCTTGGCCGCGCGCTTGGCGGGCTTCTTCGCCTTCTCGCCATCCGCCAGCTCGTTTTCGGCCGTCGTCGCATTGGCGCCCGCCGCTCCGGCCGCGGCAGCTTCCGCCTCGACCATCGACTTGAACTCGTCGCTGGTCATCGGCTTCTTCGTCACCTTGGCCAATTCAAGGATGTAGTCAACGACCTTATCCTCGAGGATGGGCGCGCGCAGCGCTTCGGCCGCGGCCTGGTTCTGGCTGTAGAACTCCATCACCTGCCGCTCGTTGCCCGGATGGCGACGCGCCTCGGCGATGAGCGCCCGGTTCGTCTCCTCGGGCGTGACGGAGATATTGTTCTTGCGACCCAGGTCGGACAAGAGGAGGCCAAGCCGGATTCGGCGCTCTGCGATCTTGCGGTAGTCGGCCTTGAGGTCGTCCTCGCTCTTCTTGGCATCCTCGGCATCGAGGCGGCCCTGCTCTTTGTCTTCCTGTACCTGGCGCCAGATGCCTTCGAACTCAGCATCCACCATGCCCGGCGGCAGCGGGAAGTCGTGGCCGTCGGACAGCTTATCGAACAACAGACGCTTCGCGCGTGAGCGCGCGACGGTGTTGTAGCCGTTCTCCAGCTCGCTTTTCACGGACGCCTTCAGCGCGGCCAGGTTCTCCAAACCGAACTGCTTGGCCAGTTCGTCGTCGATCGCGGCCGCGATCGACTCGCGCACTTCCTTCACGGTGACGTCGAAAACCGCGTCCTTGCCCTGAATTTCCTTGTTCTGGTATTCGTCCGGGAACTTGACGTTCACGACGCGCTTCTCGCCCGCCGAGGCGCCGACCAACTGATCCTCAAAGCCGGGAATAAATCGGCTGCTGCCCAGCTCCAGGTAAAACCCGTCGCCCTTGCCGCCTGGAAGCGGCTTGTCATCGACTTTGCCCTCGAAATCGATAACGACGACATCGCCGGACTTGGCCGGGCGCGCCTCCTTGACGGGCTCGGTGCGCTTCACCATCTCGGCGCGGCGCGCCACTTCCTCGTCGATGTCCTTGTCCTGAACCTGGATGTCCAACCGCTCAAGCTCGATGGACTTGAAATCCATCGGCGTGATCTCGGGCAGAACCTCGACCTCGATGGTGAAAGCCAGATCAGCGCCGGCATCGGCCGAGGTGATGTCGATCTTAGGTTGAATCGCGGGGCGCAGGCCGCGCTCGTGGATGGCCTGATGGGAGCCTTCGTTCACGGCCTCCTGCAGGACCTCGCCGCGCATGGCTTCGCCGAAACGGGTCTTGAGGAGCGACAGCGGCGCCTTGCCGGGACGGAAACCGGGAATGCGCGCGGAGGCGCCATATTCCCGCAACTTGTCCTCGACCTTACGATCAATGTCCTTGGCCGGCAGCACGATCTTGAAGCCGCGCTTCAGCCCTTCGGACAAGGTCTCGGTCACCTGCATGGCAATCTCCGCACGTTAAGGGAATACGCCTGCCGCATCGCGTTCACAGGCGCCGTTCCAATCAGGTGGTGCGGGCGGAGGGACTTGAACCCCCACGACGCAAGGTCACAGGAACCTAAATCCTGCGTGTCTACCAATTCCACCACGCCCGCGTTTGGTCGGTCGGGCCACGACGAAATCCCGCTTGGAACAGGGCCGTTTCTCTATATCATAGGAAATGGCGGCGCAACCGGACGGCCACCCCACCCTCCTTATTTCCCAGAGGTCCGCCCGTGTCCAAAGTCCGCGATCTGGAAACGGTCGTCCGCTATGGGCTTTGTACGAGCTGCGGCCTGTGCGAAAGCATGGCCGGGCGCGACCGTGTGGAGATGGCGGTCTCGGTCACCGGACATCTGCGCCCCAGGGTGAAAACGAAGCTGGAGCCCGCCCTGCTCGGCCGCATCCTGGCCGTCTGCCCGGGCGCCGGCGTCACCGGCCCTGACGCACCGAAGGGGCATCCTATGCACCACAAATGGGGGCCCCTGCTAAGTCTCCAGAGAAGCTGGGCCGCGAGCGACGCCGTGCGCCAAAAGGCCGCAGCCGGCGGCACGTTGACCGCGTTGGGCGCCTATCTGCTCGACAGCGGCAAGGTCGAAGCCATCGTCCACGTGCGCGCTTCGACATCCGATCCGATCACGACGGATTCGCTGGTCAGCGATACAGCGCAGGACGTCGTCTCAGGCGCCCAATCGCGCTACGCCACCACGTCGCCCCTGCGGCACGTCATGCGCCTTTTAGACGAGGGCACGCGCTTCGCGGTGATCGGCAAGCCTTGCGACGTCGCCGCGATCCGCGCCCTGGGCCGCGTCGATCCACGGGTGTCCCGTCAAATCCCATACTTGCTCACTATCTTCTGCGGCGGCGAAGCAAACCTTCAGACGGCAGAGAAAATTGCCGCCTATCACGGTGTGCCCCGCAAGGACATCGCGCTGTTCCGCTGGCGCGGGGAAGGCTGGCCCGGTCCAACGCGCGTCGCAGCCAGGGATGGTCGCGCCTTCAACATGAGTTACGAGGAAACCTGGTACGAAAAGGGCAAGCCCTGGACCTACGATCTGCAGTTTCGCTGCAAGATCTGCCCCGACGCCATCGGCGAGCAGGCCGACGTGGCGGTCCCGGACGGCTGGATGATCGAGAACGGCAAACGCATTTTCCGCGAAGCGCCGGGCGTGAATGTGGCGGTCGCCCGCACGGATGTCGGTGTCCAGTTGTTGCGGGATGCTTCCGCAGCCGGCGCTCTCAAGCTCGCGCCCTGCTCCTTCGAAGATTTCGTGATCATGCACAACGACCATACGCGCCGGAAGGTCAGCCACCCCGCCCGCTCGCTCGCGCTGTTCCTGCTGGGCCAGCCCAATCTGCGCATCCGCCGCTATCGCACCTGGCAGGCCGTGCGCCTGGCCGGACTGGCCGGCAATTGGACCGCGTTCTGGGGCATGGTGCGGCGCGTGCTGGAACGCGCCAACCGCGAGCCTTTGCCTCGCTAAGCCAGTAGAAGACCGGCGGCGGCATCGACGATGGCATCGGTGTCGATGCCATAGGTCCGGTAGAGATCGGGGATATCTCCCGACTGGCCGAACTTTTCGACGCCCAGCGAGCGGACTCGATGCCGGTCGACGGAGCCGAGCCAAGACAACGTCGCCGGATGACCGTCCAGAATGGTGATGATCCCCGCCGCCGGGGCAAGTGTGCCCAGCAGACGTTCAGCATGGCTATCGCTCCGGCCTGTCCGTTGCGCTTCGAGCCAATCCGCGTGGAGCCGGTCGGGCGATGTGACAGCCAGCAGTCCGGCGCCCGGCACGTCCTCGGCGATCTGGGCATGGGCGGCCAACACCTCGGGCGCGACCGCACCGCAATAGGCGATGGCGATTTCGGTACCCGGCGCCGGCGGAATGGCCCAATAACCGCCCGCCACCACGGCTTCGCGCCAGCCAGCATCGGGCTGCCGCTTGATCTGTTCGAGCGGCCGGGTCGACAGGCGCAGATAGACCGAGCCCCCCTTCTCAGCCTGCATGTGCCGGAACGACCACGCCATGATGGCCGCCAACTCGTCCGCATAGGCAGGCTCATAGGACGTTAGGCCCGGTTGGCCCATGCCAATCAAAGGCTGGATGATCGACTGGTGCGCGCCGCCTTCAGGCGCCAGCGTGATGCCCGATGGCGTCGCCACCAGCATGAAGCGCGCGTCCTGATAGCAAGCATAGTTCAGCGCATCGAGACCGCGCGCGATAAACGGATCGTAGACCGTGCCGATGGGTAGCAGACGCGCGTCGAACAGCTCCATGTGCTGGCCTTCGCGGTGCATGGCCCAGCGTTGGGCCGAGATCACCTTCTCGTCGCGGAAAACGTCGGCGCGGTCGGCACGGTTGAAGATCGCGCGCTGGTTCACCCAGCCGCCCAGGTTGGTCGAGACGGTGACGTCGGGCGAGGTGGTCACGATGCGCGACGCCAGCGCCGAATCGCCTTTGCCTAGTTCGTTGAGGATGCGGCCGAAGGCTTCCTGGGTCGATTGGCGGGCGCCCTCGGGCACGGGGAACTCGGCGGGGACGGGAATCGCATCCACCACGCGCTTCGGCGCGCGCTGGGCGAAAGGCGTCTCCTTCAGGAACGCCTCCAGCGTCTCGACCGGCAGCGACAGGCCGGCGAAGCGGTCCCACTCCGCGCCGTCGGCGACGCCCATGGCGCTCTTCAGCTTCGCCATCTGCTCCAGATTCATCAACCCGGCATGGTTGTCCTTATGGCCCGCGAACGGCAGGCCAAAACCCTTCACCGTGTAGGCGATGAAGCAGTGCGGCACATCGGAGTCGACCGCGTCGAAAGCCTCGAGCACGGCTTCCATGTCGTGACCGGCTAGGTTCGTCATCAGCACATGGAGTTGGTCGTCGTCATGCTCGTCGAGTAACTGGCGGCCGAAGCGCGTACCGCCCAGGTCAGCGCTCAGGTGCTCGCGCCATGCCTTGCCACCCTTGTAGGTCAGCGCGGAATAGAGATCGTTCGAGCACTCGTCGATCCAGCGCCGCAGCGCCTCGCCGCCCGGCCGCGCGAAGGCGGCCTCGAGCCGCTTGCCGTATTTGAGCATGACCACCTTCCAGCCCACGGCTTGGAAGAAGTCCTTGATCTTCTGGAACAGATGGTCGGAGACGACGCTGTCCAGGCTCTGCCGGTTGTAGTCGACGATCCACCACAGATTACGGACGTCGTGCTTCCAGCCTTCGAGCAGCGCCTCGTAGATGTTGCCTTCGTCCAACTCGGCGTCGCCCATGATGGCGACCATGCGGCCCGCCGGCCGGTCAGAGAATCCGTGCAAGCGGACATAGTCCTGCACCAGCGAACCGAACAGCGTGGCCGCCACGCCGAGACCGACGGAGCCGGTGGAGAAATCCACGTCGTCCACGTCCTTGGTGCGCGAGGGATAGGACTGCGCACCGCCCAGGGCGCGGAAGTTGACGAGATTCTCGCGGCTTTGGTTGCCCAGCAAATATTGGATCGCGTGGAAGACCGGGCTGGCGTGCGGCTTGACCGCGATGCGGTCCTCGGACCGCATCGCGTGGAAGAACAGCGCGGTCAACAGGGTGACGACCGAAGCGCTAGAGGCTTGGTGACCGCCGACCTTAAGTCCGTCGCGGCTCGCGCGCAGATGGTTGGCGTGGTGAATGGTCCAGCTCGAAAGCCACAGGACCTTACGCTCCAATTCGCGCAAAGCGCGAAGCGTGTCCGCCTGCGGCGCGCGGCGGGAACGGCGAAGGGGAACGGCGTCAGCCATCGTCTTTCCTTCCTACTTTCCAGGACGGCGGCGCGGCCAGGCCAGCAAAGCCCGGTTGCGCCGGTCGTCGAGACTATCCTTGGGCGGCTCCAAAGCGGCCTGCCCCGGCGCCTTCACGATCTCCGCGATGCGGGCGCAGATCGTTTCCATGTCCTTGTCCGACAGGCAGGTGGGTTCAATGACGAGCACGCCCAATCCCGCCTCATAGTCGTCGAGCTTGATGGTGGGATCGCCAGCCGCCAAGCGTTGACTGAGCGCGTGAGCGGAGATACCGGCTTTGGCCGCGTCGATGCGGATGCGCGCGCGATGCAACGGCTTCCCGGTCAGGTCCGGCGCGGCCTCGGCGGCGAAACCGGTCAGCTTCGACAGCCGCTCGACGGCCATGCGGATACGCGCGCTCTCGCGCGCCGTGCGCGCCGCCTGATCCTCGCCGCCCATGCGCTTCAACGCGGCGATCACGCCGACCACGCCTTCCTTGCCCACCTTCATGGCGCGCCCGATGCCGCGCTCCTGCATATAGGCAGCGCGCACGAGATCGCGCTTGCCCGCCACGACGCCCGCGGTCAGGCCACCCAACCGCTTGTGGCCACTCCAGACCACCAAATCCGCGCCCGCCTCGATGAACGGACGCAGGTCATAATCCGTCGCGGCATCGACAATCACCGGCACGCCTTCGGCATGGCAGGCGCGCACGAAATCCTTGAGCTCGATAAAGCTGCCCTGAGGCGCCTGGGCGGAGACCACGAACAGTCCCGCCGCCGTGTGCGGCCCGATGGCGCCTTCCAGGTGGTAGGTCCCAGCGCCGTTCACCGAGCCGATCTCCACGGGCTTGGCGCCCGCGATGCGGATCATCTGCGTCACGTTGCCGCTATAATCGATGCAATGCGCCTTCTGGATGATCACCTCGTTCTTCGCCCCGGCGCCGTCCGGCAGCGCCTCGATATGGGCCAGATCGTCGCCCGTGATGGCGGCCGCGATACCAACCGCGATACCGGATGCCGCGCAGGCCGTGACGCAGCCGGCTTCCGCGCCCGTGGCGGCCGCGATGGCCTCCGACGCCGCGCGCTGCAGGTCGATCATCTCGACATTCTGAGTCAGGATTCCAGCGACGGCCGCGATGACCTCGTCGCTGACCGGGCTCGCGCCAAGAACAGTCGCATAGCCCGTGCCATTGATGACCCGGCGCAAACCGAGTTCCGCGAACAGATCGTTCATCCCGCCCTCCGACGATGGAAGACGAGCCTAGCGCCCCAAGCGAGCGGCTTCAAAGACGATGGCGATGGAGAAAATGGGCGAGCCGGGCCTCAGGCGCCGACGCGCTCCTGATACAGGTCGAAGAATGAACGAGCGGCAAGCACCCGCGTACCCTCGACATAGCGCTGACGGTTCGGACGCAGGAAGTCGACCTGGTAGCGGACGTGGGGGATGCCAAGCTGGTCGGTGTGCACCGACATGACCTCAGCGGTCTCGACCGTACGATCGGTCAACACGCGGCGGAACTGTGATGCGCGCTTGATATACTCAAGCTGCTCGCCGCGCTTGAAAAGCAGGCTGCTCATTTGGCGCGAGATGGGAGCGATGCCGCGTTCCCCTATAACCGCAGCGAAACCAAATAAATCAAGCTAGTACGGATATTTATAACGATATCCTCAAAATCCGCAACAAGATCGACTGACAGTTCTGGGGATGAGTAAAAGCCCTTAAGTTCCAATGCGTTCCGGTCGAAGCAGCGCCAAGACCGCAGGAGAAGCAGCAATCTGGCCATGGGTCGTATAGGCCTCGTGATTGGCCTCGATATCGTCCAGGTCGTACAGATAGTTGACCATCATGGCGGCGGAATCCTTGAGGCCTTTGGGCGAGCGGTCGCCCATCCAATTGATCCGTTCGACACGCGCGCCATTCGACAAATGGAAATGCGCCACCCGGTCGAGCGCACCACCGCGCGGACGCCGCGCCTCCAATAGATACTGTCCACAGAGCCGGGTGAGCGGCCCCTTGAGAGCGTCCGCGACGCGCGAATCGTCCTGCCAGTCCGGTGTGGCCAGGAGCGCGCGAAGCCCCTGAACGTCGTCGACGCGCGCCGGCAACGCATGGAGCGCTGCCCAATCACCCGCACCGAAGATCGCCAGCGCCCCCTCGCCCGCGCCATCGAGCCAGCGGCGGAAACCCGGGATCGGGGACAGGGTGGAGAAGGTGCGGAGTTGGGGGAACTCGACGCGCAGTTGGTCGACGACACGCTTAATCAGGAAATTGCCGAAGCTGATGCCGGCCAGACCAGCCTGGGCGTTCGAGATCGAATAGAAGATCGCCGTGTCCGCTCGGCGCGCGTCAGCCGAGGGCAAGGTTTCATCCAGCAGTACACCCACGTCACCCGCCAAGCCGTTGACCAGCGCCACTTCGACGAAGATCAGCGGCTCGTCCGGCATGCGCGGGTGGAAGAAGGCGAAACAGCGCCGGTCGGAATCGAGCCGGTGTTTCAAATCCTGCCAACTTTGGATCGCGTGAACGGCCTCATAGGCCGCCAGCTTCTCCAGCAGCGCCGCGGGCGACGACCATGTGATCCGGCGCAGTTCGAGAAAGCCGATGTCGAACCAAGACGCCAGAAGCCCACGCAGGTCCACGTCGAGCGATGCGAGCGTCGAATCGCGCTCGGTGCGCAGGAGATGCAAAAGCTCCGCGCGCATGTCGACCAGAAACTTCACGCCTTCGCTCAAGGCATTGAATTGAGTCAGAAGACGCAGGCGCGGGGCGTCGAGCGCACGGCGCAGCCCCTGCTCCGCCTTTCGGCGCGCTTCAGGGTCGCGGGCCGCCTGCACGCGGCCGATGGCGGCATCGACGGCATCGCCGTCTGTATCGAAATCCTCGGCCAGAAGGCGGAGGAAGCGCATACGGCCCGTCTCGTTGAGCGACAAGTAGCTGCGCCCCAGCTCAGCCGCGCGCGCACGGGCAGACACCTCGCCGCCCACGGCCTCCAGACACGCCCGCATCTGCTCGCGCACCCGCTGACCGTCCTCGGCGGGCAGGTCCGGTCGCAACGGGCGCACGGGCGCGGCACCGATGGCTGACGGTCCCGCCACGTCGCGCCAGGCGTTTTTCAACCGGCCCAGCGCCTTTTCGACAAAGGCGGACGCCGCGGCACGCATTTCACTCATTGGATATCCGTCGAGAACACACGCCGGTAAACCCCCGGCAAGGCTTCAGGCAAATCCTCCGCGATCAGGCCCGGACCGACAACAGCCCCAGCCTCGCCGTGCAACCACGCGGCCGCCGCACCCGCCTCGAACGCGTCCATCCCTTGGGCCATCAAGGCCAAAGCAAAGCCGGCCAGCACATCGCCGGCCCCGGCGGTCGCGAGGTCTGCCGGCGCGTTGGCATTGATCACCGCGCACCCGTTCGGCGCCGCGATCACCGTGTCGGCGCCTTTGAGCAAGACCGTGGCCCCGCTTTGCGCCGCCGCCGCGCGGGTACGGGCGACTTTATCGCCGGCGACATTGAACAGCCGCGCGAACTCGCCCTCATGAGGCGTCAGCAGGCAAGGCGAAGCAATACGCGCGAAAAGCGCGCCGGGATCGTCGGCGAACGATGTGATGGCGTCCGCATCCAGCACGACGCTTTTTTGGGCCCGCAGGGCCGCGATGGCGGCCGCGCGCGTGTTCATCCCCACACCCGCCCCCGGTCCGACCAACACCGCATTGCGCCGAGGGTCAGCGATGGCGGCCTCGAACTGCTCCGCCCCGTCCCGCCGTTCGACCAGCACCCCAGGCTCGCCCCTGGCATAGATCGCGAAGCCCTCGTCCGGCGCAGCGATGGTCACGAGACCCACGCCGCCGCGCAAGGCAGCCCGCGCCGCGAGCCGCGCCGCGCCCGTCATGTGTGCCCCGCCCAGGATCACGGCGTGGCCGCGGGCATATTTGTGATCCGTCAGCGAGGGACGCGGCAGGGTCCACAGCGCGGGACCGTTGCGCCATAGGCGCGGCGCGATCCCATCCAAAACGGATTCGGGAATGCCGATATTCGCCACCACGGTCTCGCCCGCCAAAATTCGCCCTGGAAGAAGCAGATGCCCAGGTTTCTTACGGAAGAATGTGACAGTGAGATGGCATTGCGGCGCGAATCCCAGGAGGGCGCCGCTGTTCCCATCGACGCCGCTGGGAACGTCCACGCCCACGATGGTCATGCCACGCGCCTGCGCGGCTTCGAGGGTTGCCTCCAACGCGCCTTCGAGGGGCCGCGCCAACCCTGCTCCGAACAGCGCGTCCACCACCAGCGCCTTGCCATCGAGCACTTCGGGCGCAATTGGAACCGTGTTCTCGCGCCAGAGCGCGGCATGGCGGGCGGCATCGCCCTTCATCCGATCGGGCGGGACGGCGGACGCCACCATCACGGGCCACCCCATCTGCGCCAGCAGCCGCGCCGTCACATAGCCGTCACCGCCGTTGTTGCCCGGTCCGCACAGGACGACCGTGGGACGCGCGGACCAGCGCAGGGCGATCTCCCGCGCCACGGCCGCGCCCGCGTTTTCCATCAGCGTCTCGCCGGACACGCCGGATTCGATCGCGGCACGGTCGGCGCGCGCCATTTCCTCGGTCGTCAGCAGCACATCGGGCGATCGGGACGTGGCGGCCATCTTCGCTCCTTCGCGGCGCAGCATAGCCGGGCCTTGGCCGCCCCTCCATCGGGACCGGGCGCACCTTGACCGCCCGGCCCGGACGGCCGCACTCTTCGAGCGATTTCGCCGGTTTCGAACGATCTTGCGGGAGGAAGCACATGGCCACCGAACAGACGAAGACAGCGCCCGACTTCAGCGGCGGCGCGGCCTACATGAGCGGCGAATACGTCCCGATCGCCGACGCTAAGATCTCGATCCTGGACTGGGGGATGATCCGCTCGGACTGCACCTATGACGTGGCCCATGTCTGGAAGGGCCGCTTCTTCCGGCTGGAAAAGCACCTGGACCGCTTCCTCAAGGGCGTGGCCAAGCTGCGCATGCAACTGCCCTTCGACAAGGACGAGTTGGAGAAGACGCTGCACAAATGCGTCACCCTCACCGGCCTCGACGACGCGCGGCTTGCACATACATGTCAGCAGCATTCCGCGTATCCCGCCTGAATCAGTCGATCCCACGATCAAGAACTATCACTGGCTCGACATGGAAATGAGCCTGTTCGAAGCCTACGAGCACGATGCGAACTTCGTGGTGCTGAAGGACATGGGAGGCAACATCACCGAAGCGCCCGGCTATAACATCGTCGCGCTGCACGGCGGAAAATGGACCACGCCCACCCGCGGCGTGCTGGAAGGCATCACCCGCCAGACCGTGCTGGATTTGTGCAAGGAGCTGAACGTCACGGCCGAGGCCGGCACGTTGACCGAGGCTGCGTTCCGCGGCGCGGACGAGATCCTGGTCACCTCCACGGCCGGCGGCGTCATTCCGATCGTGAAATTGGACGGCAAGAACATCGGCGACGGCGCACCCGGCCCGGTCACCACCCGTCTGCGCCAGCTTTACTGGAAAAAGCACAGCGATCCGGGCTGGTCCGCCCCGCTGCGGCGCGAGTAACGCGCTTAGCCTTCTCCAAGGCGCCGGCGCGCCAACGCCGACGGTTTTTATTTGCGCCTTCCCTCCCCGGGGCTGGAGTAGGATCGGCGCCCCATGAGAGCACGCCGCCTTTCGATCTTGATGATGGCCATCGCCGTCGGCAGCGTGCTGGCCATCGGAATCATTTACGGCGGACGCAATCTCGCGATGCAGCTCCGCGACCGCGCGGATACGAGAGTCGGCGCGGTTAACGAGCGACTCGACCGCCATTTGGGTCCGGTGGAATCACAAGCGGCGTTCCTGGCCGATTGGGCAGGTCACCATCCGGACGTTCTAGAGAATCCCGCGCGACTGGCCGAGGCGATGCGCATGTCTTTGGCCGCCTTGCCTCAAGTCGCGGCAATGGCCTATGTCGCGCCGGACTAAAGGATCATCCGCGTGCTGCGGAACAGCGACGAAGTCTTCGTCGAGGATTGGAGCAGCCGGCCCGAGATCGCCGCCGCGATGGCCGCGATGAGCAATGGCGCAAGCGCCCAATGGTCGCCTCCGTTCTTCAGTGTCGCCATCCACGAGACGATCGTCAGCTACCGGCAACCCATCCGCGCGGAGGGACAGTTCATGGGCGCCTTCATCCCGGCGCTTACGGTCAACGAGATGTCGTCCTACTTGGCGCGGCTTTCGGACGACCTCGACATCGATGCCTTCATCCTCTACGGCCGCGATCACGTTCTGGCCGAACCGACGATGAGCACCGGCAAGTTCGCCTATTCGGCGGCAAATCCGCTGCCGACCTTGGCCGAAGCCGGCAATCCGATCCTGGCGCGGATCTGGGACCAGGACCGGCGTTCGCGACTCAGCGCGCCCCTGAAGAACGCGGAGGCGCATTACGTCGTCGTGGATGACGTGCCGATCGTCCTGGGCGGCGACTACTAAGTTTATATCTACCGGCGCGTCACGCGCTTCGGAGAACCGCCCTGGATCGTCGGGAGCTACAGTCCCGGCCGCACCATGGGCCACGAAGTGCAACGCTATTGGTACATGGCGGGCATCGGTGTAGGCGTGCTAGCCATTTCGATTATCGTCACCGTCATGCTGGGCCGGCGCCTGGCCCGCCCTATCCGCGAGATATCCAACTACGCAGCGCGCATTCGCGATCTGAAGCTGGACGACATGCCGCCCTTGCCGCGCAACCGGGTGCGCGAACTGGATGACGCGGCCGGCGCCTTCAACGCCATGGTGGGCGCGTTGCGCTGGTTTCAGACCTATATCCCCCGCGCGCTGGTCGATCGGCTGCTGAAGATGCAGGGCGGCCATGATGCGGGCACGGACGAGCGCCTTTTGACCGTCATGTTCACCGACATCGTTGGATTCTCCACCTTGGCCGAGCACATGTCGGCCCAGGACGTGGCCGTGCTGCTCAACGAACATTTCGCCCTGGTCGGCGGCTCCATCGAGCGGCATGACGGCACCATCGACAAATATATCGGCGACTGCGTCATGTCGTTCTGGAGCGCGCCTGTCGAGCAACACGATCACGCACGCCGCGCCTATTTGGCGGCGAAGGAGATCGAGTTGCGGATGGGCGACTACAATGAACAGCGGGTCTCGTGCGGCCTGCAGCCGATCCGGATGCGCATCGGCATCCACACGGGCAAAGTCGTCGTCGGCAATATCGGCTTCGAAGGCCGCATCAACTACACGGCCGTGGGCGACGCGGTGAACGTCGCCCAGCGCATCGAGCAGGCGGGCAAGGACGTTGACGGCGAGTCCGACGTGGTGATCCTGGTCAGCGGGGACACCCTGGAAGGCATCGGCGAAGAGGTCACCGCGGCCGGCCTGGGCCGCATCCAGCTTCGCGGCCGCGAGGAGCCCATGGCCGTCTATAGGCTGATGTGAGCGCCGCGCGATGACCCAGCCGGAACATGGCCACCATCTCTCGCCACTCCCGCCACCGATCGAGGAACGGCAACGGAAGATTTCGCTGGCTGGATTCCTGTCCATCGGCCTTGCGCTGATGATGCTGGCCGCGGTCGGCAGCGTGTTCGTCGTCAACGTGTTCGGCGCGCGCACGAACCTGAAGGATCTGCTGCGCGACAAGTGGCAATTGGTCACCGACCTGATCGTCGACCGCGTGGACACGCATCTCAAGCCGGTCGAGGAGCAGACCGCCTATATCGCCCGCTGGATCGAAGCCGACCCGTCGCGCCTCAACGATCCCAAGGCGCTGGCCACCTTCATGCGCGGCTCGCTGGCTTCCCTTCCCCAGGTTGCCGGCGTGGCCTTCATCACGCCCGACTATCGCGCCCTCGTCGTGCCGCGCAACGAAGACCGCGTGGTGACGGAGAACTGGGCGGATCGGGCCGAGATCGTCGAGGGCGTCGAATCGGTGAAATCGGGCGAATATCCGAATTGGTCCCCGCCCATGCTGAGTCCCTTCACCGACGCCGCCATCATCGCGTACCGACAGCCGGTGCGTGCCAACGGCAAGTTCCTGGGTATCGTCGCACCCGCCGTCACCGTGCAGGAACTGGGCGATTACCTGCGCCGCGTCTCCGACGACTACGATGTCACGGCCTTCGTCCTGTACGGGCGCGATACGATTCTGGCGCACGAGAACATGCCGTTGTTCGGCTATCACCCCACAATGCAGAACCCGCTGCCGGCGCTGAACCGGAAATACGATTCCGTCTTGGGCGACATCTGGTCGCCGACGGCGCGCGCGCCGATCGCGCTCGCGGACGATCGCAATTTTCAGAGTCATTGGATCGGCAACCGCGATCACTACAACGTCTACATATACCGAACGCTGAATCGCTACGGCGAAACCCCATGGATCGTCGGCGCCTATGCGTCCAGTCGCCTGGTGGGCGGCGAGCTCGAGCGGTTTTGGCAAGTCACTGCGGTTAGCGCCGGAATCCTGGCCCTCACCGTGATCGGCACGTTCTTCCTGGGGCGCCGATTGAGCCGGCCGATCCGCCAATTGGCACACCATGCCGCCCTTGTCCGCGACCTGAACCTCGACAATCTACCGCCACTGCCACGCAACGCGGTGAAGGAACTGGACGAAGCCGCGGTCGCGTTCAACGCCATGGTCCGCGTGCTGCGCGGGATCGAAACCTACATTCCGCGCACGCTGGTGGACCGCCTGCTGCGCACCGGCAGCGAGGAAGCCGCCACCGACGAGCGAGTCCTGACCGTGATGTTCACGGACATCGTCGGGTTCTCGAGCTTCGCCGAGCATATGCCCGCGCAAGAGGTGGCCGTTCTGCTCAACGAGCATTTCGCGCTGGTCGGCGGGTGCATCGAAAGGCAGGAAGGAACCATCGACAAGTATATCGGCGACTGCGTCATGGCCTTCTGGAGCGCCCCGGTCCAACAGTCCGATCACGCCCGCCGCGCCTATCTGGCCGCGAAGGACGTCGAGGAGAAGATGCGCGCTTACAACGCGGAGCGTGTGTCGAAAGGGCTGAACCCGATCCGCATGCGTATCGGCATGCATTCGGGCCGCGTCGTTGTCGGCAATATCGGCTTCGAGGGACGCGTCAATTACACAGCTGTCGGCGATGCCGTGAACGTGGCTCAGCGCATCGAACAGGCCGGCAAGGATTTCCCCATCGACGACGATGTCGAAATCCTGGCCAGCGAAGACATGCTCGCGGGCATTGGCGAGGGCGCCACCGCCGTCAATCTCGGCCGCGTCTCGCTGCGCGGTCGCGAGGAACCGATCACGGTCTATCGCCTGACCTAGGTCGCGCGCCGGCGGCTCGCGCGCACGCTCGACACGGCGAAGCTGAACACCGAGGCCATCACGATGGCGCCGCCGACGAGCGTCAGTTCGCTGGGCACCTCGCCGATGACGAGCCAGACCCAGATCGGCCCCAGCACCACTTCGCCCATGGCCAGCAGGTTTACCTCGGCCGCCAGGATGTGGCGCGCCGACAGGGTGAAGAACATGAAGCCCAATGCGGCCTGAAAACCGCCCATAACCAGGCACAGCACCAGATCGTGCTGGCTGATGGCCATGTCGCCGCCCGCGCCGATCACGCCCAAGCCACCCGCGAAGAATCCGGCCAACGACAGGGCAGGCAGCATGTCGACCCCGCGCGACCAGCGGATCGCGATGGTGTACGCCGCGAAGAAAAGCGCGGCCCCCAACGCCATGATGTTGCCGAACAGGCCGCCGCCGCGCATGCCCTCGAACACCATGACCAGCACGCCGACGACTGTCCCCATGATGGCGGTCCAGGTCGATCGATGGACATGCTCGCGCAGGACGATCCAGCCCAACACCGCCGCGATCAAAGGCGCCGTGCTGAGCAGGAACAGCGCATTGGCAATGGTCGTGTTGAGCAGTGCCAAGACATAGGTTGGATAGCCCGCCGCCAGGATCACGGCCGCGGCCAGCCCCGGCCAACCGATGGCCTTATAGGCGCGAAACACACCGCCGCGATATTTCACGACACAAAGGAGCGCGATGGCGAGGCCGAGGAAGGCCGAACGGTAGGCAATCACCTGCCACGAGTTGGCGCTCTCGATGAAGCGGATCAGAACCCCGCCGACGCTGAGCGACAATCCGCCGGCGAAGCCATACGCCAAACCGCGCGCGCGCGAGGCGCCGGCCGGCGCCGCGCGCACGTTCATATAGGCGAACTGGCGCGATGCGGTTGCGTCATGCGGCCCCCTCCCCGTATTGGTGACGAGCCTAGCAAGACGGAAGCGCCGGGGATATTGCCCCGGCGGACGCGGCGAACAGGGAGACGGACATGGCCGGTACGGTTCTGAGCGAGATCAAGAATGGCGTGCGGACGATCATTCTCAACCGCCCCGACCGGCTGAATGCCATCAGCGGCGAACTGCTGACCGACTTCAAGGCCGCCTTGGCCGAAGCCGCATCGTGCAAGGAAACGCGGGCCATCGTCTTGACGGGCGCGGGACGCAGCTTCTGCGCGGGCGACGATCTGAAGGAATTCACCGAGCAGGCGCGCGACAAGGCCGCCGCGCAGAAACATATCGAGGACATCCAGCACACGGCGCGCGCGCTCATGCTCGGGCCTCACATGGTCGTCGGCGCCATTCACGGTTGGGCGGCCGGCGGCGGGCTGGAGTGGGCCATCAACTGCGATCTCATCATGATGGCCGAAAGCACGCGCTGCTTCTTCCCGGAAATTCCCCTGGGCCTCAACGTCACGGGCGGCGTCTCCACCATGCTGCCGCGCCTGGTCGGGCTGCAGAAGGCGCGCGAGCTGATCCTGTTCGGCGAGAAATTCACCGCGCACGACGCCCTGAAAATGGGCATCGCGTGGAAGGTGGTTCCCGACACGGAGCTGCGCGCCGAGGCCCAGCGCGTGGGCGAACGCATCGCCACCCTGCCGAAAGGCGCGGTCAGCGACCTGAAGCAGCTCCTCAACCGCGCCTCCGCCATGGACATCGACGGTGCGATGGCCATGGAGACGGAGTTCACCGTGCGCCAGTTCCTCGATCCCGAGACCCAGGCACGCGCGCGGAAGTTCGCCGAGGGCTAAAGCGAGATCGCCAACTCACGCGGACAGTCGGTCAGCGCTTCGCTTCCCGTCTTGGTGACCAGCACGGTTTCGCTGAAGCCCATGCAGCCCCAATCGGGGATCAGGATGCAGGGCACGCAGTGGAACACCATGCCCGGCTCCAGCGGCTTCGTATTGCCCTGGGCGATGTCGGCCACCGTCCCCTCGCCCCAGCCAGGCGGGAAGCTGCAGCCCATGGAATAGCCGACGCGGTGGTGGAAGAAGTCACCGAGGCCGGCCTTCTCGATCACACTGCGGCCCGCCGTGTCGGCGCTTTCCGAGGTGGCGCCCGGCTTGATGGCCGCCACGATGGCGGTCAGCGCGTTGACCATCACTTCCGCGATCCTCTTGGTTTCCGCCGAAGGCTGGCCGATCGAGACCATGCGCATGCACGACGCCGCATAGCGGTTGTAGATGCCGCCGATCTCCAGATAGACATTGTGGCCCCGTTCCATCACCGCGCGTTCGGGCAGCATGTGGGCGCTGGCGCCGCGCGGACCCGTGATGACGTAGGGTCCGCCCGAGGTGTGCTCGCCGCCCGCCGTCAGCATGGCGTGGTAGCTCAGGCCCGCGACCTCGTTCTCCGCGCGCCCCTCGCGGCAGGCCGCGACGGCCGTGCGCACACCGATGGAGGCGATCTCGGCCGCCTTGCGCGTATAGACCAGCTCCGCGTCGGACTTGATCGCGCGCACACCCTCGATCACGCCCGTGGACGGCACGAATTTGGCTTTCGAGAACTTTGCCCGGAAGCCATCCAGGATGCGCGGCTGCATGAACCAGGCGCGGTCCTCATAGCCGACGCCGCCGGAGCCGATGCCGGCCTCTTCCGCCACGCGCATCGTCACATGCAACGGATCGTCGCGCATCGTGTAGTGCACGCATTTCTTGAACCGGCTCATGGCCTGGACGTGCGTGTGCTCCAGCTTGCTGGTGACGAAGACCGGCTCGCCCTCGATCGGCAGGATCAGGATTTGGTAGACGTAATAGCCCGTCGTCCGGTGGCCGGTGAGGTAATAGATATTGTGCGGCCCGGTCACCAGCATGTGATCCAGCTTGGCGGCGCGCATATTGGCGCGCACGGCCTTGAGGCGGCGTTCGTATTCCGCCGTCTCGAACGGCAGGCCGAATGGATTCTCGGTTTTCCAGGTCTTCGCGAGCATTAATACCCCCCCCCCACCAGCGCAGGCAGCGCGCTTGCTTCAGTTCCCGTCGGCGTGGATCATAGGCCGCATCGTCGTCAGCCGTCACCCGGTCCCCATCAATGTTCAAGTCCCGCAAGCTCGCCTTCGCCCTCATCGCCATCGCTCTCGCCGCCTGCTCCAGCGACGACGGCGCGAAACAGGCCGAGGAGGCCAAGGCCAGCCTGTGTCAGTTCACCCAAAAGAACACCGATACGACACGCATCGCGTACGTCAAATGGACCGGCGGTCTCTACAACACCGAGATCGACGTCAACGAGTACCAGGAAAAGGGCGTGACCTCGATCTTCAGCGCCCTGGCCCGCCCAAAGAACAAGCGGTTTCAGGCCAACGAGCGCCAGGACTGCTACGACGCGACGAAGAAGATCTATTACCCCTGCCACGTGCAGGTCGATGTCAACCTCGCGGCGCTATCGTCGATCGGGCGCGCGGAGGATTCGGCCAACGCGAAGTTCACCGCCAACCATAACTGCGAGCGTATGGCGGTGAAGGCCGCCCACGACGCCGCGAAGACCGGCCTGGTCGAATCGAACGCTTTCGACTGCGAGATCGTCGAGGTCCGGAGCTGTCCGATTCCCAAGAAGGTCGAAACCCCGAAACCGCAAGACAAACCGAAACCACAGGGAGGATGACATGGCGAATAAGTTTGCGAATCCGGATGGCGTGCGTGTGCCCGGCGGGGCATACACTCACACGGTCGAAGTGCCGGCGAATGCGCGCTGGCTCGTGATCTCGGGCCAGGTCGGCATCACGCCCGACGGC
>JAPLOM010000029.1:0-64569 GCA_026400755.1 Alphaproteobacteria bacterium
GAGGTGCAACGTGATCAACTTGAAGCTGCGGCTCGCCGGCCTCGCGATAGGGACGAGCTTATTGACCGGATGCGCGACGGCTCGTTCTGATGCCGTCACCTGTCTCCCGGTTCCAACCTACAGCCGGGAGTTTCTGGCGCGTGCCGCCGGTGAGGTCGGGAAGCTACCGGCTGGATCTGCTGTGGAGCAGATGCTGGGGGATTATGGAGTTGTGAGGGCCCAGGCGCGGGCGTGTCGAGGCTAGGGAGCCAGTTTTGAACATGGGGGAAGATTGTTAGCGCGGATTGAGCCGTATGGGGAAAGTGGAAAATACCGTGTTGTGTTCTCAGAGCCGGCGAAAGAAATAAAACCGATCCCATACGGCAACGCCCCAAGCGCCTCTATGCAAGGGCCTCGATACAAGACATTTCAAAAACTGATGGCAGCAACGTCGGTTCAGGACCTCGCAGCAAGATAATGAGCCTGGTCGCCTGACATTGATCCACTAGGCATCTTTATCAACTTGGACGATAGTTAAGGTCCGGTGGCGGATGGAGTATGTGTCAAACCAAAAAATCGAAGGATTTGACATGATAGAATTCATTCGACCCGCAGCAATTGTTTTTGGCCTTACACTCGCCACATCAGAAGCGTTTGCAGCTTGTGTCGGATATACAGGGCCTGGCGTGTCCGACACATCCGCCGGCCTCAGGAGCGCGCAGGCCCCCGCTCGTCGCGGCAACGATCCGAGCAGTGGCGTACCTCGTCCCAGACCTTCGCCCATTTCTTGCGCCAGACGAAGGGCCGCGCGCAGACGACGCAAAGCTTGCTGGGCAGGTCGCTCTTCTTGCGCATCTTCGCCAAGGCTGAATCGTTCGCTTGCATAAACCGCATCGCGCGCGCTTTCGTAACCTTAAAGCCGCCTTCGTGATACGCTCACCCGCCACTGAATGGATCAATGATGAAAAGCTTGCGTTTGGTGCTCGGCGATCAGCTCACGCATTCCCTGAGCGCGCTTAACGGCCTCGATCCCGCGCAAGACGTGGTCTTCATGGCGGAGGTCGCGCAAGAGACAACTTATGTTCCTCATCACAAACAGAAGATCGTCCTGATCCTCTCGGCCATGCGTCATTTCGCCGAGGAGTTGATCAGCGAAGGCCTGCGCCTGCATTATGTGCGGCTCGAAGATCCCGCAAACACCGGCTCCTTCACCAGCGAACTTGCCCGCGCCATCGCCTTGCATCAACCAGACAGGCTCATCGCCACCGAGCCCGGCGAATGGCGGGTGGCGCAGATGATGGGCGAATGGTCCGCGCAATTTGGCATGCCTCTTGAGATCCGCGAGAACAATAGCTTCTTCTGCTCACGCAGTCGATTTGCGCGCTGGGCGGATGAGCGAAAATCCTATCGCATGGAGTTCTTTTATCGCGAGATGCGCCGCGAGACTGGGCTTCTAATGCAGGACGATAAGCCCGAGGGCGGCGAGTGGAATTTCGATAAGGAGAACCGCAAGGCCCTGCCTGCGCGCCTTGATTCGCCAAAGCGCAGGCGCTTCGAGCCCGACGCCGCAACGCGCGAGGTGATGACGCTGGTGGGTGAGCGATTCGCCCACCATTTCGGCGATCTCGAGCCCTTTGGCTGGGCCGTGACGCGGGCTGATGCGCTTGAGGCTCTTGAGCATTTCATCAGTGCCTGCCTGCCGCTTTATGGCGATTATCAGGACGCCATGAAGGTGGGTGAGCCCTTTCTTTATCACTCCATCATTTCGCCTTATCTCAACTGTGGGCTTTTGACCGCACGCGAAGTCTGCGTGGCCGCCGAACGCGCCTTTCGCGCGGGCCATGCGCCGCTGAACGCCGTGGAGGGTTTCATCCGGCAGATCCTGGGTTGGCGCGAATATGTGCGCGGCATCTACTGGCGCCATATGCCGGACTATGCCGATACCAACGCGCTTGACGCCCAGCGCCCCCTGCCTGAGTTCTTCTGGAGCGGCGACACCCGCATGAATTGCGTGGCGCAGGTGGTCGGTGAAACGCGCAGGAACGCCTATGCCCATCACATCCAGCGCCTGATGATCACGGGCAATTTTGCTTTGCTAGCGGGCCTTCAGCCGCGCGCGGTGGAGGAATGGTATCTCGCCGTCTATATAGACGCCTTCGATTGGGTGGAGCTGCCCAACACCCACGGCATGGTGCTTTTCGCCGATGGGGGTATGCTGGCCTCCAAACCCTATGCGGCCTCAGGCGCCTATATCAATCGCATGTCCGACTATTGCGGCTCGTGCGCCTATGACGTGAAAGAAAAGAGCGGAGAGAAGGCCTGTCCCTTCAACATTCTTTATTGGCATTTCCTCATCGAGAACCACGCGCGCCTCTTAGGCAATCCGCGCATGGCCATGCCCTATCGCACCCTCGAGAAAATGAGCGCGGAGCGACGGGCACAGATCACGCAGGAGGCGCTGGCTTTTCTCGATGGTGGTGACAATCGGCTAGGGGCGAACTAATTCTCGCTCAACCTGTGACGCCTCACCAGGGAATCGCAATGCCCAAATGATCGAAGAAGACGCCGGATTGATCTGGGCTTAAATCATCGATCACCCCAAGCAATCGCGCAGCTGACGTCTGCGGCGTCTGCACCTCCAGCCCATCCTTGCTGAAGGGCGAGGACAGGGCCGTGCGCACCGTGCCCGGATGCAGCGCCACGCATAAAGCCGCAGGCCTGCGGCGCTTCAATTCGATAGCCGCCGTGCGCACAAGCTGATTCAGCGCGGCCTTTGAAGCGCGATAGCCATACCAGCCGCCCAGATGATTATCGCCAATGCTGCCCACCCGCGCCGAGAGCGTGGCGAAGACCGCCTTGCCTTGGGGCGCCAGCGCGGGCAGCGCATGTTTCATCAAAAGGGCCGGACCAATGGCGTTGAGCGCGAAGGCACGGGCGAGCTTGGCGGCGTCAAGGTCGCGCCAGGTCTTTTCGGGACCCTGCGCATCGTCATGCAGAAATCCTGTGGCGTCGATGACGAGGCGTAACTCGCCAAGCGCCGCGACGGAGGCGACCGCATGGGCGATGCTCGCTTCGTCCGTAAGATCGAAGGAGGGTGCGCTGCGTCGGCTGAGTACCACCACCGCAGCAAAATGATCGCTCGCGCGCAGATGCTCCACCAGCGCCGCGCCAACGCCGCCGCTGGCGCCGAAGACCACCGCGACGCCGCCCTGCGGGAGAGAAGACATCTGCACCGGCGCAAGCTCGTTCATGACTTCAGTTTCCCGAAGGTCTTCGACAGATAAGGCCGGATGGGCAGGAACAGGCGATAGCCGACTTCCAGCAGAGGCGTCACGCCCGGCAAGCCAGCGAGCCGCGCTGCCCAACGCCATCTGGGCAAACGAGTCCAAACCTCGACGAATGCGGCCGCGCCGGAAAGAACACGCCCATCGCTTGCGCGAACATGGAAGCGCTTCATTGCGCGCTCTTGGGTAATTCCCTCCGGAGGTATGCCGCCGGGTTCAGAAATGTCTACAAAACAAAGGGCGCTGTATTGATCCTTGCGCTGATAGTATCCGATCTCTGCCCGACACAGGGGACAGGAGCCATCAAAATACACCGTCGATTTAGGAAGCTGTGACTCCATGCTGATCTCCTGAAATTCCAATCGTCAGTTGATCAGCACCGGGTTTTTATGAATATAAGCATGATCTCCGATCTGTCGAACAAGGAACTCGGCGACGTCGGCGCGAGAGATAATTCCATTGCGCCACTGAGAGGCCTCGGCAAGAATCCGGTAGCGGCCGGTCCGCGGTCCACTGGTCAGAACTCCAGGCCTCGCGATCGTCCAATCAAGTTCGCTTTCCTTGATCAATTTCTCTTGCAAACTCTTATCGTCATAAGCGCGGCCGAATACGATCTGGAACGGCAACCGCTGAAGGCAGCTGATGCTGGCGCGGCTATCGCCAGCGCCAAAACCGGTCACACAGATCAAACGTTTGACACCTTGTCTTCTCATAGCCGCGATAAGCACTAGTGTCGCGTCCGAGAATAGATGAACAGGCCGGAACAAATCCCCTAAACCAACGCCGAGGGTCTGGATCACGACGTCCACCCCGACAAGAGCCGCCTCTACATCCTCAGCCTTCAACGCGTCACCCCGCATCTTCTCGAGGCTGGGATTTGAGACCGCAATTGCGGTAGCGGATCGAGCCAAGGCGCGCACATTATGACCGGCCTCAAGGGCTTGGCGTGTCGCTTCCAATCCGATTCCCTTGCTGGCGCCGACAATCAATACACGCATGATGTACCCTTCATCTTGGAGTCATTGGAACCACCTCGACTAAAACCTAGGTAGCGTTGCCTCTGTCGATCACGGCTATCGACCGGCTCGCCCGTCCGGGCCACACGCTATCGACGGATGGTTGAGGTCCATCGAGGCTACCTTTCAGATAACCGACCCCTCGCGCTGGATGGCAATCCAGGCGGTTATTTTCTTGCCAACTCTGATCGGCAGCACCCGCCAGTACATGATGAAGGGGGTGCCATCTTTCTTGTAGTTGATCGCCTTGCCTTCAAATTTGCCACCCGACTTTAGCGCGTCGGAGAGCCTGGCGATCACTTTGGAATCCGTTCCTGGCCCTTGAAGAATACGCGGCGTCTTGCCAATGATTTCGGATGGGTCGTGGCCAGTTAGTTTTTTGAACGACTTGTTGGCGTAGATGATCTTGCCTTCCGCCGATGCATCGGTGACCAGCACCGAGTCGAAGCTGTTTTCTGCCAAAACCTGGAGCAGGGACAACCCGCCATCAGCTCCATTCATCAGTTTCTCAAACGTTGCGGACATTATGGATTCTCCATGATTAAGAGGCGCCACCTACGACCGATCCGGTCGGTGACGGGACGATCATTGCTTGTCGAGTTGATCTTTGGAACTTTCCGGCTCTTGCCGGGCAGAACTACGGACAAAAATTTCAGGCTTCGCGGTAGCTGCTGTCCACGTCGCTACAGTGATAGTTGCGGCCCCTATTAGAACGGTATGGCCGATCACGCTGACCGCCATGAACGTGTAACTTCCAACAGCCACAGCAAAGGCAACGGCCCACATCAGACCGAGGGCCTGCAACACATAATGGCGCATGGCGACATCAGGAATGTGACGAAGCGGACTTACTTCGTGGTTGAAAACAAAATCCCAACAAAAAACGACGCTTTTCCTTAGCTGCGTAAGCATGCCTGATTATCTTTCTATCTGTTTTTGCCATTAGCCGATAAAGCTCGCTTTAACGGCCGCAGAGTGGACTTCAACCCTAAATATCGGACTATTTTCGATTCGTGTAAAGTGACCCATGGATAAGTTGCCTTGCCCCCACTCGGTGGTTCGGGGGAATTGGATGCACACGGCGGGTCAGTGGATCTTCGTGACCGACAACCTTTCGCGGGGTGAGAGGCTGCTCCCAGAGACCCTTGGATTTTAGCTCATTTTCCTCCGCCATTCCTCATTTTGTATGCCAGCACTCTCCCGTGGTCGCGGAGTCAAACGAGACTCAGCTTCGGGCGCGGATGACGGCCGCAACCGGCTTGGCAACGGGACCTGCCCGAAAGAGGGCGCCTGATGTGTTTAGCGGATATTCACCATGGACAACCCTGAATCCTCAATTTTCCGCTTCAGTGAACTTACGCCGCGACCTTGGCCCAACGGGCGCGGGGTGACCCGTGACGTGGCGAACAAAAAATCAGGCAATGGGTCTCATGACTGGTTGATCAGTATCGCCGAGCTTGTGGAGGATGCCGAATTCTCCCACTACGAAGGATGCAATCGCATCCTGACGTTGGTTCGTGAAAATTCCATCGATCTGCATATCAGTGAACTATCGCCGCTACGCTGCAATCCACTGGTGCCCGTGCATTTTCCAGGAGATAGACCCACCAGATGCACGATGGTCGGAGGCCCGTCGCGTGCTTTCAACGTTGTCATCAATCGCGAGCGAATGATGGGGGCGGTGTCCAGCGTCTTTATGAGTAGCAATCACGAAACCAAAGTGCCGCATTCTCCCGTGGCTATTCATTGCGTGGCCGGCACCCTCATGGTGCAAGGCGAGGTGTTGAGATCTGGCGATACGTTGGTGGCACCACGGGATCATTCGCTCCAAACTCATGAAACGTCGGCGACACTTCTGGTCGTCAATGTTCAGGAGCGCAGCGGCGGTGTTGCAAGCTGTCGATGATGTGGGTCTGAATCCTTGACGAAAATAATTGTGGCTGGCACACAGTGCCTTAGTGCCAGGTAAGATTCTCGTCATATGATAACGTCCACTACCTGCTCTTCTAGGCTCTTTCTCAAAAACAGTTTGCAAAATGCTCCTCGCACCTTTGGCTTACGGTGGTTTGAACTAGCGTCAAATCTGCATGGGGGCTCGATGTTCAAATTCGGCAAGTGGTTCGGCTGTCTTGTTCTTACTTGGGCATTCACGATTTCCGTCGGACAGGCACGGGCGCAAGGGATCCCGGTCAACTTCACCAATAATCAGGCAAAACCCATTCAGCTGAATTTTACGCTGTTGAATCACGCTGCAGGCCCGATCACGTGGGGCGCGGGATGCGAGCAGGCGAGCACCGCGGCATTTTCGAGCTACGCCACGATCAAGCCGGGAACGACCTGCAGCGCGACGGTGGATCCATCAGCGGGCTCTTCGCGCTTTTGCGCGACCTTTGGTGGCGCCCCGGTTGACTGCATGAACGGTCAGAACCTTCATCTCACATTGATCGAAACAAATTTCGAGGCGTCCACGAACCCGGGTTGCTTCGGCAAAGGCGCGTGCGTCTGGTACGACATCAGCGTCATTCCGTCGAATTGTACGGACCCGCTTTGGAAAGCGAACCGGTGCAGGGGAACCGGTGGAGCGTCCTACAATCTTCCCGTGACCCTGGCCTGTCAGGGCAATCCGGAGATGCCGGTTTACATCTGCAAGGGGCCGCCCGGCACGAAGTACGGATCGGAGAAATATCCGAGCAATTGCGGCAATCCGGACGCGAAGTGCGCCACCGGCTCGCCAGGGTGCCGGCAAGGCGTCAGCGCTTATTTTTATCCGATGTTCGATCCGCCCGAGAACACCTACCAACCCAACGCCGTCTGTTTGAACGGCACGTTCACGGCGACGTTCCCGCCAGGGTCTTAAGAATGCTCGACGCCTTGCGAACCGTGGCGACACCGAAGCATAGCCATAGGCCGGCAACGGCCAGTCCTCCGAGCACGTCAGAAAAAAAGTGCACGCCCAACGCCACGCGGCTTAGGGCAACGGCGGCGATGATGAGAGTTGCGACGGCCAGGATGCCCACGCGCGCTGAGCCGTCGGGTGTCGCGCGGTGCATGAGGATATAGGTGAAGAAGCAATAGACGGCCGCAGCGCCCGCCGTGTGAGCGCTGGGAAAGGACGGCGAGGCGGCGCTGGCCACCTCGAGGAAAACTGGCCGCTCGCGGTCGAGGATGAACTTCGTGCCCCACGTCATAGCCTCGGTGCCCAGGTACACGATCCAGAGCGGGCGCAAGAACGGGCGGCCCGACTCGTTCCATAGAAATCCCGTCGCCGTCAGCATGACGGCGAGTAAAGTAGCGCCTGCCCCCAAGGGCGTGACCCATAGGAAAGCCGTGAGCAACGGCTTGGTGCGCATCGGACTCAACGCCGCATCGACCGCAGCGTCGATGTTTTGTACGGCGGGTATCGCCATAGAGCCATAGGCCAGCGCCAGGAAGAGGGCGAGGCAGAATGCGGCAAGAAGCGAGAGCCTACTCACGAACGTACCCATTTGCCATCCACGAAAACAAAGACTGACGTTTCTCGCGTTTCGAAATCCGCGCCGTTCCACAGCCGGATTGCGCACGTCGCACGATTGGGCGCTATTTGAAGGAGATTGTAGGAATTGGTCTCCCCTCTCAGGCGTCGCGAGATCGCCGTGCCCGCCTGGATCACCAGGACTTCGCGCCTGACGTCGACGGAATCCGGTGCGGATGCGGCGCTGAACGCGTGATGGTGATGGCCGCCCAGAACGATATGCACGCCCGCGCCGGAAAGCGCCTCCCGCGCCAGCACCGCGCGGCCGATCAGCGTGGAGGCCGTGCCCTTGGGCGCCAGTAGCGGGTGATGCGCGGCAACGATGCGGGTCCGATCCGCCGGGACGTCCGCGAAGGCCGCGACCATGGCATGAGCCTGTTCCTTGGATATCCGGCCGTTGGCGATAGCGGCGGAGCGCGCGGTGTTGAGGCCCAACACGGCGATCTCGCCATCGTCGATGAAGGGGTGAAGATCACCCGTGATGAAGCGTTGGTAGCGGGCAAGCCTGCCCACGAAGCGCTGGATGAGGTTGTAGAGAGGAATGTCATGGTTGCCTGGCACGACGAGGACAGGCTTGCCGAGCCGATCAAGAAAGGACCGCGCCGCCTCGAACTGATGGATGCGGCCGCGCTGTGTCAGATCGCCCGTCACGACCGCGAGATCGGCGGTCTTCAGCGAAGCATCGGCCAGCAAGGCTTCGGCCACTTGATCGTCGTGGCGTCCGAAGTGAAGGTCGGAGAGGTGCGCGATCGTCCTCATGACGCCGCGCTTTTGGGAACCAACACGCGCAGCGCGCGCGGCCGGATGCGATAGTGCAGAGGGCCGTTCAGCAAAAGCGATTCGCCGTCCAATGCCACGTGGATAACTCGCCGGCGCGGCACGATGGTGGCTTCGGTAAGCCGCGCCTGGAGCAGATCCTGCTCGGCTTCCAGACGCCCAAACAGCGCGCGTAGGGCCAGCTTCAGCAAGGCGAAACGGCTGGGGCGGACGACCAGGCAGAGATAAAGCAAGCCGGAATCCAAACGCGAGCGCTTGGCGCTGCCGAAGACATCCAGATCGTATGGATTGTTCCCGATGAAAAGGCAGGGAGTCTGGTGATCCTCATGCCAGCCCTCGGCTTGCACGCAGAGCCGAGGTCGGGGTAGGCGCCACAGCATGACCAGGGCGGCTACGGCGGCCGCGGCCCACTTGGCCAGACCGCGACGTTGTACGCGCTCGCGCGTAGCGACCAGGTGCGGATAGATACCGAGCGAGGAATTGTTGACGAACACCTTGCCGTTCACCTCGCCCAGATCGACGACAGCCGAGTGCCCCTCCATCACCACCCGCGCGGCGGCGTCGAGCGCGAGCGGAATGCCCAGGTCCTTAGCAAAGTGGTTGAAGGTGCCAAGCGGTAGGACGCCGAGCGGGATGTCCGTGCCGGCTAGAATCGAGGCTGCTGCGTTGATGCTGCCGTCGCCACCGCCCACGACGACTACGTCGAAGCCGGGGGGTGAGTCGAGACCGCGACGGATGGTGCTGGAAATGTCTCTGCCGCGGGCAGCCACGATCGTCGCATCGACGCCCTGTGCGTCGAACGCGGCCTTGACCAAGGCAAGCCCCTCCCGCGGCTTGTGCTGGGATAGTGTGCCGCCTTTGTGATTGAGGACGACTAAAACTCTCAAACCTGCCTCCAGGACGCGCTGCGGGGCAGGGACGGCGCCCATTTCCCTCAACGTCACGCCGCGTCCGCGGTTCCGAGCCTACAGCGCCTTCGCAAGGCATGGGAGCGTCGTCGGGAGTGACGGCTACGGTTGGCCTGCTTGTTCGCCTCCGCGCGCACGGCCATACTCACGGTCATGAACAAAAAAACACCCATGAAGAAGTCCCGTTCCATTCGCCTCGTATTGCTCGGCGGCGCGACCATGATGCTGGCGGCCTGCGGGGAAGACGACCAGGTGCCGAAGGACGCCAAGTTTTTTTCCGATGTGAAGGACTGCGCGGCGATCTACAGCGAAGCCACGTGCCTGGACGCCAAGACGCAAAGTGAGAAGGATTACCTAGCCCAAGCGCCCCGCTTTTCCCGCAAGGAAGAGTGCGAGAAGGAGTTCGGGGCCGGCAATTGCGAGACGCCTCAAGCGACCAGCACGGCCAGCAGTGGCGGCACCGGCTTCTTCATGCCAATGATGATGGGCTATATGCTCGGCAACATGATGGGCGGCAACAACAACCGGTTCAACGCGCCGGTCTATCGCGGCGTGGACAACTCGGCGGTCATGCCCCGGAACGGTAAGTTCCTGAATGTCGGCAGTTTCGCCGGCGCGGGCGCCCGAAGCGCGACCGGGTTCCGTCCGGCGGCGCAGGTGGCCTCGGTCTCGCGAAGCGGTTTCGGCAGCACCGCGGCGTCCTATCGCTCCAGCTCCGGAAGCTAGTTTCCATGGAGCGTCTTCCGGCAACGCCCCGTCCCGACTGGCGCGAGCATGTCGAACGGGACCTCGGCTTTGTGTTTCACACCATCGACGGCGCGTCCTATTGGGATGAGACCGCTTTCTATCGGTTTACGTCGGCGGAAATCGACGGAATCGAGGCGGCCACCGCCGAGATCGAACAAATGGCGCTGGCGCTTGTCGCCCAAGTCGTGGAGACGGGCGACGAAGCCTATGAGCGATTGCGCATTCCGCGGGCTGCGTGGGACGCCATCCAGGGAAGCTGGCAGGCCGGCGAGAAAAACCTCTATGGGCGCTTCGATTTTTGTTACGGCGGTACGGAGCCACCGAAGCTGCTCGAATACAACGCCGATACGCCGACGGCTCTCTTCGAAGCGGCCGTTGTGCAATGGGATTGGCTGGAAGCCGTCTCACCGGGGCGCGATCAATTCAATTCGATTCACGAGCGTCTTATCGACGCCTGGAGGAAGTTCGGGCTGGGCCGAGAGCGTCTTTATTTTTCGTCGGTGAAGAACCATACCGAGGACGGCGGTACGATCGAATACCTGCGCGACACTGCGGTCCAGGCCGGTCTCGAGACCGAACGGATCGATATTGAAGATATCGGATGGGACGGAAGCAATTTCGTCGATCTCGGCAACCGCCGCATCGGCGCCTTGTTCAAGCTTTATCCTTGGGAATGGCTTGTCACCGAAGAGTTCGGGCCGCCACTTCTCAGCGGCGCGGCCAGAGTCATCGAACCGGCGTGGAAGATGGTGCTCTCGAATAAGGCTGCGCTGGCTCTCCTATGGGAGATGGCGCCGGGGCATCCGAACCTGCTGCCTGCCTCGCTGGAGCCAGGCGGGATCGAAGGCAAGCGAGTACGCAAACCCATCTACAGCCGCGAAGGCTCCAACGTCCAGGTTCAGGAAGCGGGCGGCGGTGTTGTCACCGAGACAGGTGGAGGATATGGCGCTGAAGGATTCATTTATCAGACGTTCGCGCCCATGCCGGAGTTCGACGGCAATTATCCGGTGATCGGTTCCTGGGTCGTTGCCAGCGAGCCCGCGGGCATGGGCATTCGCGAGGATTCCACCGCCATCACCCGTGACACCAGCCGGTTCATTCCCCACTATTTCGAGTGAGCGTCATGGACATCATGATTTCCCTACAGGGGCTCGGCAGTTTCCTGATCTATCTGGCCGCGGCTTTGGTCGCGGAAACGGCCTTCCTTCTGCTCTATATGGCAGTGACGCCGCATCGCGAAGGCGCCCTTATTCGCGCGGGCAACACGGCGGCTGCGGTGAGCCTTAGTGGTGCGGTGGCCGGCTTCACCCTGCCGCTCGCCAGCGCGATCGTGAACAGCGCGACGCTGTTGGATATGGCGGTTTGGAGCGCGGTTGGCCTGGCCATTCAATTGATCGTCTTCGTCACGGCCAACTTGGCATTGCGCGATCTGTCCCGCCGGATCGAAGACGGCAACGTGGCCGCCGGCATCACGCTGGCGGTTGCCTCCATCGTGACCGGGGGGCTTAGCGCGGCCTGCATGACGTACTAGCAGGCGCTCAGCGAAGGATGAAACCCTCGTAGCCCTGGGTGGCCACGTCCTCGCACTTCTTTGTGTAGTCGGGCACCGGGCCGATATAGGGCGAGAAGACGCGCGGTTTGCCCGCGATGTTGGAGCCCAAGTACCACGAGTCGCAGTGGGAGCGGAGCGAGATGGCGCCCACCGTCGAGACATGTTCCACCCATTCTGCTTCCGCGTCCGGCTTGGGCTCGATCTGCTTGATGCCCTTCTTCTCCATGAAGGTCATGCAGTCGCCGATCCAGTCCACGTGCTGTTCGATGGCATTCATCATGTTAGCGAAGACCGAGGGGCTGCCGGGGCCGGTGACGGTGAAGAAGTTGGGGAAGCCCGCGACGGTCAGGCCCAGGTAGTTGTAAGGCACCTCGGCCCACTTCTCGCGCAGCTTGGCGCCGTTCCGGCCACGGATGTCCATGGCCAGAAGCGTTCCCGTCATGGCGTCGAAGCCGGTCGCGAAGACTAATGCATCCAGTTCGTACTCCTTGCCGCCTGTCTTGACGCCTTTCTGCGTGATTTTCTCGATCTGCTTCTTGCTGACGTCGACAAGCGTGACGTTGGGGCGATTGAAGGTCTCCCAGTAATCCGTGTCCACGCACAGGCGCTTGCAGCCGATGACGTTTTTCGGCGACAGCAACTCGGCGACCTTGGGATCTTTCACGATCTCGCGGATCTTGCCGCGCACGAACTCGGCGGCCGTCTCGTTGGATTCGTGACTGGCGACCAAGTCGGCAAAGGCGCCCATGAAGGTGACGCCGCCGTCGCGCCAGCGCTTCTCGTACTCGCGCTGCCGTTCCTCGAGTGAAACCTCGAGGGCGGATTTCGGATTGAACTCGTAGAGAATGCCGCTGGCCATCGTCTTCGCGCGCGCGCGAAAGCCGGCATAGTCGGCCTTCACGGGGTCGCACACGTCGGGCGTCAAAGCGCGGTTACGCGCGGGCACGGTGTAGTTGGGCGTGCGTTGGAAGACATAGAGTTGCTGGGCCTCCTGCGCGAGCATGGGAATCGCCTGGATGGCCGACGAGCCGGTGCCGATCACGCCGACGCGAAGGCCCGTGAAATCCACCTTCTCGTGCGGCCAGTTGCCGGTGTGGTAGGTGGCGCCCTCGAAGCTCTCGACGCCTTCGAATGGCGTGTTGGTGGTGGACAGGCACCCCGTGCCCATCACGCAGTGCTTGCCCGTGACGCGCGTGCCGTTCTCGGTTTCCAGGGTCCAGCGGCTGGTCGTGTCGTCGAACGTGGCAGCCTTCACCCGCGTGTTGAAGCGGATGTCGCGGCGCAGGTCGAAACGGTCGGCCACGTGGTTGGCATAGCGCAAGATTTCTTCTTGCGGGGAATAGACTTCGGACCAGTTCCACTCCTGCTGCAGCTCGTGAGAGAACTGGTAGGAGTACTCCATGCTTTCCACGTCGCAGCGCGCGCCGGGATAGCGGTTGTAGTACCACGTGCCACCGACGCCGCCCGCGGCTTCCAGAACCTGAGCGCTGAGCCCGAGCGTGCGAGCCTTGTGGAGCATGTAGAGGCCGGCGAAACCGGCGCCCACGATGACGACGTCGTAATCGTTGTTCGGCATGGGCTGATATTTTCCGAGGTTGGGGGGCGGATCGGAAAATTATCGCATCTGCCGTGGCGATGGCAGGGAGAAATTCCCGGCGCGCGCGCCAAAGAAAAAGGGCACCGGTCTGAGCCGGTGCCCTTTCACGTAACGTCGCAATAAGGCTTAGACGGCCTTGAGATTTTCCGCTGAGCTCTTGCCGCGCTTCGGGTCCATCTTCTCCTCGTAGGAGATCTTCTGGCCTTCCGCCAGATCGCCGAGGCCGGCGCGCTGGACCGCGGAGATGTGGACGAACACGTCCGGACCACCGCTGTCCGGCTGAATGAAACCGAAACCCTTGGTGTTGTTAAACCACTTAACCTTGCCGACAGGCATATCCTAGCTCCGATGATAGAGTGCGTGGGGCCCGCCCAGCCCTCTGAGTCAAAACGCACGGGCCGCGCGGAAACGAGTCCCTACCGCCTCATGGTACCCCCATTTTGGCGATGATGGCTTAAGGATACATCCCAAAAACGGCCAAAAGCCAACTCTATTCGTAGGGGCAACCGGGATAGTTTGGGTCCCTTGACGTGGCCGCCTTTCTCGGTTTTTTGGCGGCTCACGAAGCCTGGAGAGAAATGTTACTCCGATGAAAAAGAAGAAAGAGCTGCCCCAACCGTATGTGGCGCCTACGAAAGACGCCCGCCACGCCGGCACTTTCGAGATTTTTGTGCCCGCGCTGGGTCGCGAACGCCCGCACCGGGTGCCCGTCAAGTTCGATACGGAAGGCGAGGCCGAGCGCTGGCTTCACAGCCAGGAAGGCGCTGAAATGATTGAAAAGCTTATAAAGAGCTGAACGGCGCCAAAGGGGCGACCTTAGGAATATCTAAGCAAGCCTTCAGAATTTCTCGATCCACGGGTGGCCGGGCGCGCGGTACGGTCGCGCCCCTCCCAGCCGACAGGCTGTAGCTTCCGGCCCGTCCTTATTTCGAAGGACGGGCCGGTCTTTTTTGGCTTGCGGATAAGGTTTCAGAGCAGGAAGAGGGCCATCAGGCCCACCACGGCGATCACGACGATCACCCTGGCGTTCCTCAGCAACATGCCGAACGGATCGCAGATCGTCTGCAAGAAGGCGGTCCTGTCGTTGGGCGACGAGTTCTCGCGCCATCCGATCGGCACCGGCGCCTTCATGATCAAGGAATGGGGCGGCCTGGCGAGAAACTGATCTTCACCGCGCACAAGCAGTATTTCGAGAAAGGCTTGCCCTATCTGGACGGTGTCGAGATTCCGCTGATTCCCGAGGAACCTTCGGGCATCACGGCCATCCTGGGCGGCCAGATCGATATGGCCAGCACCGCGCCGTTCGCGGATGTGTCTAAGCTGGAGAAGACGCCGGGCATCACGGTCGCCAAGTCGCCCGGCCTCAACTGGCGTGCAACCTACCTTAACATCAACAAAGCGCCGTTCGACGACGCGAACTTCCGTCGCGCTGTCTCGATGGCGTTCGACCGGCAGGCCATCGTTGACGCCGTGCTGTTCGGTGAAGGGCGGCCCATGTGGGGCTATTCCGTCCGCGATCTCTTGGGCCTATCAGTCCACGCCGCGTTCGCTTTGCACGTTCAACGCTCGGCGTGAAGTTCACGCCCGAGGTGCTCGACCCGAATGTGGCGTTCCAGCGTTGGAGCAAGATGGACATCGAGGCCGAGAATGCGGGCTGGATCGGACGCATCGAGGCCGACGAATACGTCGGCGACTGTTTCCATTCCAAAGGCGCCCGCAACTTCCCGAAATACTCGAACCCCGCGGTTGACAAGCTGATCGAGGACAGCCGCAAGGAGTTCGATCAGGCCAAGCGGGGCGAGCTGATCAAGAAGGCGGAAGACCTGATCGTGGAGGATTGCCCGGTCATCTTCACGCTGAACAACAACGCCCACAATATGTGGACGTCGAAGGTGAAGGGCTTCCAGCACCTGCCGTCCCAGTCTTTCGGGAGCCAGTTCCCGCCGGTCAATCTGGGCGGCTGACGCAGACTATTTCGCACGAATGCCCCGTGCCGCCCGGTTTGACCGCCGGGCGGCACGATCGTTTTTGGCGGATTTGCGGCCGGTGAACGATGGCCAGCGGGAACCGTCGTGCCCTTGTTCCGGTTGTGGCCTAGCCGACCCATGGGCTATTGTGGCGTTCTTCCAGCCGGCGGCCCTAAGGCCTTGCGGGGAAATAACGTTTTTCGATGGCGCTGAACGAACTGATCGAATTCCCCGATCCGGTCACGCTGGTGCCGAACAGCGGCGTTCAGTTCCTGGATTTCGGCTTCAAGCTCGATCGCCGCTCCCACTTACCCCAGGACTGGGGCTTCTACGATCCAGACACGGCGCTGAATGACGAGTCCATGCCCCAGGTCGTGCGCCGGGGGGGCGAGGATCCCAAGGGACGCGAGAGCTACGGCATCGACATTAAGGCGGTGCTGGCCATGGTCGACCGTGCCTGGCTGCCGCTGCCGCTGTTCTGGCGCCAGAAGTCAGGCGCGTTCTTCAAGGGGCCGAGCAACTGGGCCCGGGTCTATGTTTGTCAGCTCGATTCGCCAGACGAGCGCGGCAACCAGTATCGGGTGGTGGTCGCCCTCGACACTACTCTGATGCCGTTTGTCGAAACGGAGGCCTATCTGGCGCCCAGCGCATCGGACGCCAAGGACGGGCGCCCCTTCGCGCTGCCACCCCAGGACGATCCGCATATCGACTGGTTTTGCCAGCAGGAATGGGTGCGTTCTTGGGCGTTCGAGGCCTTCAAGGAGATGAAGGCGCGCGACGAGCAGCGCCGGACCGGCCGCCGCACCGACCGTGCTATCAGCGACGCGCAGGCCGCCGAGGACATGCAGGGCAAGCATGAGCATGTCGCGCGCTATCGCGCGTTGCTCGATCTGCTGCACCAGCTCCAACTCTTCCGCCAGGTCGTCGTCATCGACCGCGAGACCGATCCGCGTCCCACGCCCATCGACGTCGATTTTGTGCTCGACCTTGGCAACTCGCGCAGCTGCGGATTGCTGATCGAGCGCGAGCCCAACGAGATGAAGGTCGATATCACGCGCGCGGTCGCGCTGCAGCTCCGCGACCTCTCGCGGCCGGAATTGGTCTATCGCGAGCCGTTTGACAGCCGTGTCGAGTTCAACCGCGCGTCGTTTGGGCGCGATCAGTTGTCGCATAAGAGCGGCCGCGCCGAGGCCTTTTCCTGGCCGACCGTGGTTCGGGTGGGGCCCGAAGCGTCGCGCCTAGCCGGCCGGCGCCAGGGCAGCGAAGGCGCATCGGGTATGTCCTCGCCCAAGCGCTATCTATGGGACGACGACCGGAGGCATGACAGCTGGCGCTTCAACACCGCTCTAGCGACCGGCGAGCTGCCGCCGCCGGCCACCGGCGTGGCTTTCACCACGATGATCAACGAGGACGGCGAAGCGTTGCACCTGATCGACGGTGCGACGGGCGGCGATCGCTTGTTCCCCTCCATCCGTGCGCTCTATTCGCGCCGAAACCTGATGTCGTTCGCCCTGGCCGAGATTCTTCTGCACGCGCTGGTGCAGATCAACTCCGCCGCGCACCGCGTGCGCCGGCCGGTGAACGCCAACCTGCCGCGCCGCCTGCGTCGCATCATCCTGACCATGCCGACCGCCATGTCGGTGCAGGAACGCCTGATTTTCGAGAGCCAAGCCAAGGCCGCGCGCGACCTGGTCTATCTCTCGCTTGGCTTGGCCCACACGCGCGTGCGCGAGGGGCAGGGGGTCGATCGCCACCTGGAATACAGCCCCGAGGTACGCATCGCGCGCCAGGGCGCTGCGGCCGACGCCGATCTGGGGCCGCCGATCAGTGTGCAATGGGACGAAGCCAGCGCGACGCAGGCCGTCTATCTCTATACCCAGATCCAGCGCAACTTCTCTGCCGACGCACGCGCCTTCTTCGACCAAATGCGCCATCCGAACAACGCGCAAGACCCGGCGCGCAAGGATAAGCTGCGTATCGCCACCATCGACGTCGGCGGCGGCACGACGGACCTGGTGATCACCACGCTGACGGTCGAGGGGCCGGGTACGACGGTCACGATCTCGCCAAAGCACGATTTCCGCGAAGGGTTCAATCTGGCCGGCGACGATGCCGTCCTGCGCGTGGTGCGCGAGCATGTGATTTCTGCCATTCGTACTTCGCTCATGGAGCGTGGGACCCGCGACCGGGCCGATGCCACGCTCAATCTGTTCTTCGGCGGCGACCGTTCGGGCATCCTGCCGGTCCAGCTCCTGCGCCGGCAGCAATTCGCGCTCCAGATCGCGACGCCGATTGCCCTGTCGATGCTGTCGGACTACGAACGTTATTCTCCGCTGCGGCCGGTCGAGCGCGTCGAGCGTCGTGTGCGCGAGTTTTTCAAGCCAGGCAGCGGCCCCAGCCACGAGTTGATCGAGTATCTGAACGACGAGTTCCGCCGCGAAGGGTTCGAAGGCTTCGACATCATGGATGTGCCGGTCGGGGTCGACCCGGTCGCCATCGACCTGACCGTGCGCGCGGTGTTCCTGGAAACTCTGCAGGCCTTAGGCGAGGTCGTCTGGCGCTATGGCTGCGATCTTCTGCTGCTCTCTGGCCGCCCATCGCGCCTGCCGGCCGTGAAGGCGATTCTCGACGAAACCGGCTGCCTGCCGGCACACCGCATCGTGCCGCTGCACCAGTTCCGCGTCGGTTCCTGGTATCCGTTCCGCGACTATCGCGAAACCATCGCCGACCCCAAGACCTCGGCCGCTGTTGGCGCCATGGTCTGCCTTTTGGGCGAAGGGCAGCTTGTCGGGTTCAACTTCCGCGCGCGCGATCTCAAGCCCGGCTCGACCGCGCGCGTCTTTGGCAAGATCGACAAGGACCGCAGGCTGCCGCACGCGGACGAGTATTACCGCGACATGCAGCTCGACGATCCGGATTGGGATCTGCCGCAGACGCAGTTTGAGTTCCGCGGCCCGATGGCGCTGGGCTTCCGCCAGCTTCCGGCCGACTGGTGGCCGGCGACGGCGCTCTACTTCATCGACTATCGCGACGATGATGCCCGTACGCGGCTGAACGACAAGACGCCGCTGAAAGTCACGTTGCGCCGCGCGCGCCGCCAGATCAAAAGCGGTGCGACCGACGGCTTTGAGATCGACCGGATCGAGGATTCCGAAGGGCGCACGGTGGCGCCTAATCTTTTGCGCCTGCGTCTGCAGACGATCGACGAGGCGCAGGGCTATTGGCTCGACACCGGTATCATCTTGGGGCAGTGACGGAGCCATGGCGGACATCGTGAACGCGGAACTGGTGGAAGTGGCCGAGCGCCTGGCCAAGGGCAGCGCGGCCGCGCGCCAGTGGGTGCGCGAGGTGCGTACGACGTCCGTGTCGGTCGACAACGAGGCATTGAGCCTGACCGGCGCCACGCGGCGCGCGGAGAACATCGCGCGCAAGGTGCGCGGCGCCGCGGGTCGGCGGAATTGCGTCGGCGTCTTCGGGCCCAGCCAGGCGGGCAAGTCCTATCTGGTCTCCGCACTGGCGCGCCGGCCGGGCGGGGCGCTGACTGCCGACTTCGCGGGCCGCCGCCACGACTTCCTGCGTGAGATCAATCCGCCCGGCGACCGCGAATCCACCGGCCTGGTCACGCGCTTCACCTTGCAGCCCAGCAGCGCGGGAAATCCCGAGTATCCGGTTTCCCTCCGCCTGCTCAGCGAAACCGATCTGGTCAAGATTCTGGCTAACAGCTTTTTCTCCGATTTCGACCAGAACAACGCTCAGCTCAAGCTGGCGGGCGGCGAAGAGGTCCGGCGGGCCGTCGAGAAGGCGCGCGGCCGCGTGAAGACCCAGGCCGCGGCCCATCTGGACGAGATCGAATTGTTCGATCTGGGCGAATATTTCCGGCAGTACTTCGCGAACCAAGCCGCGACCCTGGGCGCGGCCGGTTATTGGGAGCAACTCATTGAGCTGGCGGCGCGCCTGTCGCTTCAGGATCGCGCGGAGCTGTTCGGCGTCCTGTGGAACGGCTTGCCCGACTTCACGGAGCTTTTTGTTCGCTTGGCCGAGGGATTGGAGCAGTTGCACCACGCGCCTGAGGCCAATGTGGAGATCGGCGTCCTGATCCCACGCGAGGCCAACGGCCAGCCGCGCAGCATCATCGACGTGGCGATCCTGAAACAACTCGGCACCGAAGCCGACACGGCGGATCTGCTGAAGGTCGTGCCGCTGACCGCCAAGGGCGCCAGCGTGCCCGTGAGCCTGCCGCGCGCGCTTCTCACGGCGCTGGTGGCCGAACTGCGTATCGTCATGACGGAGAAGCCCTGGGATTTCTTCGAGCATACCGACTTGCTCGATTTTCCTGGTGCGCGTGGCCGTCTGAAGCTGATCGACCTGCCAGTCGATGCAGGCGATCGGGGCCGGCAGCTGCACGAGTTGTTACTGCGCGGCAAAGTCGCCTATCTGTTCCAGCGCTTCACCGAGGAACGCGAACTGACCAGCATGCTTCTCTGCATGCCGCCCAGCGTGCAGGAGGTGAAGGACCTGCCTGCCATGGTCCGTGAATGGATCATGGTCACCCACGGCAACCGGGAGGCGCGGTCCAAGGTCGCGAACGCGCTGTTCCTGGTCCTGACCAAATTCGACCTGGATTTCATCGAGAAGGGTGGCGAAACGTCCGAATCGCGACGCGGCAAGTGGGACCGCCGCCTCAACGCGTCGTTCCTCGATCTCTATGGCGCCAGCGATTGGCCGCACGATTGGAACGGCAAGCCCTTCGCCAACACCTTCTTCCTGCGCAATCCCGGCATGAAGCAGGAACACATCATCGAGTACGAAAGCATCGAGAAGAATCCGGATGGCAGCGAACGTCTGGTCGAACGTGGCGCGGCGCCGGGCAAGGCGGCGCTGCTGTCCGAGCTGCGCGGCGCGTTCGTCGATTCGCCGCTTGCCGCCGAGCATTTTAACGATTTGCCAACAGCCTGGGATGCAGCCTTTCGGCCGAACGACGGCGGCGTCTCCTACTTGGTTGAGAAGCTCAGCCAAGTGCTCAAGCCTGGTCTCAAGGCGCATCAAATCGCCGAACGCCTGGCGGAAGAGGTCGTTACGCTGGACGGCAAATTGCGCCGCTTCTATCTGGGCGACGACGAAGACACGCGCCAGAAGCGCGAGCAGGAGTTGATGGCTCTGCGCCGTTCCCTGTTCAATGACAGCGCGCGGGACGGTTTCCATAATTTCTTCAAGCTGCTCGGTGCCTTCTCGCTGGGTGTTCCGGAGGCGCGTGAGGTTGTCCTGAACGTGGCTGCCCTGCGCATCGATGCATTGGCCCCGGCCGGTGCCGCGGAGAAGGCGGAACCTGATCCGTGGGCCAACGAAGCCGGCTCGACGGCGCCGCGCCGCAAACTCGACCGCGCCGCTGTCTTCGCGCGCGAGATCATGAACGCCTGGACTGACAAGCTGCGCACCCTGTCTCAGAACGAGGAGGCCACGCGCAACCTCGGTTTCGAGGGACGCGTGATCGACGACGTCGCTAACGAGCTGATTGTTGGCGCGACGCGCCAAGGCGTGGCTGAGCGGATCGCGGGCGATGTGCGCGCCCGGTTGCAGACGGCCAACGTGCGCTGGGACGACGGCACGGTGGCTGATCGTGCGGCCACCATGGCTGCGATGGCCATTGACGACTATGTCGCCTATCTCGGCTTCATCTTGAGGCCGGAGGGTGAACGGCCGGGCTTCCCCGAGCCGCCGCGCCAGCCCGAGCGCCCGATCTTCCCGCGCCCGCCATCCGCCAATGGTATTCCCGTCGTCGAGCCGCAGCGCAGTGCGCTGGAGCGCCAGATGTTCCTCGACTGGGGCGTGGCTTTGCGCCAACTGGGTATCGACAACGTGGGCTTCTCCGGCGGCCGGGAGATAAGCCCCGAGCAGAACCGGCGCCTGAGCGCCATCCTCCAGACCATCGCCGTTAGGCCGTTGCTGGCGGACTACCTGGCCTAATTTTTCCAATGTGAGGATAGGGCCGAGGCATGCCGTCTAAGCTCGAACAGACACTGCAGATGCCCGGCGGCCGCGCGAACCTGCGCGTCGCGGGTACGCCTAAGGCCGATCATGCCACGCTCGAGCTTGCGATCACGAAGCCGGACCCCACCGGCACGACGCGCTATCTGAACCCGTCCAAACCCCACGATCCCTGGTCGACCGCGACCCATTGGCTGAAGCCGTCGCCGGCCGGGAATGGCGGCGATCTGGTGTTCGAGCTGGACGGCGACGTGACCGTCCATTTGTTGCCCTATGCGCCGTACGAGCTTCTGCTGCGCGATGGCGGTGGGATGCGCCATGTCGACCGCTTCACGGGCATCGCCTTGCGCGGCGCGTCGACGGCTTCCACGCCCATCGCGGCACCGGCCAAGCCCGCGCCGCCGCCTCCACCTCCTGCGCCGGTTGAGGAGCCGCCGCCGCTTATCGCCGAACCGGTCGTGCCGCCTCCACCGCCGGAGCCGAAATCGCGCTGGCCGCTTTGGGCCGCGCTTGCCGTGGTGGTCCTCCTGCTCGCGGGTGGTGCTGGCTGGTATTTCTTCTTGCGGGACGATTCATCCAGCGCGGCGGCTCCTGCCGCCGAAACGCCCGTCACGTTGGACGAGGCGCGCCGGGTCCTGACGACCGATCCCGTACCTGCCGATGCGCTGGCCCGCGCCCAGGCGCACGCCGCGAAGGGGGAACTTCAGGGCGCGTTCCTGCTTTATCGTTATGCCGCCGAGAAGGGCGACATGACCGCATCGATGGCTCTGGCCGCCATGTATGACCCTGCCACTTACAATGCCCAGACCAGTCCGCTGCCAGCGGCCAATCCGGCGGAGGCCGCGCGCTGGTACGAACCGGCGGCCCAGGCGGGGCAGGCGGAGGCGCAGTACCGCCTCGGCATGCTGCTCAAGAGCGGCGCGACGGCCGATACCGACGGCCCGGAGAAGGGCGTTGCGTGGCTTCGCAAGGCCGCCGATCAGGGCTACGCCCCGGCGCAGGAAGAATTTAAGAAGTGACGGCCATTTTGGCCGCGGAGAGTTGCCGATGATGCGCGCGTTGATGGTTTCTCTTCTGCTTGTTCTGGCGGCGGGTTTAGGCTCGCCGGCGGAGGCTCAGACCGGCGGCAAGCGGACGCCGCTCCTGATCGAGGGCAAGTCGACACTGTATCAGCGCGTGTTGACGCGGCCGGGCGTCCGTCTCGTGCCTCAGCCGGGCGGGGCGGCGGGCAAGGAGTTGCCGGCCCTCTCGGCCTTGTTCGTCTATGCTCAGAAAGCGGTCGGCGCGGACAGTTTCGTCGAGGTCGGTCCATCGTCTGACGGCACGACAATCGGCTGGCTGAAGACGTCCGAGGTGGTGCCTTGGCGTCACACGATGACGCTGGCTTTCACCAACCCGGCCAATCGCGGCCAGGTCCTGTTCTTCAAGGACCAGCAGGCTTTGACCGCGTTGTTGAACGATCCGAAGGCGGCGGAAAAGGCCGACCAGTTGCGCACGGCTTCCAAGGGCGGCATCGCACCCGCGGGCAGCGGGCTAATCGCGCTCGAGCCCGACACTTATATCGACTTGCAGAAGCAGTTCTATCTGCTCCCCGTCCTGCAGGCGAACAACGCCATGCTGGGCTCCGGTTTCCGCGTCCGTAAGGTCGAGGTGGCTTCGATCACCAAGGACAAGCCTGTCCAAAGCCAGCGTGTCAATCCCCAGGCCGATCTGAGTAAGTTCCGCTCGGGCATCGTCTTCGTGGTCGATGCGACGTTGTCGATGCAGCCCTATATCGACCGGACGCGCGAGGCCGTGGATGCCGTATTCAAGCAAGTCGAGGCCGCGAAGCTGAACGATAAGGTGCGCTTCGGCATGGTCGCGTTCCGCGACGATCCAAATAAGGTGAAGGGCATCGAGTACCTGTCCAAGGTGTTCGCCGACCCGAACAAGACGACCACGCGCGACGAGTTCCTGAAGGCCGCCGCTGCGGTGTCGGCCTCGAAGATTTCCACCCGCGCCTTCTCCGAGGATGGCTATGCCGGCCTCGAGGTGGCGCTGGACAAGATCGATTGGAAGGATTTCGGCGGCCGCTTCGTCATCATGATCACCGACGCATCGTCGCGTGAAGGCAACTCGCCGTTTTCCTCGACCGGCTTGTCGACCGCCCAGATTCGCCAGTTGGCCCAGGACCAGCGTACCGCCATTTACGTCCTCCATTTGCAGACGCCGGAAGGCAAGGCCGACCACGCGGCGGCCAAGACCCAGTACGAGCAGTTGAGTAATTGGCCCGGCGTGGGCTCGCTCTATTTCCCGGTCGAATCGGGCGACCAAGCTAAGCTCGCCAGCACCGTCCAGCGCCTCGCGGAGCTGCTGGTCGATCAGGTCAAGAAGGTTGCCAGCGGCACGCCCATGGCGCCCACAGCCAGCGGCGACAAAATGCAGCAGGTGACCGAGGCTATTGGCTTGGCCATGCGTCTGGCCTATGTGGGCGAACAGCAAGGCACGCAAGCGCCTGCCCTTTATTCCGGTTGGGCGTCCGACCGCGACGTGCGTCGCCCGGATGTGGCTACGTTCAGCGTGCGTGTGCTGTTGACCAAGAACCAATTGAGCGACCTGCAAGCCACCCTACGCAAGCTGGTGGAGGCGGGCGAGAAGGCCCAAGTGAACCCATCCGATTTCTTCAACCAGTTGCGCAGCGCCGCCGCAGCCATGGGGCGCGATCCCGCTAAGCTGGGGCAGGCCAAGGTGAAGAACCTGGAGCAGTCGGGCCTGATGGGTGAATACCTGGATGGGTTGCCGTACCAGAGCAAGGTTATGAGCATCGACCAGGACGCGTGGACGCGCATGAGCGTTGGCGAGCAGCAGGCCATCATCGACGAAGTGAAGTCGAAGATCGCGCTCTACCAGCGCTATCACGACGATCTCGACCGCTGGGTTCTGCTGGCGCCCAATGCCCAGGCTGGCGATGCGGTCTATCCGGTTCCGATCGACTCGCTGCCGTAAGCCATTTCATGGCCGAGATGCCGGTCGTCGAACTGCAAGGGGTCGAGCGCCGTTGGGGCGGCGGTGGGCTTCTCGTCGCGATCGAGAGCCTGCGTCTCGTGCCTGGCGAAGCCACGGCGCTGGTTGGGCCCAGCGGCTGCGGGAAAAGCACCTGTCTCGATCTTCTGGCCTTCACCCTGCGTCCCGACCGTGCGCACCGTTTCGCGGTGACCGCGCGCGATGGACAGGTGCACGACGTCGCCGCCCATTGGGCGGCGGGCCACAGCGGCGCGCTCCTCTCGTTGCGCGCGCGTGAGATCGGTTACGTCCTGCAGACCGGCGCGCTGTTGCCCTATCTCAGTGGTTTCGAGAACGCGATGCTCTCGCGCCGCCTGCTGGGCTTGGACGGGGAGGGGGATCTGCCCGGCCTGTTCGCAGCGCTGGAGATCGCCGCCGTCGTTCATCGCCGGCCCGCGCAGTTGTCGGTCGGCGAACGCCAGCGCGTGGCCGTAGCGCGCGCCCTGGCGCACAAGCCACACCTGCTTCTTGCCGACGAGCCGACCGCCGCTCTTGATCCCTATCAGGCCGAGAAGACCTTCGCGCTGCTGGTAAACCTTGCGCGTGACAGGGGCTGCGCGGTCCTAATCGCGACACACGATCCTGAACTGGCCCGGGCCGCGGGCTGCCGCATCGTGCCGTGTGCGATCGAACCTGGCCGCACCGCGATCGCCGATTTGGTGATGGCGTGATGGGGCGCCTGTCGCAGATCTTCCGGCTGGTCTTCGCCGATCTGGGGCACGAAAAGCTTCTGTCGTTGTGTCAGGTCGTCGCCATCGCGGCCGTGCTGGCGCCCTTGCTGGTCCTGTTCGGCCTGCGCGAGGGGGTGATCGGCACGCTGATCGAGCGGTTGAATCGCGATCCCGCCATGCGCTTGGTCGTGCCCGAGGTCACCGGCGCCAATCGCTTTGATGCCGCGTGGTTCAAGCGTGTTGGCGAACGTCCCGACGTGGCCTTCGTTCTGCCCAGTACCCGCGCCATCGCGGGGCAGGTTGATCTGGCGCGCGCAGATGACGCGTCGGCACCGGTCGTGCGCGTGTCGTGGCTGCCCACCGCGCCGGGCGACCCCCTGTCCCCGGCAGGAAAGCGGTTGGCCGATGGGTTGACAGAGATTTCCTTGTCCGCCGCAGCTGCCGAGCGGCTAGGAGCCAACGCCGGCATGACGATCAACGCCGCCATCGAGCGTCAGCGCGCAGGGAAGATCGAGCCCGTCCGTATCCAGTTGAAGGTGGGAGAGGTCGTGCCGCCCGAGCTTTATGATGGCGTCGCCGCGTTCGTCAGCTTACCGCTCCTGGAGGCGGTGCAGGCCTATCGCGACGGCTATGCCGTGCCTGCTTTGGGTTGGGAGGGCGATGGGCCCGCGCCTGCCATGGATGCCTATCCGTTGTTCCGCCTCTATGCGCGCTCGATCCGGGATGTGCCGGCGTTGGCGGCCGATCTGCGCGCCGAGGGGGTGGTGGTTTCGACCCACGAAGGAGAGATCGCTTCCGCTCTCAATCTCGAGCGCAATTTGACGACCGTTCTTCTTGTCATAACGGGACTGGCGCTGATCGGCTTCGTGGTCGCCGTCGCGATCAACGCGGTGGCGGGCGTTGAGCGCAAACGCAAGCATCTGGCCGTGCTGAAGCTGGTCGGCTACGGGCCGTCCTGGTTGACGGGTATTCCCTTGTTGCAGGCGGGCATCCTCGCGCTGGCGGGCGCGGTCGTGGCCGTCGCGGCGTTCGGTGGCGTGGCTGTGGTGGTCAACGCGGCCTTCGCGGGCAGCCTGCAGGGCGGCGAAGCGGCCTGCCGCTTGAACGCAATACAGTTGCTTGGCGCGGGCGCTGCTACGGTCGCCATTGCCATGGTTCCCGCGTTGTTTGGCGGCCTTTTGGCCGCGCGGGAGGCCATGGTCAATCCGAAACCCGCGGCAGGCGATTTCACCCTGCCCATGCCATGTGGGGGCTCGATGACGTTCCGGCGCATCGATGTGCCGGCGGATAACCCCCTCGATGACCGTAGAATTATCCTGGGCGGTGCCGATCCGAAATACGCCCCCATCGAAAACAGCCGTGGTGACTACATCGCGGGCGGCTTCACCGATGCCAAGAAGAAGAATCAAAAGTTCTATTACCTCGGTAAATACGAGGTGACCCAGCTTCAATACGCTGCGCTGTCCTCACCATGCCCCGCCGTCATGCCAGAGGGGCGTCTGCCTAAGGTGGAGTTGACCTGGGCCGAAGCGATTTCTTTCGCCGCGCAGTGGAACGCGTGGCTGAGCAAGAACGCGGCCGACAAGCTTCCGAAGGAAGACGGCGCGCCGGCCTTCGTGCGCCTGCCGACGGAAGCCGAATGGGAATATGCCGCGCGCGGCGGTCTGGCTCTCTCGGACGCTGATTTCCAGTTGCCGGTCCCGCCCATGCCCGGCTCGGCCGCCGAGTATGTTTGGTATCAGGGAACGGAATCGGCCAACAACCAGCTCAACGGCATCGGCTTGTTGAAGCCGAACCCGCTCGGGCTGCACGACATGCTGGGCAACGCCGGTGAATTCGTCCTCGACCCGTTCCGCCTGAACAAACTGTCACGGATGCACGGGCAGGCCGGCGGCAATTTGGTGAAAGGCGGTGATTACCGCACCTCGCTCGGGGATATCCGCTCGGCCGCGCGGATCGAATACCCGCCGACGGACGCGAAAGGCGAGCGCCGGTCACCTACCACGGGGTTCCGGCTCGCGCTCGTACCACCCAGCCTGACCAGCACCCAGCGGCTGGCGCAGGTGCGTGAGTTGTGGGCCGACCTGCCCCAGACGATGGGGACCGCGCTGGCGCCCCAGCAGGACGACCCGCTGAAAGAGGTCGATGCGTTGGCCAACGCGACCGAGGACCAGAAGGTCAAAGCGCGCATCCAGAACCTGGCCACGGTCATCAAGGCCAACATCCAGACGCGCAACGAACAGCGCGACCGGTCCGCACGTTCCGAACTGCGCGCCGCGTCGTTCCTGCGCGTGATGCTGCAAAGCGACTACAAGGCGAAGATCGAGGTGCGCCGCGAGCAACTGAAGCTGTCGTCGTTGAGTCCGCAGTTGAAGGAGCAGATCCAGCAGCAGTTGGCCAGGGACGAGCAGGCTTTCGCGGCGAATGTCCAGGTCTATATCGACAACGCCGTGCGGATGGCGAGCGAGTATCCGGAGCCAGTCACGACCGCCCAGGCGGAAATCCTGAAGCGGGAGCTGGAGGCTCGCCAGCAGACCACTCAGGCCTCCGCCGTGGACGTTTTCGCCAACCAGGTCGCGCAGGTCCGCGCGGGTAAACGATTGGAACCAAAGGCCGTCATGGAGGGTTTCAAATGATGCCCTGGAATCGACATATTTTTGCGCCAGCGTTAGGCTTGCCATCCATCGGAGTCGTGGTCTCGAAGATGTTCGGCTTCATTGCCCAAATCACGGGTCGTGTCTCTAAGGTCGCGATTGCCATGGTCACCGCCGTGGCGCTGGTCGCCGCCGGCGTGCCCGCGCCTGCGTGGGCGGAAATCCAGGAGCAATCCGACAAGACGCCGGGCGGAATTCTGGATGGCAGCGGTAGTAGCAGCAGCGTCGAGGACGAGAAGGAGCTTACGCCGGCCGAGAAGCAGCTTCGCAGCGACTCGAGCGAGTTCGCCGAGACCGTAGCCGGCGGCGCCATCTTCGGCGCGATCCTGGGCGCCATGGCGATGGCGGCCCTGGGCGCGCTCGGCAATCCTGGCAACGCGGCCGCTGGCGCGGCACGGGGTGCGATCATGGGTGCGGCCATCGGTGGCATCATGGGCGGCGTCGACGGCTATCTCACCGCCAAGCAGCGCGAGAGCGCGAACAACAATATCCGCATGACGAATTCCATGGCCGAAGACGTCCGCAAGGATAACGAGCGGCTGGAGCGGCTGGTGAAGTCCTCGAACGACGTGCTGGCTGATTCCCGCATGCAGCTTGCGGATATCAAGTCGCAGGTGGACCAGAACCAGAAAACCGTCGCCCAGGCGGACGCCGAGCGTCAGCGCTATGAGAAGAACCGCGATGCCATGCAGACGGCCTTGAACGATCTTCAGAAGCGGCGCGACAACTATGCCCAAGCCGCCACCAAGATGCGCTCGCGCGGCGCCCGCACCGCCGATCTCGATCGCCAGATCGATTCGCTGAACAAGCAGATCGAGCAGCTCGAGAAGAACGTCGGCGCCATGAACAACGCGCTCGCGGTCACCAAGGTCAGCTGATGATGCGGATGGCGAGGTTCACGGCGGTGCTGGTCATAGCTGGCGCGGCGGGCGGCGGATGCACCTATCTCGACGCCAAGTCCGATTTGCGGAACCTGCAGGCGCAGGAGGCCGCGTCAAAGGCCAATCTTCAGGCCGAGCAAACCAAGAACCAGTCGCTGCAGGATCAGCAGCTTCAGATCCAGCGCGACTCCGAGCGCATGGAACAGCGCTTGAAATCGGCGAAGGACGACTTGGTCAAATCCAAAGCCCAGTTGGCCGAGGCGCAGAAAAACAACAAACTGAGCAAGGCCCAGGCCGACAACCTGAACAACCAGGTCGCCGCGCTCAACCGCGACATCAGCTCGCTTAACCTGAACGTTCAGGCCGGCAGCGTCAGCGGTCAGGAAGACCCCGCCGAAGTGCAGAAGAAGGAACAGCAGGTTCGCGATTTGGAGAAACGCAAAGTCGATCTCGAACGCGCAATCCAGCTCAGTATCGCGCCCAAATAGTCAGGGCGTCTTCTGGACCGGCACCGCGTAGGTGCTGCCGTCCGGGTTCTTTCCTCGGCAGACGGTATTGCCCTTGGCGTCGCGCGTGCACGTGGTGGTCGACTTACCGTAGGTGCGGCCATCCGCGCAGCGCACGTCGGTCTGCTCCTCTACGGTCAAGTTCTTGCCGTTGAACTTGGCTTGCGCCGGCGCCTTGCACTCGGTGCCATCAGCGCGCTTCACCACTACTTCGCCCTTACCCTGCTTGTCGAAGCGGTAATATTGCTCCAGCGGCTTGCCGTCGGCCTGATCGACCAGCCCTTGGCCGCTGCGCCACTGTCCGTCCATGAAGCTCATATCGCCCTTGGCGGCGGCGTCCGGTGGGATGTCGAGCGGCTTGGGCGGATTGGTCTGGGCGTTCTTGTCCTTCGGTGCGTCCTTGTTCTGGGAATCCTTGTCCTTGGATGCGTCGTTCTCGGGCGGCTTTTGCTGATCTTGCGGCGGTTGCGTGTCCGCTTTGGAATCGTCCTTCGGCGTCTGGCCCTGGTCACCCGGCGGTTTCGTTCCGTCGGCTGGCGTAGTGTTCGCGCCCGGCACAGACCCGTCTCCGGGTGTCGTGACGACGCCGGGAACGGTGGTGCCGTCTCCCGGGACGGTTCCTCCGGGCACGACGACGGTGTCCGGCCCTCCCGGCGGCGGGGTTTCCGGCTGTCCCTCCGGCTGTCTTCCCGGGAGCAGCTCTTCGAACGAATATCCGCCGAGCGCCGGACACGGCACCGGCAGCCAGCAGCGCCACCAGGCGAACAGGAGCAGGAGGATCGCGAGAAGGCCGAACAGCAGCCACAAAAGCCACCAGGGAAACCGGCCCGCGAGAGCAGTGGTGGCCGCCGCGCCAGCAGGAGCCCAGGTTCCCGAGGTTGGCGGCGGAACGGCGGGGCGCGGCGGGGGCCGCAAGGCCAGCGCGTTCAAACCGTCTCCGCTCAATTCTTGGAAACCCCAGAACGTCGCAACCGGCTGGTCGCCGACAAAATGCAGATGGCGGGCGGAGGGGATGGTCACCGCCTGCTCGAGTAGGCTGGCGAAAGCACGCGGACTTTCGCCCTTCTGTCCCGCCGCGGGCTCCGGCGCCATGCGCAGTTCGCGGATATAGGCCTCAAGGCCCGCCCGAATCGTCTCCAGTTCGAGCGCCCGCTTGGTCTGCTCTTCGGGCGGCATGTCGCTCCAATGCCGGACTGGGCCGTCGATATCGGCCGTCCAACGCACGGTGCCCGCGCCCTGGTCAAGGTTTGGCCGGGCGAAATAATTCGCGTAGCGCGAGCCGAGGCGTGTCCCAAGGATGCTGCGGATCTGCAGGTACGATTCGTAGACAGGCCGCCCGAACGCCCCGAGCGGACGATAGGAAGATAGATTTTCTTGGGACAGAAGCGGGCCGACGCGCGAATCGTTCATCACTTGCACTCCCGCATGTCGGATTGGCCGGTCGCGCGCTGCATCGACTTGTCCATATCCATGGCGGAATTCGGCTTCAGCACTTGACCGCCCGTCGCGTTCGCCACGCAGCGCATCACGGAGCTTTGGCTGCCGTCGCTCAGGTCTACGATATTGATCTTCACCTTCGGCTTGCGCGCCTTGATCGCGCGCGCTTCCGCGCAAGGGTCGCCGCCACAGGAATCGTCACCATCCGTCACCAGGACGATGACCGATTCGGCGTCCTGAGAGGCGATGTCGCCGGCCCGCTTGATGCTGCCGGCCAGCGGGGTGCCTTGTTGCGGCGTCAATTTATTCACCTCGGAGAGAAGGGCGGGACGCTGCGGGCTCGTATAGAACTTGTCGCGACGCACATTGTTGCAGTTGGTGAATTCGATCAGGCCGATGGTGACGGGGTCGGGCAAGCCGCGCACGACATGGTCGATGGAGGTTTTAGCCCGGTCCATGCGCGAGCTTCCGCCGAACCAGCCACCCATGCCCATGCTGCCCGAGGCGTCGACCACGATGATAACCTCGGGTTCTTCGCCGGGTGGGAATTGGGTACGGCAGCCGGGTTTCTCCACGGGCGCCACCTTGGCCTCCTGCCGTGGTACGGGCGCAGGAGTCGGTTCCGGTGCGGGTTTGGCTTCTTCCTGAGGCTTCGGGGTCTCCTTGGGCTTTTCTTTCACCGGCGGCGCGGGCTTGGCTTCCTGGCGCGGTGGTGGCGTCGCGGGTAGTTCTTCGACTTTTTCCGGAAGCTTGGTCTCGGGGTCGGGGACGCAGACCTGTTGCCCTTTGAGGCGTGCCAACTCGTCCTGCAGCGCTTTATTGCGCGCCTCTTCGGCGGGAACCGGATTCTCTGGGTCCGCCGTCGGTGCGCCTGGAACATCGACCGTTTGCGGCGGTAGCGGTTCGCAGCTGCGGAGCAGGAACAGCGCCAGCAGCAGCACGAGAGCGAGGGGCAACAGCCACGCCCACCATGCCTGGCCCAGCAAGCCTGGCGAAGCCAAGGCGGCGGCCTCCTGGCGTGGAGGAGGCTGGGTTGCTGCCGGCGCCGAGCGGGATGGCACGGTCGCGCGAGGCGTGGCGGAAGCCGCTTGCACCTCGTGACCCCACATCACGACGATGGGCTGATCGCCCGCGGCATAGAGGTAATCGCCGGGCGGCACATTAAGAGCCACGTCGAGCATATGGCCGACCAGCTCGGCCGAGCCTCCTTCGCGCCGCAACTGGCTCGCAAAGGCCGCGATATCTTCACGCAGCTTGGCCGCGCGGCGTTCGACGGCAGCCTTTTGCTCGGGCGCAAGCTGCGTCACCGGAACCGTTTTGGCGTCCGCGGCGGCATACCAGTCGATCGCACCGGACTGACCATCGGTCTGCGGCCGGGCGAAATAAGCGGCATGAGGTGGGCCCAGGCGGCTGGCCAGAATGGTCGCGAGCTGGCGGTGGGCTTCCACCACGCTCTGCCCATGCACGCCCAGCGCCCGGTAACCGCCGCTAGAGGTCCGCAGGATCAGATGGTCGGCCATCGTCGCCGTATTGCTCCGCTCTGCGCGAGTGCTGCCAACGCCCGCCGCTATGTATACACTACCGCATGGCCGTCACGCGCCGGTAGCGGAAGAGCATGGCCTCTAGGGATCGTCCGGCAGGAATTATGTCGACACCAAGGCAATGCCGTGAGCAACGGCCCATGATCAATAAACCATGACGACCGTCAGTTCCGAGCGGCCTTCGCTCTGGCGCCGGATTCCCGCGCGGGGACCGTGGCTGGTCATTTGTTTTTTCCTGCTGGCCGGCCTGATCGCGGTGGCGCTGTACTACTTTTACGGACGCCAGGCGCCCGTCGTCGAAAACCTAGTGCCGCAGGCCGCCAAGGAGCTTCCGCCCGACGTGCAGGCACGTGCCGCTGCATTGGCCGAGGAAAACCGGAAGCTCGAGGAAGAGCTGGACAAGCAGCGAAGCCAGCCCATCGACTGTCCGCCCGGCCAGCATCCAGAGCAAAAGGCTTCGGCGCCGACGAATCGTGTGTCGCCGGCGGCGGGCTCCGCAGTGGGTGTTCCCCCTGGCGCCGCTAGGGAAATTCCCGCAACCGGCAAGGCGCCCATTCTTTCGAATAAGGAGTTGAGCGACCGGCTGGAGAAAAGCACCGTCCTGCTGATCGTCGATGGCGGATCGGGCACGGGCTTCTTCATCGGCCCGCAAACCATCGTGACGAATCGCCATGTGGCCGAGAAGGCCAGGGATGGCATCGTCCTTGTGACCAGCCGGTCATTGGGCCGAGTTCAAGCCGCGCGCGTCATGGCGATGACACCGAAAGGTGGAACGGGCTCGCTCGACTTCGCGCTGCTGCGCTTGGAAACCGCGATCGCGCCGGCGCCCCTCACACTCACCCCCAGCGTGCCTAAGCTTTCGTCCGTCTATGCGGCGGGGTATCCGGGGCTGATCATGCAGGGCGACAGAGGATTTATGCGGCTTGCAAGCGGCGACGCATTTGCCTCGCCGGACCTCAGCCTGACGCGCGGCGAAGTCCAGTCGCTTCAGACGACGGTTATCGGATTGCCCGCGATCGTTCACACCGCATCGGTGCTGGGCGGTAATTCGGGTGGTCCGTTGGTCGACAGTTGCGGGCGCGTTGTGGGCGTAAATACCTTTATCGCGGTCGATCAAGAGCAGTCGGGGCGAGTTTCCTATGCCCAACCGACTGGTGAGCTCGTGCGCTTTCTCAACCAGAGCAAGGCTTCGGCCCAGACCGACACGCGCCCCTGCGGCTGAGCCGCTTGCCCGCTTGCCGGGTGGATAAATTTTCTCACGCCTGCCTTCAAAAGAACTCGTTTGCCCGGGGAACCGAACGGACTTAGTTCGGGTTCACCGGCTGTTGTTGTCATAAGACGGCAACATGCCGATGCCAATCTGGGCAAAGGAGATAGCGCATGGCGCAGAGACGGGGCGTTTTCGTTGGGCTTGCCTTCGCGTGCGGTTGTTGTCGTGGCGATGGGGCGGACGTGACGATCGGATCAGCCAGACATCAATGAGAGGCGGCCTCTCGCGCCGCCAAGGAGTACGCAAAATGGCCAACGCATTTATCATCGAGATCAACGGCAAGGCCGCCGGTCTGGTCGTCGAGGAAAAGGGCGGATTCCGCTTCTTTGCCTCGCACCGGATCTTCTGGAAGCTGGATGGCCAAATTTACCGGCGCGTCCGCGAAGCGGAAAAAGCGGCGCATAATCTTTGGGATATTCACCAGGAGGCGGCATCCGGCAAGGCGGGCCGTGCCCGGGGCGCGGAGCGAACCAGCCTGCAAGCCGTGGCCTGAACGATCCGGCATTCGTGAAAGACGCGGCGGCGAGAGCGCTCTCGCCGCCGCGATTCGTTTAGGTCTTGAGCGTGCCCTTGGCCTTGGCGGTGTGGGTCGCGATCGCGTCCATGAGCGCGGGCGACAGTGCGTCGTAAGGCTCAAGCTTCAGGCTCTTGAGCTGGCTGCGAACCTCGCCCATCTGGCTCGGCTTGGCGCCGGACTCGATGACCGACGAGACGAACGCTGCGAATTCCGGCGCCGACCAGCCCTGGTCCTTGGACAGTTCGGTGTGGATGAAGTCGAAGCCGTAGAACGGGTGGTTCTTGTTCTCGATCCGGCCATACATATGCACGCCGCAGCTGCTGCAGGCATGGCGCTGGATCGCGGCGGAGGCGTCGACGACCTTCAACTTATCCTTGCCGGCCGTCACGCTCAGGCTGTCGCGCGGCACCACGGCGACCTGCGAGAACAAAGCGTTCGCGGGTTTCCAACACTTCGTGCAGCCGCAGACGTGATTGTGGGCTGATTGGCTGTTGATGGTGATCTCGACGGCACCCGAGCCGCACTGGCAGCTGAGCTTTCCGCCCTTGAAGTTCGCATCGCCGGGCTTCACGCCTTTGTCGACGGCAGGATGGATTGAAACGGCCATTTCGCGTCCCTCCCAATCTTGTGTGGCCCGTCGCCGCCGGCCGCCTTATGCCGGATCGGGCACTTGGACAGGCAGTCTAAGCCTGCATCGCGGCGGATGCCAATCGGGCCAATTGCCTCTCGATCACAGGTTTATCGCGCGACGGGAATAACATCCGCGAAGACGAATCCGTCGCGCTCGACCACCGCGCCGGGTTCGACAGGGATCGGTCCGGCGAACATAGGACCGGCGGAAACGGCGGTGTGGAACTCGCCGTTCTCGCCGCAAGGATCGATCGTCGCGGGCAGCTCGGCCAGGAGGCTGGTGTCGAACCGGCGGCCGGCAAACCGGCGGTCCATCCGGCGCGGATCGATGCAGACGAGGTGCGCGACCAGGCCGCTGTCGATCATCTCGTGCGCCAAGGCGTGCGTATCGCGTTTCCAAAGAGGAAAGACACCTTCCATTCCAGCTTCCTTCAAGCGCGCTTCGCGATAGGCGCGAATATCTTCCAGGAACAGATCGCCGAACACGACATGACGCACCCCTTGCGCCGTGATGCGCGCACAAGCTTCGGCCATGCGCGCTTCATAGACGTCGTTGGGGCAGGGGCTCGGCAGTGGAATCTTGAGGCAGGGCAGGCCCGTGGCCGCGATCTGATGGTCCAGCAGACTTTCGCGCGTGCCATGCATGGCGACGCGGTGGTGCACCTCGTTGACCGTGGTCAGCAGGCCGACCACCTCGACCGCGCCCAGCCGGCGCGCTTCGTGCAGCGCGAACGCGCTATCCTTGCCGGAACTCCAGGAAACGAATGCTTTCGGGCGCATGGGCGGATCTTCTAGCATCGAAAGGCTGGTTCGTCCGAGCGCCGCATGGTGCAATCGGTGCCCATGCCCGGAACGGAGAGCGTAAGATGCCGCGCCATATCGCCTGCCTGACGTTCGATTTCGACACATGGTCGGGCTTCGCCGCGCGCGGGCTGACCACCCCAACCGCTGTCTCGCGCGGCGAGTTCGGCCTGGTCGGGGCCGCGCGTCTCCTGGACCTGATGGCGAAACACGGCATTCGCACCTCGTGGTTCGTGCCAGGCGTGGTCATCGACAGCTACGAGAAGGAGTGCCTGCGTGTTGTCGAGGCGGGCCATGAAATCGGTCATCACGGCTATTCCCACGTCGCGCCCGCCGCTCTGTCGCCCGTGCAGGAGGAGGACGAGTTGGTGCGCGGACGTGAGTGTATCAAGCGGATTTCAGGCCGCTATCCGCGCGGCTACCGCTCGCCGTCGTGGGATTTGAGCCCCGTCACCATCGACCTGTTGCTCAAGCACGGATTCGACTACGAGAGCAGCATGATGGGGCACGACCATGAGCCCTATTGGGCCCGCAAGGGCGACAAGGTCAGCGCCGATAAGCCCATCGTTCATGGCGAGACGACCAAGCTGGTCGAGATGCCGATCAGTTGGAGCCTGGATGATCATCCGCATTTCGAGTTCTATCGCACCAAGGACTTCCTGATGCCCGGCCTGGCCAACGCCGAGGCCGTGCTGGGCAATTGGGTCGACGACTTTCTTTATATGACCCAGACCACGGACTGGGGCGTTCTGACCTACACCTGCCATCCTTATGTCATCGGGCGCGGCCATCGCATGATGATGCTCGAACGGCTCATTCTGCGCCTGCAGGAGCTGGGAGCCGTGTTCTTGACGATGGAAGATGTGGTGGATGAGTTCCGCGCGCGGGCATGATGCGTCCGTGATCGCGTCGATCAGCGCCATCACACTCGCTACCCACGCCATGGTGCGCGCCGTCCGCTTCTACGAAACGTTAGGGTTCGAACGGCTTTATGGCGGCGGCGAGGCGGATTTTACCAGTTTCAAGGTGGGCGGCGGCTACCTCAACATCATCGCGCAGCCCGCCGAACGTGAGTGGCGCTGGTGGGGCCGTGTCATCTTCCATGTCTCGGACGTGGACGCGCTTTACCGCCGCTGCCTCGATGCCGGCTTTCGTCCCGAGGCAGCGCCGCGCGACGCGGAATGGGGCGAGCGTTATTTTCACCTGACCGATCCCGACGGCCACGAGCTCAGCTTCGCGCGACTGTTGAAGAACGCGACCTAGACGGGTCGGCTATACCCCGCGTCTTGCGTTGCGTCCTTCGCGGGCGGCGGCGATCACCAGCATGAAGAAGAAGACCGGAGTTCCCACGGCTGTCATCACCAGGAACCAGGATGCCTTCCCGAAGAGCGAGAGGATGAGCACCAGATAGATGAAGTCGCGGCCGGAGATCTGGTTGACCAGTCTGCTGAAGCGCTCGGTCGGATCGCGCAGGGCCGACTTGAACATAGGGCCGTCGCCGGTCACCGGGCGCATAACGTTCCAATAGATGAAGGTGGCGGTGAAAATGGTCGCCACGATCGCCACCGCGCCGAGTACTAGGGTCAGGGGATCGTGGGTTTGGTAATACCAGCCCAGCGCCATGCAGCCGAAGATGGCGACATGGATGACGTTGTCGATCCAAAAATCCAGGACGCCGCCCCAGCGGGATTCCTGGAATTTGAGCCGCGCCAGTTCGCCATCGCAGCCGTCGACGATCGAGTGAATGAGGAAGATGAAGCCGCCCAGTCCCTGAAGAAGAGGGCTCGACGATAGGAAGAACGGCGCCGCCACCAGACCCAGAACGCCCGACGCCAGGGTGATCTGGTTCGGCGTGATGGAGGTCGCCGCGAGGCACGCGGTCAGTGCGGTCGACACCGGTCGTTCGAAGTTACGCGAGACGAAACCGTCGGTGTCTTTGATGAGGGATTTCAAAAGGCGGCGATGGGCGATCCGAAGCCCTTCTTCATCGCGGATACGGAGCGGGGTCGGGTTCAAGGAAAGTGCGCCCTGAGGCTGCGTGTCCTCAAAGGATGCGCCGCGGCCCAGAAGCGCCAGGCCGCTGGCATCCGCCAGCCGGGCGCCGTCCGCGACCGGCCGGTGCACGAGATGCTCCAGCCATTCGCGTTCGCCGAGAACGCTCGCGGGGGCATAGACCGTCCGCCCCAGCGCGACAGAGGGTGGTTGGCCGTGATGAATTGCCGTGTCGCGCAGGCCCGCTAGGTCGGCCGCCAGCCTGTCGTGATCATGCGGGTCGGCTAGGACCACGATCTGTGCGAAATGTGTCCGAAGTCCCTGCATGGCGAGACGGCGCACGAGTGACATGCCCAGCAGCGTTTGGCAGGAATCCACGCCGGTGGTGGCCAGCGCGCGGGCGTCCAGCATAAGAATGGGATCGGAGGCTCGCATATCGCGGTAAACCCGTGGCTGGACGATGGCGCGGTTTGGGGGCCGAGTGAAGGAGGGAAAATAGGTGTCCGACCTCGGTTAAGGCAAGCCGGACGCCTTTGCGTCTCCGCAATCGGCCTCCCCTGCGGCGACTTTATGCCACCGATCCGTGGGCAAGGGGCCGCTTCTGTGCCAAAAATGGCCCGCTTTTTCACGGAACGCGGCCTTACCGCGAGAGATCCCCGCCCGCATGTCGACCATTCCCTGGCTTTGGGCCGTCTTCACCATCGTCGCCGCCGGCGGGCAGACGATGCGAAATGCCATGCAGCGTCATCTGATCGGCACGCTGGGGACGGTCGGCGCCACCCATGTGCGCTTCCTCTTCGGCCTGCCCTTCGCGGTGGTGTTTCTCGTGCTCCTGCTGGTGACGACAGGCGAACCTTTACCGAGATTGAACGTCAACGCCTTCGCATGGACCGCTGCGGGCGCGATCGGCCAAATGGTGGCCACGGCGCTGATGCTAGCCGCGATGCGCGACCGCTCGTTCGTAGTCACCATCGCTTACACCAAAACGGAGCCGGTTCAGGTCGCGCTGTTCGGCGTCGTGATGCTGGGCGATCACGTGACCCTTCCATTGGCCGTCGCGATCATCATGGCGACGGCTGGAGTCCTCGTGGTGTCGTGGCCCAAAAGGCTGGCGGAAGGCGAGGTATGGTCGTGGCGTCCCGCTGTCATGGGCATGAGCGCCGGCGGATTGTTCGCAATCGCGGCCGTCGGCTTCCGGGGCGGCATCATCGCCATGGAAGCGCCCAGTTTCTTGATCGGTGCGTCCGCCACCCTGGTGCTCGGCTTGTGCATCCAGACCGTCATGATGAGCGCCTATCTTTTGGTGCGCGACCGGGCGGCGCTGATCGCGATCTTCCGCGCCTGGCGCCCTTCCATGTTCGCGGGCTTCATGGGCGCATTCGCGTCCCAACTCTGGTTCTTCGCCTTCGCCATCGAAAGCGCAGCGCGCGTGCGCACGCTGGCGTTGGTCGAGATCTTCTTCGCTCAGCTTGTCTCACGAAACCTGTTTGGGCAGGGGCTTTCGCTGCGTGAAGGCGCGGGTATCGCACTCCTCATCGTGGGCGTCATTCTGTTGTTTGCTGGTTGACGGCAAAGAAAAAGGCCCGCCACTGGGGCGGGCCTTTCGGTCTTATCCGAGAGTTTAGAGGCCCGGATTGAACGGCGGCAAGCGATAATAGTCGCTGACCGTCCGGTTCCATGCGGCATCGCCCCAGTTGACCGTGTCGAGTTCGCTACGGTCGTAGGCCGGTGCGCCTTCCAGCGTCTTCTTGTCCAGGTTCACACGATAGCCGTCGATGGCCGTATCGTAGTGAAGCACCTGCCAGGGCAGCGGATGGTACTTCTCGCCCATACCCAGGAATCCGCCGAACGACATGACCGCATAGGCCACATGGCCGCTGCGCTTGTCGATCATCACGTCGTCGATGGTGCCGATCTTTTCATCGCCGGTGTTGTAGACCGACGTGCCCTCGACCTTGTCGGCCGAAATCAGGCTCGTGGTTTCGTCTTTCTCGATCTTCGCCATTGCTCACTCTCCGTCAAAAACTGTGGCCATCGGCCACCCACTAAGTGCAATCCGCCGTTACGCATGCTGTTCCGTTGGAACCGTCCCACGTATCGATCGGCGTGGCTGAGTGAAAAAAAGACCGGAGCAAAGCTCCGGTCCAGGATCAGGTTGGCGTCGAGGAGGTGACGGGTAGGCCGTCACAAGCAGAACGGCGGGTGGCCAGGAAAGTTCCCATCGTTCTAGGCGGCCACGCGGCGGGCGCAATTTCTGGGAATCCGTTCGGGCGGTTTATCGACCGACGATCATTCCTTCATCGTCGGCATTCCAAGTTTCGGAATTCCCAATCCTTTCGCGGGTGAGTTGACGATTTCCGAGCGCGCGCTGTTCAAAAAGGGCACGGCAAGCCCTAAGGCGTGGGCAGTTTCACGACCGCAGTCCGTTCGCAGTGAACTAAACATGGCCAGCCACTGGCGCTCGCTTCCGTGGGAATCAACTTGGCTAAGGCCACGCCACCGGCGATGCCCGCCACGGCGCCGATGAGGGGCGCCCCTGCGATGGCGCCGATAATAGCGCCACCTGCCGCACCTACGGCACCGCCGGTCAGTTCGCGATTCTGGTCGTTACCGATGGTGCTGCTGGAAAACAGCACCGCTCCTAGCATCATGACAGGGACAAGAGCGATGGCGATCCGATGCCGAGACGGCCGTCGTTCGATCGACAAATCAGACATTTCTCTAGGCCTCCCAACCCATGAGGCCCCCGGTACTCAAGATTATGGCGGCTTAGCGGCGACCTCGCCGTGACTTTTAGATGACAAAGCCAAGCGCTCCGCGGGTCACAGAGTCATCGCGCGATCGAGCGGATAGAGCGGACGAGGGACGTTCTCGAAACGGAACAGTCCATAGTCGGAGCTGGTGACGCCAGGTCCCGACAACAGCACGATGTGCTTGGCGATCGGCTCGAATCCGGCCCGGAAATGCTGGCGCGACTTGATCAGCAGATAGCGTTTGGCCGTAGGCTCGATGCCGGCATGGCGGAATACGCCCAAGTCGAACGCTTCCATCCGCTCCGAACACACCAGAATCTCCGCCGCGCCTGTGTCGAGCACGGCGCTGGCGCCATGATCCATCATCAAGCCGGTTTTCATGGGGCAGGTCACCTTGTAGCGACCGTCGGTGATGCGGCGCACGGTGCCGGTGACTTCCAGCGGCTGACCCTGAAGACCAAGTGCCGGCATGCTGGTTTTGCCGCCCAATTTCACCGTCACCTTGGCGCCGACGCCGGCTTTCACCATCTCCCTCACCGCCTGCGGATCCCAGATCGGACCCACGGCCATGTCGGTCAGGCCCTGACGAAACGATTCCGCAACCGTTTCCATGACGTCCTGCGTGCCGCCGGAGAAGACGTTGTCGCCATGGTCGACCAGTACGATTGGCCCGCCATCGAGCGTCTTGGCATAAGTGATGGAGGCAGCCAGCAGCTCGACCTCGTAGACAAAATCCGCGCGCCGCTCCCATGCCATGTCGAGCAGTGAATCGCGCAGCGCTTCCGCGGCCTTGGTCTCGCGGTCGGCCACCAGGATCGCGGTCAAACCCACATGGGGAATGTCCGCCATGGGGAAGCCGCCGAAGACGGACGCGTTCAGCACCTCGCCACCGCGCTCCGCGGCGACCGCGCGATCCATGATGTCCTTGAGCGGCTGGGTTGCGTGGCCCTGGCGCAGCGTATGGGTCAACATCGGCCGCTTGCCCCATATGATCACGGGCTTGATCTCGCCCTTCAACGCGCGCGAGAGGGTGCGCCCGGCACGCGCGGCGGTCTCGTACATATCGATATGGGGATAGGTGCAATAGCCGGTCATGACGGTGGCGCTTTCCACCATCGTCCGGCTCATGTTGGTGTGGAAGTCGAGCGAGACGGCGATGGGCAGGTCCGGCGCCACCGCGCGCACGCGGCGCAGAAGTTCGCCTTCGCCGTCATCGTGACTCTCCGTCACCATCGCGCCGTGCAGGTCGAGGAACAGGGCGTCGCAACCTTTCTTGACCGCGGCGACCACGGGTTCCGCCATGCGTTCGAACGCGTCGTCGGAGACGGGGCCGCTGGGCGCTGCGTTCGCCGCCATCGGCACGTCCAGCTCCGCGCCTTCCTCGCGCGCCAGGTCGATATAGGCGGCCAAGCCGATATTAGCGCCGCCATAGGCATCGATCGCCGCGCGGCCGCTCAGCGGCCTGCCCCCGGGATAGCCGACGGCGAAGGAGCCCAACGGCGTCGGGATGGGCGAGAAGGTATTGGTCTCGTGCTTGATCATCGCGGCGACGAAACGCTTGGCCATGGTCGATCCTCTCGGTCGGTGTTGGTTTAGCCCTGGGCGACGCCCCAGATTTCTACGGTGTTATCGGCGGTGTGCATCATGGGCTTGGGCACCAGCGTCATCGGCGGCAGCGCCCCACCCACGCAGTCGGCCAAGGTCTGCACAAAGGCCGTCGTCTCGGCCTCCGTGCCGGTCGAGGTGAAATAGCAGACCATGATCTTCAGGTCGGCGGACTGGCGGCCGAAGGGTCGGAGCAGATCCTCGATATAGCTCATGGTGAAGCGGGTCTGGGGCATCAGCTGGCCGGGCATGACGCGTTTGCCCGAGTTGCGGCCGGGCTCGGATGGAACTTGGCCGCCCAGCCAGATCGTATCGCGTAGCCGGATGGCCTGGCGGTAGGGCAGGGGAATCGGCCAGTCCCATACACGCTTCGGCCAATGGTCTTCGCGCGGGATGTATTTGTCGAAGCCGTTCCAGCGCTCGCGCATGGCCATCACCTCGATTTTGGTCATGGCGCCGGCGGGGTTGAGGCGCTGGCAGGGGACGACGGTTGCGGGTGGGCCGGGTTCGCGGAAATGGCTCGCGCGCGCCTTGGCCATGCCGGCCCATTGTTCGCGCGTGGTACCGAAGTAGTAACCCTCCATCTTCACGCTGTCCTGGAACGAGGCGCCCAGTTCGGCCAGCGTGGCCGCATGAGTTTCCATGATGACGTGGCTCTGGCCGACGCCATCGCCCTCCTTGGCCACCACGCCATCGGCGCCTTCCGCGGTGCGGTTCGCGACCGCGATGAACTCGCCCGCGCGAAGGCCGCCCGTGAGCGGCCGCGTGCCGAACGCGGCGCGCTTCGTGGGCGGCACCGGGCGCGTTGCCACGCGCACGTCGTCGAGGGTCCGCCAATTGCGCTGGGCCACGGCCTGAAGCTGGATGCGCTGGCCGGTGAAGGGTTGCAGCGGCTCCGGCACCGTACTGATGACGGGCAAGGGATCGGTCGGGAACAGCTTGGCCAGCGCCGCGATCACGTGCCAATCGTCCGCGTCGTCGGCGGTGAAGAATGCCTTCAGGCGCACCACATCGTCCAGGCCGCAGCATTCGGCCGCCAACGCCTGCGCTAAATTGGACACCGCGCCTTCGATCTGACGGTCGAGCTGGTTGGGATTGCGGATGCGTCCGGTGTCATCGAAGTCGCCCGCGCCACCCACGAAGGTCAAGGCGCCTGCGGTGGCGGCCAAATGGTGGGTGTGAGCCACCGGCAACGTCCAAATTCTGGATGCGTTCATCGTTCTCCCCCTGATCCCGGCATGACCGGCTGGGCGAGACTAGCATCTTCGGATCGCGGCTTTGAACCCGCGCGGCGATGTTTCAGAAACGGACGGAGACGCTGAGCGAGCCATAGGAATCGCCCATATTCTGGCCATAGAACTGCTTGGTTTCGAACACCTGGGTATAGGCGATCCGCGTGTCGCCGATGACCACGGCCAAGCCGGCTTGCCAGTCGCCAACCAAGGTCTTCTTGTCCACGCTGGGCCCGTCGCGGAAACTGTTGCCGTCGAGAAAGATATTGTGACCAACCGCGCGCCCATCGGTGCCCGCGAAGAGATACCAGCCCCAATCGGCCTTCGGTTTGAAGTATCCAGAGCCGGCGAGCCCGGTGTCCAGGCGCGGGGGGCCGTAATCGTCGGGCATGTCTTGGCCGAAGCGCGCCATCAGGCCGCCATTGGCGTAGATCAGGGCATTGCCCAGGGCTGCGCCCAGATGCGGGGTCGCGTCCATCTCGAAGCCGAGGAGCTTCGCTTCCACGACGCGCCAGCTGCGCTGGTAAGTGAACTGAAGCGTGGGTTCGGTCTTGAGCTGGTTGTTCCAGCCTTCGGGGTCGGTCGCGCCGATGACGTTATGAACGAACTTCTGCGTGTCCTTGGCCAAGGAGGCCGGGCCGATGATCCCGAGCCCAGCCTGGAACTGGTCGAGGCGATTGCCGCCCGTTTCCGCGACGAAACCTAGATTGACGTAAAGCCAACCGGCCCAAGGGCGGTCGTTCGGCTGGGGGTAGGAGATATCGATCTCTCGTGGCGTGTAGATTTGCTGGCCGAGGGAATATTCAAAACGCAGCTTGCTGTCGGAATCGAAGATCGGCATGGCCATGGCGACGTCGCGCAGCCACGATTCGTCCTTCTGCACACCTGTCAACCATGAGAACTGGATACCGCTCGTGTAATGACCGTCAGAGGGGAAATCGTTCTCCAGCATAAAATTGAAGATCGGCTTGCTGTCGTCGTCTTCCACCGCCTGTGCGGCGGCGGGTGTTGCCGCGACCAGCAATGCCATCACCGCCCACAGCGGTGACATCCGTTTTGGGAACGCACGAATGAAGGTCATTTTAGAGATAGATGTCCCTGGAGTTTAGGGAACAACCGCTTGGGCGGCCGACAGTTCCATACGGCTTTGCATTACGGGACGCGACCATTCTGTTAGGTACCGCCCGGTCAAGATAAGATTGGCTCCAAGGGGGCTGACGTACATCGCATGGACGCCGGCAAAGCTAAAGTCCTGGTGATCGAAAGCGATCGCGCGTTCAGCGATGTGCTGGTTGCCGCGCTGTCCGCCGCGCCAAACCGGCCGGCGGAAATCATGCATGCGGATGATCTGCGGACCGGCTTGGCCAAGCTTGACCGCGAGCGGCCTGACACGTTGTTTCTGAGCCTGTCTCTCTCCGACGTGCCGGGTTTGGATGCCTATCGTGCCGTCGCGGCGCGGATGCCGCATCTGCCGACCATTGGGATCATCCCCGCGGGCCAGCGGACTATGGCGACGTCGGCCATCGTGGTCGGCCTGCACGAAGTGCTGGAGCGGGACGAGTGCACGCCCGAGGCGCTTGCGCGCGCGATCGAGCACGCAGCGGCGCGACAGCGCCGTCGAACCACCGTGCTCGGTTTCCGTCCAGATGACCTGGGCGGCGACGATGCTCTGCGGGCCATTCACGAGAATTTGCCCGGCACGATCTTCCGCCGTGTGATGGATGCGGAGGGGCGGGTCACCTATCCCTATATCAGTCCGTCGCGCGCTCTGGCCGACGTAGGAGTAACGCTGCGGCCCGACTTCGGCGCCGCGATGGCGCGCACCAACGCTGACGACCGGGAGCCCTTCGCCGAAGCGATGAAGGAGTCTGCGCGTAACCTAACGCCGTTCGATGCGGTTCGACGCGTGATGTCCGATTTCGGCGAGGAACGATGGATTCGTTCCATCGCCCAGCCGCGACGGATGGCGAATGGCGAGATTGTCTGGGACGGCCTTACTCTCGACATCACCGAACAGAAGCGGGCGGAGGAGGTGCTGCGCCAAACCGAGCAGCGTCTGCAAAGCATCGTCAATAACATGCCAGGCGGGCTGTTCCGACGCGTGCTGCACCCCGACGGCCGGATCACATTTCCATTTTCGACCGACTATCTGGCGCGGCGCTTCGGACTCGTCCGCACCGACGGCAATGGCCTCGCGGATACGCTGACCGATGCCATCTATCCCGAAGACGTGGCCTCGTGGCGCGAGGCCGTCGAGACATCGGCCAAGGAACTGAAGCCCTTCGACGCGGAGTATAGAATTCAAACGGAGCGTGGTGGAGTTCGTTGGGTTCGTTCCATCGCCACAGTCCAGGCAGGCACGGCAGGAGAGGTGATCTGGGATGGCGTCACGCTCGATGTCACCGAGGCAAAGCACATGCGCGAGGAGCTGCAGGAAACGCAGGAGCGGTTTGCCAGTGTTGCCGCGAACCTGCCCGCGGATGTGTTTCGCCGGGTTCGCCATCCGGATGGCCGGATTTCGTTTCCATACTCGAGCGCCTTCATGGAGCGCGCATACGGAGTCAAACGGAAGGAAACGCAGAACGATCCTTACCACTTCATTAACGCCATACATCCGGACGATCGAAACCGCTGGCTGAAGGCAGTCGAGGATTCGGCGGCGTCGCTGAAGCCTTTTAACCTCGAATACCGGATCGTTCGGGATACGGGCGATATCAGTTGGGTGCGCGGCTTGGCTGGTGTCCGGCGCCTACCGAACGGCGACACGGTATGGGATGGGATCACGCTCGATTTGACCGATCAGCGCCTTGCCGAGCAGGCATTGCGCGAGACGGAGGAGAGATTGGCCAGCATCGCGGCCAACTTGCCGGGTGGCGTCTTCCGCCGGGTTCTGCATTCCGATGGAAAAATGAGTTTTCCCTATTCCAGCGAGTACATGGAGCGGGAGTACGGGATCGGCCGCGCGGCGGTCCAGGGCGATGCCCGCTCATTCATCGATTCGATTCATGAAGATGATCGACAAGGATGGATCGATGCCGTCAAGGCGTCGGCGCGCGATGTCGCGCCGTTCGACCTTGCCTATCGGATCATCGCGGCGTCGGGCGAGATGCGCTGGGTGCATACGAATGCTAGCGTGCGACGCGCCGAGAACGGCGACGTGATCTGGGACGGCATCACGCTCGATGTCACGGAGCAGAAGCGTGCCGAGGAGGCGTTGCGCCAGACCCAGCGGCTGCTTCACGACATTGCCGCTAATGTGCCGGGCGTCATCTTTCGGCGCGTCATGCATGTCAATGGCGAGATCAGTTATCCCTTCGTCGCTGGCCGCGAGAGGCCGCCCAGGGCGGAGCGAGGCGGTAACCTGTTGACCGCCGCCAAAATCAGCAACGTGCACCCGGACGACATCGATAAGTGGCGCGCCGACATTCTGGATTCTGCCCGTACGCTGCGTCCGCTTGATACCGAATTTCGCGTGATGTCATCGCGCGGAGATACGTTGTGGGTGCGTTCGGCATCGAAGCCGCGCCGGATGGAAAGCGGTGACATCGCCTGGGACGGTATTCAGCTCGATATCACGGCCGGCAAGGAAGCGCAGATTCGGCTGGAAAGCGTTGTCGCCAATCTGCCGGGCGCCGTCTACCGGCGGGTGCTGCGCAGCGATGGCATATTGGCGCTGACCTATATCAGCCCACGCGCGAAAGAAATTTTCGGCTTCGACGCCGAGCGGATGATGTCGGAGACCGACGCTTACTCTGATGTCGTGCATCCGGACGATCTCGAAGCTTGGCGTGTGGCCGTACAGCGATCGGCCGAGAGGATGGAGCGTTTCGACATGGCCGTGCGCGTTGGCAGCCCCGAAACGGGCTATCGCTGGTCGCGCACCATGTCCCAACCGCGGCGCGATGGTGAGGATATTGTCTGGGATGGCCTCATCATCGATATCGACGATGCCAAGCGCGCGGAGTTGGCGCTGCAAGAACGCGAGACGCTTCTAGGGTCCGTGAACGCCAATCTCGCGGGTGTGATTTTCCAGCGTGTCCTGCACCGAGACGGCAGCACCAGTTATCGTTACATCAGCGAGCGCGCGAAGGAATTCTATGGTCGCGAACCGGCGGATCTGATGGTGGATCCGGCTCACATCGGGCTAACAGCCGACGAGGGTGACCGAGCCATCTATCGGCAGAAACTGTACGAATCGGCCCGTACGTTGAAGCCACTGCGCTGGCAGGGACGGGAAACAATGCCCAATGGCGCCATGCGCTGGGTCGAAGTGTTCTCCATGCCACGCCGGATGGAGAACGGGGACACGCTTTGGGATGGCATGACACTCGACATCACCGACCGCAAGCGGGCCGAGGAGGCCCTGGCGGCGGCGATTGAAGCCGCGCGCGCCGCCAGCACGGCCAAAAGCCAGTTTCTGGCCAACATCAGCCATGAGTTGCGGACGCCCTTGAGCGCCATTCTCGGCTTTTCCGAGATGCTGAAAGATGGCCTTCACGGCCCGTTGGGCGCGCCGGAGTATGTCGAGTATTCGCGACTGACCTACGAAAGCGGTGTGCATCTCCTTGATCTTGTGAACAGCATTCTCGATATGGCCCGCATCGAGGCGGGGCGATATGAGCTTCAGTTCGGCAAGGTGGATTTCTCGAAACTCGCGAACACGTGCGTGGCGATGGTTAAGCCGGCGGCCTCCAACAAAAGCGTACGGTTGGAAAACAAAATCTCGAAACCGTTGATCGCGTTGCATGTCGATGAAGGCGCCGCGAAGCAAATTCTTCTTAACCTTTTGTCGAACGCGGTGAAGTTCACCACCCCGGATGGAACCGTCAGTATCCGCGGCTCGAACGGTGAGGGCGGCATCGATATCGCAATCTCGGACACCGGCATTGGCATTCGGCCAGAAGACCTATCGCGCATCGGACAGCCGTTTCAACAGGTGGATGCTTCGTTCACGCGTCAACACGGTGGCGCGGGTCTTGGCCTATCGATCAGCCGCAAACTGGTCGAGCTTCATGGCGGCACGCTGACCATCGAGAGCGAGCTGGGCGTCGGCACCACCGTGACGGTGCGTTTTCCGGCGCCACAATAAGGAACGGGCGGAACTTGCGTTCCGCCCGCCTGTCGTTCACGTCCAGCGCTGGACGTCAGTCGCCCTGGGCGACTTCCTTATAAATTTCGCTGCCCTGCTCGCGGAACGCCTTGGAGCGCTCGTCCATGCCAGCTTCCGCCATCTGCCGGATTTCCTGCGTGATCTTCATCGAGCAGAATTTAGGACCGCACATCGAGCAGAAGTGGGCGATCTTCGCCCCTTCCGCGGGCAGCGTCTGGTCGTGGAACTGTTCGGCCGTTGTCGGATCCAGCGACAGATTGAACTGGTCCCGCCAGCGGAACTCGAATCGCGCGCGCGACAGGGCATCGTCGCGGAGCTGGGCGCCTGGATGGCCCTTGGCCAAGTCGGCCGCATGGGCGGCGATCTTGTACGTGATCACGCCGACGCGGACATCTTCCCTATTGGGCAGGCCCAGATGCTCCTTGGGCGTCACGTAGCAGAGCATCGCGGTGCCGAACCAGCCGATCATCGCGGCGCCGATGGCGCTTGTGATGTGGTCGTAACCGGGTGCGATGTCGGTCGTGAGCGGCCCAAGCGTATAGAACGGCGCCTCGCCGCAAACGGCCAGCTGCTTGTCCATATTGGCCTTGATTTTGTGCATGGCGACGTGGCCGGGGCCTTCGATCATCACCTGGACATCGTGCTTCCAGGCGACCTTCGTCAACTCGCCCAGTGTTTCCAGCTCGGCGAATTGCGCTTCGTCGTTGGCATCCGCGATCGAGCCTGGCCGCAAGCCGTCGCCCAGCGAGAAGCTGACGTCGTAAGCCTTCATGATCTCGCAGATTTCCTCGAAGCGCGTGTAGAGGAAGCTTTCCTTGTGGTGCGCCAGACACCACTTGGCCATGATCGAGCCGCCGCGCGAGACGATGCCGGTGACGCGCTTGGCGGTCATTGGGATATAGGGCAGGCGCACGCCCGCGTGGATGGTGAAATAGTCCACACCCTGCTCGCATTGCTCGATCAGCGTGTCGCGGTAAACCTCCCAGGTCAGGTCCTCGGCGATGCCGCCGACCTTTTCCAGGGCTTGGTAAATCGGCACGGTGCCGATCGGCACGGGCGAATTGCGGATGATCCACTCGCGTGTCGTGTGGATGTTGCGGCCGGTCGACAGATCCATGACCGTGTCGCCGCCCCAACGGATCGACCACACCATCTTCTCGACCTCCTCGGCGATCGAGGACGACACGGCCGAGTTGCCAATGTTGGCGTTGATCTTCACCAGGAAATTGCGGCCGATGATCATCGGCTCGCTTTCCGGGTGGTTGATGTTGGCGGGTATGATCGCCCGTCCGCGCGCAACTTCGTCGCGCACGAACTCGGGGGTGACGAAGTCGGGGATGGCGGCGCCAAAGGATTCGCCGTCGCGCTTTGCATCCAGCGCCTTCTGCCGGCCGAGATTTTCGCGGATGGCGATGTATTCCATCTCGGGCGTGATGATTCCCTTGCGGGCATAGTGAAGCTGAGTCACGACCTTGCCCGGCTTGGCGCGCAACGGCCGGCGCGGCGTGTTAGGGAAGGCGTCGAGATTGGCTTGGTCGCCGTGCTTGAGGCCGTCATCCTCCGGCTTAATCACGCGGCCGGGATAGGATTCGACGTCGCCGCGCGCGACGATCCAGCCTTCGCGGATGCGTGCGAGGCCTTCGCGGATGTCGATGCGGGCGGCGGGGTCCGTGTAGGGGCCCGAAGGATCGTAGACCCGGACCGGCGGCTCCTTGGCGCTGGCTTCAAGGTCGATCTCGCGCATCGCGACTTTGACGTCGGGGTGCAGCGTGCCTTGGATGAGAATCTTGCGCGAGGCCGGCAGGGGGCCGGTGGAGACGCTCAACGTCTGGAGCGGGGCTTGATCTGGCATGTCGAATCTCCCGTACAAGCGGTTGCGGAGACCCGAGGCCGATAGGCGAAGTAAGGGCAAACGGCGATAACGGGCGGACGGTGATCGTCCGAAACGGCCGCTGAGTTCCTATTCCTTCGCCGGAATGACCCGGATCAGGTTCGAAGGGTATCCGCGTTGCCCGGTTTCCAGTCCCCGGCCGGCGGTGTCTCAGCCCCCTAACGGGGCCCCCCTCGGAACATGGCGAAAGGGTCGCGCGTTCGCGCTACCCTGTCAAGGAAGGCTCTTGGAGGAGAAGCGGTATGAGCCCGCGAACGCTTCTGTTTGTCGCCGCGTTTATGGTCGCGTCGCCCGTGGTTTGGCCGTGCGAACAGCTCGACCTCAGCCTTACAGTTTGGCCCGCCGCCACGACCTACGACGCATCCGGAGCCGCGGTAAGCCGCTTCATCCCGCCGGAGTTGTATTCCGGTGCCCATTGGAACGGCAGCCGCGAGCTGGAAATCCGTCCCATGCACGTGACGCGTAAGCCGATTTCGCCGTCCGATCACCCGCCCATCATGATCGACGGCCCTATACCATGGCCGGGCGACCCTTCGATCACGGTGCTGCGACGCTATCGGGAGAGCAACCGGCGGGGCGAAACCGAGCAGTATTTCAGTATCAACGAGCGCGGCGACGGGCTCGGTCGAGTCTCCGATATCAGGACCGCGCGCAAGCGGCTCCAGATGGACGAGTGTTTCAAGTTTCCGCTGGGCGAATGGCGGCAGGGCGAGGAGCGGCACTGCCGCGGCTCTATCATCAAGATTCTGGAGATCGACTTCGTCGACCATTGTGTGCCCCATGCGCTCAAGTTCCGCTGGAACGATGAAGGAACGTACGTTTTTGGGCCGGATCGTGGCATGGTGTCTGTGACCCATTGAGAAGGTTAGCTTCGGCACGGCTTTCGCGGACCGGCCGTCGCTGCTCATGCGCCATTTGCCGGCCCATGAACCGCGGATAATATGGGTTGCCGTTTTACGGGGTCGGCTGCACCTATGCGTTCTTCCATGCCGAATACGCTGGTGATTTCCGCGGATGCTGGCCTTCTCGCGCGGCTGGGCGCGAAACGGCATGGCCGCGCGAAGAGCACGGGTCCCGTCCGCTGTGCCGAGGATCTGGCTCAAGCCCTGAAGGCCATCCAAGAAGAGGCACCTGACCTCGTTCTGCTCGACCTGGCGGCGCCGGGCGGAAACGGGTTGGCGGGCATCATCGGCCTACGCCAGGAAGGTGTCGTTTGCCCTGTCGTCGCTATCACGGATAGCGAAAATCTAGATTTGATTGCGGCATCGATCGAAGCCGGCGCGGACGATTGCATCACCCCGGATGTTGAAGCGATCCACCTGCCGCGCCTCGTTCGGATGGTCGCGGCGCGCCGCGTTCAGCAGCTTGTAACCCTGGATTGCGAGGTCAAGAGACGGCTGGGCATGGTCGCGAACAGCATGCCGGGCGTGATCTATCGTCGGGTGATGGATCGGGAAGGTCGCATTTCCTTTCCCCTGATTCTGGGGCCGGGAACCGAGCGCTATGGCCGCGAGACGGCGGAAGGGCTGGCCGTTCCCCGACCCAGCCCGCGTTCGCGCATCCATGCCGATGATTATCCGGGGTGGCTCGACGCTGTTCATCGTTCGGCGCAAACCTTGGATCGGTTCGACAATGAAATGCGCATGATGCGCGATGACGGCAGTTTTTGGTGGGTGCGCTCCATCGCGCAACCCCGCCGGGACGCTGATGGTTCCATTGTTTGGGACGGTGTTGAGTTCGATATCACCACCAGCAAGGAGGCGCTGGCCAGGGCACAGCAGAGCGAAACCCGCTTGGCGCGCATCGCTGACAATCTGCCGGGAGAGATCTATCGCCGCGTTCTACGCCCGGACGGCACGATGTCTTACGAATATGTCAGCCCTAATGTCCGCGGCTTGTACGGCGTCGAGCCTGAGATGTTCGAAGACGATGCTGAAGTCTTCGCGAACCTGATCCATCCCGACGACCGGCAGCTCTGGCGTAACGCGGTGAATGCGTCGGCGCTCGGCTTGTCCCGGTTTGACCTGGAGTTTCGAACAAAGGACGGAAAGGGCACTTATCGTTGGGTTCGCTCGGTGGGTCAGCCCCATCGCGAGCCCAACGGCGATGTCGTATGGGATGGCATCTTGATCGATGTCGACGCCACCAAGCGCGCTGAGGCGCGGGCGGACGAAAGCGCGCAACATCTCGCGCGGATCGCCGAGAATATTCCCGGCGTGGTACACCGCCGCATTCTCAAGCCGGACGGTGAACTGCTGTTCGAATACGTCAATCCCAACAGAGTGCGCGATTTCTGCGGACTGGGCGCGGATTCGTTTGTCCGTGACGGACAAACATTCTTGCGGTTGATGCACCTGGACGATCACGACGCCTATCACCGCAACATCGCCGCGTCGGCCAGGGACCTGTCGCGGTTTGATATGGAGATGCGTGTCCGCTTCGCCTCGGGCGACTATCATTGGGTGCGCTCAATTTCTCACCCACGGCGTTTGGACAACGGCGATATCGTCTGGGACGGCGTCACCATCGACATCGACGAAGCACGGCGCGCGCAGGAGGCCTTGCGTGAACAGGAGACGCGGCTGCGCAGCCTGGCCGCGAACATGCCCGGTATGGTTTACCAGCGCGTGCTTCATGCGGATGGGCGAGTGACCTATCCGTATGTCAGCCCCGGCGTGAAGAAGATTTATGGCTACGAGGCGGACGAAGTCATGGGGGAAAGTGGAATCTTTCCCAGCGGTGTGGTCGCGGAGGACCGGGCGTCCTACCGCAAGGCCTTGGAGGACTCTGCCCGCAACCTGACTCCGCGTTTCTGGGAGGGGCGAGAGCGGACGAAAAGCGGCGAGATCCGCTGGACCCAGACTTATGGCCAGCCGCGCCGGCTGGAGAACGGCGACGTTCTTTGGGACGGCCTGATCGTCGATGTGACGGAGGGCAAACTGGCTCAGCAGGCGTTGCGGGAGCGCGAGGAGCTTCTGCGTTCGATCACTTCCAGCATCCCGGGCAACGTCTACCGGCGCATCGTCCATGCCGACGGTCGGATTTCGTATCCGTTCGTCAGTTGGGGTTTGCTGTCGATCTACGGTCTCGATCCGAAGGGCGAATTGGCGGATATCGGGCGCTTTGTCGATCTGGCCCATCCGGATGACCGTGCGATCTATGAAGACGCTTTCGCGCGTTCGGGGCGGGACCTGACGCCGTTCGACCTTGTCCGGCGGATCGTCCTGCCGTTTGGCGAGACCAAATGGATCCACGGCGTGGCCATTCCCAAGCGGCATGCGAACGGCGATATCGTGTGGGACGGCGTGACGTTTGATGTGACGGAACAGAAGCGTGCGCAGGAGGCCATCGCGCTGGCCGCAGACGAGGCGCAGGCGGCCAGCCGAGCGAAGAGCGAGTTCCTGGCTAACATGAGCCACGAGTTGCGGACGCCGCTGAATGCCATCCTGGGCTTTTCCGAGGTCATCCTAGACGAGGTCTACGGGCCGCTGCAGCCGCCAAACTATCTCGAGTACATCAGACTTGTGCGCGACAGCGGGCATCACCTTTTGAACGTCATCAACGACATCCTCGACATGTCCAAGATCGAGGCTGGGCGCTATGACTTGGAGTTCGAACGCGCCGACCTGTCCCAGGTGATAGCCGAATGCGTCACCATGGTAGCAGCGGCGGCGCGCGAGAAATCCATCACGGTCGAAAACGGCATGTCTGGGCCGTTGCCGCTGACAAGGATCGATCGCCGCGCGGCCAAGCAAGTGTTCCTGAATCTCTTGTCCAACAGCGTGAAGTTCACTGGGCTGAACGGCAAGGTCTCGATCGTACGAGGGCCGACCGATAAGGGATGGACCGAGATCACAGTCAAGGACACGGGCGTGGGTATTCCCGCCGAGGCCCTCGAGCGCATCTTCGAGCCGTTCCAGCAGGCCGATGCATCCCTGTCCCGCCGCCATGAAGGCGCGGGCTTGGGGCTGTCGATCAGCCGGAAGTTCATGGAGCTGCACGGCGGCACTCTCACAGTGCGTAGCAAACCTGGCGTCGGCACCGAGGTGACGGCGCGTTTTCCCATCGGCTCGGCAGCTTGAACGGTATTGGACGAGGCTTTCCGGCCGGTTTATTTAGTGCGCGAATAGCCACGGAGCCTGTCATGCCTGCCGCGTCCGAAACCGGCGATCCGCTTCTCCTCACACCCGGTCCACTGACCACCTCGAAGACGGTCAAGACGGCGATGCTTCACGATTGGGGTTCGCGCGATGCGACCTTCATTCGTATGAACGCCGAGGTGTTGGAACGCATCGCCGTGTTGGCCGGCGGGGCTGACACCCATGTTACGGTGCCCGTTCAGGGCAGCGGTACCTTCGCCGTCGAAGCGATGCTGACCAATTTCGTGCCACGTGGCGGCAAGGTGCTGATCCTGGTCAACGGCTCCTACGGCAAGCGCGCGGTCAAGATTTGCCAGTATGCGGGCCGCGCGCACGCGGTGCTGGAAACACCCGAGGACACTCCGCCTGATGTAGGGCGCGTCGCGGCGGCGCTGGCCACCGATTCCTCCATCAGCCATGTCTTCGCCGTCCAATGCGAGACGACCAGCGGCATTCTCAATCCCATCGCCGAAATCAGCGCGGCCGTCGCCAAGGCCGGACGCCGCTTCCTGTTGGATGCCATGAGCGCGTTTGGAGCCCTGCCGCTGGATGCGCGCCAGACGCGCTTCGACGCCATGGCGTCGTCGAGCAACAAGTGCCTGGAAGGCGTGCCGGGGATCGGCTACGTCGTCTGCCGCACGGAGGCGTTGGAAGAGACAAAAGGCAACGCCACTTCCTTATCCCTGGACCTGCACGACCAATGGATGACGATGGCGGCGACCAAGCAATGGCGCTTCACCCCGCCGCTACAGGTGATCGCGGCGCTGCACCGCGCCCTCGAAGAGCATACGGCTGAAGGCGGCGTCGCTGGGCGCGGCGGACGCTATGCGTCCAACTGCAAGATCCTGGTCGAGGGCATGCGCGCGCTCGGGTTCGAGACGCTGCTGCCGGACAGGCTACAGGCGCCCATCATCGTGACGTTCCATATGCCGCGCGATCCTCGCTTCGACTTCCAGCATTTCTACGATTCGTTGAAGGAACGCGGGTATGTCATCTACCCGGGTAAGCTGACGGTGGCCGAAAGCTTCCGTATCGGCTGCATTGGCCGGCTGTCAGCCGATCATATGCATGGCGCACTGGAGGCCATCCGTGCGGTTCTGGATAAAATGGGCGTAACGGATTGTGGCCCTCGCCGCGCCGCGTGAGCGGAAGGTAATCCCAGGCGCCGGGGCGCTCGTCTGCGTCCTTATTTCTGTAATATGAGCCTGGCAAGCTACGCGCGTAGCGCGGTTCGCGTTGCCGCTGTTTCATTTATCCAGGGATGGGGATCGGGGATGCGGGCAATCAAGAGCGGCAAGATGCTTGCCGCCGTTTTCGCCGCGGTTTTTCTAATCGGCGGCGCGGGCTCGGTTTGGGCGCAAGCTAAGACGAAGGTGAATGTCTACACGGCGCTCGAGGCCGATCAGATCAAGGCCTACAAGGATGCGTTCGAGAAATCCTATCCTGACGTCGAGATGGCCATTACGCGCGATTCGACGGGCATCGTCACCGCAAAGCTTCTAGCCGAGAAGAACAACCCACAGGCCGACGTCGTGTGGGGTGTGGCGGCGACCAGTCTTCTGGTGCTCGACGGCGAGGGCATGCTGGAGCCTTATGCACCCAAGGGCCTTGACGCCGTGAAGCCCTTTTTCCGTGATCCGCGCAACCCGCCCTACTGGGTCGGCATGGATGTGTGGGCCGCGACCCTGTGCTTCAACACGATCGAGGCAGCGAAGAAAAACATTCCCAAGCCCGAATCCTGGGAGGACCTGACCAAGCCCGTCTACAAGGGCCAGATCGTGATGCCGAACCCGGCTTCATCCGGCACGGGCTTTCTCGACGTCTCGTCTTGGTTGCAGATGATGGGCGACCAGAAGGGCTGGGCCTTCATGGACGCGCTGCACCAGAACATCGGCGTCTATACCCATTCGGGTTCCAAGCCGTGCAACCTAGCGGCCTCGGGTGAGTATGTCATTGGCATCTCGTTTGAGTACCGCGCCTCGGCCAACAAGGTGAAGGGCGCGCCCATCGACCTGATCTTCCCCAAGGAAGGGCTGGGCTACGACATGGAGGCCACGGCCATCATCAAGGGCGCCAAGAACATGGACGGAGCCAAGAAGCTGGCCGATTGGAGCGTGACCAAGGAGGCCAACGAGTTGTATGCCAAGAACTTCGCCGTTGTGGCGTTGCCCGGCGTTGGCAAGCCGCTAGAGTTTGTGCCTGCCGATTTAGAAAAGCGTCTGGTCAAGAACGACTTTGCGTGGGCGGCTGCCAACCGGGAGAAGATTCTCGCGGAGTGGAACAAGCGCTACAATGCGAAGTCCGAGCCTAAGAGCTGAGCCGCCGCCACGGGCGGCCGAGAACAGGGGGTAGACCCCGCGGCTTAGGCGCCCCTCGCTCCGTTCGCGGAGGAGGGGCGCTTCGTTTCGCGGGTCTGGTGATGACCGGGCTGTCCAGCAAACCGTCCTATCTGCGCGTCGCCGGCATCGCCAAGAGCTTCGGCGACGTCGCTGCGCTGAAGGACGTCTCTCTATCGGTGAACGAGGGCGAATTTGTCTGCTTCCTCGGCCCGTCCGGCTGCGGCAAGACCACGCTGTTGCGCGTGATCGCGGGCCTGGAACCGCAGGACGCGGGACGAATCGAGCGTGGCGGGCGCGACATCTCGTCCCTGCCGGCTGCCCAACGCGATTTCGGTATCGTTTTCCAGTCTTACGCCCTGTTCCCCAATCTGACGGTCGCGGGCAACGTGGCCTATGGCCTTTCGCGCCGCGGGCTTGGCCGCGCGGGAATCGCCGCGCGGGTCGACGAGCTTCTAGACATGGTCGGGCTGCCTGGTATCGGCGGGCGCTATCCGGCGCAACTCTCCGGCGGCCAGCAGCAGCGCGTGGCCTTGGTGCGGGCGCTGGCGCCGGCGCCTGGGCTTCTTCTGCTCGATGAGCCGTTGTCGGCGTTGGACGCGCGCGTCCGCGTTCGCCTGCGACAGCAGATCAAGGCGCTACAGCGCCGGCTCGGTGTCACCACCATCATGGTTACCCACGACCAGGAGGAGGCGCTGACCCTGGCCGACCGGATCGCCGTGATGAATCATGGCGCGATCGAGCAAGCGGGCACACCGCTCGAAATCTACCGCCGGCCCGCTTCCCGCTTCGTCGCCGATTTCGTCGGCGTGATGAATGTGCTCGACGCGACGGCTGATGGGGGCACGGCGCGCGTTGGCGCACGCACGTTGCGCCTGTCGGATGGCACGGCGCAGTCGGGGCCGGTCCATCTGTGCATCCGGCCCGAGGACATCGTGGTGCGTGGAGTGGGGGCCGCCACGGTGAATGCGGTTTCTGCCCGCATCGAGACGTTGGAGTTCACTGGCCCGTTCTTCCGCGCGACCCTCCGGCTCGATGGCGGTGACGCGACCCTGGTTGCGGATCTTTCCGCGAACGACGTCAGCGACCTGACGCTCGCAGCCGGGCAACCCATCACGGTGGTGTTGCCGCCCGACCGGCTTCGCCTTTATCCGCGCGAGACTTGATGTCCGCCGTCGCAGCCGCACCTGCGCGCCGAAGCCTGGATAGAGAAGCCTGGATAGCCCGTGCGGCGATCGCGGCGCTGGCCCTCGCGTTGATCGTCACGGTCGCGCTGCCGCTTTACGCCTTGCTTTCGCGCGGATTGGAAAGCAAGGCGGGCGCATTCGTGGGCTTCGCCAACTATGCGGCCTATTTCGCCACGCCCGGGGTCGGCCGTGCGGTGGTCAACAGCCTGGTCATCGCGTTGGCTAGCACCGTGGTCACCGTGAGCGTGGCGTTCGTCTTCGCCTATGGGCTCACCCGTTCGCGCATGCCGTACAAGGGTGTCCTAAAGGCGGTCGCACTGGCGCCGCTCCTGGCGCCGTCGCTGTTGCCCGGCATCGCGTTGGTCTACCTGTTCGGTAAGCAGGGGCTGCTGAAATCGCTGATGTTCGGGCAAGAGATCTACGGCCCTATCGGCATCTTGCTGGGCGAAGCCTTCTACTGTTTCCCCGCCGCGATCCTGATCCTGACGACGGCGCTGTCTTTGTCCGACCAGCGGCTGCACGATGCGGCGGTGTCATTGGGCGCCTCGCGCTGGCGCATCTTCCGAACCGTCACCTTGCCGGGCGCGCGTTATGGTCTCATCAGTGCTTGTTTCGTGGTCTTCACCCTGGCCATCACCGACTTCGGCGTGCCCAAGGTGATCGGCGGCTGGTACGACGTCCTGGCGATCGACGTCTATAAGCGGGTCGTTGGCCAGCAGGACTTCCAGAAAGGCGCGGTGGTCAGCGCGCTGCTCCTGCTGCCCGCCGTCCTGGCTTTCACGGCCGATTCCTTCGTGCGTCGCCGCCAAGTTGCGCTTCTTTCCGCGCGTTCCGTCGCGTTCATGCCGCGCCCAGAGCGGATGCGGGACGGGCTTCTCTTCGTCTTCTGCGCCGTGGTTGCTCTGGCGATCCTGATCGTACTTCTGACCGCGGCGGGTGCGTCCTTTGTGAAGTTCTGGCCGTATAATCTGGAACTGTGGCTCGGCCACTATGACTTCGACAATAAGGATGGCGGCGGCTGGCGCGCTTATTACAACAGCATCGAGATGGCGCTGTGGACCGCCGCCTGCGGCACGGCGATTGTGTTCCTGGGCGCCTATCTGAGCGAGAAGTCCAATCGCTTTGCGGCGGGACGAATGGCGATCCGGCTTCTGGCCGTGGTCCCGATGGCGGTGCCGGGGCTGGTGTTGGGCCTGGCCTACATCTTTTTCTTCAATGACCCGGCCAACCCGCTGAGTGTCCTTTACCGTACAATGGCGATCCTAGTGATCTCGACCATCGTGCATTTCTACACTGTGGCGCATCTGACGGCGGTGACCGCGCTGAAACAGATGGACCCCGAGTTCGAGGCCGCAGGGGCCTCGCTGGGGGTTCCTTGGTACACGACCTTCCGGCGCGTGACTGTGCCCGTCGCCATGCCCGCGATCCTGGACATCTCGATTTATCTGTTTGTTAGCGCGATGACGACGGTCAGCGCCGTCGTGTTCCTTTACGCGCCAGACACGGCGCTGGCGTCCATCGCTGTCTTGAACATGGACGATGCGGGTGACATCGCGCCCGCCGCCGCCATGGCGATGATGATCGTCTACACCTCGGCCGCCGTGCGCCTTCTCCATTGGCTGGGCACGCGCGGTCTCGCGCGGCGCAGCCAAGCCTGGCGCGGGCGTTAGTTTCGCTTCTTGAGCTTGAGCTTCGCGCGCGCCTCGGCGGGTGAGAGCGTGCGTGCGCCCAGCCGAACGATAATCTCGGCCGCGCGCTCGACAAGCTGGCCGTTGGACGCGAAGACGCCTTTGTCCAGATATAGATTGTCCTCAAGGCCGACGCGGACGTTGCCGCCAAGAAGGATGGCTTGCGCCACCATGGGCATCTGCATGCGCGAGATGCCGAAGCCGGCCCACATCGCGCCGGGCGGCAGGAGGTCGCGCATAGCCTTCATGGCGTTGGTGTCGGCGGGTGCGCCCCATGGGATGCCCAGACAAAGCTGGTAGAGCGGAGGATCGGGGATCAGTTCTTCCTCGACCAAAAGATTGGCGATGCGCACATGACCGAATTCGAACACCTCCAGCTCTGGCTTTATACCGCGCTCCTTCACGCGCTTGGCCATGGTGCGCAAGAAACCGGGCGTGTTGATGTAGACGCCTTCACCGAAATTCATCACGCCGCAATCCAGGCTGCAAATCTCGGGCTGCAGTTCCTCGATGTAGTTGATCCGCTCCAAGGGGCCGGCTACGTCCGCGTTGGGATCGCCACCCAGGGGATTGTCGGGATGGGGCGTCACCATGCCGCCGTTGCCGCCGGTGAGATTTAGCACCACGTCGGTGTCGGATTCGCGGATGCGCTCGACGATCTCGCGGAACAGCTTGGGATCGCGGCTGTTCTTACCGGTCTTGGGATCGCGCGCGTGGATATGGGCGACCGCCGCGCCGGCCTTGGCGGCCTCGATCGCGGCCGCGGCGATCTGCTTAGGCGTGATCGGATAGTCGGGGTGGCCCTGGAAGTTGTTGTGCCCGCCCGTGACGGCGCAGGTGATGATGACTTCGTTGTTCATCGCGTCGTTCCTCCCGATTGAAGCGTCACTCGGCTACGGCGTAACAGGCGCGGCGCGGGTCGCCCGCACCCAGCCGCAGTCCGTTGGGCAGGCATTGGATGGCATTCACACCGCCCATCAAACGCGACCACGGGCCGACATCTTCCAGCGTGTAACCACTGGCACGCAGCGGCGCTAGCGCTTCGGCCGGAATGCGGCTTTCGTGCATCACGGTCTTGCCTTCGTCGTGGCGGATGCGCGGCGCTTCGACCGCCTCCTGCAGATCCATGCCTTCGACCATGGCGTTGTGAAGCACTTGGGCCAGCGTCTGTGGCTGTCCATGGTCGCCGGGCGTCGACAGCACGAAGCGCACGGCACCGTCCTGGGCGACGATGCAGGGGCACAACGTATGGAAAGGGCGGCGGCCCGGCGCCAGGCTGTTGGGGCCGCCGGGCTTCAAGCTGGCCAAGCTGAGACGGTTCTGCAGCACGATGCCCGTCGATTCGGAGGCTACGCCGCTGCCGAAGCCTTCGAACACGCTCTGCACCCAACTGACCGCGTTGCCTTCGGCGTCGATGACGACGACGGTAGTAGTGTCGCCGCCGGCGGGCGCCGAGTGGGGCGGATCAACGATGTCCGGTCCGTGTTCGGCAATGTCGTCCAGGCTATACGGTTTCAAGAGGTCATGGGGGAGCTTGGCCACGCTCGGGTCGCCTAGGTGGGAATCCCGGATAGCGAAGGCCGCGAGTTTGTGGCGCATGAAGCGAGCCGGATAAGGATCGGCACCGGCGTCGCGTTCTAAGAGCCCCAGCAGAACGGCCAGAGCGACGCCCTGTGTGTTCGGCGGCGATGCGAAGGCCAAGGCGCCGGCATAAGGCACGGTCAATGGCGTCTGGAACAGGGACGTATGCCTTTTTAGATCGTCCGCATCGAGGATAGCGCACTGTGCTTGCAGATCGCGCGTCATCGCCTGGCCGACAGGTCCGTCATAGAACGCCGCCATGCCGCCTTCGGCGATTTGCTTCAATGACGCGGCCAGCGCGGGTTGTTTGATGATGTCGCCCAGTTTGCGCCCGCCCGGGGCACCGAACAGCGCGCCAAGCGACGGACAATCCTTGACCAGCCGCGCGTAAAGCTCGCCGTTGAATGTGTCGCGTTGGTGGCGGTCCAACGGCAGTCCATCCTCGGCCAATGCGATGGCGGGCTCTAGCAGGCGGGCAAGCGGCATGGAGCCATAGCGCTGGAGGCAGGTCTGCCATGCGTGCGGCACGCCGGGCACGGAAATGGACAGCGGGCCGCGCTCGGGGATCGCCGCGTGGCCTAGGCTGCGATAGTGCTCGATGGTTGCCTTGGCTGGTGCGCCGCCGCTGCCGTTGATAGCCGAGACATAACTGCGGCGTGCGTCGAACCAGAGCGCGAAACAGTCGCCGCCGACGCTGTTCATATGCGGGATCGCCACGGTCAACGTGGCTGCCGCCGCCACTGCCGCGTCCATCGCGTTGCCGCCCTCGCGCAAGACGGCCGCGCCGGCTTCCGCAGCCTTGTGGTGCCCAGCGACCACAAGGCCGCGCTTGGTCATGACGATGGGGCGGTGGACGAACATGGCGGCCTCACAGGCAAGATGAAGCTTTGGCAATACGACATTCATATAGCGGAAAGCCCCCTTGGGGCCTACTCTCCGCGGGCGGCAACGATGTCCGCGTTCGGGGCTATCTGCACATGCGAGTTATTCACCGCCTTGAATCGCAAGGCGCCTTTCTTTTCCGTTGGCGAAGCTTTCTTCCGCTTCTGCTAGTCCCGCTCGGGGTGCCAGCTCTATTCGAAGCGGCGCACATCGAATCCATCATCGGCGAGAAACTCGACGATATGTTGAGTCTGGCTTGCTTTTTCTTCTCGCTTTCAGGCTTGGCGCTCCGCGCGGCCACGGTAGGTTTCGTCCTGTCCGGAACGTCCGGCCGCAACACCAGCGAGCAGCGCGCGACCGTCTTAAACACGACCGGCCTCTATTCGATCGTCCGGAATCCGCTCTATCTCGGCAATTTCATGGTGATTCTCGGCCTCATTCTGGCGATTAAGGTCTGGTGGTTCCTCATCATCGTCGCGCTGATGTACTGGCTTTACATCGAGCGGATCATCGCGGTGGAAGAGGCCTATCTGAGCGCCAAGTTCGGCAAGGAATACGACGACTGGGTCCGCGCGACGCCGTGTTTTGTGCCGCGCTTCCGTCTTTGGAAACCACCCGCTGAGAAGTTTTCCCTCCGGACCGTGTTGCGCCGCGAATACAACGGCCTGTTCGTTCTGGTTCTGGCGTATCTCATTCTCGACGTTTTGACGGACACCATCGCGGAGAACGAAAGCGTGGCGACATGGGCCGGCCGGGACTATCTGTGGCTCGGCATAGCGGCCGTCGGCACCGTGATTTTCTTTTCCCTGCGGACGCTGAAAAAGCGGACGCGCCTTCTGCACGTCGAAGGGCGCTAGTACCGTCACGCCCGCGACGCTTTCGCGGCCGGCGCGATCAGCGCGGCCGCGGCCTTGGCGACCGCACTTCGCACGGCTTCGGTATCGGTGTCCGGATAAAGGTAGTTCTTACGCGCTGCCAGCGCGATGAGCGACAGATACGTCAGGTTGCACGTATCCAGAATGGCCCGTCGCGTCGCCCGCGTGTCGGCAAAAATTTTGAGCCACAGTTTCTCGATGCGCGCCTGTACACGGGCCTGGTCGGCCACAATCTTGGGGTGAAGATCGGGCTCGATGCGCGTGCCGCGGATCACGTCCATCATGGCCAGGAAGCCCGGGCTGCCGCAGATCGCCCACATGGCCTCCACGACTGCGCGGGCACGGGCCTCCAACGCCGTGGGCCAGCGGCCTACGGCATCCAGCTCCGCGATTAGGTCGTTCGACACCTCCTCGACCACTTGTCGCAGCAGCTCATCCTTACTACCGAACAGATGCTGGGCTGCGCCCCAGGTGACGCCCGCGCGGACGGTGATGTCCGCCGTCGCCGTGTGCGCGATGCCGCGTTCGGCGATCACCGCAATGGTGGCGTCGATGAGACGCCGCCGCGTTTCGCGGCGGCGCTCCTCTTGTGTGCGCCGCGGGGTGGGCGCCTTTGGCGCGGGCATCCCAGCACGCCTTATTTGCGGACGATCTCCTGGGAATAGGGGGTCAGAAGCTCGTGGCCGGTTTCGGTCACGACCACGGAGTCGCTGCACACGACGGCTCCGTCCATCGCGATCTTCAAGTCGGGGATCATGTGGAACACCATGCCCGCCTTGAGGACCGTCTGGTCGTTCTCGTTGATGCTCATGAAGCGCCCTTCACCCCAATCGGGCGGAAAGCCGAGGCCAATGGAATAGCCCGTGCGGTGCATGAAGGCGTCGGCATAGCCGGCTTTGCGGATCAAGTCGCGCGCGGCCTTGTCGACCTCGTGGGAGGTGACGCCGGCCTTGATCTTGGCGCGCGCGGCGTTGACCGCGTCGCGCGAGGCCTTGGCCATGTCGAGCCATTTGGGGTCGGGATTTCCGACCAGGACGGTGCGCGACAGCATGCAGTGATAGCGGTGATGGGTGCCGCCAGCCTCCATGTAGACCACGTCGTCCTTCTTGATCGGACGGCGGCCGGCGCACTCGAAAGCCAGGCCGGCTTGAGGGCCGGAAACGAGCTGATGCGCATGGCCCAGGTATTCGCTGCCCGCCTTGTAGAGCGCGTAGCTGGCCTCGGCGTCCATCTCACTTTCCATCAGGCCCGGTTTGACCGACTTGATGGCGGCGTCGATGGAGGCCATGGCATAGCGCGCCGCTTCCTTGATGTATTCGATCTCCTTGGCCGACTTGATCTTGCGCACTTCCTCGACGATGCCGGAGCAGTCGATCAGATCCTTCACGCCCAGGCGTTCGATCAACTTTTTGTAGCGAGTGACCGAAAAGAACCAGGCATCGTCTTGGTTGCCAACGCGCTTATCCAGCAGCTTGTACTTCTTCAGTAAGTTGTAAGTGGCGTCGTTGGGGTCTTCGGTGTCCTTGTAGCCTTCGACGATCTCCAGGCAGCTGTCGACTTGCGCCTTCTCGACGTTCAGCGCGCGAGTCAGGAGAATCGGCGGGTGATCGTGGGAGACGACCAGGATCTGGTAGGTGAAGTACCCAAGGCTATGATAGCCCGTCAGGTACACGATGTTCTCCGGGACGGTGGTCAGCATCACGTCCACGCCCTTGGCCTGCATGCCTTTGCGCACCTTGTCCAGGCGGCTCTTGAACTCCTCGTTCGAGAAGGTCAGGGGATTTTTGGGCAGCATCGGATTCTCCTTCTTTCAGACGACGAGAAGTTCGAGCGGCGCATGGGACAGCCGCTCGCTTCCGGTTTTTGTCACGACCGAAGTGTCGGCCAGCGCCAGCGCATGACCGCTTTCCCGGTCCATGAGGATCATGTGGACGTAGAAGACCATGTTGGGCTCGGCCACCACGTCGCTGCCTGGGAAAATCCAAGGCCAATCCATCCAGGTCGGGTGGTAGGCGGCGCCCAGGC
>JAPLOM010000029.1:64586-65715 GCA_026400755.1 Alphaproteobacteria bacterium
CGATGGGCGGCGTTGAAGCCCTCGCGTTCGGTGGCGCGCGCGTAGATCGCGTAGATGTCCTCGATGCGCAGGCCAGGTTTCAGCGTCCCGTGGATTTCGACCAGCGCTTCGTGGCAGGCCTTGAACATTCGCCGGTGGATGGCGTCGGCCTCGCCGGTCAGGATCGTGGCCATCAGTGAGGCGTGATAACGCCGGTAGGCGCCGCCGAGCTGGAGGATGAGTTGGTCCTTTTCCGACAGATGCCGCCTGCCGCTGAAATAGCGCGGCAGCAGGGCGCCCTCAGCCGAGGCGATGGTGAATTCGTTGCCTGGATAATCGCCGCCGCCCTTGAACACCGCACCTTGTGCGGCGGCCAGGATATCGCCCTCGAAAGCGCCCGCGCGCGCCAGCTTGCGCGCTTCGGCCAGCGCCTCGTCGGCCAGTTCCCCGGCGCGCCGCGAATAGACTAGTTCGGCGTCGCTTTTCACCAGGCGCAGGCGGGCGATCAGCTCAGACTCGTCGACCAAGGTGGCGAAACCGTCGAAGGCCGCGTTGACCTTCATGGCGTTGCGGCCCGTCAGGCCCCAGGTCTGGTACTCCACGCCCAGGCGCCGCCCTTGGCCGCCGAACTCCGCCACGATGTCGCGCAATTGCCGCGCGGGATCGGCGTCGGCTTTGTCGTGCCAGACGCGCACATCCTTGATGATCGAGGTGTGGAACGCGGCCGGAACGTCGGTGGGGCGGGTCAACAGCATCAGGCGGCCGTCGGCGCCTAGATAAAGACACTCGAACAGCACGAAGCCGAAGCTGTCGTAACCGGTGAGATAATAGCGGCTGGATTGGTTGAACAGGAGCATACCGTCCAGCCCGCGCGCCTGCATGGCGGTGACCGCCTGGCCTATACGCGCGTCGTATTCCGCTCGCTCGAAATGAAGGGGCATGAAAGGGGCTCCCAGGGCGTGGCTTGACAATCCAAGGAATTATCGAGGAAATTACATTGTGCTTTCAATTGACCGGCCCCCACTGAGTGGTCCGTTTAGAATGTTAGTTGAGCATCGGTTGCTCGACCAGTGTTGAGCTTGGCCGGCCGGGCGCCCGGCAACGAGGCTGGTGAGGCCGGCCAGCTCAACACCTCCGGCGCCGGGGGCTT
>JAPLOM010000076.1:0-30149 GCA_026400755.1 Alphaproteobacteria bacterium
CCGATGGCGCCGCGCATTATGCGCTGGTGTTGCTGGCCGCAGGCGATAAGGCGGAAGCGGAAAAAGTCGCGCGCCAAGTCTGGGTTAACGGCACGTTCCAGCCGGGCACCGAGCAGGATTTCTATAACAAGTTCTCTACCCTGCTGCGGCCGGAAGACAACGCCGCGCGGTTGGACCGCCTGGTGTGGGACGGACAGGACCAGGCGGCTCGCACCATGTTTCCCTATGTCGAGCCCGACCAGCGCGCCATGGCCGATCTTCGCCTGCGTATGCGTCGCGGCGACAAGACGGCGGAGCCGGCGATCGTCAATCTACCGGCGGCCGCGCAGACCAGCCCTGGCATCCTGTTCGAACGGATGCGTCTGGCCCGCCAGGCCAATGCTGATGACCAGGCGCGGGCGCTGTTGTTCGCCGCGCCCGCCAATGCGCCGCGCCCGGATGTCTGGTGGCCGGAACGCTCCATCCTGGCGCGCCGCTCGCTGACGCAGGGCAACGTCACTGACGCATACCGCATCGCCGCGGGCCACGGCCTCACGGATGGCGCGGCCTATGCCGAGGCCGAATGGCTCGCCGGTTGGATCGCCTTGCGTTACCTCAACGACGCCGAGGCCGCGAAACGCCATTTCGACGCCATGGGCGCGCGGGTGGGCAGCAAGGTGAGCCGCGCGCGCGCGGGTTATTGGTCCGCGCGCGCCAGCGAAGCTGCCGGCCGTCGCGACGAAGCGGCCAGCGCTTACGCCGGGGCCGCGCGGCACTCGGTGACGTTCTACGGCCAGCTTTCTGCCGCCCGCGTAGGGCAGACAGAACCGAACCTGACCGAGCCCGTGGCGACGCCGCAGGAACGCCAAGCCTTCGACCGCAACGAGATGGCCCGCGCGGTGCGTCTTCTCAGGGAGGTGGGGTGGCCGGATCTGAGCGATCCGTTCCTCGATCGTCTGGACGAAACCGCTGCCACGGCGGGCGAGCAATCCCTAGCCATCGCGCTGGCGCAAGAGGTGGTGCGGCCCGAAGTGGCCGTACGCCTGTCGCGCCGTGCGAAGCGGGACGACGGAGTCTTCCTGACCTACGGCTATCCCACCGCCACCATGCCGGGCGGAGAAGGACCCGAGCAGGCGTTGGTCAACGCCATGATCCGTCAGGAAAGCGCCTTCAATCCGCAAGCCGTCAGCAGCGCGGGCGCGCGCGGCCTGTTGCAGTTGATGCCTGCCACGGCCAAGCATGTTTCGCAGAAACTCAAGATCGGCTACACGCCGCAGAAGCTGACCGCTGACACCGACTACAACCTCAAGCTCGGCCGCGCTTATATGGGCCAACAGGTCGACGATTTCGCCGGCTCCTACATCCTCGCGGTCGCCGCCTACAACGCAGGCCCGGGGCGGGTGCGCTCGTGGCTTCGCATCTACGGCGATCCGCGTGATCCGGAAGTCGATGCGGTCGACTGGATTGAATCGATCCCGTTCACCGAGACGCGCGACTACGTCCAGCGCGTGCTTGAGGGCGTGCAGGTTTATCGCTGGCGCCTGGGGCAGGCGCGCACTGTGGCGTCGCTCGAGAAGGATCTGTCCCGCGCGCGCGGCGCGCAGGTCGTCAAAGCGCTCACGTCGCCGTCCGCGGCGGCTGTGGACGCGGTCATTACGGATCAGCCGCTCCCAGGCAATGCGGCCTGCGGCGCCACGGGCGAGACGACCACCGTGGCGTCGAACGCAACACCGCCCTGCTGAGACGGGCATGAGCGATTTCCGCGAGCGCCTCTACACCTCTCAGGATGGTGTCTCGCTTTACTATCGTGACTATGGCGATCCCGCTTCGCGGGCGCTTCCCGTCGTCTGCCTGACCGGCCTTACGCGCAACTCGAAGGACTATGCCGACCTGGCGCCCCGGCTGGCCGCACGACGGCGCGTGGTCTGTCCCGATTATCGCGGCCGCGGCCGGTCCGGCTATGACCCCGACTGGCGCAACTATGAGCCGCCGACCTATCTGAATGACCTGCGCCATCTGCTGGCCGTGACGGGCATTCACCGCGCGGTCTTCATCGGCACCTCGCTCGGTGGGCTGTTCGCCTGCGCGATGAGCCTGGCGGCGCCGTCGTCAGTCGCGGGCATCGTGATGAACGACAGTGGCCCGGCGCTGGAGCAGACGGGCGTCGACCATATCCTGGACTACATCTCGAAGGACCGGCCTCAACCCGACTGGGATGCGGCGGCGACGCATTTGAAGGTGATGTTTCCCGGCATGGCGCTGCAGGATCATGGCGAGTGGACGCGCATGGCGCATAACACCTATCGCTTGGGCGACGATGGCTTGCTGCACTTCGATTGGGACGTCGATCTCGTGAAGCCGCTGCGGCGGATGAAGGAGATGCCGGATTTGTGGCCGCTGTTCCGCGGCATCGGCCGGATTCCGGCGGTGGCCATCCGCGGCGCGATGTCGGATGTGCTGTCGGAAGAGACCTTCACGCGCATGCAGATGGAAAAGCCGGACCTGGTGCGCGTCACGATCCCGGGTGTTGGACATGCTCCCACGCTCAACGAGGCGGAAGCTGTGGCGGCGATCGATGGGCTTCTGGCGCGGCTCGACGCGGCCTAGGCGGGGTCAGCTTTTGTCGGGGACGTGAGCGCCGGCCCTGATGAAGCGCATGGGATCGCGCGGCTCGTCGTTGAATAGAACTTCGTAATGCAGATGGGCACTGGTGCTGCGCCCGGTACTGCCCATCTCGCCGACGATGTCGCCGGTCTTGATCTCCTGGCCGCGCCGGACGGCGATCTTGCTGAGATGCGCATAGCGTGTGCGGAAGCCCATGCCGTGGTCGATCTCCACGGTCTTGCCATAGGCCGCCTTCCAGCCGATGTAGCTGACTTCGCCGGGGGCCGTCGCGCGGATGGCCGAACCCGACGAGCCGATGAAATCGAGCCCGTAATGCATGGACGGACGGACCGTGAAGGGATCGTTGCGGATGCCGTAGCCACTGACGATCTCGTAGTTCTTCATCGGCGTGGCCAGCGGCATGGCCTTGAGAATGCGCTGAAGCGTCTCCAGCCGGTCGATCTTGCTGGCGTCCGCACCGGGCGCGTCGTTCGGAACGCTGGCCGCCGTATAGGCCTCGGGCGCCAGCGGCACGAACGGCCCGCCGCGGCCGGTCTTGCGGTTGGTCATGTCACCCAACAGCTTGTCCAGGTCGAGGCCGCTGACGCGGATGGCGCGCTCGGCGCGACCAATATTGACCGAGGCGCTGTCGGCCAGGCGCGCCAGCAATTCCTTCTGGGTGGTTTGCAAGGACGCCATGCGTCGATCCAGGTCGTCCATATAGACCACCGCCTGCGCCTGGCCCTTGGCGGGTGTCGCGGGCCGGGTTTGCGGTCCCGTCTCGATGCCCGCCAGACTCGACTTCAGGCGCGAGCCGCGCCCCTGCATTGTGCGCAGTGCCGTGTCCAGCTCCTGAATCTGACGGCTTGCCGCGGCCTGCATGACGGCCAGCTTGGCGCGGTCCTCGGCGTTGGCATCGCGCAGGCGCGATTGGGCGACGGCCACGTCGTCCTGGAAGGCGCGGGTTTGCTTGGCCAGCTTGGTCACCGCCGCGATATCGTTCTCCAAATCCTGCGCCCGCGAACCGATATCGCCCTCGCGCGTGTTCATGGAGTTGAGAAGGAACTGGTTTGATGCCTGGGATTCGGCCAGCGCCACGCTCAGCTCGTCGACCCGGCTGCTCTGCATCAGATAGGCGAACACGACCACCAGAAGGCAGGCGAAGCCGAAGAAGCCGCCGGCGGCAAAAGCCAGTTGGTGGCGTGGGGAGAGGGGGGCGTGGCGGATACGGTCGCCCTCGCGCACGAAAACCTGGCGTGGTGGCGGTGACAGGGCACGCACCACGCGATGGCGCGCGTTCCAAAGTTGGGACAGGCGACTTCGCCGTGCCTGCGGGCTGGTTTCGGGCGCTGGGTCGGCCGCGCCGCGTTCGCCCGAGACCCCGCCCGTGGCAGGGTCTGCGTCCGATCGAGCGGGCGGGCATCATCCCGTTGCGTTTCTGTATCCATCGGCATGCGGAGAATGATGCAAAACCACGGCCAGCGGGTGAATTAGGGGCGCCGGGGGCCCGCGAGCAGGAGGACGAGGCCGGCGATGATGACGGCCAGGCTGAAGCCGATGGCGATGAAGCTGGCCATGCCCAGATGGATCGCGCCATCGGGGAACTTTCCCGTCACCAGATCGTGCAGATAGGCGTAGTTATTGCCCACTAGACCGCCGATCACGAGGCAGAGGGCAAGCGCCTGATTCCTAAGCATCGGTCCTTCCCGGGGCGGAGGGTAGAACGGCGACGAAGCGCCAAGCATACCAGATATTGTCGGGGCGCCGAAACCGCGCGCGGCAAAAGCACCGTACCGGGCTCGACAGTTTGCCAGTCTTGCGTGACGCTGCGATGTCGGCCGAGGACTCGTTTTCGGATGCAATTTGGTCCCGGATCGGCAATAACGCGCCCGACCGGCGGGGACCCCGCGCCGGGCCCGCCCCCGAGGACAGACAAGGACGCGCTGATCATGGCCAAGACGATCGCCGAAGCTCTTTACAAGGGCTACGCCCAGACCTTCGAGGTGAAGGGCGACTATCTGGTCGATGAACAGACGCCGTTCCAGCACATCAAGATCTTCGATACGCCCATCAACGGCCGCGTGCTGGCGCTGGACAACCTGATCCAGCTCTCCGACCGCGACGAGTGCGGCTATTCCGAAATGCTGTCGCACCTGCCCATCTTCGAGCTGGGTGGCGCCAAGCGCGTGTTCGTGGCCGGCGGCGGCGACGGCGCGATCGCGGAAGAGGTGCTGAAGCACAAGGGCGTCGAGAGCGTCGACATGGTCGAGATCGATGGCCGTGTGGTCGAGACCTCGAAGCAGTTCTTCGCGCACGTCTCGGGCGCGGCCTTCGCCGACAAGCGCCTGCATGTCCACATCGAGGACGCCTTTGTGTTCCTGAAGAAGCCGGAATCGGCGGGCGCCTACGACGTCATCATCACCGACCGCCCGGACCCGGTGGGCCCGGCGCAGGTCCTGTTCGAGACCGAGTTCTACGAGCTGATCAAGCGCGCGCTGGCGCCCAACGGCATCGCCGTGTTCCAGAATGGCGTGCCGCACTACCAGCCGGACGAGCTGTCCACGACGCACAAACAGCTCGCGGGTGTCTTCAAGCACCACGGCGTGTTCCTGACCGTGGTGCCCACCTATACCGGCGGCTTCATGGCCATCACCTGGGCCAGCCAGGGCACCGACATCGCCAAGGGCGCCGACCTCGCGACGCTGCAGCAGCGCTTCAAGGCCTCGGGCATCAAGACCGATTACTACACGCCCGAGATGCACCGCGCGTCCTTTGCGCTCCCGCCCTGGATCCAGCGCCAGTTGGGGTGACGCGGAGGTGAGGGGCGGTATGATGGGCGGATGCCCTTGCTGCGCGCGTCCACCGAACGAAGCCTGGCCCTGATTGTGTCGTTCATCCGCGCCGCCGCGGCCGGCTTGCTGGCGTGGGCGCTGTCGGCGTGCAGCCTGTTCTCGCCCTTGCCTGCGCCGACCACCGTCGATCAGCGCCTTTCGCAATTCCCGACCGCAAACCTGCCCATCGACCATGCGGTGACGATCCGCTGGGACGATCACCAGATCCCCTACATTATCGCGGAGAGCGACGCCGACGCGGCCTTCGCGCTCGGCCTCGTGCATGCCCATCTGCGCCTTGGCCAGATGGAGGTGGCGCGCCGCGTGGCCGCTGGGCGCATCAGCGAGATGGCCGGGCCTGGCTTCACCGATATCGACAAGTCCTTGCGCATCCTTGGCTTCGCTCGCACGGCGCCCGAGGTGGTCAAGCGCATGCCGCCGCCGACGCGCGCGTGGGTCGCGCGCTATGTCGAAGGCATCAACCATTATCTCGCGACCATGAAGGAAGAGCCGCAGGAGTTTCGCGTGCTGGGCCTGGAGCGGGAGGAATGGACGGCGGAGGACGTGATCGCTATCGGCCGCCTGGCTGGCACCGACGTGAACTGGCTGTCCTGGTTCTCGCTTTTGCCGCTGCACGAGCGCAAGGATTGGCCGCAGATCTGGCAGGGCGCTTTGGCGCTGGGCGCTGACAGCCCGCCCAGCTTTGTACCCGCGCCGCGCCCGATGACGGCCGATGCGGGCGAGCGGGGGGCGCCGCGCCCAACGATGGTCGATGACGGCGAGGAGCCAGACGCACGCGCGCAGCTTCTGGCCGGGTTGATCCAAGGCTATGGCTGGCATGGCTCGAACAGCGTGGCGGTGGGGCCGACGCGCACGGCTTCGGGCCACGCGCTGATGGCCAACGACCCGCATCTCGGGCTCAACCTGCCGAACTTCTGGCTGCTGGCGGGATTGCGCTCGCCCTCGTTCAACGTGGTTGGCGCCATGGCGCCCGGCATTCCCGTCTTTACCTTCGGCCGTAACGCCAACATCGCCTGGGGCGGCACCAACCTGCGCGCGGCGGCCAGCGACTTGGTGGACGTGAGCGCATTTCCGCCCGACCTGATCGCGTCCGCGACCGAGACCATCCATCGCCGCTTGTGGTTCGACGTCGACGTCACGGTGCGCACCACGCCCTATGGGCCGGTCATTTCGGATGCGCCCGCGGTGCCCGCCGTGCCGGGCAAGACACTGGCGCTGCGCTGGGTCGGGCACGAGACCAGCGACGAGATCACCGCCATGCTGCGGGTGAATCGCGCGCCCGACTGGGAGGCGTTCCTCAACGCGCTCGACGGCTTCGGCCTGCCGGGCGAAAACTTCGTTTACGCCGATGCGAACGGCAATATCGGTCAGGCCACGGCCGCGCGCATTCCGCGCCGCCCTGCCACGAATCCGGCCGACGTCATCGTCTCGATGGAGGCGTCGGACGCGGCCTGGGGCCGCATGGCGCGCAGCGGTGATCTGCCGGCCATCCGAAATCCGGACACGGGCTATCTGGCCTCGGCCAACAATCGGCCCGCGCCCTACGACCATCCGATCAGCTATTTCTTCGCGCCGCCCGACCGGTTGGAGCGTTTGTCGGATTTGATCGAATCCGACCGCAAGCTGGACGCGGCGAAGATGAAGGCGCTGCAGCGCGACACTTATTCGCCCACCAGCGTCGCCATCCGCAATCTGGCGCTGGCCAAGATGGACGCCGAACAGCCGCCCAAGGTCGCCGGGATCTTCGCACTACTCAAGGGCTGGGATGGGCGGTTCGACGCGGACTCGCGCGGTGCGCTGGCGTTCGAGGCGTTCTTCGCGGCGCTTGGCCCCGAACTGTTCAAGGCGGAGGGTCGCGAGGCGTTCTGGGCCTGGGTGGGCGACACCAGCTATGCCCGCCGCGCCGTGCTGCAGGCCATGACGCAAGCGGAGGAGGGGGCTTTGCGCCCGATGCTGTCGCGCGCGGCGGAAGCCGCATCCGAGCCTGTCGCGCGCTACGGCACCTGGGGCGCCATCCACCACATCGAGCTGCGCAACGTACTGTCGGGCCTGCCCATCGCGGGTTCCAACTACGTCTTCGGCGAATTCCCCGTGGGTGGCAGCAACGAGACGGTGATGAAGGCGGCCCATTCGCCCAAGGCCGCACCCCAGCGCGCGCGCTACGGCAGCCAGTCGCGCCATGTCTCGGATCTGGGCGACCCCGACGCCAACTGGTTCGTCCTGTTGGGCGGCCAGGACGGCTGGTTCAACTCCTCGACCTTCCTCGACCAGGTCGATCTGTGGCGCGCGGGAAACTACGTCCAGATGCCGCTCACGCCCGAAGCCGTGCGCAAGGCGTTCCCGAAGGCGATGGAGCTGAAGGCCGGATCGTGACGGACTTTCGTGACGACGATATCAGCCACTTCGCGGTGTACGGCACGGCGCCGTTGCCGGAGGCCGACGTCCAAGGTCATGTCGTGCATGACGGCGCGCGCATCTGGTATGCGGCGTATGGCGCGGGTCCGCCTGTGATCTTGCTGCATGGCGGCCTCGGTCATGGCGGCAATTGGAGCTATCAGGTTCCCGCGCTGACCGAAGCGGGCTACCGCGCCGTGCTGATCGACAGCCGCGGCCATGGGCGTAGCACGCGCGATGCGCGGCCGTTCGCCTATGAGTTGATGGCGTCGGACGTATCGGCGGTGATGGACGCGCTGGGGCTGGAGGCAGCGTCGCTTGTGGGCTGGAGCGATGGGGCCACCATCAGCTTGATCCTGGCCATGCAGGCGCCCGCGCGTGTATCGCGCGTGTTCTTCTTCGGCGGCAACATGGATCCGGGCGGGGTGCGGGAGATCGCGTGGCCCAATCCGATCCTGGAGCGCTGTCTTGGCCGCCATGCGAAGGACTATGCTAGCCTCTCGGCCACGCCCGCCGGGTTCATGCCCTTCGCCTCAGCGGTCCAGACGATGATGAAGACCCAGCCAAACTAAACCGCAAGCGACTTAGCCGCGGTCAAAGCACCCGTCGCCATTGTGCAGGCTGAGCATGATGAGTTCATAAAGCCCGAGCATGCCGCGTATCTGGCGCGCAGCATTTCCGGCGCGGAGTTGATCGTCCTGCCCGGCGTAAGCCACTTCGCGCCGCTGCAACGGCCGGCGCAGTTCAACCGCGCTGTACGTGCTTTCCTCGGCGAGGTTCTTTCTTAAAAGAAGGTGAAGCGCGGCGCGGTCGCGTGCCTGCGCTAGTGCGCGGCGCGTAGCGCGTCGTGGATCACGCCCAGCATCTGCGATTGGACGATCGTGGCGTCGTTCTGCTTCTTGGTCTCGGCCAGATTGCGCACCAGTGCTTCAAGGCGGACGAAGAGCGCCGCGATGTCCTTCTCCGTGCCTTCTTCGGCGGCTTCCTCGCGCACGTCCTCGACGATCTGGCGCGCGAATTCGGCCGCGCCGTCCAGCGACAGGGTGCCTTCCACGCCGGCCTGGATGCGTTCGAGAGTCCGCTGGGCGCGGTTCGCTTCGGGCATCGTGTCCTCGATCTTTCCTTGTTCCAGCGAACGCCGTCGAAGCCGCGCAGTGCGGATTGCCCGCGAACGCTTGCAACGGTCTCAGGGGGCTGGAGCGGGGTACTCTACACCAGGCGGTGGCGCGCGCCTGTATCAATAAGGACACGCGCGGCGCGCGCGTCAGCGCGCCACGTGCAGATCGCGCGGCATGGTGGTCAGGCTTTCGCAGCCGCTGTCCGTGATGCGGATCGTCTCGCTGATGCCGACGCCGAATTTGCCGGGCAGGCGGAAGGCCAAGGGCGTGTGGAACACCATCTCGGGTTCCAACACGTCCTCGTTGCCCTAGGCCAGGAAGCCGATGCCGTCGGCCCAGGTGGGCGGAAAGCCGACGCCGACATGATAGCCGTAGGCGCCGGGCAGGAAGGCTTCGCGCGCGATGGAGGCGCTGGCGCGCTTGCCCGCCATGGCCACGTCATGGCCCGTGCGTCCGGGTTTGGCCGCCGCGATCACGGCCTCCAGCGTGGCCAGCACGGCGTCGGCCACGCGGCGCACCTCGTCCGAGGGTTTGCCCACTACGGCGGTGCGCATCAGCGCGGCGGTGTAGCGCAGGTGGCAGCCGCCACATTCCAGGAACACGGTGTCGCCGGGCTTCAGCGGGTTGCGCCGGTAGGTCTGGTGCGAATAGCCGGTGCGCACGCCCGTGGTGGCGATGGGCTGGACCGACATGAACTCGCTGCCCGCCGCGATCATGGCGTCATAGCCCGCGCGCACCACGTCGTTCTCCGTCTTGCCCGCTGCGATCACGGCGTACGAGGCGCGGACGCCGGCCTCGGTATAGGCGGCGGCCGTGCGTAAGCACTCCATCTCGCGTGCCGACTTCACCAGGCGCAGGCGCGTGACCAGGTGCGACGCATCGACCAGCGTCGCGTTGGGCAGGCCGGCCTCGATCTGGCTCAGGATCGCGGGCAACAGGCCCGAAAGCTGCGGCTGCACGCCGATGCGTTTTCCGCCCAGGCCTTTCTCCGCCACGATTTGCGCCAGCTAGCCGCCCGCGCCCATCTGGCCTACCCACGGCGCGCAGCGCACATCCGGTATTCAGCCCGCTGCCGTGGCCGAGGGAATCTCCATCGCCGTCGTCTGCACCGCGGGCGCACCCTCGCGCGGCAGTACGAAGCAGGCATGGTTGCCGACGCCGAAGGTGTGATAGCCGGCCAGGTAATGCAGATCGGGCCGGTGGGTGACCAGCAACGCATCCAAGCCTGCTGCCGCCATTGCCCGCCGCGCGGCCACCACGCGCGATTCGAACTCGGCGACGGGAAAGCTCAGCTCCGTGCCGCCGACCCGTTCCTGCAACGTCTTGATGTACTCGGCGATCTCCATAGCGTTCCCCTTCAAGGTTTCCGCGGATCGTGCCGTTGGAGACGATAGAGGAAAGGAAGGGATGATGGGAACGGTGGTCATGACGCAGCCGTCTGGCTACGTTTCGTTTTGCTTGGAAGTTGAACCAAGGCGGAAGCGAATGACCAAAGACGCCGAGCAGATCGTCGGGCTCTACGAACGCCACGCCCACGCTTTCGACAAGGGCCGCAACCGTGCGTTGTTCGAGAAGGGCTGGCTCGAGCGTTTCCGCGCGCTAGTTCCGCAGGGCGGTTCGGTCCTCGATCTCGGCTGCGGGATGGGCGAGCCGATCGCGCGTTCTCTCATCGAGGCGGGGTACGCGCTGATGGGCGTGGATTCGTCGTCATCGATGATCGCGCTCTGTGAATCGCGCTTCCCGGCGCAAACCTGGCTGGTGGCGGACATGCAGAGCCTCGCTCTCGCGCGGCGCTTCGACGGCATCATCGCCTGGGACAGCTTCTTCCATCTGACCCCTGACGATCAGCGGGGCATGTTTCCGGTCTTCGCGGCCCACGCGGCGCCGAACGCGGCCCTAATGTTCACCAGCGGGCCGTCTCACGGCGAATCAATGGGTGTCTATCAGGGCGATCCGCTCTATCACGCCAGCCTCGATCCGGCCGAGTACCGGGCGCTGCTGGCGCAGAACGGCTTCGCGGTCGAGGTGCATATCGCCGACGATCCCGACTGCGGCGGTCACACGGTCTGGCTGGCGCGGCGCGGTTAGCGTTTCGCGCGCGCGGGTCGCGTCAGCGTGCGATCGGCTCCCGGTTGCGCCGGTAGGTGGACGGGTCGCTGTCGCGCATCACGCCTTCATAAAGCTCCTTGAGCTTCGGGTCGTCGGCGAGGCGGGTGCTGGCGCCGGGCGAAATTTCGTCGGCGCGTGGCTGAAGCTTGGAGCCGCCGACAATAGGTCCCGGCGGCGGGTTGGGAGCAATCGGCTGGATGTGTTCGGAGGAGAGGGGATTGGCCGAATCGGCTGATGCAGGGCTCGCTACGATGAACATCGACAGCGCGAGCGCGGCGGCGAACAAGACGGAAGCGTGAAAGAGGGGGTGCCGCCGGCGGTCGATCATGTTCTACCCATATATCCGTCATTAAACAGAGGCGCCTGGGCAGGGCTCCCAATCGAACCGCGCCCAGGCGCCTATTTTATAAACTCGGATGGGGTAGGGGGAGATTAGTTTCCTCGGCCCGCGTCACTTGGACATCGTCTCTTCCCACCGGCAGGTGGCGCCCAGGCCGCGGCCGGCCTGCATCTTGGCCACTTCTCGTTGCTGGGGCGTCATTTCCTTCCATTCCTCCTCAACTGCGTCGGCCGCGTCCTTCTGGCCATAGTCCTTGGCGTTCGAGAACCAAGCATAGGCGATGGGTGGGTTGGTCGGCGCCATGGCGGCGGCGGCGGCGCGTCTCATCAGGCGGACGCCGTCCACCGTATCGCCGTTGTAAATGCGGCCCAGCTTGTACATGGCGGGGCCATAGCCCTGGGCGGCCGACTTGCAGAGATATTCGACCGAGCGGCGCGTGTCGTAGCCGCCATCGCGTCCGTTCACCTCGCAGCACAGCGCCTCGCCCACCTTGAACTGGGCCACTTTGTCGCCCTTGTTCGCGGCGTCGATGTTGTTCTCATAGGTGGCCTTGGCTTTGGCGCCGTAGGCGGCTTCGACCGCGGCGGCGGCGCAGCCCGCGGTCAGCGCGGCGGTGGCGCACAAAAGCACGATCTTCCACGTCACGTTTTTCATTCTGATTTCCTCCAGGATCGCATTGAAACGGTGGCTTGGATAGTCGCTCGCGCGACTGCTCAGCAACCATGCAAAAGTATAGCAGATTTGAAGTGGCCCCGCTTCGCTTTAGGCAATGCTACGCAGCCCGGGTGTCGTCCCAACGTCCATAAGCCAGGAACCTCGGCTCGGTTCGGCCGTTCATAGGGAAGGGTCACAACCGAGGAAAGCCCGATGGTGTTCCTGGCTTATGTCGCACTCTTCATCTCCCTGGTGCTGGGCGTCGTCGGCTATGGTGGCGTGATCCAGGAGCCCAGCAGCCTGATCCGGGGCATGTTCGTCGTCTTCCTCCTGCTCTTCGTAGTCCTGATCCTGGCGCGTGCGGTGCAGTATCTCAGCACCCGCCGCGAGCCGCCGCCCCGGCCGGTCGAACGTCCGTAATTTTAAGGCCGGGTGCGCGGGGAGCGCGGCCGGGATCGACGGCGGAATCCGGCTACACGCCCTCCAGGAAATCCACGCCTGCCCAGGCGCCCCATAACGCCGCCAGCGTCAGCGCGACCGATGCGATGGCCGCCGCCAGGCCGATACAAAGAAGAATTCCGTCTTCTTCGAGGTAGGCGAACGCGATCAGGATCATCACGAAAATCGGCACGAACTGGCTGAATGGCAGCGGGGCAAGCAACGTCGCGGACAATACGAAGACGACAAACCCCACCGCCCGCTTGGCCGCGGTGGACGGCATCCGCCACCGCGGGCGGATAAACCGCTCGGCGCGTCTCAACACCGGAACAATCCTATCGACGAGGCGCGCCACCTTTGAGGTGGGAACCCGGCGGTTGGATAACACCCGCGGGAAGGCCGGCGATTCGCGCCCAAGCATCATCTGAACTGTCGGGATCGCCATCAGAATGCCGACGAAAAGCGACGCGCCGGGCGCGATCCCAATGATCGACATGATCAGCATGACCATGCCGAACGAGCGCTCGCGCAGGCTGTCCAGGAGCCAGGCGATGGTGACGTGATCCTTCGGCGCTCCGTCGAGGAGACCTTCCAGCATGACGGACGTAGGCGCGCGGCTTGTCATCGCTTTGTCCGGAAACGGGCGGGTTCCCGCCGTTTATACCGCCATCGTAAGGCCGACGCACCGCCGTCCCGGGATCCGAACTGAGGCGGGATGGTTCTCGTTATTTAAAAATTATTTTAAAAACTATTTTGATAATTCTATAGAAATAGCCGTTTTTCATAACTTTATTGATATACAATTAAAAAATACTTTAACGAATATATGGAGAATTTTTAATGACAATTTGGCAAACCATGAAGGTGCCTCTTTTGGCCCTGGCGATCGGCCTCGTCGCCGGCCCACTCATCTCGGCCTCCACCGGTTGGACGGTTTGGAGCGGAGCCGCCAAGGCCCAGCTTCGCGCAAGCGTCGTCGAGCAATCGGTGGGTTATTGCGTTGCCCGCGTTCGCTCGGATGTCCCCAATCCGGGTGTGTTGAGCTATGACGAACGTCTGGTGCACGCGAAGAAGTGGGCGACGCCGGCCGGCGCGTCGGAGCCGGACGCAGATGTCGCGCAAGCCTGCGCGTTCCGTCTCGCGGATTAAGAACGCGGCATGACAAAAATCTGGTTCACGCCCCCGGTTGCCGTTCCTGTGGGGTTGATTCTGATCGCGCTGATCTACGCGGTTTTTCAACGCGTCTGAATTCTTGAATTCATAGTGGGTTCATAAAGCTTCGGCGCTTGTAAGCCCCTGTGGTCGTAGCAAGGGAGGGCCAATGCCCTCCCTTTTTATTTGCGGCAATAGGAAAAACGGCGGCGCTCCCGAAGGGCGCGCCGCCGTTTCCCGTGCAGTGGGCTCCGACCGGGGAACCGAAGCCCTTGTCCGCAGAGGCATTACCCATGACGCGCGCCCTGGTTCCGCTGCCGCCCGCGTCTTTTCGGTGACCGGGCTCAGGCGTCGGTCTGGGCTTCCAGCTCCACCGTACGGACCTCCATCCGTTCGCCCACTTCGTCCAGGTCCACGTCGGCCTTCTTGGCGTCGGGAACATCTCGGTCTCTTCTTCCTTGACGTGGTGCTTCACGTATTCGGTCAGCACCTTCATCTTGGCGTCATACAGGTCGTCGCCGGGATCCATGGTTTCCAGCTCGCCGACCAGGCGCTTTACGCCGACATGCTCGACCTCGGCCTCGTCCAGCAAGTCGTTCTCGACGCCCGCTTCGCGCAGGGCGGGATAGAACAGCTCTTCCTCGATCTGGGCATGGATGGTCAGGGCGCGGCAGACGGTCTGCACGATCGTTTCCTTGTCGCCGTTCTTTGCTTTCTCGAAGCGCTTGAACAGCTTGTCGACCTCGGCGTGCTGCTTTTTCAGCAGGGCGATCGCGACGGGCTCGCGGCTGCTCCTGCGCTTGGACTTCGTCTTGGATTTCTTGTGGGTGGTGCTGGTCTGGGTTCTCGCCATCATCGCTCTCCATGGCTTTGGGGTTTGGATGACGACGCAACCGTGCAGCGGCGATGTGGTTCCGTTCAGCCGGACAGGGCTCTCGAATGCCCCCAGCCACCTCATTCGCTTGCGGCTCTGCGGGACGGGGTTTATCGTGTTGTATTGGCGCGGGGGACGCGCCCCAAAGGCATGGAGCCGGACGATGTTAAAGGGATGCTTGACCGCTCTCATCACTCCGTTTCGCGACGGCAAGGTGGACGAGAAAGCGTTCCAGAAATTCGTCGAGTGGCAGATCGCCGAGGGCATCCACGGCCTGGTGCCCTGCGGCACCACGGGCGAGTCGCCGACCTTGTCCCATCCCGAGCATGACCGCGTCATCGAGCTGTGCGTCGAGGTGGCCAAGGGCAGGGTGCCCGTCGTGGCCGGCACGGGCTCGAACTCGACCGATGAATGCATCGGCCTGACCCAGCACGCCCAGGCGGCGGGCGCGGACGCGGCGCTGATCGTGACGCCCTATTACAACAAGCCGACCCAGGAAGGCCTTTACCAGCACTACAAGGCCGCGCACGACGCCTCGGACATTCCGATCATCATATACAACATTCCCGGCCGCTCGGCCGTGGACATGACGATCGAGACGATGGCGCGCCTGGCCAAGCTGCCGCGTATCGCGGGCGTGAAGGACGCGACCAATGATTTGGGCCGCGCGCTTCTCACCCGCCTGGCCACGGGGCCGGATTTCGCCATGCTGTCGGGCGAGGATCCGACCGTGGTGGCGTTCCTGGCCCAGGGCGGGCACGGCATCATCTCGGTCTGCTCCAACATCGCGCCGCGCCTGAACGCGCGCATGCAGGAGGCTTGGCAGAAGGGCGACCTCAAGACGGTGGGCGAGCTGCGCGACCGGCTGATGCCGGTCTCCATGGCGCTGTTCGCCGAGACCAGCCCGGGCCCGGTGAAATACGCGGCCAGCCTGCAGGGCCATTGCACGGCCGAGGTCCGGCTGCCGCTCGTGCCGCCCGGCGAGGCGACGCAGAAGCGCATGCGCGAAGCCATGGTCGCGGCGGGGTTGCTCGGCGAAGGACGCTCGCAAGCCGCCGAGTGATGAAGGTCGTCGCCCAAAACCGCAAGGCCCGGCACGAGTACTTCGTCGACAATAGTTTGGAGGCGGGCATCGTGCTCGTCGGTACCGAAGTGAAGGCGTTGCGCGAGGGCCGCGGCAACATCCAGGAATCCTACGCCGGGGAGAAGAAGGGCGAGCTCTACCTTCTCAATTCCTACATCCCGGAATACGGGCCCGCCGCGCGCTTCAACCACGAGCCGCGCCGGGCGCGGAAACTGCTGCTCAACAAACGCGAGATGCTGAAGCTTCTGGGCGCGGTGCAGAAGAAGGGCGTGACGCTCGTGCCGCTGTCGATCTATTTCAACGACCAGGGCCGCGCCAAGGTCGAGTTGGCGCTCGCTACCGGCAAGCGCCAGCACGACAAGCGCAACACGATGAAAGAGCGCGACTGGGAACGAAACCGCCAGCGCCTCATGCGTGGTAAGGGCTAACCCAGCCGCTTCTTAATGTCCGCCACCACCGCATCGAACATGGCTTCGGTCAGGCGGCCGGTGTTCGTGTTGAGGCGCGAGCAGTGGTAACTGTCCGCCATCACGCGGCCGTGGCCGATGTCGTGCACAGCGCCATGGGCGAAGGGGAAGCGGTTGCGCGGGCGCAAGCCCAGAACCGCGAGGCACTGGTCGTGGGATTCCTTGCCGAGCGCTAGGATCGCCTTCAGGCGCGACATGGCGGCGATCTCGTCCACCAGGAAATCGCGGCACGCGGCGAACTCGGCCGGTAAAGGCTTGTTCTGCGGTGGCACGCAACGTGCGGCGTTGGTGACGCGCGTATCGATCAGGCGAAAGCCGTCGTCCGCGCGCTCTTTGTATTCGCCGGACGCGAAGCCGAAGCGCTTGAGCGAGCCGTAAAGAAGCTTGCCCGCGTAGTCGCCGGTGAAGGGGCGCGCCGTGCGGTTGGCGCCTTTGAGGCCGGGCGCTAGGCCGACGATGAGCAGACGCGCGTCGAGCGTGCCGAATGAGGGCACGGGCGCGTTGTACCAGTCGGGATGGGCGGCGCGTTGCGCGTGGCGGAAGGCGACCAGGCGCGGACAGCGCGGGCAGTCGCGGCCGGGTTCCGACGGACCGGCCGCCCGTTGCGGCTTCACACTTCCTCGTAGTCGGCCTTGTTGTGGCGTGGCGATTCGTCACCGTCGCGGCGTGGCGCATGCGCACGCTGGATATCCGGAATCAGGTCCTGCAACTCGACGAAGCTGTCGGCCTCGCGGCGCAGCTCGTCGGCCACCATCGGCGGCTGCGAGCGGATTGTGCTGAACACGGTCACGCGCACGCCCTTCCTCTGCACGGCGGCGACAGCGAATGGAAATCGCCGTCGCCCGAGAACAGGACGATGTGATCTAGCTTGTCGGCCATCTCCATCATGTCGACCGCGATCTCGATGTCCATGTTGCCCTTGATCTTGCGGCGGCCGAGCGAGTCGGTGAACTCCTTGGCCGGCTTGGTCACCAGCGTGTAGCCGTTGTAGTCCAGCCAGTCGACCAGCGGCCGGATCGGCGAGTATTCCTGGTCGTCGATGATGGCGGTGTAATAGAAGGCGCGGATCAGGCGGCCCTTGCTGGCGAAAAGCGCGTGGAGCTTCCTGTAGTCGATGTCGAAGCCCAGCGCCCGGGCGGCCGAATAGAGGTTGGCGCCGTCGATGAACATGCCGACTTTTTCCTCCGGATAGAATTTCATCGTGGTATCTCCTTGTCTTAAAATGAATTTCGTCGTTCAAAATTGGGCCGATCGGACAAAAATATCATCCGCCCGAAAGCCCGCGCAAGCGGACGGAATCGCAGAGTGATTTTACTCGGACTGGGCGCGAATCTACCGAGCGAGCGGCATGGGCCGCCGCGCGAGACCTTGCTGGCGGCGCTGACGGCGTTGGAGGCCGCTTGCGTGCGCATCCTCGCGCGCTCGCGCTGGTACGACAGCGCGGCTTGGCCCGACCCCAGCCAGCCGCGGTACTGGAACGCGGTCGTCGCGCTCGAGACCGCGCTCGACCCGGTTTCGCTGCTCGCACTCCTCCACCGGGTCGAGGGCGGGCTCGGACGTGCGCGCGGCGTCCGGAACGCGCCCCGGACGGTCGATTTGGATCTCCTGGACTATGACGGGCTGGTCCGGAACGGGCCGGAAGCGCCGATTTTGCCCCATCCGCGCATAGCGGAACGCGGCTTCGTGCTGCTTCCCCTCCGTGATATTGCGCCAAATTGGCTTCATCCCGTCACTGGTGCCTCCGTTGACGCGCTGATCTCGGCTCTTCCGGTGGGAGAGGACATCCGTCCCAGGACCTTGCCTCGGGACGCCTAAAGCCTTATGTTGCAATGCGAAGGTAGGGGTTAAGTCCCCGCGCCGACGATACTTTGTTCCCGATTCCCAGATCCGAGGACGACCCGTATGGCACGCGTGACGGTTGAAGACTGCATCATCAAGATCCCGAACCGCTTCGATCTCGTGATCCTGGCCGGCCAGCGCGCGCGCAACATCTCCGCCGGCGCGCCCCTCACGATCGAGCGCGACAACGACAAGAACCCCGTCATTGCCTTGCGCGAAATCGCGGAATCGAGCGTTGAAGTCGCCGATCTCGAGGAAGCCGTGGTCAAGAGCCTCCAGAAGTACGTCGAGATCGACGAGCCCGAGGCAGAGGACGAAATGGAGATGCTGACGGCCGAGAGCTTGGCCGCGACCGTGGCCGAGGATTTGGGTCAGGTCGTGGGCGAGCCCGAAGGTCAGGTCGAGGGTGAAGTCGAAGGCGGGACCGAGAGCTTCGAGCCCGAAGGCGAGATTGAATCCGACGTCGAAGTGACCGCGGACGATGTGGCGGTTGAAGACGACGCCGTCGAGGAGAAATAACCAAGACGAATCGGGCGGCCGCTCCGGTTAAAAGCGGCCCGCTGGCGGGCGGTGGCCGGTCCCCCGACGGCGCGGTGCCGCAGCCGGCGGGGGGAGCGCAATGATTCGTCAGTTCCAACTCGTCGACCAAGTCAAAGCCTACAATCCAGGCGCGGACGAGGATTTGCTCAATCGCGCCTACGTTTTCTCCATGAAGGCGCATGGTGCCCAGACCCGCGCCTCGGGCGATCCGTATTTCTCGCATCCGGTCGAGGTCGCGTCGATCCTGACGCGCTACAAGCTCGACACCGCCTCCATCGTCACCGCGCTTCTCCACGATACGGTGGAGGACACGGTCGCCACCCTCGAAGACATCGAGACGCTTTTCGGCCAGGACATCGCGCGCCTGGTCGATGGCGTGACCAAACTGTCGCGCATCGAGCTGCAATCCGACCAGACCAAGCAGGCCGAGAATTTCCGCAAGCTCGTGCTGGCCATGTCGGAGGATCTGCGCGTCCTCATGGTCAAGCTGGCCGACCGTCTGCACAACATGCGGACGCTCCATTACATGAAAAACGCCGATTCGCGCCGGCGCATCGCCCACGAGACGATGGAGATCTATGCGCCGCTGGCCGAGCGCATCGGTATGCACGAGTTCAAGGACGAGCTCGAGGATCTGGCGTTCAAGGAGCTCACCTTCGACGCGCGCGAATCGATCGTCACGCGGCTGAAGTTCCTGCGCGAGCAGGGCGGTGCGCTGGTGCCAAAGATCATCGCGCACGTCGAAAAGACATTGTCCGAAGGCGGCGTATCGGCCGAGGTGGCTGGGCGCGAGAAGGCGCCGTTTTCGATCTGGCGCAAGATGCAGCGCAAGAACGTCACCTTCGAACAGCTGTCCGACATTATGGCCTTCCGCATCCTGGTGCCGACGCTTCCGGATTGTTATCGGGCGCTGGGCCTCATCCATTGCGCCTATCGCGTGGTGCCCGAGCGTTTCAAGGATTACATCTCGACGCCCAAGCCCAACGGTTACCAGTCGCTTCACACGGTCATCATCGGCCCGGAGCGCCAGCGCATCGAGGTGCAGATCCGCACGCGCGAGATGCACCAGGTGGCCGAGTACGGCGTGGCCGCCCATTGGAGCTTTAAGGACGGCGCGCCACTCAAGGCCGATCCACGCCAGTACCGCTGGCTGCGCGAGCTTTTGGATATCCTGGAGCAAGCCGCGAGTCCGGAGGATTTCTTCGAGCACACCAAGCTCGAGATGTTCCAGGACCAGGTTTTTTCCTTCACGCCGAAGGGCGACTTGATCGCCATGCCCCAGGGCGCGACACCGGTGGACTTCGCCTATGCCATTCACTCCGAAGTGGGCGACGCGTGCGTGGGCGCCAAGGTGAACGGACGGTTGGTGCCGCTTCGCACGATACTCAAGAACGGCGACCAGGTGGAGGTCATCACCTCGCCCTCGGCCGCGCCGTCGCCCACCTGGGAGGGCTTCGTGGTCACGGGCAAAGCGCGGGCACGCATTCGCCGGCTGGTCCGTACCCAGCAGCGCGACCAGTACGTGAACCTTGGCCGCTCCATCCTCGCGCACGAGCTGCAGCAGATGGAGATCGAACTCAAGGACCAGGACATGGAAGGCGTTCTGGCCCGCTTCAATTGCGAGACCGTCCAGGACCTCTATGCCGAGATCGGCGACGCGCGCCGCACGGCCAAGGAAGTGGCGGAAGCCGCGTTCCCCAAGACGCGCAGCGACAGCGTGTGGGCCAACATCGTTCCGATCCGCCGCCGCAAGGACAAAGGTAAGGAGCAGCCCATCTCGATCCGCGGTCTGATTCCCGGCATGGCGGTCCACTATGCCGGCTGCTGCACGCCTGTCTCGGGCGACCGCATCGTCGGCATCCTCACGCCTGGCAAGGGCGCCACGGTTCACACGATCGACTGCGAATCGCTGGAAGGCTTCGCCAGCGCGCCGGAACGCTGGCTCGACCTGGCCTGGGACGCCGTTGGCGTGGTGCCGGATTCGCACCTGGTGCGGATCAACGTGGTGATCGAGAACAAGCCCGGCAGCCTGGGCAACGTCTGCATGGCGATCGGCCAAAACGAAGGCAATATCAGCAACCTTCGCTTCACCAACCGCGCGCCCGACTTCTACGAGATGATGGTCGACGTGGACGTGCACGACTTGAAACAACTGACCCACATCATGGCCGCGCTCAGGGCCGTGCCGGCCGTGAATTCGGTCGAGCGCGCGCGCGGCTGAGCGAGACGAGGAGAAAACGTTGGGCCGCAAGCTTCGACTGGGCGTGAACATCGATCACGTGGCGACCATCCGCAACGCGCGCGGCGGGCTGCATCCCGACTCCGTACGCGCGGCTCATCTGGCCGTGCAAGCGGGCGCCGACGGCATCACCGCGCACCTGCGCGAAGACCGCCGTCATATCTCCGACCGCGACATCGCGCGTCTGGCGACCGAGATCGACCGTCCTCTGAATCTCGAGATCGCGGCCACGCCGGAGATGTTGCAGATCGCCCTGCGCCACCGGCCGCATGCGGCATGGCTTGTGCCGGAAAAGCGTGAGGAGCGTACGACCGAAGGTGGCCTGGACGTTGCGCGCGGCATCGATCATCTGCGTCCCTATGTCGATGCGCTGAATAAGGCCGGCATCCGGGTTTCGCTGTTCATCGAGGCCGATCCGAAGCAGCTCGACGCGGCCAAGGCCGTGGGCGCACCCGTGGTGGAACTGCATACCGGCGCCTATTGCGAGGCTGAAGGCGCCCAGCGCGACCGCCTGTTGAAGCGCGTCGAGGATGCCGCCCTCTATGCGGAGAAGCTCGGGCTCGAATGTCACGCGGGCCACGGGCTCAGTTACGACACCGTCCTGCCCATCGCGGTCATCCCTTCGCTGGTGGAACTCAACATCGGCCACTTCCTGGTCGGCGAGGCCATCTTCGGCGGGTTGGAGCACGCGATCCGGCGCATGCGCGCCCTTATGGACCGGGCACGCCGCGCCGGATGATCATCGGTATCGGCAGCGATCTGGTGGACATCCGCCGCATCGAGCGCACGCTCGAGCGATACGGCGAGCGCTTCATCCACCGCATCTTCACCGAGGAGGAGCGGCGCAAGTCCGAGCGCCGCGCGGCGCGTGCGCCCAGCTATGCGCGCCGCTTTGCCGCCAAGGAGGCTTGTTCCAAGGCCCTAGGCACGGGTTTCCGGCGCGGCGTATTCTGGCGCGACATGGGTGTGGTCAACCTGCCGTCCGGCCAGCCGACCTTGAAGCTCACCGGCGGCGCGGCCAAGCGGCTGGCCGAACTGACGCCCGCGGGTATGGCGATTCGCATCGATTTGAGCCTGACCGACGAGCCGCCCATCGCCCAAGCCATCGTCATCATCTCGGCCGTGCCGCTTCCCAAGCTCGAATGACAGAAGTTTCACGGGCCTTTTCCTTGACAGGGTAGGGGGCGCTTGCCTTTATCCACCGCCGCGTTCGCGGCGGCTAAAATCACCGTGTCTCAAGGCGTTAGGCGTATATGAGCAATCCAAAACAAGGCGGTTTGTGGGAGACGGTGAAGACCGTCGTCTACGCGGTCCTGATCGCGCTGGGCATCCGCACGTTCGCATACGAGCCGTTCAACATTCCGTCCGGTTCGATGATCCCCACGCTGCTGATCGGCGACTACCTGTTCGTTTCGAAATTTTCTTACGGCTACAGCCGCTATTCCTTTCCGTTCAGTCCGCCGCTGTTCAGCGGCCGCATCCTTCAACAGGACGTGGACCGGGGCGACGTGGCCGTGTTCAAGCTGCCCCGCGATGGCAGCACGGATTACATCAAGCGCATCGTGGGCCTGCCGGGCGATCGCATCCAGATGAAGAAGGGCATCCTCTACATCAACGATCAGCCGGTGGAGCGAAAGCGGGTCGAGGATTTCGAGCCCGGCGTGCGCGGCTCGGGCGGGCCGCCGGTGACGCAGTACATCGAGACGCTGCCGAACGGGCGCAGCTACCGCACCTTGAAGGTGGGCGAGGACGCCAGTTTGGACGACACGCCGCTTTTCAACGTGCCACCAGGCCATTACTTCGCCATGGGCGACAACCGCGACAATTCGCTCGACAGCCGCGCCGCGGGCGGCGTTGGCTTCATTCCGGCTGAAAATTTGATCGGCCGTGCTGAGTTCCTATTCTTCTCGGTCAACGGGCAGGCGCGCATCTGGGAGGTTTGGAACTGGCCGCTCGCGATCCGCTATGACCGTCTCTTCACTGCGATCCACTAGTGGCCGCGTTCGAGGAGCTCTATCGCCGCATCGGTCACGCCTTCGCGCGACGCGAGCTTCTTGAGTTGGCCGTCACCCATCGCAGCGCGGCGCCACGCCGCGAAGGACGTATCCTGGCCAACGAGCGGCTGGAGTTCCTGGGCGACCGCGTTCTAGGACTCGTGATCGCCGAACTTCTGCTCGACCGGCATGCCGAGGAAGATGAAGGTCAGTTGAGCCGCCGCCTGCACGCGCTGGTGCGGCGCGAGGCTTTGGCACGGGTCGGCTTGGCGATCGGCGTGAATCAGGCGCTCAAGCTGTCCAAGGGCGAAGTCGGCGGCGGTGGACGCGAAAACATGAATCTAATCGCCGACGCTTGCGAGGCCGTGATCGGCGCGCTGTTCCTGGACGGCGGCTTGCCGGCCGCGTCGGCTTTCATCCATCGCGAATGGGCGCCGTTGATACGCGAGAACACCGAGCCATCCAAGGACGCCCGTACCACGTTGCAGGAAACGGTTCAGGCGGCGGGCAAGCCGTTGCCTGTCTATCGCACCGTCGGTTCCGAAGGGCCGGATCACGCGCCAAGTTTCGTCGTCGAGGTTTCGGTCGAGGGCGTGGAGCCCGTGCATGCCGAAGGCCGTTCCAAGCAGGCTGCCAGTGAGGCGGCGGCGGCAGCGATGCTGGCGCGCCTCGGCGGTGGTTGAGATGGCGACGAGATGTGGCTTTGTCGCCGTCATCGGCGCGCCCAACGCGGGCAAATCGACCCTCGTTAACGCGCTGGTCGGCGCCAAGGTGTCGATCGTCACGCCCAAGGTGCAGACCACGCGCGCGCGTGTGCTGGGCATCGCCTGCAAAGGCGAGGTGCAGATCGTCTATGTCGATACGCCGGGCATCTTCGCGCCCAAGCGGCGCCTGGAGCGCGCCATGGTGCGCGCGGCATGGCAAGGGGCGGGCGATGCCGATGTGGTCCTGTTGATGGTGGACGTCGCCGCCCGCGCAAGCGGGCGCGACGAGGCGCTGGAGCCGATTCTGGCCGGGCTGCGCGACGCCAAGCGCAAGGCCATTCTGGTTCTCAACAAGATCGATCTTGTGAAGCCCGCGGACCTGCTGGCCATCATCCAAAAGCTGAACGCCGAAGGACTATTCACCGATACCTTCATGATCTCCGCGCTCAAGGGCGACGGCGTCGCCGATCTGGAGAAACGCGTCATCGAACTGCTGCCCGCGGGGCCCTGGCTCTATCCGGAGGACCAGGTGGCGGACATGCCGCTGCGCCTGCTCGCGGCGGAGGTGACGCGCGAGCAGCTGTTCCTCCAACTCAGCCAGGAGTTGCCCTATTCGATCTCGGTCGAGACCGAGAGCTGGCAGGAGCGGGCGGACGGCAGCGTCCGCATCGAGCAGGTCGTCCACGTCCTGCGCGAGAGCCACAAGCCGATCGTCTTGGGCAAGGGCGGCCAGCAGATCAAACGCGTAGGCGCCGCATCGCGCGTGGAACTGGAAAAGATGCTGGAGCGCAAGGTCCATCTATTCTTGTTCGTACGCGTCAGCCCCGACTGGGCCAACGACCCCGAGCGCTATCAGGCCATGGGGCTCGATTTCGAACGGTGACGCCCTGGGCGCGTCCGCCGCTCCTCTGCTAGAACGGCGTCATGGAATGGTCCGACGACGGCATCGTGCTCTTGGCACGCAAGCATGGCGAAAGCTCGGCCATCGTGTCGGTGCTGACGGCGGAGCATGGTCGGCACGCGGGCCTCGTGCGCGGCGGGAGCGGCAGCCGGATGCGCGGCGTACTGGAGCCCGGCAACCGGGTGCGCATCACCTGGCGCGCCCGTCTTGAAGAGCAGCTAGGCAGCTTCACCCAGTGCGGCATGGTGGCCAATGTTTCGGCGGGCTTGCTGGATGACCCGCTGCGCCTGGCCGCGCTTCAGGCTCTCTGCGCGGTGGCAGAGGCCGCGTTGCCGGAGCGGGAACGGCACGGGGCTGTCTATGCCGGCATGCTAGACCTGCTTGGCACCCTTGATAGCGTGGCCTGGGCGGGAGGCTACGTGCGCTGGGAATTGGCGCTGCTGGCCGATCTTGGCTTCGGACTGGACCTGTCCGCGTGCGCGGCCACCGGCAGCAACGACAATCTGACCTACGTGTCGCCGAAATCCGGACGGGCCGTATCCGCATCCGCTGGCGAGCCCTATCGGGACCGGTTGCTGGCCCTGCCGGGGTTTCTGATTGGGGAGCAACGCGATCCGGGCGTTGGTGACGTCGCGGCAGGGCTGGCCCTGACCGGCTATTTCCTCGATCACCACGTCCTCGCACCCCACGGTAAGGCGCTGCCGCTGGCCCGTGGTCGGTTGCTCGATCGGCTCGGCCGCTAAACATCTCTCTTAAGTGGCCAGTTGAAGTCTCTGAAATTGCTAAATATTGACGAATTATTTTGCTCTGCTACTATGGCTAGCGGATAGCCATGGTTAAACCAAATCCTGCCGGAGAGATCAAAATCACTCCGTTCGCCGATGCGCTCGGCGAACGGTACCTGTCTTATGCGCTGTCCACGATCATGGCCCGGTCGCTGCCCGACGTGCGCGACGGTTTGAAGCCGGTCCACCGGCGTTTGCTCTTTGCCATGCGCTTGATGCGTCTCGACCCTGAAACGGGGTTCAAGAAATGCGCGCGCGTGGTCGGCGAGGTCATCGGTAAATACCACCCGCACGGCGACGTGGCCGTCTACGACGCCATGGTTCGCTTGGCCCAGGATTTCGCCCAGCGTTATCCGCTGGTCGAAGGGCAGGGCAACTTCGGCAATATCGACGGCGATAACCCCGCCGCCATGCGCTACACCGAGGCGCGCCTGACCACGGTTGCCCAGGCGCTGCTCGACGGGCTGGATGAGGACACGGTCGATTTCCGTGCCACCTACGACGGCGAGGGCGACGAGCCGCTGGTCCTGCCGGCCAACTTCCCGAATCTTCTGGCCAACGGCGCCACCGGCATCGCGGTCGGCATGGCCACCAGCATCCCGCCGCACAACGCGGGTGAGTTGTGCGACGCGCTGCTGCACCTGATCAAGTTTCCAAATGCCACGGTCGCCAAGTTGGTCGAAATGGTCCCCGGACCGGATTTTCCGACCGGCGGTATCATTGTCGAGCCACGCGAGCAGATTCGCGAGGCATACGCCACGGGCCGCGGTGGGTTCCGCGTGCGCGCACGTTACGAGGTCGAGAAGCTCAAGGGTGGCACCTACCAGATCGTCGTGACCGAGATTCCTTACCAGGTGCCGAAGTCGCGCCTGGTGGAGAAGATCGCCGAGCTTCTGTCCGCCAAGAAGCTGCCGGTTTTGGCCGATATCCGCGACGAATCGGCCGCCGACATGCGTCTGATCCTGGAGCCGAAAAGCCGGAACATCGAGCCCGAGCTTTTGATGGAAACGCTGTTCCGCCAGACGGATCTGGAAACGCGCTTTCCGCTCAACCTCAACGTGCTGGACAAGGACCATACGCCGCGGGTGATGAACCTGCGCGATACGCTGAAGGCGTTCCTTGAACATCGCCACGAGGTATTGGTGCGCGGCACCAAGCACCGGCTGGGCGAGATCGAGCGCCGCCTGGAAATCCTGGCCGGTTACCTGATCGCCTATCTGAACATCGACGCCGTCATCCGGATTATCCGCAACGAGGACGATCCGAAGACGAAGATGATGAAGAAGTGGGGCCTGACCGACCTTCAGGCCGAATCGATCCTCAACATGCGCCTGCGTGCCTTGCGCAAGTTGGAAGAGATCGAGATCAAGCGCGAGCACGACGCGCTGTCGGACGAGAAGAAGACGCTCGGCCGCCTGCTGAAGGACGAAGGCAAGCGCTGGGAAACGATTTCGGACCAGATCAAAAACATCCGAACGCGCTTCGGCCAGAAGACCGCGCTGGGCAAGCGCCGCTCGGGCTTCGGTGAGCCGCCTTCGGCTGAGATCGTGCCGCTTGAGGTGATGATCGAGCGCGAGCCTGTGACCGTGGTCTGCTCCGAGAAGGGCTGGATCCGCGCGTTGAAGGGGCACGTCACGGATTTGTCCGAGGTGCGTTACAAGGAGGGCGACCAGGGTAAGTTCGCGCTGCTCTGTCAGACCACCGATAAGGTCCTGATCTTCGCGTCCAACGGCCGCATCTACACGATGGGCGCGGACAAGCTGCCCGGCGGGCGCGGCCATGGCGAGCCGTTGCGCCTGATGGTCGACATGGAGGACGGGCACGAGGTGGTCGCGCTCCACATCCACGAACCCGGCCGCAAGTATCTGGTCGCTTCCAGCGATGGGCGCGGCTTCGTCGTCGCGGGCGACGAGGTGCTGGCTCAGACGCGGGCGGGACGCCAGGTGATGAATCTGGGTGACGGCGCGCGCGCGGCGGTCTGTACGCCTGTGGGCGGCGAGTCGATCGCGGTCATAGGCGAGAATCGCAAGCTGCTGATCTTCAAGCTCGACGAAGTGCCGGAAATGGCGCGTGGTCGCGGCGTGATTCTGCAGAGCTACAATCGAAGCGGCCTGTCTGACGCGGTGGTGTTCAAGCTGGCCGATGGCCTGGTTTGTCACACGCCGGAAGGGCGCACGCGCACGTTCGAGGGTCTGAAGGATTGGGTCGGGAAGCGCGCCCAGGCCGGGCGCCTGCCGCCGACGGGTTTCCCGCGCTCGAACCGATTTTCCTGACAATCCGCGTGTGCTATAAAAGCGCCATGAAAGGCGAGGGGAGGACATCATGTTCGCATTGAGCCCGGCAACCTTGGCCGGCCAACTGAGGCCCGCCGCACGTTTGCCTGAAGCGCTGCGTTTCGCCCTTCTGGCGGTCGTGGGCAGCGCCTTCGTCGCGGTCTCGGCCCAGGTCACGGTGCCGCTCTGGCCGGTGCCGATCACGGGCCAGACTCTTACCGTCCTCGTGATCGGCATGGCTTATGGCGCGCGCCTGGGTGCGGCCACGTTGGCCCTCTACATGGTCGAGGGAATCGCCGGCATTCCCGTCTTCGCCAAATTGTCGGCGGGCCCCCACGTCTTGGCCGGGCCGACGGGCGGCTACATCGTGGGCTTCATCGCCGCGGCGGCTTTCGTGGGCTGGCTGGCGGAGCGCGGCTGGAGCCGCAGCTTCACGCTGACCGCCTTGGCCCAGTTGCTGGGCAGCGGCGTGATTTTCGCGTTCGGCGTGCCCTGGCTGACCCTGTTCTATGCCGGGCCGGGCGCGGCTTATGTCGCGAAGACCGGGGCCGAGACGGCCTTTGGCGCCGCGATCGCCGCCGGCTTCCTGCCGTTCCTGCTTGAGGATCTGGTCAAAGTCGCCCTTGCGGCGTGCCTGATGCCCGCGGCGTGGCGGTTGGTCGGCCTCGTCCGTCGCTAGTTGGCGATCACGCCGGCTCGATGCGGCGCCAGCCGTCGGCGCTGAGAGCTTCCAGCGGACGGAAGCGCGCCTTGTAAGCCATCTTCTGGCTGGCCGCGATCCAGTAGCCCAAATACGCGTATGGCAGGCTTGCGCTGCGTGCCCGCTCGATCGCCCACATCACCATGAGGGTTCCCAGACTGCGATCCGACAGGTCGGGGTCGAAGAAGCTGTAGACGGCCGAGATGCCGTCGGCCAAGCCGTCGAACAAGCAGACGCCAGCCAAGGCGCCATCCGGCAGGCGGAACTCGGTCAGGCCGCTTTCGACCGGCGTGTCCTCGATCATGCCGCGAAAGTCTTCATAGCTCATGGCCGCCATTTCGCCGTCGGCATGACGGGCGGACAGGTACCGGCCGAACAGCAGATACTGTTCGATGGTCGAGCGCGCGTGCTGCTCATGGGCCGACAGATCTGCGTTGCGCCGTAGGACGCGCTGCTGCGAGCGGCTGGGCGCGAATTGGTCCACCACCACGCGCACGGGCGTACAGGCCGAGCAGCCGATGCAATCGGGCCGGTAGACGATGCGGTGGCTGCGGCGGAAGCCGTGATGGACCAAAAGGTCGTAGGCGCGCTGCCCATCAGGGCCGACAATCTCGGCGAAGATGTTTCGCTCGGTGCGGCCGGGCAGATACGGGCAAGCCTGAGGCGTCGTCCGGAAGAAGAATTTCGGCAGTCGGGTGGTTTGCTCGTTCATGGACGCCCGCCGTTGACCCGTGCCACCAGCATACGCCGGGCCGGGAACGGGCGCCACTGCGGCTGGTCGGCCCGTGGGTGGACGCTATCCCGCAGCGCCGTCGTCGTGGGTCGTCGTACCCAGGATACGGCTCTGGAAGCCCGCCGCCTCCAGCGCGGCGCGGATCTCCTCGGCGTGAAGAGAATCGCGCGTCTCCAGCACCACATCCAGTTCGGCCAGCTTGACCGGCACGTCGTAGAACAGGCGCTGGTGATGCGTCTCCACGATATTGCCGCCGCCTTCGCCGATGATCTGGGCTACCTGGGCCAGAGTGCCGGGTTTGTCCGTGATCTGCGCGCGCAGGCGCACAAGGCGGCCTTCGCGTACGAGGCCGCGCATGAGGATCGAGGCCAGGATGCGCGTGTCGATGTTGCCGCCGGAAACGACCAGGCCGACGCGCTTGCCCGCGTAGCGGTGCGGATCGGCCAACAATGCGGCCAAGGGGGCGGCGCCCGCGCCCTCGACCACGGTCTTCTAGATTTCGAGCAGCATCAATACCGCTTGCTCCAACTGCGCCTCGTTCACCAGCGCCAAGCGCGAAACCAGCTTGGCGACGATGTCGCGTGTGCGTTGGGCCGGCCGCTTGACCGCGATGCCTTCTGCGATGGTCTGGCCGCCCGTGCCGGCTGCGCCGCCCTTCACGGCCTCGACCATGAAGGGGTAGAGCGCGGCCTGGACGCCGTGGATTTCGATCGAGGGCTTTAACGCTTTGGCCGCGATGGCGACACCCGAGATCAGGCCGCCGCCGCCAATGGGCGCCACGATGACGTCGAGGTCCGGATGATCCGCTAGCATCTCCAGCGCGACCGTGCCTTGGCCCGCGATGATGCGGTCGTCGTCATAGGGGTGGACGAAGATGAGGCCGCGCGTCTTGCGCAGATCCTCGGCATACACGCTGGCCGTGGACAGGTCCTCGCCTTCCAGGATGACCTCGGCCCCGAAGTTACGCGTGTGGATCACTTTGACGAAGGGCGTGCCCTTGGGCATCACGATGGTGGCGGGGATGCCCAGGCGCTGGGCGTGATAGGCCACGCCTTGGGCATGGTTGCCGGCGGAAACGGCGATAACGCCCTTGGCACGCTCTTCGGCGGTCAGGCTCAGAAGCTTCACCAGCGCGCCGCGATCCTTGAAGGACGCGGTGTATTGCAGGTTCTCGAGCTTCAGGAAGACCTCGGCGCCCAGAATGCCGGACAGGGTGCGCGAGGGCACGCAGGGCGTGCGGACGACCGCGCCATCGATGGCGCGCGCGGCCGTGCGGATATCGTCGATGGTAACGCTCATGGGCGGGGTTTCTGGCATCACGGCCCGCGCGTCAAGGCGAATTCGGCGGAACCAGCCGTAAGACCGCGGCGTCGGCC
>JAPLOM010000076.1:30215-37719 GCA_026400755.1 Alphaproteobacteria bacterium
AGGACCCAGGCGCAGATATTCGAAACCGAGCCAGCGCCGCGCCAGGTCGAGGAAGTGGGGCGATAGTGGGTGGCCCGATTGGCCGGTCGCGATGAGGAACTGCGAGGCGTCCAAGTCGCCGAGATCGTAGACCGCGCGCAAGGAAGCGATGTGGACCGTGCGATAGGGCGCCTGTCCCGACCAGCGCATGGCCGCACGCATCAGGGTGTCGTCGCCGCCGCCTAGCGGAAGCAGCTTCGAGAACCATTTGCCGATGACCGGCAGCGAGCCGAGCACCGGATGGCTTAGGACCAGCGCGTGGGCTTGGCCCCAGTTCCACCGCGCGGAGTCCGCGCCGTAACGCCAGCTCAGCTCGTCCAGTGCGGCGCCCAGGGCCGCGCGAACTTCCGTCTGGCAGGTCGGCGCGCCTGCGGCAGGTGGCGCGCACCAACCGCCTTGTCCAGCCAGCGCCTCGCGCAAGAGGCGCGGATGCAGCCCCCAGAAACCGGCGAAGTCGGGGCCGAGCTTCTGTTCGAACAAGGTTTGCATCAGCGCGCGCAGCCACGCGGCGAAGATCAGCGGTTCGCGCGCGTCGGGCGTCATGCGGCCGTCCCAGGCGTCGAGCGAACGAAGGATCGGCGCGCTGCGGTCATCACCCGGATCGGCGCGCGCGATCAGTGCGGGCAGAAACTCACGCGAAACGGGCGACAGGATATCGGCCTGCATGGCGGCGGAATCGGCAATCGTCTGCCGCGGCTTGGCGTCAAGCAGCTCGACGATCCGGTCATAGCGGTACGGCTCGTCCCAATCGCGCGCGAGATAATAGGGATAGTCGCGCCCGACCGGCCGGTTGTTGGCATTGGCCAGCCAACCCGCGGGCGGGTCATAGGCGCGCGGCAACTCGTCGAAGGGGATGAACCCGGTCCAATCGCCCGCTCCGGACGCGCCGTCGGCGGGCAGGAATCCGTCACCCGACTTTCGCATCGGAATCCGGCCCGGCGCGATATAGCCGATATGTCCATCGACGTCGGCGTAGAAGACGTTCTGTTGCAAGGCATCGAAGTTCTGCATCGCCGCCAGAACGTCGTCCCAGTTGCGTGCACGATTGAGACCCTGGACGGCGGCCGCCGAACGGTCGGGCTCCATCAGATAAGGCGCCGAAAGGGCCAGAATCGCGCCGTCGAGCCGTTCGCCGTCCTTCAGCGCGTCGGAGATCACCGGCCCGTGCCGCGTGGAGCGCACGATGACGATGGCGTCTTCCTCGCCTTTGACCCGGATACGCTCCTCCCGTGTCTCGAACGGCTGGGTGCCGTCGGGCGTCTGGTAAGAGGTTGGGTCGCCCGGCACCTCCGTCTCGACGAACAAGTCCTCGACGTCGGCTTGGCTGGAGGCGAAACCCCATGCGATGCGCGCGTTGCGGCCGAGCACGACGAAGGGCACGCCTGGTGCTGTGCCGCCCGCCATCGTTCCGTCCGGCGTCTCGATACGCGCCAGATACCATTGGCTCGGCACATTCGCGCCCAGGTGTGGATCGTTGGCCAGGATGGGCGCGCCTGTGTCCGTGTGGCTGCCGGCCAGCACCCACATGTTGGATGCGCCGCGCGTATCGAATGGCGCGATCAGGCTTGCGCTATCGCGAATGGTGGGCGATGCGCCCGCATCGGGCGGAAACAGAGCCTCGACGGCCTCGCGTCCTAGGCGCTTGGCCAGTCGCGCACGGAACAATTCGCCGCGCCAGTCGCCGGACAACTGCATGGCCATCAGCTTGCCCCAGACCAGCGAGTCGGCCGGACGCCAGGGCTCGGGCGTATAGCCCAGCGCGATGAACTCGGGCGGCAACGCCCCGCGCCGGGTGGCCAGGAAGGCGTTGACGCCCTTGGCGTAGGATTCGAGTGCGATGCGCGTATCGGCGTCGATCTGGTCCACCGCGCGCTCGGCCAGGCGGTAGACGCCGAGCGTGCGCATCATGCGGTCGGTATCGAAGGCGCGCGCGCCGGCCACCTCGGACAGGCGGCCCGCGCCGTAGCGGCGCATCATGTCCATCTGCCACAGACGGTCCTGGGCATGGACGAAGCCGAGAGCAAAGGCCGCATCGCGCGCATCGGCCGCTGCGATGTGGGGCACGCCCTGTGCATCGCGCCGGATCTCGATGGGCGCGAACGGGCCTTCCAGCACGATGGTGCCGGATGTCTGGGGCAGGCCGCTCCGCAGCCACAGGAACCCGCCGCCCGCCACCCCGGCGCACGACAGAACCAGCGCTGCGACGCCGATCAGAAGTCGGCGGAACGTACGCCTCATGCCGCGCGGCCTGTCATCGGTTGAACGTGTCCTTGTAGGTATCGCGCAGGATGTTCTTCTGGACCTTGCCCATGGCGTTGCGTGGCAGGTCGTTTACGAAGAAGACGCGCTTGGGCACCTTAAAGTTCGCTAAATCGTCCTTGAGGCGGCCGATCACGGCATCCTCGGTGACTTTCGCGCCGGGCTTCAAGGTCGCCACGGCGGCAACGCCCTCGCCGAAATCCGGATGGGGCAGGCCGATCACCGCAGATTCGGCGACGCCGTCGATGGCGTCGATCTGCAGCTCGATCTCCTTCGGATAGACGTTGAAGCCGCCGGAGATGATCAGATCCTTGGCGCGCCCGACGATGGCGACATAGCCGTTCGGGTCGATGCGCGAGACATCGCCCGTGATGAAGAACCCGTCGGCGCGGAACTCCTCGCGCGTCTTGTCGGGCATCCGCCAATAGCCCTTGAACACATTAGGCCCACGAATCTCCAGAACGCCGGCCTCGCCTTGGGGCAAAAGCGTGCCCTTGTCGTCGGCCACGCGCACCTCGACGCCGGGCAAGGGTGGCCCCACGCTGCCGGCGATGCGCTCGCCGACCAGCGGGTTGGAGGTGATCATACCCGCCTCGGTCATGCCGTAACGTTCCAGGATCGTGTGACCCGTGCGGCGCGCGAACTCCTTGAAGGTTTCTTCGAGCAGCGGCGCCGAGCCTGCGATGAACAGGCGCATGGTCTTGCATTGCGCGGCGCCAAAATCCGCCTCGGCCAATAGACGCACATAGAAGGTCGGCACGCCCATCAGCACGGTCGAATCTTTGAGCAGGCGGGTCACCGTTCCGGCCTCGTACTTGGGCAGGAAGATCATCTTCGTGCCGTTCAGCAGCACGCAGTTGGTCGCGACGAACAATCCGTGCGTGTGGAAGATCGGTAGCGCATGCAGCAGCACGTCGTCGGGGCGGAAGCCCCACAACGCATGCAAGGTCAGCGCATTCGACGCCAGGTTCCAATGGGTCAGCATCGCGCCCTTGGAACGGCCCGTGGTGCCCGAGGTGTAGAGGATGGCGGCCACGTCGTCGGCGCTCTTCTTGGCCGGCTCCACGGCTGCATCCAGGCTCGCGCTGCGCTCGGCCAGCGTGCCTTGCCCGTGCGCGTCGAGGGTCAGAACCACGGCCCGCTTGGCCAGCTTGCCGATCGTCTCGGCCGACGCCGGATCGCAGACGACGACCTTGGGCTCGGCGTCACCGATGAAATGCTCCAGCTCGTGGGCGCGGTAGGCCGTGTTGAGCGGGACGTAGATAGCACCGGCGCGCAAGGCAGCCAGATAGAGGAACAGCGCCTCGGGCGATTTTTCCACCTGCACCAGCACGCGCTCGCCTTGGGCGGCGCCCAGGCTTTGCAGCAGACGGGCGTAGCGGCCCGAAATGGTTTCCAGCGCGGCGTAGTCATAGACGCGCCCGTCGGCCATCTCGATGAAAGGTTGGGCCAGGTCTGCCGGGAAATGCTGGCGGAACAGCGCGTAAAGATTGCCGTCGAAACGTTCGGGCGCGTTCATTGTGGGATTAGGGCCGTATTTCGTAGGTGAGCCAATTCGTCTTTGTCGCGATCCGGTCATAGAAAGAGCGGCCCCGATAATTGTTCTCGGCCGTGTGCCAACGGATCACCTGCCACTTCTTCTCCCGCCCGATCTCGGTCAGGCGTTCGATCAGGGCTTCGGCCACGCCGCCGCCGCGCAGGTCGGGCGCCACGAACAAATCGTCGAGGAAACCGGCGACGGTGCCGGCCAAGGGGCGCGCCATCTGGCGGTAATGGGCCAAGCCAACCAGACCCCCATCGCCGGTCTTGGCGACCAGCGCGTTCACCTCGTGCTTGGGATCGTGAATCCAGCCCCAAACCGTGTCGGCGGTCTGGTCCGTCATGGGGACTTTGTAAAACTCCGCATAGCCGTTATACAGCACGCGCCACGCGGCCTTGTCTCCGGGCGCAGGGGCGGTGACGACGAGGCCTTTGGGCGGCGCCTTCATGGCGGCTCCTTTAAGCTGCGGGACGAGCTGAAGTCGGGGGAGGATATATCCTGGCCGTGCCCATGGTGTCACGCAGCCTGATGGCGATCGGGCCCAATGGTTTTCATCGCCTCGCCTACAAGGAATGGGGCGATCCCGAGAACGCCAACGTGCTGATCTGCGTGCACGGGCTGACGCGCAATTCGCGCGATTTCGACTTCATCGCAAAGGCGCTGGCCGAAGACTACCGCGTCATCTGTCCGGATGTCGTCGGGCGCGGCGACAGCGACTGGCTGCACGACGCCGCGCTCTACAACTATGTCCAATATTGTTCCGACCTGACCGCGTTGATCGCGCGTACGGGTGCTAAGCAGGTCGATTGGCTAGGCACGTCCATGGGCGGACTGATTGGCATGCTCTTGGCCGCCAAGAAGGGCACGCCCATCCGGCGCCTGCTTCTGAACGACATCGGGCCCTTCGTTCCGCGCGCGGGTTTGCGCCGTTTGGGCGAATATGTCGGGCGCGATCCGCGCTTCCCCGAAGTCGCGGAAGCCGAAGCCTATTTCCGCAAGGTGATGGAGCCGTTCGGATTCCTGACCGAGGCGCAATGGCGTCATGTCGTCAAATATGGCACCGAACCGGACGGTGAAGCGGGTCTACGATTGCGCTACGACCCTCTCATCGGCGCGCCATTCCGTAACGGCTTGTCCGACGTCGATCTGTGGGCTTTCTGGGATTCCGTTCAGTGCCCCGTCATGGTCCTGCGCGGCGCGGATTCCGACCTTTTGTTGCCGGAGACGGCGCGCGACATGCTGGGGCGTGGACCGAAGACCGAAATCTTTCAGGTGCCGAACGTGGGGCACGCGCCCGCGTTGATGGCGGACGACCAGATCGCGACGGTGGCGGAATGGCTTCGGCGCACGAAACCCGGCGCCGCGAAAAGGAACGGGCAATGACGGGCAAGCGCTATGACGTGGTCATCGTCGGTGGCGGCTGCATCGGCAGTTCGGTCGCGTATTTCCTGAAGAGCGAGCCGGGCTTCAAGGGCTCGGTCCTGGTCATTGAGCGTGATCCGACCTACGAGTTCTGCTCCACCTCGCGCGCCACGGGCGGCGTGCGGCAGCAATTCTCCACGCGGGAGAACATCGAGATCGGCCTGTTCGGTGCGCGCTTCTTCCGCGAAGTGGGCGACTGGCTAGAGGTGAACGGCGAGAAGCCGTCGGTCAGTTTCCGCGAAGACGGCTATCTGTTGCTCGGCACGGACGAGGCCATGCCGATCCTGCGCGAGAACCACGCGCTGCAGCTTCGCCATGGTGCGGAGATCGTTTGGCTCGAGCGGACCGAGCTAAAAGCGCGCTATCCCTGGATGCACGTGGATGACGTGCCGGGTGGATTCCTCGGCATCAAGAATGAAGGCTGGTACGACCCGTTCGGCCTTCTCAGCGCCTACAAGCGCAAAGCGCGTTCGATCGGCGCCGAATATCTGAACGACGAAGCCGTCGGGCTGGAGCGCAAGGGCGATCGCGTCATTGCCGTGAACACAAAGGCCAATGGCCGCATTGAAGCCGGCGTCGTCCTGAACGCGGCCGGCGCGCGCGATGCAGCCCGCGTCGCCGAATGGGCGGGCGTGTCGCTGCCGGTCGAGCCGCGCAAGCGTTCGGCCTTCGTCGTGAGCTGTCCCCAGCCGATGCCTGGCGGACCGCTCCGCTTCGAGCCCAACGGCGTCTGGTCGCGCCCGGAAGGCAAGTTCCTGCTCTGCGGCGTTTCACTGGCCGAGGATGCCGATCCGGCAACGACGGAGTTCGAGCCCGACCATTACCTGTTCGAGGAGGTGGTATGGCCGACTCTGGCCGAGCGCATTCCGATCTTCGAGGCGCTGCGCGTCGAACGCGCCTATGCCGGGCATTACGATCACAACACGCTCGACCAGAACGCGATCATCGGCCTCTATCCGGGGTTGGAGAATTTCTACGTGGCCACGGGTTTTTCCGGTCACGGGGTGATGCAGTCGCCCGCCACTGGGCGCGCGATCACCGAACTGGTCGTCCATGGCGGCTATCGCACGATCGACCTCAAGCGCTTCGGCGTGGAACGCATCCTGTCCGGCGAGCCGGTTCGGGAAACCGGCATCTATTGAACCGAGGAGATAGGCCATGCCGCTGACGATCAATCCGTCGCCCAAGCAGCTTCTGTCGGCGCAGGAACTGGCCGCCTGGCGCGACATTCCGGCGGCCGTGGTCAGCGACGAGCTGAATCGGGCCAGCGCGATGGTGGCTGGCGTGAAGCCGCTGGCGCCGGGCATGGGCTTCGCAGGGCAGGCGCTGACCGTGCAGTGCATGGTGGCCGACAATGCGGCGCTCCATTACGCGCTGACGGTCGCATGGCCGAGGGCCGTGCTGACGGTCGATGCCGGCGGTTTTCTAGGCAACGCCGTCTGGGGCGGCATCCTTCACTACGCGGCGAAGAAGACTGGATTGGCGGCCGTGGTGGTCGATGGCGCCATGCGCGATGCGGCCGAGATCCGCGTCTCGGGCCTGCCGGCATTCTCCCGCGGGGTGGTGCCGACGGGGCCGCACAAGGCGTGGGGTGGGGCCATCAACGGGCCGATCCAGTGCGGTGGCGTGCCGGTGGCGGCCGGCGACCTTCTGATCGGCGATGACGACGGCATCGTCGTGGTGCGACCGGATCAGTTGCCGGGCCTGCTCGAACGCTGCCACGCGCGCATTGCGAAGGAAAAAGAAACCATCGCTCGCATCGATAAGGGCGAGCGGACGGTTGATCTGATCGGGATGCCGCCCGCCGACAAAGTCGGGCGCTAGGCGCTATACCAGGAAGAAGTAGCCGACCACCCCGCCAGCCCCGACCAGGTAGGCGGGATTGATCTTGCGCGCGAGCAGGATTCCAAACACGGCCAGCGCCAACCCGGCCGTGATCCAGCCTTCGATCGCGACCTTCGCGACCGATATGGTGCCCGCGGCCATCAGGCCGACGACGATCGGCGCCATGCCGCGTTGGATCGCCAGGCGCCATTGCGAACCCTCGAACCGGTTCCACAGGCGTGAAGCGCCAAAGCATATGAACGAGGACGGCAGAAAGAAGCCTAGGGCCTGTCGTCAATTAGCCGTGAGGGGGCTTCCGGCGCGGTGGTTTCTTCGATTCATGGGGTGTCAGTTCCACCGAAGGCTGACCGCATGCGCCCCCACCAACTCCGTGACGACCAATGGGCCCTGATCAAGGAC
>JAPLOM010000037.1 GCA_026400755.1 Alphaproteobacteria bacterium
CTGCCTTACCACTGGCTGGATTTTACTCCGCCGCAGCCGCACATCGCCGCCGCTCCAGTGGCAGACTTTGTCACCGCCGTGCACACCCAGGCCGCGCCCGCATTGCGGCCCTTGTGCAGGTCGTTGAAATAGGAGATCCAGCCGCGATCGGTCCGTTCGTACTGAACCTTGCCATCCTCGCGGTCGATCGTGGCCCAGGCGTCGCCGCCGGGGTGCGGCAGCGGCACATAGACCTCGCCCTTCGACCACTCGGCGGTCTGATCGCCCACCACGATGCCAAGCTTGTCCACCAGCCAATGTTCGACCGCGGCCGGCAACTTGCCTTTGTCGCCTTGCGGCGCGGCGGTGGACAACGACGCCAGCAGGTCGGCCGGCAGCGTCGCTTCCTTTTGGGTGACGACGGGATGCGCCTCGATCTGGGCGGCATGGTTGAGGGTGATGCCGGTGGCCGCGAACAGGATCATCCCGACCAGGCACAGGCCCGCGCTGATCCAATGCCAGCGGTGCAAGTGCTTGAGCCAGAACGCCCTCTGGTTCTGATCCGAAAGATTCCGGGTGCGCGCCGTTTCGTTCATCGAGGACCAAGGAACCGCCGTCTCCGGTCACGACACAGCAACCGCCGGATCGACCCGCGGCGTGCGAAAATCCGCCGCCGACTATGGGAAAAAGAGAATTATTCCCGGGAAGTAGATCACTAATGCGACTTATTCGCAATACAGAGGTGGGGTAGATCCCCGAGGCGCGAAAAAAACTGTCCCTTTCTCGCTGGGTTTGAAAAATTCGCTTTTAGGGGTCGGACGTGCGACTGAATGCGGCCAACGGATCCGATCTATGACCGAAGCCGAAACCAACGACTCAAATCTGCGCCGTTTGCTGTCCTATGTCCTATGGCCAGTGCTCTTGGCGTGCGCCATCGGCGCAACCTATGCAGGCATGCGCGCGGATCACGGCGTGATTGCCTTCAACGTCACCTACCTCGCCCTGGCGCTGATCCTGGGTCTGCTTGAGCGCGTGATGCCGCACGAGCGGACCTGGCTCAAGAACGATGGCCAGATGCTGCCCGACCTCGCCCACACGATCCTCAACAAGGGTGCGGCACAGACCATTATCACCGTCATCACCTTCATGGGCATCGCCGACTGGCTGGCGCCGCGCAGCGGCGGCTGGTGGCCCGCTCAGTGGCCCCTCTTCTTCCAGACCACGCTCGGCTTGGTGATCGTGGAGATGGGCCTCTATTGGAAGCATCGCCTTTCCCACGAATGGCCGCCGCTCTGGCGCTTTCACGCCGTTCATCACAGCGTTGGCCGCCTGTGGTTTTTCAACACTGGACGTTTCCACGTGGTCGATACCGTGCTGGCGCTGGCCGTGGGCATGCCGGTTCTGCTGCTGCTGGGTGCACCGCGCGAGGTACTTCTCCTCACCAGCGCGATCACGGCCTTCATCGGCATCCTGACCCACTGCAACATCGAGATGCGCTGTGGCGTCTTGGACTACGTGTTCAACACGCCCACGCTCCACCGCTGGCATCACTCCAAGAAGCTGGAGGAAGGCAATCGGAACTACGGCGAGAACCTGATGTTGTTCGACCTGCTGTTCCGAACTTTCCACAATCCGCCGCGCCGTCCGCCCGCGGATATCGGCATCAGTCACCCGATGCCGGAGACGTTCCTGCGCCAGCTACAGGCGCCATTCACCCGCCAACCGCTCTAGCGGCGCTTCAGTAAGGCCGGTCGCCTGACGCCGTGGTGCGGTGCATCAGCCGGTGCATGTCACGCGGATGGTCGGGCACGACGTAGTGCAGCAGGCAGCGGTTGTCGAACATAGTCACGTCGCCCGGACGCCAGCGGTGCCGGTAGACGAAGTCCGGCCGCACCGCGTGCTGATAAAGGAATTCGAGCAGGAACTTACCCTCCTCCTCGCTCACCCCCAGAAGCCGCGTCGTGTAGATCGGATTGACATACAGCGCCTTGCGGCCCGTCTCCGGGTGCGTGCGCACGATCGGATGAATCGCGGGCTTGGGAATCTCGCTGATCGGGTTGTTGTGCTCGTAAGCGTTCATCCGCCGGCGCAGCAGCGCGGCGTCATGCTCGGCCTTCATGCCGTCGAGCATGCGCTTGAACGGCTCCGACAGCGCCTCATAGGCCATGGGTCGGAGAAACCTTCCCACGCTGCGCGGCAGTGCAGAACGCTGCCAAGCGGGGGCGTCTCGCTGAAGGTCACATCCGAGTGCCAGATATCATTCTTGCCGTTGTAGAAGACGCCAGCCTTGTGCTCGATCACCATGATCTCGGGATAACCCTCGATCTCGAAACCGCGCACGACGGGATGCCGCTCGACCTTGCCGAAGATTCGCGTGAACGCCATCTGGCGTTCCGGTGAGAGGTCCTGATCCCGGAAGACGATGACGCAGTGGTCCAGGAACGCGCGCTTGATTTCGGCGACCGTCTCGGCGTCCAGCGGCTGCGACAGATCGGGACCGCTGATAACCGCCCCGCCTGCCCCGCACAACTTCTCGACCGTGATGTGCTTGTAGGCGCCCGCCTCGTTCGCGCGCGGTTCCGCCAGTACCTGTGCCATCGACCGCCTCCCTTTACGACAGGCGGAAGCCTAGCAGGGGTGGCCGGAAATCAGAACGGGCGGTCGCCCGCCGCCGTGGTGCGGTGCATGCGCCGGTGCATGTCGTGCGGGTGGTCGGGTACCACATAGTGCAGCAGGCAACGGTTGTCGAAGATCACCACGTCGCCCACGCGCCAACGGTGGCGATAGACGAAATCGGGCCGCACGGCATGGGCGTACAAAAGATCGAGAAGCTTCTTGCTCTCGTCCTCGCTCACACCCAACAGCCGGATCGTGTAGGCCGCGTTGACGAACAGCGCCTTGCGGCCCGTTTCCGGATGGGTGCGCACAACGGGATGGACGACGGGCGGCGGGATGTCCCCGATCTTCGTGTTGTAGTCGTGCTTGTTGTTCTCGCGCGGCAGGATCGAGGCGTCGTGCTCCGCCTTCATATCGACGAACAGGCGCTGCAGCGGCTCGGACAGGGCTTCATAGGCCATGTATTGGTTGGCGAACATGGTGTCCGCGAACCCTTCCCACGCGGCGCGGCAATGCAGCATGCTGCCCAGCGGCGGCTCTTCCTTGAACGTGATGTCGGCGTGCCAGATGTCGTTCTTGCCGTTGATGTACTGGCCAGCCTTGTGCTCCAGCACCAAAATCTCGGGAAACCCTTCGATCGGGTTGCTGCGGTAAAGCGGGTGCTGCTCGACCTTGCCGAAAATCTCGGTGAAGGCGATCTGGCGCTCGGGCGAAAGATCCTGGTCGCGGAACGCGACGACGGAGTTCTCCAGGAACGCGCGGTGAATTTCTGCCGCCGTTTCGGACTCCAGCGGCTTCGACAGATCCACCCCGCCGATCTCCGCGCCCGCCGCGCCGCAAAGCTTCTTGACCGTGATGCGCCGGTATTCCGCCGCCTGCGCCGGCCGTTCCGCCAACATCGCCTGTGCCATTGTCGATCGTTTCCTCATGCCCGTGGCGCTGTTCCGCGCCATCTTCAAAAGTCTAGAAGGAAGCGACCGCCGGCCGTATGATCCATTTTGGCATGGTTTCCATGCCAAAATGGCATGAAGGGCCGCCGTGGATACTCGCCAGCTTCGCTATTTCGCCGCCGTGGCGCGCGAGGGCAGCATTTCCCGCGCGGCCGCGCGCCTGGGCATCGCCCAGCCCGCGGTCAGCCGCCGCATCGCCGATCTCGAGGCCGAGGCCGGGGTTCCCCTCCTTCTCCGCCATGGGCGCGGCGTGCAGGTGACCGAGGCCGGCGCCGACCTTTTGGCCCGAGCCGATTCAATCGCGGCCGAACTGGCCGAGGCCGAGCGGGAATTGGCCGCGCGACGCAGCGCGCCAGGCGGCATGGTCGCCATCGGCATGACCCACGCCATGGCCGCCACGCTGGGGCCGCGTCTGGTGCGGGCCTTCCGCGCGCGGCATCCAGACGTGCTGGTGCGCGTGATGGAGGGCTTCGGCGTCTATCTGCGCGAACAGCTTACGCGCGGGGCGATCCATGCCGCGCTGATGTACGACCCGCCGCGTTCCAAGGATTTCCGCGTCGAGCCCGTGGGGCGCCAGGATATGCACCTGGTCGGTCGCGCGGGCGCGGCACCTTTGCGCGACGACTCCATTCCTTTTTCAGCACTGGCCGATCTGTCGTTCGTCCTGCCGCGTCCGGATCATGTGCTGCGGCAAAGTCTGGATCGCATCACGCGGCAGCAAGGCTGGTCCCTGCGCGTCCTGGTCGAGGCTGAAAGCGCCAGCACCATGCGCGCCCTGATCCTGGATCAAGGCATCTTCTCGATCTTGCCCTATCCCACGATCCGACCCGACGTCGATGCAGGCCTGATGGGTGCGGCGCGGATTGTGAAGCCCGTGCTGGAAAGCCCCTTGGCCCTGGTC
>JAPLOM010000061.1 GCA_026400755.1 Alphaproteobacteria bacterium
CGGCCTTGGCCGCTCAGAACATCAACCTGCCGCAGCTTCGCAACGATCTCTTCTGCCGTGTGTCTCTTCCTCGCCATCGTCGTCCTCCTTCATGGCAAAAACATACCTCAGGGAGGACCACTTCAAAGGGGGCAGATCACTCACGGCTAATTGACGACAGGCCCTAACTAAAAAGTTAGCGCCTTTGGACACAGCACGGGCAAGCCAAGACGCTACGAACTAGAAAGGGCGCCAAATCTGGCGCCCTTTCTCACGTGCTATTGCAGTGTGACTTAGATTGACTTGAGCTGACCGGCAGAATTTTTGCCACTTTTGGGGTCGCTCTCCTCCACAAATGACACTCGTTGACCTTCGGCCAAGTTGTTAAGCCCAGCGCGCTCGACGGCAGAGATGTGAACAAACACATCTTTCCCACCACCGTCTTGCTCGATGAACCCGTATCCTTTGGTGCTGTTGAACCATTTGACGGTACCGTTAGGCATATTTAGCGCTCCACAGAGGTGATTAGCGACGCATCTTGAGCCGACTTTCCGCCGGAGTGTGCTCAAGCGGTCGGACCAAGTATGCGCCAGTGAACGGAGTTTAATCTACAGGCGCTACGGGCTCCAAGTAACAGGTACGGGGCCAAATGCAGCGAAAGTACCGCTTTCCGCGCCCTATCGATGTTTCAGGCGTCGTGACTGGCTTATTTTCCCTGTAAATATCCCTGTTAACGGGTTTTTCGAGAGGAAGGTCCGCTCCGGACTGACCCCGCGGCCAGCCTTAAAGTATTGATTTAACTGCGAAACGTGGCGCTAGCCGCCCTTTGCGGCATACAAATCGCTCCATAAGAAAAGTGTCTCGCGATTCTCTCTGTCCGCGGCCGCTTTTATCCGGCTTTCAAGCGAAGATTTTGCGGGTCGCGCGCGGGCTTATCCAAGACGCGCGCGCTCCGCAATTGGCCGAGGATGGAGATCTGCAACTCTGTACCGGGAGCCGCGTGAGCCCGGCCGACATATCCAAAGGCCAGACTCTTCTTAATGATAGGGCCGAAAGCGCCGGACGTGATGAACCCCACTTTTTCGTCCGTCGACCACAATGACCTCTCCGCCAAGACAATCTTGGTCGGCGGCGTCGACTTCCAGATAGACCAATGCGGATGGCTCGCCCTTCTCCTGACGCGCGAGGACGGACGCGCGGCCGATGAAATCCTTCTCGCCCGTGAACGACATGCGCAGCGCGATGACCGGAATGCCGGCACTGCGATCTCATACGACTTGAGCCACCCGAACATCGTGTTGGATAGATCCGCGTCCGTGCATGCCTGAAGCGTCGCGCGCGATTCCGGCCCCGCTATAGTCAGGACACCCATGTCCGCGATTCTGTTAACGGGCCGAACCGCCGCATGGTGCGGCTTGTTTTTCTGCAACCAATCCCACGCGCGTGCTGGTGCTGCCGCACAGCTGAGGCAGCAGTGGCTGGCATCTAGCCGATCGCGCGCCCGTATGGCGTGGACGGTTTGCGCTTCCGGCAACGCTCGTCCACCATCGCGGCCAACGAGAAAACAGGAGGCTGCCTTGATCCGCAAATCGCCTTACCACGACCGCTTCGTCGCCCACGGCGCGCAGTTCATCGATCGGTTGGGGTTCGCCGCGCCGGCCGTGTTTTCCTCGGTCGAAGAAGAACATCTTGCGACCCGCAACGCGGTCGGCTTGTACGACGTGTATTACCAAGTCGGGATCGAGGTGGCCGGCGCGGATGCGGAGGCCGTCCTCCAGGACGCCGCCGTCGGCGATCTCGCGCGGCTTCCCGTGTCGCGGGTCGTCTACACCTCCCTCTGCAACGACAAGGGCGGAATGATCGACGACCTGACCTGCTTCCGCATGGCCGCGGACAGGTTCTGCCTCTATCCCACGCCCGCACGGGTGGATGCCGCGGTCCAAGCCGTGATCGACCAGCTCAAGGGGCGTCATGCGGTCGTGCCCAATCTTGGTTACAAGCGGGCTTATTTGTCCGTCCAGGGCCCGCGTTCGCGCGAACTTCTGCAGAGCCTGACCAAGACGGATCTTTCAACGGCCGCCCTTCCCTACTTTTCCCTGACTGAAGGAACCGTGGCGGATGTGCCGAGCACGGTCATTTCCCGTACCGGCTATTCGGGCGAACTGGGTTACGAATTGTTCTATCCGAGCGAATATGCCCATCACCTTTACGACACCGTGATGGAGGCAGGACGCCCGCTCGGCGCGCGCCCGTGCGGGCTCGGCGCGCTGCGCAGCGTGCGCATGGAAAAAAAGTATCCGCTGTACGGGCTAGATGTCGACGAAACGACGACTCCGATCGAGGCCGGATTGGGCTGGACGGTCAAGCTCGACAAGAAGGCAGGCTACCGGGGGCGTGACGTCATTCAGAAGCAGAAGCAGGAAGGCGCCAGTCGCCAACTGGTGCTGCTCGCGCTCGAGGGCGACGTCTTACCGGCGCGCGGAGATGCGATCGTCGTGGCGAACGAAACGATTGGAACCATAACCTCGGCCGAACGCGGACATTTCGTCCGCCGCCAGCTCGCCCTCGGCTATGTCGAAACGCGGGTGGCGCGGAACGACCAGACAGTGTCGATTGCCATGGCGTCGGGCTCATCCACCTCGGCCACGATCATGACCCAGGCCATCTACGACCCTACCGGCAAGCACGTGCGATCGTGAGAGATGAATCTCGGGAGATGCGTCAAAAATCTCGGACTCGCGTTAACCGCCGGTTTTTCCGTTGAGGCGTTACTCCGATCAATCCACGCGAATATGTTTTGACCGCGAAGTATCGCTATGCGAAACGGTCGATGCACCGGGCCGCGAACGCGGCTCGCGGTGCCACAGGGGAGGATGAACATGACCGGACCAATCTTGCATTTCACGCGGGAAGAGTTCGCGGCGCGGCAAAAGGCGGCCTGCGCAAAGATGGCGGAACAAGGCATCGGCGGCTTGGTCATGTTCCGGCAGGAGTCCATGTACTACCTGACCGGCTATGACACGATGGGCTTCACCATGTTCCAGGCGCTCTACATGGGCGCCGATGGCCGCATCGCGCTTCTTACCCGCACGGCCGACCGCCTGCAGTCGCGCGCGACCTCCATCATCGACGATATTCGGATCTGGTACGACCGTGCCGGCGCCACCCCGGGCGACGATCTGAAGAAGATGCTCGAGGATTACGGCTGCCGGGGAAAACGCCTCGGCATCGAGTATCACGCCTATGGCCTAACGGCGCAGCGCGGCAAGATGGTGGACGCGGCGCTGGAAGGTTTCTGCAAGACGGTCGACGCCTCGGACCTCGTGCGGCTCCTGCGTCTCGTGAAAAGCCCCAAGGAGCTGGAATACACCCGCAAGGCCGGCGCGCTCTGCGATCTGATCCACAAGGTAAGCCTGGAGCACGTGAAGCCCGGCGTCTCCACCAAGGCCATCTTCGGCAAGATGATGGACGCGCAGATGTCGGCGGGCGGCGACCCCGCGGCCAGCCGCTGGCCCTTCGGTGGCGGCGAGGCCAAGTTCTTCGGCCGCTACCACACGGGCGAGAACATCGTCGGCAAGGAGGACAATGTCCTGTTCGAACCGGGCGCGTCCTACCGCCTCTATCACGCGGCCAGCATGTACAACGTGATCGTGGGAAAGGTTGACCCGCGCCTGCGTGACATGAACAAGGCCTGCGCGGACGCCATCGCCGCGTGCCAGGACGTCCTGCGCCCCGGCAAGACCGTGGGCGAGGTTTTCGCCGCGCACCAGAAGACGTTCGAGAAAGCCGGCTTCGGACACGCGACCCAGGCGGCCTGCGGCTACACCATGGGCGCCATGTACCCGCCCACATGGATGGACTGGCCGATGATCTACGCCGACAATCTGCAGGTGATCGAGCCGGGAATGGTGTTCTTCACCCACATGATCGTGTTCGACCAGCCGAAGGACCTCAGCATGTGCATCGGCGAGAGCGTCATCGTCACCGATGGCGCGGCCGAGCGTATCAATCACATGCCGCGCGAAGTGATCTCGGTCTGAAGCGCGCGAACAGCCCTACTCCGCGGCGTTGCGACCACGCGCCGCGGTGTAGCGGTTGACCACGGGTTTGAGGCCCAGATTCTCGCGCAGCGTCTTGCCTTCGTATTCCTTGCGGAAGATACCGCGGCGCTGCAGTTCGGGGACAACCATGTCGACGAAATCGTCGCACCCGCCCGGAAGATGGGTGGGCGTGACGTTGAAACCGTCGCAGGCGTCCTTCTCCAGCCATTCCTCCATTGCGTCGGCGATCTGGGCGGGCGTTCCGATCACGCCGAAGCCGGTTACCCGGCCCGCCACTTCTTTATAGAGTTCGCGGATCGTGGGTTTTTCCTCGCGCACGCGTTTCAGGAGGGTCTCGCTCATGCTGCGAATTTCCTGCGGCCCCAGCGTGTCCACCGGCACGGGTTCGTCGAGCGGATAGCCGGACAAGTCGCCGAAGGTGTTGTACAGCCGCGCTAGGCCAACAAGAGGATCGAGCAGTTCCTGCAACTGATCGAACTTGGCCTGGGCCTCGGCGACCGTGCGTCCGACCACGGGGCATATCGCGGGCAGAATCTTCATATCGTCCCGGTCGCGGCCGTATTTGCCCATGCGGCCCTTCACGTCCGCGTAATAGGCCTGGGCCTGCGCGATCTTGCCGTGAACGGCATAGACCACGTCCGCCGTCTCCGCCGCGATCTCACGCCCCTGTTCGGAAGCGCCGGCTTGCACCAGCACAGGATGTCCTTGCGGCATGCCGGCCACGTTGAGGGGGCCTCTGACCTGGAAATGCTTGCCCTTGTGGTTCAGCACATGGGCTTTGTTTTCGTCGTAGAACTGGCCGGCCTTCCTGTCGAACAGAAAAGCGTCCTCCTCCCAGCCATCCCACAGGCCCTTCACCACCTCGACGAACTCGGCCGCGCGCTCGTAGCGCGTATCGTAGTCGAGATGCTCCTCGCGGTTGAAGTTCTTGGCCTCGGCCTCGGACCAGGAGGTGACCATGTTCCAGCCGGCCCGGCCGTTGCTGATGAGGTCCAGCGTCGCGAACTTGCGAGCGATATGATAGGGCTCGTTGTAGGTCGTCGAGGCCGTGGTCACGAGGCCGATATGCTTCGTCACGACGGCCAGCGCCGGCAGAAGCGTCATCGGCTCCATTTCGACAATTTCATAGCCTGAACGCGCGAGCGAACCGCGCGGCGCATCGCGCTCGCGGATGCCGATCCCGTCGGCGAAGAAGATCAGGTCGCATTTGCCGCGTTCCGCCGACTGGGCGCTGCGCACATAGTGGTCGAACCGGAAGGTCCCGTCCGCGGGCACGTCTGGGTGATGCCACGCGGCCGGGTGATAGCCCAGCCCACGGATGGACATACCGATACGCATCATTTTCTTGGCCATGCGGTCCCCTCGAACTCAGCGGTGCGAAGAACGGTAAACAGGCAGGACGAGCATAATCGGCCCCACACACTTATAATAATAGCCGGGAGAAGCCGCCGTCTCGGCTTAAGCTCCACGAGTTCCACACTTTTTGGGTATCGCCGAACAAAAAATCCATAAACGGGAGGGGTGCGATGGCTGACTGGCCGCAGATTCCGCCGATGGACGACGAAACCTACGCGCGCATGAAGGCGGAAACCAACCGCTGGTATTGGTACGGAATACCCACCTTCTTCCGCGCACCGTGGAACGAGAACCCCGCCGAGGCGGACATCGCGCTTGTCGGCGTGCCCCACAGCTCTGGTAACGGATCGACCGAGCGGGATCAGCATCTGGCGCCCCGCTTCATGCGCCACGTCTCCTGCTGGTACAGGCGCGCGCACTTTAAGTATCAGCTCAATCCCTGGACCGAATGCCGGATCAACGACCTGGGCGATACCCCTCTGCCCGAGGCCATGGTCAACGACATCTCGGTCCAACATATTGAGGCGTTCTACAAGCGGCTTGATGCCACCGGTACGCGGCCGGTCTCGGTCGGTGGCGATCACTCCATTACCGGGCCGATCCTGAAGGCCATTGCGGGCAAGGACGCGCGCATTTCAAAAGGACGCAAGGCGGCACTCGTCCACTTCGACGCCCACACCGATTCCTACGACCATATCCCGCACTGGCTCGGCTCCGTGCGCTCGGCCGCCCACTGGGCCTCCTATGCCGCGGTCGAGGGTCATATTGATACTTCCAAGAGCGTGCAGGTCGGCATCCGCGGCAACGTCGTAACCCTCGATTGGCGCAAATCGAGCGACCGCTTGGGCTATCGTGTCATCACTAGCCATCTCGCTGCTCCAAGGGTTACGCGGCTTGGACGTGATCGGCGCAGACGTGGTCTGCATCATTCCGACCAAGGACAATCCCAACAACATCACCTCCATGAACGGCATGGTCCTCATGTTCGAGCAGATCTGCCTGATCGCGGATTATCTGCGAGGACAGAAAAAGTAACGTCGCTGCGCCTTTTCCTTCGCCCAGCCTTGCCACAGTTTTGTCACTCCGATGCCGTCTGCGCGCTGCCTGTAGTGCGCGGAATAAACTCCCTATGGATCCGTCTGTCTTCATCGGAACGCAGTCAGGGTGAGCCGGAAATATCGTCCTATTTCAAGCGTCTGGACGATGCCGACGGGGCGGCTGGTTTGGCATCAACGAGGGTAATCGATGGAAGCCGTCACGACGGACATAGGTTCGGTCCATGCGCGCGAAGACGCCGTTAACGTCCTGCTGATCGATGACGATTCCCTCTATCGGGAATCCATTGTCCCCAATCTCGAAGACCACCAGCTCGCCGTCGAGCACTTCGCGGATGGCAACGAAGCTCTGAAATGGCTCGTGGACGGTCATACCTGCGACGTGGTGTTGCTGGACTGGCACATGCCGACCATCTCGGGCGCAGAGGTGCTGAAGAAGCTGCGCCTGCTCGGTTTCAACCTGCCCGTCGTCATCCTAACGGCTTTCGCCAGCGAGAAGAACGAGGTCATCGCGCTCGATGGCGGTGCGGTCGACTTCATGGACAAGTCGCGCAGCTCCTCCGTCATCGCGCACCGCTTGCGGGTCGTGGCCGAAGGCGCCAAGGGCACCGGCCCTAAGCTTGCCAAGGACGAAGCGCTCGAGTTGGGCTCGCTTCACCTGAACCTCAAGATCGACCGCGCCCAATGGAAAGGGCAGTCCGTTCCTCTGACCGTCGTCGAATTCAACATCATCCGCTTGCTAGCCAGCCGCGCAGGCGAGGACGTGACCTATCGAGAGATCTACGACGTGGTGCGAGGCAAGGAATTCTTCGCCGGCGATGGCATCCTGGGCCATCGCACGAACGTTCGTTCCCTGATCAAGCGCATCCGGCCATAAAGGTCCTCGACATAGCCGTAATAGGTTTCGCCGCCGATTCCATGCGAACGGCCTTCTTTGATCTCCGTATAGCGTTCGTGCGAACGCGCATCGTCGCGTTCGCCGGGTGGTGGGATCATGCCGAACACGTCATAGCCATGGAACGAACGTACATCATCGAGACGCGCGGCAATCAAGATGGCGGAACCAGCAAGCGCCACACCGAATTCCAGAAAGTCGCCGGGCACATTGTCCCGCTCGACATCGTCAAGCGCCTCTTCGAGGGCCGCCAGCTTCGCCGGCGAGAGATAGGTCAAATTGGCTTGGCGCACACCACGGGCAAGAGGGGAAAGCCGTGCCATCGCGACGCGCTCGGACAAGCGGGAAAACATGCGCGACCTCGTTGGATTTTCTAACGCGCATGCGTGCATGCGCCTTCCTTAGGAAGACGCCCAAACAGGAGGTTTATTCCCTGAAAATTGGCGGTATCCGGCCGTTTCCGGATACCGCCAGATATCAGCCGCCCGAAGGGCCTGGCGGAACCGGACCGCTCGGCCCCAGCGCGCCATCCGCGTCGTGCTGCTCATCCCCTCTCAAGGGCGGACAGAAGACGCTGATAAGGTGCAAATCGGTATCGGCGCGCAACCTATGCCGATCCTTGGGGCCGACGTTGTAGGCCATGCCCGGCTCGAGCTTCCACGACTTCCCCGTAGAAAGCTCTGTGACCTCGCCCGTGCCGGAAAGAATGTGGTTGGCTTCCCAGTGGTGCTTGTACCAAAGGTTGGCATCCGCGCCCGCCTTCAGATGAACGTCCGACAATCCGAAACCCAGGTCATCGGCCTGGGTCAGCATTCGAATGGTGCGCGCCTGGCCATTGGCCGCGACCATCTCCTTGCCCGCGGCGCGCATTTCATCGGCGCGCTTCACGAACATGCGCCGGTCGGTCTTTTTCGGCACCGGTCCGCTGGCTTCATAGGCACCGTCCTTGTCGTGCTTCTCGTCACCGCGGAGGGCGGGACAGAAGACGCTCATATGATGCTCGTCCTCCGTTACCTGGAAGCGATGCTTGTCGTTGGGGCCGACGACGTAAAGAACGCCCGGCTCCAACGTCCACGTCTCTCCGCTGGTCAGGTCCGTCAGCAGCCCCTTGCCGGCGATGATGTAGTTGGCTTCCCAGTGATGCTTGTACCAAAGAAAAGCATCCGACCCCTTGGTCACCCGGTTGTCGTTGTAGGAAAAGCCCATGCCGTCGGCGGCCAGCAGAAAGCGCGACGATCGCGTTGTGTTGTTGACCAACGACTTGATCCGGCCGAGCTGCTCTAATTCCTTCAGCGTGCGTATGAACATCAAACATCCTCCGGCTAAAACCGACCACTCACGGCCGGTTGGGATCGACGTGCTGAGGGCAATTCTCTGTGCAGGTCCTGCGCTCCCTTAGCGTGCCCTTTGCATCCTGGGGAGGCATCTTTCCTGTCAGCAACACGTATACAAAGCCACGGATATTCTCTCGGATAGCGGCTCCCGCAGCGAGATCGTTCGGGTTGCTTCCCACAGCGGACGCCCCGGTGCCCAACTCCGTGTCGAGAACTGTGCGCGAGTCAGACAACCTTATCAAGGTGTAGCGCATGTTGAGACGCGCCACGCCAGCTCTGATTTTGACCGCTTTCACATCGATATCCAAGGCGTAGCGGGGCGACTGTCCGCCTTGAGCGAGCGTACCGTTGTTTTCCAACGAACCCGTGACCGCCTTCTGCACGGAATCGTGATCCAGTTGAGAAAGGCCGAACCAGTCACTGCCTTCCTCTCCCGTGATCTGACGCACCTGTATGCCGTTGGCATATGTGACCGCGTTCGGGCAATCATCACACGGGATTCTTTTGACGGTCGTGAAGTAAGACGATTGGGCTGAGCAGCCAATCAAGACGAAGCATGTCCAAAACAGAGTGAAACACGCGGTCGCCGCGCGGCCGACCATGTTAACCTCCCCAAATGAACGCTGGATCAATAGCGGCGGCCGACGGCGTAGTTACTTGACCCGCAACTTGACCTCATAATGCTTGTGAATCGGCGGCGCTTTCTGGAATGGGCGGACAATGGGGAGAATCTTTTCCAGCAAAGTGCCCGCGCCGGGCCGCCCGGTCCGTTCCATATTTTGCTTCGTATCCCAAAACGTGACGGATACGGCCTGGCTCGTCTCGGGCTCGATCATCAGGATGGCTTCCTGGAAGCCCCTTTCCTGTTTCACGATATCGATCGTCTTCTTATAGGCGGCTTGCAGTTCTTCGGATTTGCCGTCGGCGACCTCGAATCGGTTTATGCGGGCGAACATGTCTCCCTCCCCTTGAATAGCGGCCGATAATCTTGACCTGCCCGCACCGGGCGGTCCAGTTATGCTGTCATACGCCATTCGTCCTCACGGGAGATCCACCGCCATGAAATCGCGCAATCTCGGCAACAGCGGCCTTCGCGTATCCCTGGTCGGCTTGGGTTGCAATAACTTTGGCGGACGGATCGATTTGGAAGCCGCGCGCAAGGTCGTCCACAAAGCGCTCGATCTCGGCATCACATTGCTCGACACCGCCGACATGTACGGGAACCGCGGCGGCTCCGAATCCTGCCTGGGCCAGATCCTGGGCGACCGGCGCAAGGACATCGTCCTGGCGACCAAGTTCGGTTATCCAATGGACGAGGCGGAGACGCTCAAAGGCGCCTCGCGCCGTTACATCATGACCGCCGTCGAGGCCAGCTTGAAGCGGCTCAAGACGAATTGGATCGACCTTTATCAGATCCATCGTCCCGATCCGCTGACGCCGCTGGAAGAAACCTTGCGCGTCATGGACGACCTGGTCCGCCAGGGCAAGGTGCGCTATCTCGGCTGCTCCAACCTGCAGGCGTGGCAAGTCGCGCACGCGAAGTGGGCATGCCGGGAAGCCCGGCTCGACACATTCGTGAGCTGCCAGGACGAGTACAGCCTCTTGGTCCGGGGCATCGAACGCGAATTGATACCCGCCATGCAGGCTTATGGCTTGGGGCTGCTGCCCTACTTTCCCCTGGCCAGTGGGCTTTTGACCGGGAAGTACGCGCGCGGCGCCGCGGCGGGCAACGACACGCGCTTTGCCCATTGGGCTCACCTCGCCAAGCGCTATTTGACCGACGAGAACTGGAACTCCGTCGAGCGGCTTTCCAAATTCGCCTCGGCGCGGGGGCATACACTGTTGGAACTTGCCTTCAGTTGGCTGGCGGCGCGCCCCACCGTCTCCAGTATCATTGCGGGCGCCACGAAGCCCGAGCAAGTTGAGATGAACGCCCAGGCCGCCGAATGGGTCCTGACCCGCGACGACATGACGGAAATCGACGCCCTGATGCCGCCCGCCTAGCCCGGAATCCGATGGTCCTCTAAGCTCACGCCATGGATGAGGCGGCCAAGACGAACCGCGTGCGGGGGCCGGACTTCGCAGCACGCTATTTTTCCGGCCGCGTCCTCGACATCGGCTGCGGTGGCGACCCCGTAACCCCGCACGCTGTCCCTTTCGACAAGCCGCAGGGCGACGCCAACAACATTCTGGATTATCTAGCCCCGGAATCGTTCGACTGCGTACACAGATCACACGCACTGGAACATATGCGCGATGTGCCGAAGGCGTTCCGCGATTGGTGGGCTTTGGTGAAGCCCGGCGGCTTCATGATCGCGGTTGTTCCGGACGAGAACTTATATGAGCAAGGCAACTGGCCATCGCTGTTCAACAGCGACCACAAGGCGACGTTCCGTCTCGATCGGGCCAGCACGTGGTCGCCGGTTTCCCACGATTTGCGCCAACTCGCGGAAGGCCTGCCGAACTGCACAATCATCGATGCCCGCATCCAAAGCGATGGCTACGACCATACCCTGACGAGTTCACGACCGGGCATGATCGGTCGCGCGCTGCTGGGGTGGGCGTCCCTGCGATACAGAATTCTGTGGCGCCTGGGCGTGCGGAGCGAAACCGCGCTTACGATATTCGACCGCATCGAAAATCGAATGGGGCGGCCGATTGACCAGACGCTCGGCCGAGCGATGGCGCAAATCCAGATTATTCTGCGAAAGGACCCTGTCTAGCCGTCACGCGTTCTCGCGTGCGGGCTGCGCAAGCGGCAAGCCGATCGTCACGACGGTTCCGATGTCGCGCTCGCTTTGGATGGACAGCGTGCCGTCCTGATGCTCGATCAGCGCCTTAACGATCGATAGGCCCAGACCGGTGCCTTCCTGGCGTTGAATATAGGGATTGTCCGACCGCCCAAATGGCTCCAGCGCGACCGCCATCTCTTCCTCGCTCATCCCCACCCCCGTGTCGGAAACGGACACAAGCGCCCGTATTCCGTCGAGAGTGGCCGTCAAGGTCACCGTGCCGCCGCGCGGCGTAAACTTGATGGCGTTGGACATGAGATTGAGCAGGATTTGGCGCAACGCGCGCGGGTCCGCATGGATCGATGCATCATCCATCCCCTCATCCGCGACGGCGAGCGATACGCCGCGCTGCTCGGCCAAGCCGGCCATGACCTCTATGGTCTCCTGAATCGCGACCGATAGGTTGAGGTCGACCGGCTTCAGGTTGAGACGCCCCGATTCGATCCGGGCCAGGTCGAGAAGATCCTCGATCAGCGAGCGCAGATGCTGCCCGCTTTGGTGGATGTGTTCTGCGTACTCGCGGTACTTCGGATGACCAATGGCGCCGAGCAGTTGATGCCGGATCACATCGGAAAAGCCCAGCAGCGCATTCAGCGGCGTGCGCAGTTCATGACTCATATTGGTCAGGAAGTTCGACTTGGCCTTGCTCTCGGCCTGAGCACCGCGCTGCTCGCTGACCAAGGCCGCTATCAACAGGATGTTGACGCTGAACAGGACCAGCATTGCGCCCAATGCGGTCAGCGGCCGCTCGAGGCCCGCCGTCACGAACGGTCCAACGCCACTGACGGTGCCCGCGGTGGCCACGATCGTCACCAGCGTGAAGAGCGTGTAGGCCGCGCGCAGCGACATGCGCAGCGTCAGCCATGCCAGTGGCAGAGCGAGCAAATATGGCACCTCCGATTCAAGATAGAGGCGCCGAGCCGCCGAAGAAAACAGCAGCAAGGTCACGATCAGCGTCGCTCCGGAAACGATAGCTCCTTCCATGAACGAGGCTCTACCACTGGGCCCGGCCTGCCGTGACGACAACCACAGCAGCAAGGCCGGCGCGAAATAGAGCGCACCGCCGGAATCCGACAGCCACCATCGCATCCAGATCGATTCCAGTACTTCACGCGGAATCGCCGAGTCGCCCAGCCAGATGGCGAAGGTTCCGCCCGTTGCCACGATGGCGCCATGAAGCAGAACGCCACCGCCCAGGAACGCGAAGAGACCGGACAGGCGCCGGAACGGTTCGCCATCGGGTGCCGCCCTGGCCACCAAAACGGCGCCCACGACCGGCCCAACCGCATTGGTCAACGAGATCAAGGCAACGACGTGGATCGTGGGCTCGAACAGAACCAGGTTCGTTATGAACGACCCGATGAAGATGCCAGGCATGACGCGTGCGCCGCCCAGCATGGCCGCGGTGAGCGCAATGCTGGCAGGCAGCCAGATGGGCGCGGGAAACAGTCCATAACGCGCGAAGAACTCGCTGACCGCCACGCCAAGAGAGAAGTACAGCGCAATGACGACCAGGTTGGTCGACATCCAGGCAAGATAGGGATGTCGCCCGAGCAGCGGCTCGAACCAGCGGGGGCGGATGGGACGACCCAGCAGCAATTTCGCGGCAACGCTGAACGTCGATCGGGTCATTTTCTAGGGTGCGGGCACGCGGGCAATAAGCACCGAAACCGTTATCACGGAAAGCACGGTCGAGGCCAGGATGGCGGCCGAAATGCGCTCGGCATAGACGCCATAGCGCTGCGCGATCACGAACACCAAGGTCCCCGCCGGAAGCGCAGCCAGCAGCACGGCGCTGGCCGCCCAGAAGGGCGACATCGGAAAGAACATCGCGATCAACAGCCAGGTCGCGGCCGGATGGATCAGCAATTTGAATAAGGTCAGCCAAGCTAATTCCCCCGTGCCCTTGACGATCGGGCGGCCAACCAGAAACAGGCCGATGGCGAACAGCGCACCGGGCGAAGCCGATGCGCCCAGAAGTTCGCCCAATGTCACCACGGGACGCGGGAGGGTTAAACCCAGGCCGGAAACCGCGATCCCGGCGATGGGGGCGACGACCAGCGGATTGGTCACAAGCGCCAGCGCGACGTCGGCCGCGACATGGCCGATGCGTCGCCCCGCGCTTTGCGCCAATTCCGCAGCGGCCACGGCGCAAGCAACCACCAGGGAGCTGTTGATCACGGTCGCGATAATGGCGGGCAAGACGCCCGCCTCGCCGAAGGCCGCGATGAACAGCGGGATACCCATGTAGCCCGTGTTCGAGTAAGTGGCGGCAAAGCCGTGGAAGGTCAGCGAGAGCCCCTTCCGGTGAAATAAAACGTAAGCACCCAAACACGCGAGGACGCCGGCCAAAACCATGCCACCGCAATAGGCCGCGATGAATGGGCCGTTTAGAATCTTGTCCAATGGCACCCGCGCCATGGCCAGGAACAGCAGCGGCGGCAGCGCGAAATAGTAGACGTAGCGATTCAGAGCCTCGGAACTGGCTTGGCCGAGAATGCCCAAGCGGCCCGCGAGATAGCCGCATAGGATGACGGCGAAGACCGGCAGCGCCACGTTGACGATGGGTTCCACGGCGGCGACGTATAACATGGTGCCGAGCGTGGCGCCCTTCGTTTTCCCGCGCCGTTCCTCACGTTATAAAAGCCCGCATGTTCACCCTTCCCCCTGCATTGGCCGAAGCCGTGGCCATTGGCCTGTTCGTGCTGACCTATGTCGGCATGGCCCTGGGTCGCCTTCCGGGCCTTCGGATCGATCGTACGGGCATCGCGCTGCTGGCGGCGGTCGCACTTCTTGCCTTCGGCCTTCTCGAAGGCGAAACGCTGCGTGGCGCGGTCGACCTGCCCACTCTGGCTATCCTGTTCGGATTGATGATCGTGTCCGCGCAGTTCGGTCTGGCCGGTTTTTATGATTGGTGCGCGGCCCGGATCGCCAGCGCGAACCGAAGCCCGGCGGTTCTGCTGGGCCTCACCGTCGCCATTCCAGGCCTCCTGTCCGCGGTGCTGGCCAACGACGTTGTCGTCTTCGCGGTAACGCCGCTGTTGTGCCAGGGAATCGTCCGGCGCGGTTTGGACCCGCGGCCGTTCCTGATCGCCCTGGCCGGCGCGACCAACGCGGGCTCCGCCGCGACCTTGATCGGCAATCCACAGAACATCCTGATCGGCCAGGTCGGCGGGCTAGATTTCTGGAACTTCCTCGCCGTTTGTGGACCGCCCGCGCTGTTTGGCCTGATCGTCGTCTACGCCGTGACATGGTTCGTCTGGCGCCGCGCGCTGGAACCGCGAGCGACATCCGCCAGCCAGGAATCCCTACCACCGCTCGACCGTCTTCAACTTTGCAAAGCCGTAGCGGCCACCCTGGTCGTCGTTGTGTTGCTGGGCACCGATCTGCCGCACGAGCTGAGCGCCCTGGTGGTGGTGGCTCTGCTCCTCATCAGCCGCCGGTTTCGCACGCGTGCGGTGCTGGCGCAGGTGGATTGGCCACTGATTTTTCTGTTCGCCTGCTTGTTCGCCGTCAACGCCGCATTTCGCGATACGGGCCTGCCCGCCCAGGGTTTGGCATGGCTCGGTGCGCAGGGGTTGCTGCCCGACCGGCTCATGGTGATCGCGCCGTTGGCATTGGCGGCTTCGAATACGATCGGCAACGTCCCCGCCGTGATCATGCTTCTGTCCGTTTGGCACGGCACGGAAGGTGCCTTTTACGCGCTGGCGGTTCTCTCAACCTTGGCGGGGAACCTGCTTCTGATCGGCAGCCTGGCCAACATTATCGTGGCGGAGCGCGCCGCCAGCGTGGGCGTGCGCCTGCCGTTCCGCGATCATGCCCGTTGCGGCATTCCCATGACGCTGCTCTCCATGACGGGCGCGGTCGCCTGGCTGGCCGGCGGCGGCTGGATGCCTTGGTAAGAGCAGTTATTAGGGCTTGGCCGGAACCGACAAGAGCACTGTGCCGGCAGAACGCATCACACGGCCATCGGACAGTTTCGCTTCCGCAGCGATCTCGTGGCTACCCGGCAGAACGGCATCCTTGGGGATGAAGATCCAGTCGCCGCGATCGTCAGCCTTGACCTCGCCCAGCGCCTGGTTGCCGTCAAGCACGGTTACTTCGACGCCCGGCATGGCCTTGCCGGAAACCATCACGTCGCCGTTCTGATTCACGCGCGCCATGCTGATCACGGGATACTCCTGGGTGGGCGGCGCGTGGATCACGGGCACGACAGTGTCCTACGCGGGCGACTTGGTCGCGTCCTCGCCGTACCACCGGTTGAGCGTCACGGCCGCCGCGAGTGCCGCGACCCCCGCCACTCCCACCAAGATGAGCTTTTTCAAGATACCAAACCCGCCCCCATTGCCGGCGGCGGCACCGTAATACGCCGCTTCCCATGCCGCAACCGATGGCCGGCGGCGGCTATTTCCGGCCGACTTTGTGCACCACGGGCGGCAGCGACAGGATGTACGCGGCGACGGCGCGGCGGTCGACGGGCGTGAGTTTCGACGTGGTGTTCTGTATCACCTCGTCCATCACCGAACCGGTCACGTCTCCACCCGGATCGATGCCCGACTCGAGGAAATAGGCCAAGTCGTTTTGATTCCACTTGCCGATCCCGGTTTCCGGATCCGGCGTGATGTTCGGCGCAGGCTTCATGTCCGGCCCTTCGGCCGTGCCGGACAGAGCTCGGCTGCGCTCGGTCCCGCCCATCAAATTGCGCGGCGTGTGACATTCGCCGCAATGCGCCAAGGCCTCGACCAGATAGGCGCCGCGGTTCCACTCCGGCGTCTTTGTCTCGTCCGGCTTGAACACGCCCGGCGAGAAATTGAGCCACTTCCAGCCGATGAGCAGCAGCCGGATGTTGAACGGAAACGGCACGTCGTGCGGCTTGCTGGGCTGGGCTGACGGCGGCAACGTGAAGATGTAGGCCTTGATGGCCCGCGCATCGGCATCGGTGATTTTGGTGAAGGACGGATAGGGAAAGACCGGATAGAGCTGTTCGCCGCCCCGCCCCACGCCGCGATGGAGCGCGCGCACGAACTCTTCGTCCGTCCAACGCCCGATACCGTGTTCAGGATCGGGCGTGATGTTCGGGCCATAGAACGTGCCCATGGGCGTCACCAGCGCGCGACCGCCCGCCAGCATCGCGCCACCCGGCGCGATGTGGCAACCCAGACAGCCGCCAGCGCGGAAAAGGTATTCGCCGCGCGCAACCTGGTCGTCCGCGCGAGCCGGAGCGGCGGTCAGCCCCAAGAGCGCGAAGACAAGAAGAAAAGCGAATCGCATCATGCCCCGACCCTAAAAGAAAAGCGGCGCGCGGGACAATCCCGCGCGCCGCCCGTCGGAACGTTGGCTGCTCAGCTTTTCTTTTCGCGGAAGTCACGATGGCAGGCGCCGCATGTACCACCCAGCGCCTTCATCTACTCGGCGAGCGCGGCCTGGTCGCCCTTCTTGGCGACGTCAGCCAGCTTCGACGCTTCCGTATCCAGCGCCGTGGCCTTGTCCGTGAAGCCCTGCCAATTGCTCCAGATGGTCGCCTTGGCCTCGGTCGGGCCAGCATCGCCGGTGTTCGGCTTGAACGCGTCTGGAACCTTCTTCGCGGCGGCGGCGATCGCGTCCGCGCTCTTCTGCGCGACGGCCGCGTCGTAAGGAGCCTCGCCCTTCAGCATCTTCGTGATGGCGCCGACGTTGGAGCCCATCTCCTTCATGACCGCTTGGCGCGCTTTAACGTCATCAGCGGGCGCGGCCTGGGCGACCCAAACCACCCCGCCCACCGCGATAGCGGCCAGCGCCGCCGTCACGTAAGAAATCTTCATCGCATTCCTCCCAAAAAGGCGGTTCTTCTCTTCCGTCTAGCTAGACGGCTTGCATGACGTTAGCGTGGTTTCACACCGCGCCATTATATGCGATTAGGAAACATTCTGTTGTCAGTTAAGCTCTATTGTCCATATACAGCATAAAAAGGCGTTCTATCCCGCTTCTTCCCCTGGAAGCGCTTGGCTTCTAGGCGAGATTCCTTAGACATGGCCCATATCTCCTCTCTTTGCGTCTATTGCGGCTCCTCGAACACCGTCCCCACGGCCCACAAGGATGCCGCGGCCCGGCTGGGGCATGCGCTGGCCAAGGCTGGAATCTCCCTCGTGTACGGCGGCGGCAGGGTGGGCCTGATGGGTCTCATGGCCGACGCCGCATTGGCGGCCGGCGGCCGCGTGGTCGGTGTCATCCCACGCTATTTGGTCGAGGCCGAGGTTGGGCATGGCAGCGTCAGCGAGCTGCACATCGTCTCGTCCATGCACGAGCGCAAGCAAAAGATGTTCGAATTGTCTGACGCCTTCGCCATCCTGCCCGGCGGATTGGGCACGCTCGACGAGATGTTCGAGATGCTGACTTGGCGCCAGCTTCGCCTCCATGACAAGCCGATCATCGTCGTCGACGAGGATGGTTACTGGGCACCCCTGTTGACGCTGATCGCCGCCATCGAGGCGGACGGCTACGCAAAGGGCATCAAGGGACGATTGCTGGACGTGGTGGACGGCGTGGACGCGCTGCTGCCCGCCTTGGCGCGCGCGCGGGAGCCTGTCCTGCCGGCGGCAACACGCAAGCTTTAGCCTATCGCCGGCGGCGCCAGCCCGCGGAGAAGCCTTCCGAAAGCTGCCAGGCGATCAGGCCCGGAATACCGAGGCTGAGATCCCGCACGCGGCGCACGAGCGAAAGCGCCAAACCCGTCTCTGGCGCCAGGCCAAAGGCGATGCCAAGGCCCAACAACGCACCTTCCTGCACGCCGAGCGCGGCCGGCACAATGAAGGCCACGCCGCGCACGAGCTGGAGCAAGCTTTCCAAGATAATCGCGTCCCATACCGTGACAGGCGAGCCCAATGCCCACAGCGCGATCCAGATTTCGCCCGCGCCCACCACCCAACCGACCAGCCGCCAGACGAACGCGGTCACGAGAATTTTTCTCTGGGCATAGATTTGGCTGATGGCCTGGTCCAGTTCGCCGCCGGACGGCCCCGACGAAGGACGGCGCGAAATCCTGCGCACCAGACCAGCCACGATCCGGCCCGGACCGGCCTTCTGGAACCAGAAGAACAGCCAGATCAACGCCGCGAACGCAGCCAACCCGCAAGACAGGGCCAGCAGCAAACCATCGTCGGCATCCGCCACATGGGCCGCCAGGCCAACGATCCCGACCAGGGCGAACAGCGCCTGTGTCACCGCGGCCAAGGTCACGTCGACCGTCGCGGCCCCACCCGCCACCAACAAAGGCATGCCGCGGAACGACGCCAAGCGCGCGCGCACGAACTCTCCGCCGACCTGGGCGGCCGGCAGAAGGCCATTCACGGATTCCAGGATCCAGCGCAGGCGGCAGGAGAATAGAAGGCTGGGCCTCCGATGCGGGGCGGGGATCAGAATGCGCCACGCATGGGCATCGATGGCGAGCGGCAACAAATGGAACGCCGAGACCGCCAACAGGCCCCAGCCCGCGGCGCCAACCGCGTCGAAGATGTCGCCCGCGCCGTGATAGAGCAGCAGTGCGACGAAGGCCGCGATGCCGAGCGCGAAGCCGATGAAGACGATGATACGCAACCAGACCCCTGACCGGACGCCCATGTGGCGTCCACCGGCAGCCCTATGGCGTCATCGGCGCCACCCCGTCAAGCCTGCTGCGCGAAAAGCGTGGGGCTGACGCCTTGCGCCGGAGCCTCCCGATGCTATCTTCCCGACCCTGGAACCGCCCGCCCCAGCCGCGCCCGCGCCCATCCACCTCGGCCCCAGGAGACCGTAATGGCCAAAATCAAGGTCAAAAACCCCATCGTCGAGCTCGACGGCGACGAGATGACGCGGATCATCTGGCAGTGGATCAAGGACAAGCTGATACACCCCTATCTCGACGTGGACCTCAAGTATTTCGACTTGAGCGTGGAGAGCCGGGACAAGACCGAGGACAAAATCACGATCGATTCGGCCAACGCCATCAAGCAATACGGCGTCGGCGTGAAGTGCGCGACGATCACCCCCGACGAAGCGCGCGTGAAGGAATTCAGCCTGAAGAAAATGTGGGTTTCGCCCAACGGCTCGATCCGCAATATCCTGGGCGGCACCGTCTTCCGCCAGCCCATCATCTGCAAGAACGTGCCGCGCCTGGTCCCCGGCTGGACCGACCCGATCGTGATCGGCCGCCACGCCTTTGGCGACCAGTACCGCGCGACCGACGTGAAGATCCCCGGCCCGGGCACGCTGAAGATGGTGTACACGCCCGAGGGCGGCCAGCCGACCGAATGGAAGGTCTACGACTTCAAAGCCTCCGGCGTCGCCATGGCCATGTACAACCTGGACGATTCGATCCGCGATTTCGCGCGGTCCTGCTTGAATTTCGGCCTCGACCTGGGCTGGCCGGTCTACATGTCCACCAAGAACACGATCCTCAAGACCTATGACGGCCGCTTCAAGGACATCTTCCAGGAAATCTTCGACAAGGATTTCGCCGACAAGTTCAAGGCCAAGGGTATCTGGTACGAACACCGCCTGATCGACGACATGGTCGCATTCGCGCTCAAGTCATCCGGCAAGTTCCTCTGGGCGTGCAAGAACTACGACGGCGACGTCCAGTCGGACACGCTGGCCCAGGGCTTCGGCTCGCTGGGCATGATGACCTCTGTGCTGCTGACGCCAGATGGAAAGACCGTGGAAGCCGAGGCCGCCCACGGCACGGTGACGCGCCACTACCGCGAGCACCAGAAGGGCAAGGAAACCTCGACCAACCCGATCGCGTCGATCTATGCCTGGTCGCGCGGCATGGCCTATCGCGGCAAGTTCGACGGCACGCCCGAGGTGGTGAAGTTCGCCGAGACCTTGGAAAAAGTCTGTGTCGACACGGTCGAAAGCGGTTCTATGACCAAGGACCTGGCGCTTCTGATCGGCCCGGAGCAGACCTGGCTGACCACCAAGCAGTTCCTGGACCTCTTGGCCAAGAACCTCGAGAAGGCGGTTCGCTAGCGGCCCAACTCACGCATCGCGCCGTCGAGCCCCGCGAGGGTCAGAGGAAACATCCGTCCGCCCATGATCTTCTCCATCATCTCGATGGAGGAGGTATAGCCCCAATGCTTTTCGGGCATTGGGTTGAGCCACGCCACCTTGGAATAAGTGTGCAAAAGGCGCTGCATCCATACGACGCCGGCTTCCTCGTTCCAATGCTCGACGCTGCCGCCGGGCTGGACGATTTCGTAGGGGCTCATGGCCGCGTCGCCCACCATCACCACGCGGTAGTCCGCGCCATAGGTGCGCATCACCTGCCAGGTCGGAATCCGTTCAGCGTGGCGGCGGCGGTTGTCGCGCCAGACGCTTTCGTACAGGCAGTTGTGGAAGTAGAAATACTCCAGATGCTTGAACTCCGTGCGCGCGGCGGTGAACAACTCCTCGCAGGCGCGCACGTGCTGGGCCATGGAGCCGCCCACGTCGAGAAACAGCAGAACCTTCACCGTGTTGCGCCGCTCCGGCACCATTTTGATATCCAACATGCCAGCGTTGTGGGCGGTGGCGCGGATCGTGTCGGGCAGATCCAATTCCGTCGCCGCACCCTGGCGCGCGAAACGGCGTAGGCGGCGTAGCGCCACCTTGATGTTGCGCGTGCCGATCTCGACGTCGTCGTCCAGGTTCTTGAACTCGCGCTTGTCCCACACCTTGACCGCGCGGCCCTGGCGCCCCTCATCCTGGCCGATACGGATACCTTCCGGGTTATAGCCATAGGCGCCGAAGGGCGACGTTCCCGCCGTGCCGATCCATTTGGAGCCACCCTGGTGCCGCTTCTGCTGCTCGGCCAGACGCTGCTTCAAGGTCTCCATCAGCTTGTCCCAGCCGCCCAAGGACTCGACGAGCTTCTTCTCTTCCTCGGATAGCGTCTTCTCGGCCAGCTTCTTCAGCCATTCCGCCGGAATGTCGGCGAACAGCGACTCGATCGAGTCTTCCAAACCCTTGAAGCAATGGGCGAAGACCCGGTCGAACTTGTCCAGGTTGCGCTCATCCTTCACCAGCGCCGATCGTGCCAAATAATAAAAGTGTTCGACGTCATAACCGGCGACGCCCGCGCGCATGGCTTCCAACAACGTCAGATATTCGCGGAGCGAAGCGGGCACGCCCGCCTTGCGGAGGGTCAGGAAGAACTGAACGAACATGGGATCAACCGCCCCTTTGATCCCTCCGCGCCAGGAACGCAAGGCGTTCCAGCTGGTGCACGTCTTGCTCGCTTTTCAACAAGGCGCCATACAGCGGCGGCAGGCTGTTCTTCGCGTCCCGGTTGCGCAAATCCTCGGGCGTCATGTCCTCGGCGACCAAAAGTTTCAGCCAATCCAGAAGCTCCGAGGTCGAGGGCTTTTTCTTGAGGCCGGGCACCTCACGCGTTTCGAAGAAGACGGTCAACGCCTCGCGCACCAGCGTCTTCTTAATATCCGGGAAATGGACCTCGACGATGCGCGCCATCGTCTCTTCGTCTGGGAATCGGATGTAGTGGAAGAAACAGCGGCGGAGGAATGCGTCGGGCAGTTCTTTCTCGTTGTTCGAACTGATGATGACGATGGGCCGTTCGCGCGCCGAAATCGTCTCGCGCGTTTCATGGATGTAGAACTCCATCCGGTCGAGATCTTGCAACAGGTCGTTGGGGAACTCGATATCGGCCTTGTCGATCTCGTCGATCAGCAGCACCGGCCTTTTTTCGGCCTCGAAGGCCTGCCACAGCTTGCCACGCAGAATATAGTTGCGGATATCGTTGACGCGCGCGTCGCCCAACTGAGAATCGCGCAGGCGCGCCACCGCGTCGTATTCGTAAAGGCCGTGCTGCGCCTTGGTCGTCGACTTGATGTGCCATTCGATCAGAGGCGCGCCGATCGACTTGGCCACTTCGGTGGCCAGCACTGTCTTTCCGGTGCCCGGTTCGCCCTTGATAAGAAGCGGCCGCTCCAGGGTGATGGCGGCGTTGACCGCAACCATCAGGTCGTCGGTCGCCACGTAATCATCGGTGCCTTTGAAACGCATTAAAGCCTTCCGGTCAAAGATTGGAATGGGACGTTAGGCGGCGGGAACGCATCCGATCAAGGGCGTACCGATCAGGATTTCGGCGCCTGGAACCGCTCGGCCGCGACCCGCTCGCTCGACTCCTTGATGTCCGGGTACTGGGCCATCAGGCGGCGGAAGTCGGAGACATCGAGAGCCAGAAGGGACGAATCCATGGTGGTGGTCACGGTGGCCGTGCGCTGAATGTCGCGGATCAGCGCGACCTCCCCAAAATACTGCCCCTTCCCCAGACGGACCGGCGCGGGCTGCACATCCACCTCCACGTCGCCTTCCAGAATGAAGAACATGGCGCCCGCGGGCTCACCCCGGCGTACCACTGTCTGGCGCTCTAGAACCCCGTAGCCAGGATGCCGACAGGCACCGCCACGGTCGACAAGCCGATGATGATGGTGAGACCGCCCATGATGCGCCCCCAGATCGTGATCGGTGTCATGTCGCCGTAACCCACAGAGGCAATTGTCACGATACCCCACCACATGGCGGTGGGGATCGAGGTGAACACCTCGGGCTGCGCGCCCCGTTCGAGCAAGAACATGATGCCCGAGGCGATGACCAGGACGATCAACAACGCGACCAGCGCCGAAACCAGAGCGCGCGCCTCGGTCTTGAATACCGCGACGAGGACGTGGAGCCCAGGCAGGAACCGCGCCGCCTTACACAGGGCGAACAGGGAGACCACCTCGGCAACGTCCTGCGAGACCACGTCCGTAATGTCCAGCCAATAGGCGGCGGCGGACGCCAGGTCGACCACACCCAGGAACGAGGTTACGTAACGCAAGCGCGCTTCGGAGGCGGAATAGCGGTGCGTGGGGGCGGCCGGCGCGGTCCAGATGCGCGCCAGATATTCGAGGCTGAGGACAAGAGCGCAGCCGAACCAAACTGCATCGGCCGCGTCGGCCACATCGTCGCCGGTTGTAGGAACGCTGCGCACCAGAACGGCGGCAATCACCAGGGTGATGAGGAGGATAATCGCCCCATCGATCACCAATTGAAGGGTCCGGCGATCGCTCGTGCCGTTGAGCAGGCGCCAAGCCGATGCCGTGAACGCCTCTGCCATCACCGCCCCCTCCGGCGCCGCGTCAGGCCGCGGTCGCCATCCGTTTCACGGCTTCGCCGATGGCGTCGAGCGCCGCGTCGGCCTTATCTCCATCCGGCCCGCCAGCCTGGGCCATGTCGGGCCGGCCACCGCCGCCCTTGCCGCCCAGCGCCTCGGACCCGACCCGCACCAATTCGACCGCGTTGAAACGCTGCTTCAGGTCGTCGGTCACCCCGACCACAAGCGATGCGCGGCCTTCCTCGACGGCTGCCACCGCGACGACGCCAGAGCCAACTTGCCGCTTCAAGTCGTCCGCCAATCCCTTCAACTCGCGCGCGGGCACGTTTTCGACCTTGCGCGCGGCGTACTTGATGCCGCCCACATCACGCGAGGCAGGCGCGGAGGCGCCGCCCCCGCCCGAGGCCAGCTTGCGGCGCAGGTCGGAAACCTCGCGCTCCAGGCGGCGGCGTTCCTCAACCAACCCCTCGACGCGCACCGGCAATTCGCCCGGCGCCGTCTTGAGCACGCCCGCGGCCTGACGCACCAGTTCTTCCTGGCCGGCCAAATAGTCGAAGGCGGCCTCGCCCGTCAGCGCCTCGATGCGGCGCACGCCGGCCGCGACCGCCGATTCCGAAACGATCTTGAACACGGCGATGTCGCCCGTGCGATACACGTGGGTACCACCGCACAGCTCGATGGAGAACGGCTGGCCTTCCATCTGGCCCATGGTGAGGACGCGCACCTCGTCGTCGTATTTTTCACCAAACAGCGCCATCGCACCCGCGGCAATGGCCGCGTCGGAGGCCATCAGGCGCGTCGTAACCTCGCCGTTCAGGCGGACCTGGCGGTTGACCTCGGCCTCGACGCGCTTCAGCTCGTCATGCGCGATCGGCTTCTGATGGCTGAAGTCGAAGCGCAGCCGCTCGGGCGCGACCAGAGACCCTTTCTGCGTGACATGCGGGCCGAGGACCTTGCGAAGCGCGGCGTGCAACAGATGCGTGGCCGAGTGATTAGCGCGCAGCTTGGACCGGCGCACGACGTCCACGCTCAACTCGACCGCGTCGCCAACCTTGATGCCCTTGCCGCCCACCTTGCCGACATGGACATGCAGGGCACCCAACTTCTTCAGCGTGTCGGTGACCGTGAACTCGATCTCGCCAGAACCGAACATCGAGCCGCTGTCGCCCATCTGGCCACCGGATTCGCCGTAGAACGGCGTCTGGTTCAAGATGACGGCCGCTTCCTGGCCCGGCGCCGCGCGCTCCACGCGCTTGCCGTCGACCACGATGGCCAGGACCTTGCCCTCGGCCGCATCGGTGTCATAGCCGAGGAACTCGGTCGCGCCGACCTCTTCGCGGATTTGAAACCAGACCTGACCGGTCGCCTGCTCGCCGGAGCCGATCCAGGCGCGCCGTGCGTTCTCGCGCTGGCGCTCCATGGCCGCGTCGAAGGCGGCCTGGTCCAACGTTTTACCCTGGCCGCGCAGGATGTCCTGCGTCAGGTCCAAGGGGAATCCATATGTGTCGTAGAGCTTGAAGGCGACGTCTCCTGACAGCGGAGTGCCCTTGGCCAGGCTGGACGTTTCGTCCTCCAGCAGCTTCAGGCCGCGGCCGAGAGTCTGCTTGAAGCGCGTCTCTTCGAGCTTGAGCGTCTCGGTGATCAACGATTCGGCCCGTACCAGCTCCTGGTACTGGCGGCCCATCTCGCGCACCAGCGCGGGCACTAGGCGATAAAGCATGGGCTCTTCGCAGCCCAGGATGTGGGCATGGCGCATGGCGCGGCGCATGATCCGGCGCAGCACATAGCCACGCCCGTCATTGGCCGGCAGCACGCCGTCGGCGATCAGGAACGACGACGCGCGCAGATGGTCCGAAATCACGCGGTGCGAGACGGCATGGGGCCCGTCCGCCGGCACGCCGCTGGCGTCCGCCGAGGCCAGGATCAGGCCGCGCATCATGTCGATGGCGTAATTGTCGTGGGTGCCCTGGAGCACGGCTGTGATGCGCTCTAAACCCATGCCAGTGTCGATGGAGGGGCGCGGCAGCGACACGCGCTTGTCCTTCGTCACCTGCTCGAACTGCATGAAGACCAGGTTCCAGATCTCGATGAACCGGTCGCCGTCGGCATCAGGCGAGCCCGGCGGCCCGCCCGGGATCTTGTCGCCGTGGTCGAAGAAAATTTCCGAGCACGGACCGCACGGGCCGGTATCGCCCATGGCCCAGAAATTGTCCGAGGTCGGGATGCGGATGATGCGCGAGTCCGGCAAGCCCGCGATCTTCTTCCACAGGTTGAAGGCCTCGTCGTCGTCGACATAGACCGTGGCCAGAAGCCGGTCCTTGGGCAGGCCGAACTCCTTGGTGATCAGGGTCCAGGCCAACTCGATCGCGACGTCCTTGAAATAGTCGCCGAAGGAGAAGTTGCCCAGCATCTCGAAGAAGGTGTGGTGCCGGGCCGTGTAGCCGACATTCTCCAGATCGTTGTGCTTGCCGCCCGCGCGCACGCATTTCTGGGACGTGGTGGCGCGCTTGTAGGGGCGCTGCTCGGCGCCGGTGAAGACGTTCTTGAACTGCACCATGCCCGAGTTGGTGAACATCAGGCTGGGGTCGTTCCGGGGCACGAGCGGGCTCGAGGCCACGACTTCGTGGCCGTGGCGGCCGAAATACTCGAGGAACGTCCGGCGAATCTCGTTGGCGGTCTTCATGGCGTCCTGGGGCCCGGCGGACCAAATTCCGCGTCCTTGGGCGGCCCCGCTTGTACTGCCTGCCGGGCGAATCTGTCCACAAGCGAAAGGCGGCGAAACCCGCCGCCCCTCCTGGATTTAAGCCCGATGCGGCCGCCGGAAAGAGCAACGGGCGAGCCGGTTTCCCGGCCCGCCCGCACCCCGACCTTGAACCCTTCGCCCGCCCTTACCGGCGGGCGGACCGCTTAATCGTCGGCGGCCGTCTCGCCCTCTTCCGGCGCGCCCATCATGGCGTTGGCCACGAGGCCGGCATTTTCGCGCACGGCCTTCTCGATCGAGGCCGCCACGTCCGGGTGCTCCTTCAAGAACGTCTTCACGTTCTCGCGGCCCTGGCCGATACGCTGGCCGTCATAGGAGAACCAAGCGCCCGACTTCTCGACCACGTTGGCCTTGACGCCCAGGTCGATCAACTCGCCGGCCTTGGAGACGCCTTCGCCGTACATGATGTCGAATTCCACCACCTTGAACGGCGGCGCCATCTTGTTCTTCACCACGCGCACGCGGGTTTGGTTGCCCACCACCTCGTCGCGCTCTTTGATCGCGCCGATGCGGCGGATGTCGAGGCGCACGGAGGCATAGAACTTCAGGGCGTTACCGCCCGTCGTGGTTTCCGGGTTGCCGAACATGACGCCGATCTTCATGCGCAGCTGGTTGATGAAGATCACCATCGTGTTCGAACGTGAGATCGACGAGGTCAGCTTGCGCAGCGCCTGGCTCATCAGGCGGGCATGCAGACCCATGTGGTTGTCGCCCATCTCGCCTTCGAGCTCGGCGCGCGGCACCAGCGCCGCCACGCTATCGACCACCAGCACGTCGATGGCGCCGGAGCGCACCAGCGTGTCGGCGATCTCGAGCGCCTGTTCGCCCGCATCGGGCTGGGAGATCAGCAACTCATCCACATCCACACCCAGCTTGCGGGCATAGGACGGATCGAGCGCATGCTCGGCGTCGATGAAGGCGCAGACGCCGCCCTTTTTCTGAGCTTCGGCGATGACCTGCAGCGCCAGCGTGGTCTTGCCCGAGCTTTCCGGCCCGTAAATCTCGACCACGCGGCCCTTGGGCAGGCCGCCGATGCCAAGCGCGATATCCAGGCCCAGCGAGCCCGTGGAGATGACCTCCGCATCGGCCATGGTCTGGTTCTGGCCGAGCTTCATGATCGAGCCCTTGCCGAACGAACGCTCGATCTGGGTGAGGGCCGCTTCCAACGCCTTGTTTTTGTCCATCTCGTCCTTACCGACCAAGCGCAACGCTGCATCTGCCATGTTCCGTCTCCTTATTCCATAGGCCCCTGGGGCTTTCAATGAAACCGCCCGCCTCAGCGGCGCGGTGTTGGGAAGTCACGAGCGAAATTCGATAGGGCGCATTGTACTGGGTTTGTTCTGTTCCGCAAGCGTTCTCATTTAAATCCCCTAAGGCACTGAAAAAACAGACGGAAGTGTGACATCCGGGGGCGGATCGCCGGACGTTCCGCTATGATGGCCAGAATCGACGCGGAAACAGGCGCGCATGGCCGATATCTCCTTCCTCAACACCCTGATTCTGCTGGGCGCCCTGCTGGTGTTGTTGGGCATCCTGTCGAGCCTGGTCGCAAGCCGGGTAGGCGCCCCATTGCTGCTGGTCTTCCTCATCGTCGGCATGCTGGCCGGCGAGGACGGGCCGGGCGGCATCCGTTTCGACGACTACCGCATGGCCTATCTGGTCGGCTCGGTGTCCTTGGCCGTCATTTTATTCGACGGCGGTCTACGGACGCGGGTCAACGCGTTTCGCGGCGTTTTGTGGCCGTCCATCACGCTGGCCACGGTGGGCGTGCTGCTGACCGCCGGCATCGTGGCGGTGGGCGCCCTGTTCTTTCTCGACCTCACCTTCCTCCAAGGCTTCCTTCTCGGCGCGGTCATCGCCTCCACGGACGCTGCGGCGGTGTTCTTCCTCCTCCGGGTCGGCGATCTGCATCTCAAGCGGCGCGTCGGGCACACGCTTGAAATCGAATCAGGCACCAACGACCCAGTCGCCGTCTTCCTGACCATCGCCCTGGTCGAGCTGATCCTGCGGGGCGGCGATCCGAGCTGGGGTCTCGCGGGCACGCTCGCCCTCCACACCATGGTCGGCACCGCGATCGGATTGGCCGGCGGCTTCTCGGCTTCGTGGCTCCTGAACCGCATCGGCATGCCGCAGGGCCTGCACCCGCTGTTCGTGATGACCACCGCGATCATGGTCTACGCGCTCACCGTGGTCCTGGGCGGCAGCGGCCTCTTGGCCGTCTATCTGGCCGGGCTCGTGCTCGGCAACCGCCCGCTGCGCGCCTATTCGGCCATCATCACCTTCCACGACGCGGTCACCTGGCTGTGCCAGATCGTGATGTTCGTGCTGCTGGGCCTCCTGGTCTCGCCGCACAAGTTCATCGAGTACTGGATTCCGGCCGTGGCCACCGCCTTCTGCCTGATGTTCATCGCACGGCCGGCTGCGGTGATCCTGTGCCTCACGCCCTTCCGCTATCCGTGGCGCGAAAAGATTTTCATTTCATGGGTTGGCCTGCGCGGCGCCGTCGGCGTGTTCCTGGCCTCGATCCCGGTGCTGGCCAAGCTTCCGCAGGCGCAGCTTTTCTTCAACGTCGGTTTCGTGGTCGTCCTGGTTTCCCTCGTGGTGCAAGGCTGGACGATCGCGTGGAGCGCGCGGAAGCTCGGCGTCACCCTGCCCCGCGCGCCACGCTCGGTGAAACGCGTCGAGCTGGACCTGCCTGGCCAGTTAGAACTGGAGATGGTCGGCTATCCGGTCAGCGAGGAAAGCCCCATCCTGCGCCAGGGCGCGACACCGTCCTGGGCGCGGCTCAACATGGTGATCCGCGACGACCGCATCCTGTCGCCGCCCGAGGCGGGTGCGCTCAAGCCCGGCGACTATGCCTATTTCCTGGCGCCGCCCTCGCGCGCGCCACTCCTGGACCGGCTCTTCTCCGGCACGGAGGCCATGGGCCTGCCCTTCGGCGAGTTGCAGTTCACGGGCGACATCAAGCTCGGCGCAATCGGCGAGATGTACGGCCTGTCCATACCGACCGACCAAGCCGATCAGACGCTTGCCGAGTATTTCGCCAACCTCTACGACCACGCGCCCTCGGCGGGCGATGCGATCACGATCGGGCTGCTCACCCTCACCGTGCGCGAAACGGCGGGCGACGGCGTCAGCAAGGTCGGCCTCGATATCCTCGGGCTCGACGAGAGCGAAACGCCGCGCGTGGCCTTTGCCCGGACGCGCCGCGTGCTGCGCGACATGAGGCGCCGCGGCTCTTGAAACGAAACGGGGCGGAATCGCCTGCGCGATTCCGCCCCGCGATCCCAACGCGTGTGACGTCTAGTCGTCCTTGAACTGCGCCTCGCGCCAGCGCACGGCGGCGCCCAGGCCTTCCTTCACCGAGATTTCCTTGAACTGGCGATACATCTCGGTCGGCGTCGAATCGAGGATGGCGCCGGTCTCGATGCCGTAGTTCACAGCCTCGCGGAAGCCCGCGATCTCGGCGCCGCGATTGATGGCCGCCTTGGTCATCTTCAAGCCCTCGACCGAGATCGTGGCCATGCGCTTCGCCAGCTTGAAGGTCTCTTCCTCCAGTTTGTCGTCCGGCACGACCTTGTTGATCATGCCTACTCGCAGCGCCTCTTGCGCGTCGATCAGATCCCCCGTGTAGAGCAGCTCGCGCGCCTTCTTGAGGCCGACCGTCCACGGCATGACGACGACGGGCGGCGCGGTCGAGAAGCGGATCTCCGGCTCGCCGAACAGCGAATTCTCGGACGCGACGGTGACGCAACACATCATGGCCAATTCACAGCTGCCCGCGACGCAGTGGCCGCGCACCATAGCGATGGTCGGCTTCTGGCAGTCCCACGGCGCGAATTCGTAGGCCGCGCAGTCGATCAGCATCTGCCGAGTGCCCAGCGGCGTGCGCCCCGCCTTGCCGCCGTAGATGGCGCCCCAATCGAGCTTCAGGTCATAGCCCGCGCCGAAACTTTTGCCCGCACCGGACAGGATGATGACGCTGATGTCGTCGTCCTTGTCGGCCGTTTTGATCGCCTTCGGCAGCTCTTCCATCATCTCAAGGTTGATGGCGTTAAGCGCCTTGGGCCGGTTGAACTGGATATGGGCGACCTTGCCCTTCTTCTCGTACAACAACGTCTGGTACACGGACTTCACTCCCCTCAATTCCCGGCCACGGACGGCAGGGACCGTCAGCATAGCGAGCTTATGACGACGGGGAAAACCCGTGATCGAACGGACCGCCGGCCAGTTCCATGCCGGCGGTCCCGATCGGTACGCTATCGCGGGGTATTGACCGCGGTCACCACCAGGGAGTGGCAGAGATTCGGTGCATATCGAAAGATCCGGCTTTCGATCGACAAGGCGCGCTCCGCCGCGGCGCTGTCGCGGAGTGTCGAGCGGCCGAGGGATTTGACCAGAGACAGTGATCTGCCCCCTTTGAAGTGGTCCTCCCTGAGGTATGTTTTTGCCATGAAGGAGGACGACGATGGCGAGGAAGAGACACACGGCAGAAGAGATCGTTGCGAAGCTGCGGCAGGTTGATGTTCTGAGCGGCCAAGGCCG
>JAPLOM010000049.1 GCA_026400755.1 Alphaproteobacteria bacterium
TCCGTTCGTTCAGATAGCGGATCGCGTCGATGGCCCCATCGACCCAGATAAAATCCGCGGCACGGTGGATATACCCCGTGTCGTGATTGAGGATTCCGTCCCGGTCGAGGAAAGCCGCCGGACGCAGGGAAGGTGAAGGAGGCATGGCGGGATCAGTCGTATCGTTCCGTCCGTGTACGGGCAAGGGCGCGTCAAAGCCCTCGGCCCTTGGCGATGGACGCCTTGCCGAGTTTCTTCCGTACATGGTCGATGGCCCGCTCAACCTCGGCGCGGCGGGTGGCGTCCGGGTCCAGGAGGTCCGGCAGGTCTGCATTGGTTGCGCCGTCCAGCGCGGTCATGCCGACGCCGATCAGACGATAGGCGGTGCCGTCAGCCTCGCCCCTCAGAAGCTTCGACGCGGTACGGAATATGACGTCGGCAAGCTGGGTCGGCGCGTCGGTCATCCGGCTTCGGGTGCGGATCTTGAAGTCGGCTGTCTTGAGCTTGAGGGTGACGCCCCGGCCCGCCAGTTCCGCGGCTTTCAGGCGCTCGGAGACGGTTTCGCACAGCGGCCAAAGCGCCTTGGACAATGCCGATTCGGACGCTAGGTCCCGCTCGAAGGTGGTTTCTGCGGAGATGCTTTTGGTGGGCGAATCGGGTTCCACCGTGCGGTCGTCTTGGCCGCGCGAGAAACGGGACAGACGCCGGCCGATGGCGCCGTAGCGGCGGATCAGGTCTTCCTCCGGCCGCTCGCGCAGTTGCCCGACGGTCAGAAGCCCGTCGCGCATCAGGGCCTTCTGCAGTGAAGGGCCAACGCCCCAGATGGTGCCGACGGGCCGAGGCGCCAGGAACGACAGGGCATCGCCGCGCCCGATCACGGAAAACCCGCGTGGCTTATCCAGATCGGATGCCAACTTGGCCAAGAACTTGTTGTAGCTGAGGCCGACCGACACCGTGATGCCCAGCGCTTGATCGGCCCCGCGCGCGAAGCGGACCAATGTCTGGGCCGCGCTGCCGCCGTGCAATTTCTCGGTACCCGACAGGTCGAGAAACGCCTCGTCAATCGAAAGCGGTTCGACCAGAGGGGTCGTCTCCAGCATAAGCCGGCGCACCTCGCGGCCGACGCGCGCGTACTTCTTCATGTTCGGCGGGATCACCGCCGCCTCCGGGCATAGTTTCCGCGCCTTGAACATCGGCATCGCCGAGCGGACGCCATACATCCGCGCGATATAGCAGCAGGCCGAGACCACGCCACGCTTTCCGCCGCCCACGATCACCGGGCGGTCGCGCAGCTCCGGTGCATCGCGCTTTTCGACGGCCGCATAGAACGCGTCGCAATCGACATGGGCGATGGTCAATGAATGCAGTTCGGGGTGGCGCAGGAGGCGGGGCGAGCCGCAGGCGCCACACCGGCGTATGCCATCGTTCGGGGCAACCGCGCCGCAGTCGCGGCAGACGGGCGCGGCCGCGCTCATTGCGCGGTCTCCGGCCACAGCCAAGCCGCGCCGCGCACGCCGCTGGAATCGCCGTGCCGGGGCGGCAGAAGCGCCGTGCTGATCCGCTCCGCGTGAACGTAGCGATGCCATAGGCGGGGCACGTCCTCATAGAGCGACGTGATGTTGGACATGCCGCCGCCCAGGACGATCGCGTCAGGATCGATCAGGTTGATGACGGTGCCCAGGGATCTCGCCAGGCGGTCGGCATATCGACCCATGCTGTCCTGTGCCGCGCTGTCGCCCGCTTGCGCCGCGGCGGCGATCTGTACCGGCGTTTCCAGGGGCGTGGCGGCCGCGGTCGCGTGGTCGCGCGCGAAGGCCGGACCCGACAGAAATTGCTCGATGCAGCCATGGCGCCCGCAATAGCAGCTTGGTCCTGGTGTCTCGTTTTCGTGCGGGGCGGGCAGGGGGTTGTGGCCCCATTCGCCTGCGATGCCGTTATGGCCGTCGTTGGTTTGGCCGCGGACAACCAGACCGCCGCCGACACCCGTTCCCAGGATCACGCCGAAGACAACCGGCAAACCTGCGGCTGCGCCGTCGGCGGCTTCCGAAAGGGCGAAGCAATTGGCGTCGTTCGCGATTCGAATGGACTGGCCGATTGCGGCCTCCAAGTCCTTCTGCAGCGGCTTTCCGATCAGGCAGACCGAGTTCGAATTGGTCACGAGGCCAGTTACCGACGAATGCGTGCCTGGAATGCCAATCCCGATGGAGGCGGGCTTGCCCAGCGACCGTTGCAGGCCGTGGACAAGGGCCGCCGTGGCCGCGACGGTGCCCGCATAGTCGCCCTGAGGGGTCGGGACGCGCTCGCGGGCGGCGATCACTCCCGTCGCCGCCAGAGTGACAGCCTCGATCTTGGTGCCCCCGATATCGACGCCGATGCGCAAATGGCCTCTCCTTTGCATTTAGTAGGATAAGGGGACCGCCCAGGCGGGAGAATCCCATTTTCGGGGGCGTAACGCTTTGCTGAGTGGTTAGGTTTCGGGGGACGTGAGATTGCAACATCACGAGACTGACAGTATCCATACGGGCCTACCGAACACGATCCCACCCCCCGCCTGGGTCTGTTTTGCCTGTCCTCGGCCGCGAAAGGCTGTGCCGTGATGGAATCGGGTTTACTTGCGTCCGCGTCGTCCGGATCGCGCATTCCCGGCGTATCTTCGAAGACGGTTCTTGTCGTCGAGGACAACGAACTCAACATGAAACTCTTCGAGGACCTGCTGCAGACCCAGGGTTACCGGGTTCTGTCCGCGGCCCATGGCCTGGATGCGCTGAGTCTCGTGCGCCAGCATCGGCCCGACTTGGTCGTCATGGATATCCAGCTTCCCGAAATCTCCGGGCTCGAGATCACCCGGGTGATGAAGGCGGATCCCGCGCTCCGGCACATCCCGGTCATCGCCGTCACGGCGTTCGCCATGAAGGGCGACGAGGAGCGGATGCTGCAGGGCGGATGTTCGGCGTATATCGCCAAGCCCATCTCGGTGACGCAGTTCCTCGAGACGGTGAAGCGGTTCTTGAAATAGAAGCCCAAAATGAAAACGGCCGCCCGAGGCGGCCGTTCCGGATCGCAAGCCGCTTGGACGGCTCACTTCATCTTCGATTCCTTGAACGCGACGTGCTTGCGCACGACGGGATCGTATTTGCGCATCTCGAGCTTCTTCGTCACCCCTTTGGGGTTCTTCTTAGTAACGTAGAAGAAACCCGTGTCGGCGCTGCTGACGAGTTTCACGAGGACCGTGCTGGACTTGGCCATAATCGTTCTCCGGGGTGCGGAAGGCCGGCAGAATAGCGACCCGCCGCGCCCTGTCAATCCTTAGGGGCTCAGCGACCGGCGACCTCGGCCATGGACAGGCGGATGACCTGCCGGTAGGCACCGGAATCGGCCAAAACTTGCCGGGCGACCTCCATATCGACCTCCCGGGTGGTCCGTTCGGACCGGCAGGTGGCCCGCAGTTCGGACATGCTGTCCGATTCGGGCGACGTCACGGCATGCCAACGCTGGGCTGCCGCCTGCATCTGGTCGGACGGGCGCCGCTGGTTTTCGAGGATCTTGTTGGCCGAACCCACAGCACCGCTGGTGCAAAGCATCGGCAGGATGCCGAGCTGATGCAACGCATAGCCCGAAGGGGCATAAAGCCGCGACCAGGTCAGCACCAATTCGCCATCGTTGGGCATATGAATAACGCTCTGCACCGTGCCCTTGCCATAACTGTTAGTCCCGATAACGACGGCACGCCCATTGTCCTGCAGGGCGGCAGCCAGCACCTCCGCGGAGGACGCGGTTCCGCCGTTGACCAAGACGGCGAGCGGCAATCCGCCGGTCACGTCCGTGCCGCTCGCGTCCACATGCTGCACGCTGTCGGGATGACGCCCCTTCGCGGTCATGATCGCGCCCTTCTCCAGGAATAGATCCGCGACCTGAATGGCTTGATCCAAAAGACCGCCCGGATTGTCCCGCAGATCCAGAACGATCGAGGAGACTTGGGCGTTCGGCTTCGCAAGCGCGTCGGACAGCTCTTGAGAGACTGCTCGGCTGGTATCCTGGTTGAACGCGCTGATCTTGATCTCGAGAACGCGCCCGTCCATCTGGGAGATCACGGTGCGTGGGATGATCTTCTCGCGCACGAGTTGGAACGTCAGGGAATCCGGCACGTTGGCGCGCTCGACGATGAGCTGGACTTGGGTTCCGGAGCCGCCCCGCAATTGCTCGATGATGTCCTTTACATCGCGGTTTTTGATGGTCACGCCATCGACCTGAAGAATCCGGTCGCCGGCCTTAACGCCCGCGAGCGCGGCGGGCGTCTCGGGCATCACGGACAGAACCTCGATCCGGCCGCCGACGGTTTGCAGCCGCACGCCCACGCCGCCAAATCCAACGCGGCGGTTGCGTTCCTCGCGCGCGGTCTCGGGACTCGAATAGCGGGAAAATCCATCGAGCTTGGCCAAGGCCGAGTCGAAAACCGCCTGATAGACCGCGTCGTCATCCGCGATGTTGACGGCTGGAGAGACCGCGCGAACGGAAATGATGGCGTTGGACGTCAGCGCGGCCCAGCTTTTCGGGTCGTTATTCTTGGGCATCGGGAACGTGCCGGCGGTTTGGCCACGCGCCACGAGCTTGATGTTGCCGTCCGCTTTGCTGGCGGTCACGGTCGGATCGATGGACGACAGGCCGTTGAGCCCGCTGATGGTGAGGGCCTCGAACGTGACAGGTTCCAGATAGCGGTCGGAAATGCTGCCGTAACTCGCGGTGAACAGGCGGTTCGAGTTGGCCTCGAACGACGCGTGGTCGTTTCCGGGCGAACTGGAGCACGCCGCCAGAGTCAGGGCGAGCAGGGCAATGGATGCCCGCACGGTCGAGCGTCGAACTGGCGAGAAGATCACGTATCCCCGCATGAGGTCTGCACCCAACAATGAATTCGCCCGGTAGGGGGCAATAACCGCGCCGGAATCATGCGGCTCCGGCGCGAAGCGGTCAATCTGGGATTTGCCCTATTTTCGTCTTCGCACGCCGTGCCCCGTTTGTTTGGGCTTAATGGGCGGCCGTTTTGGACGGTGGCCAGTCGTGGCTTGGTCCGCGCCCCCTTCGATCAGATGGAATAGGAGGCTTCCCGTCAGGGTGTTGGCCTCAACCAATTTGACGGTGACCCTCGTCCCCAACGAGAAGTAGCGTCCCGTCCGCTCACCCACTAGGCGCTGGTGGCGCTCTTCGTGGAGGTAGAAATCCCGCGGTTCCAGGTTGCGGATCGGGACCAGCCCATTGGCGCCGGTTTCGTCCAGGGTGATGAACAATCCCACCCGGGTGACGCCGGTAACGCGGCCCCTGAATTCGGCGTTCACGTGGTCGGCCATGAAGGCGGTGATGTAGCGGTCCATCGCCTCGCGCTCCGTCATCATCCCGCGCCGTTCCATGGCTGAGATGCGAACGCCCAGGTCTTCAAAAGCGCCTTCGACGCTGTCGGGCAGGGCGCCGTCGCCCAGGCCCAGCGCCCGGATCAGGCCCCGGTGCACCAGAAGGTCGGCATAGCGCCGGATAGGCGAGGTGAAGTGGCTATAGCGCCGCAGGCCTAGGCCGAAATGGCCCAGATTGTCGGGCGAATAGACGGCCTGGGACTGGGCGCGCAGGATCATGTCGTTGATCAGCTCCCAGTGCGGCGTGCCGCGCGCCTGGGCCAAAAGACGGTTGAACTGGGTGGCCGTCATGACCTGACCCTTGGCCATGCGGAAGCCCAGGCCCGCGACGAAATCCGCCAAGGCCGTGACCTTGGCCGGATCGGGCACGTCGTGGACCCGGTACATGCAGGGGGTGTGGCGCGCCTCCAGCGTTTCGGCAGCGGCCACGTTGGCCGCGATCATGAACTCCTCGATCAGCTTGTGGCTGTCGAAGCGCTGGCGCGCCGCGATGCGGCTGATATGGCCGTCGGTGCCGATCTCCACCTTTCGCTCGGGCATATCAAGTTCCAGCGCGCCGCGCTTATCCCGCGCTGCCGCCAGAACTTCGTAGGCGCCGTAGAGCGGCGCGATGACGCGCTCCATCAATGGGCCGGTGGCATCGTCCGGCGTGCCGTCGCGCGCGGCTTGAACTTGGTCGTAGGTCAGGCGGGCTGCCGAGCGGATCATGGCGCGCTCGAAGCGGTGACGACGGATGCGGCCCTGCGCGTCGATCCAGATATGCGCGGCCAGGGTCGCGCGGTCCTCGCGCGGCCGCAGCGAGCAAAGGTCGTTCGACAACGCCTCGGGCAGCATGGGAATGACGCGGTCGGGGAAATAGACCGAGGTGCCGCGCTGCAGCGCCGAGCGGTCGAGCGCGTCGCCCGGCCGCACGTACCAAGCCACGTCGGCGATGGCCACCATCAGGTGCCAACCGCCCTCATGATCCGGATCGGGCTCGGCGAAGACGGCGTCGTCGAAGTCGCGCGCGTCCGAACCGTCGATGGTGATGAGCGGAACACGGCGCAGATCGCTACGGGCATCAAGCGGCGCGGGGCGGCATGCCTCGGCCTGCGCGATCGCATCGGCCGGAAATTCGAGCGGGATACCTTGCGTATGTGCGGCGATCAGGCTGATCGTGCGCGGATCGTCCTCGCGGCCGATGCGCGCCACGACGCGGGCGCGGATCGGCCCCAGGCGTGGCGCCGAGGACGGCAGCACGGCGACGATGTCGCCTTTTCGGGCGTCGCCAACATCGCGCGCGGGAATGATGTATTCGGCCTTGTTGCGTCGGTCGGTTGGCCGCACGCGGCCGCTGCCGTCGCCTTGTCGCTCGAACACGCCGATGACGCGGGCCGGCGCGTTCTCGACCGCGCGCAGGACTTCGGCCGAATAGACGCCTTCGCTTTCGCGCCGCAAGCGGGCCAGTACGCGCTCGCCCTTGCCGGGGGCATAGCCGCGCTTGCGTGCATATTGAACCAGGATCTTGGGCGGCGGTGTGTCGGAATCCCACTCGGCGGGGCGGGCATGGACTTCGCCGTCGCGGTCAACGCCGCTGATCTCGATCACGGTGATCTCGGGTAGGGCGCCAGGCGGCGCCAAATGGCGCCCGGCCTCACGCACCAGAATTCCCTCGGCCTCAAGCTCCTTCAGCAAGGCCTTGAGCGGAATGCGGTCGGCGCCGGTGACATTGAAGGCGCGCGCGATCTCGCGCTTGCCCACGCGCGAAGGGTTATCGCGGATGAAGGCGACGACCTGGTCCTTGGTGGGGAAATGTGCGCCGTGCCGGCGGGACTTGGCCACGGACGCCGGTCAGGTCGCGGCGGCCCGGCGCGTTGCCTTGCGCTTGGCGTTGGCGGCGGCCTTGGGCGGTGCGTCGGCGCGTGCTTTTGCCTTCCCGCGGCCGGCGAAGCGCTTGCCACCGCCGCTGGCCTTGCGGGCGGCCAGGAGCGCGACAGCTTCTTCCATCGTGACTTCCTCGGGCGGCTTGTCCTTCGGAATGGGCGCGTTGGTCTTGCCGTGCTTGAGATAGGGACCGTAGCGGCCGGACATGATCGCCACCGGGGCGTTGTCCTCGGGATGGGCGCCGACGGTGCGCAGGCGCGTGCCGCCGCGCTTGGGCGCTTCGGCCAGCATGTCGACCGCGCGGTTCACGCCGATGGTGAACAGATCCTCTGCCGATTCGACCGAGCGGTACGTGCCGTCATGCAGGATATAGGGGCCGAAGCGGCCGATGGCGGCCGTGATCGTCTTGCCGGATTCTGGATGGACGCCGACCTGCCGGGGCAGGGACAGGAGCTTCAGCGCCGTCTCCAGTTCCGCCGCGGCGGGGTCGCTGCCCTTTGGAATCGAGACGCGCTTGGGCTTGGCCTTCTCGTCGGCCGCGTCGAGCTGGAAATAGAAACCGTAGGGACCCTTGCGCACGGTCACCTGGCGGCCGGTCTCGGGATCGGTGCCCAACACCTTGGGGCCGGCGGCCAACTCGGCGCCTTCGCCGTTCAGGCCGCCCGCCGCGAGTTGCCCGGTGTAGCGGCATTCCGGATAGCGCGAGCAGCCGACGAAGGCGCCAAACTTACCGAGCTTGAGGCCGACGCGCCCTTCGCCGCACGAGGGGCAGGCGCGTGGATCGCTGCCGTCCGCCCGCGCGGGGAAGAAGTGCGGACCGAGCTGTTCGTCGAGCGAGGTGATGACCTGCGAGACGGACAGGTCCTTCGTGCCCGTGACGGCTTGGTGGAAATGCAGCCAGAAGTCGCGCAGGACGGTCTTCCATTCCAATTTGCCGTCCGAGACTTCGTCGAGCTTCTCCTCCATCTCGGCGGTGAAGTTGTACTGGACGTAGCGCTCGAAGAAGTTGGTCAGGAACGCGGTGACCAAGCGGCCGCGGTCCTCGGGCACGAAGCGGGCCTTGTCCATGCGGACATATTCGCGCGTGCGCATAATCTCGAGAATGCTCGCATAGGTGGAGTGGCGGCCGATACCCAACTCCTCCATCCGCTTCACCAGACTGGCCTCGCTGTAGCGCGGCGGCGGCTGGGTGAAATGCTGCCCCGGCTTGACCTCGCCGCGTGCCAATCGGTCGCCGTTCGCGAGCGGTGGCAGGGCGCGGCTTTCGCCTTCTTCGTCCTCGGTCGGATCGTCGCGGTCTTCTTGATAGAGCGTCAGGAAACCGTCGAACACCATGGTGGAGCCGGTCGCGCGCAGGACGATCTTGCCGTCTTCGGAGGCGATGTCGGCGGCCACCTGGTCGAACTCGGCGCTGGCCATCTGGCTCGCGACCGCGCGCTTCCAGATCAGTTCGTAGAGGCGCTGCTGGTCGCCGTCGAGATAGCTGGTTACATCCTTCGGGCGGAGCGTGGTGTCGGTCGGGCGCACGCATTCATGCGCTTCCTGGGCGTTCTTGGCCTTGGTTTTGTAGACGCGCGGCTTCTCGGACAGGTAGTTCGCGCCGTAGTCGGACTGGACCATGGCGCGCGAGGAGACGACCGCCTCGTTCGACATCTGGACGCTGTCGGTTCGCATATAAGTAATGAGTCCGACCGACTCGCCGCCGATCTCCACGCCCTCATAGAGCTGCTGGGCCAGGCGCATGGTGCGCATGGCGCTGAAGCGCAGCTTGCGGCTGGCCTCTTGTTGCAAGGTCGAGGTGGTGAAGGGCGGATAGGGATTGCGGCGCGTGCGCGACTTCTCGACCGACTTCACCGCGAACTCGCGTGCCGCGATGGCGTCAGCCACGGCGCGGGCCGACTTCTCGTCGGGCAGGGCGAACTTGTCGAGCTTCACGCCATCATGATGGGTCAGACGCGCGGTCACGGTCGCGCCGTCCTTCGTCTTGAAATCGACCTCGATGCTCCAATATTCGCGCGCCTTGAAAGCCTCGATCTCGGCCTCACGCTCGCAGATCAGGCGCAGGGCGACCGACTGGACGCGGCCGGCCGAACGGCTGCCGGGCAACTTGCGCCAAAGGACGGGCGACAGGCTGAAGCCGACCAGATAGTCGAGCGCGCGGCGGGCCAGATAGGCCTCGATCAGCTCGCGGTTCAACTCGCGCGGGTGCTTCATGGCGTCCAGGACGGCGTCCTTGGTCACCTCATGAAAGACCACACGCTTCACTTCAATATCGTTCAGAGCCTTGCGCTGATTGAGCACCTCACGGACATGCCAGGAGATGGCCTCACCCTCGCGGTCGGGGTCGGTGGCGAGGATCAGTCGCTTGGCACCCTTGAGAGCCTTGGCGATGGCACCGATCGACTTCTCGGCCCGGTCGTCGACCTGCCACAGCATCTCGAAATCGCTGTCCGGACGCACCGATCCGTCCTTGGGAGGAAGGTCCCGCACATGACCGTAACTGGCGATCACTGTGTAGTCCTTGCCCAAGTACTTGTTGATGGTCTTGGCTTTGGTCGGTGATTCGACGACGACGACGTCCATATTCACCCGGTGATCCGTTGAATCGGTGAAAGTTCTGCTTTTACAAAGATTTAGAGGATGGACACCTGATTTCCAGGGTGCCGTTCCAACCGTCCCGCCAGCTCGAGCTCCAGAAGCACCAAGGAGACGGTCGCGGGTGACAATTGGCATTGCCGGACGATTTCGTCAACCGCGACCGGTGTCGGGCTCAGTAATATAAGGACTTTCTTCCTTGATTCATTGATGTCGAGCCCGGACGTGCTCGGTGGATTATCTTTTGTATTCAGTTCTTTAACGGGCGAGCGCGGGTGCGTTCCGGCGGCCGGGCCCAAAACCGCCAGAATGTCGACGGCGCCCTCAACCAAGGTGGCGCCCTGGCGGATGAGGTCGTTGGCGCCCCGTGCGCGGGGATCTTGGGGCGAGCCGGGGACGGCGAAGACTTCGCGGCCCTGATCCAGGGCCTGCCGGGCGGTGATGAGGGAGCCGGAGCGCAGGGCGGCTTCGACCACGACGGTGCCCAGCGCCAGACCGGAGATGGTTCGGTTGCGTAGGGCGGCATCTCGGCGACGATGGCGCCCTGGCCCGCGATCTGGCCGTGAAGCGCGCGGTTCTCCTCCGGGTAGACCACGTCGACACCGCCCGCGACCACGGCGATGGTGCCTGTCGCGAGCGCGCCTTCGTGAGAGGCCGTGTCGATGCCTCGCGCCAGGCCGGAAACGACGACGAGGCCGGCTTGGCCGATCTCGCCGGCCAGGGTGCGGGCGAAGCGGCGGCCCGCCGCGGACGCATTGCGCGCGCCCACCAGGGCGATCGAGCGGCGGGACAGCAGCGCGATGTCACCCAGCACTGAAAGTGCGGGCGGCGGATCGGCGATGGCGGATAGGGGCCCAGGATATGCGTCGTCGCCGAGGATGAGCAGCCGCGCGCCCAGCCGCTCGACCGCCTCGACCTCGCGCATTGCGTCTGCCTCGGGACACAGGCGCACGGGGCCGCGCCGGCCGCCTTGGCGCGCGAGATTGGGCAATGCCTCCAGCGCCGCGCCCGCGGAGCCGAAGCGTTCGATCAGACGCTGGAAGGTGACGGGGCCGACATTCTCGCTGCGCGCGAGGCGTAACCGGTCGAGACGTTCGCGAGGCGAGAGGGCTGGCATCTCGCCCCTCTACTTTCAGCCGCCGGTGCCGGCGCGGGTGCCGTCGTCGTTCTTCTTCTCGCCGATGCGCGGCTCTTGGCCCTTCAACAGGCGGCGAAGGTTCGCTACGTGGCGCAGGATGATCAGCATGGCGAGGCCGATGGCGAACTGGCCCATCTGTTCATTCGCCAGCCATTTGAACAGGGCGGGCGCCGTGACGGCCGAGAGCACGCCGGCCAGTGAAGAGAACCGCGTCACGCCCGCGACCACGAGCCATATGACGATCATCGCCAGTCCGACCTTCCAGTCGAGCGCCAGCGCGACGCCGAGCGCGGTGGCGATGCCCTTGCCGCCCTTGAAGCGCAGCCAGACGGGGAAGCAGTGGCCCAGCAGCGCGGCACCGCCCGCGATCATGCCAGCGCCCGTCCCCAGATAAGTTGTGGCGATCAGGACCGCAGCGGCTCCCTTGCCGCCGTCGAGCAGGAGCGTAAGCGCGGCCAAGTCCTTGCGCCCCGTGCGCAGCACATTGGTCGCGCCGATATTGCCCGAGCCGATGCGGCGTACGTCGCCCAGGCCCGCGAGCCAGGTAATGACCAGGCCGAACGGAATCGAGCCCAGCAGATAGCCGCCGAGCACCGTGGCGTAGAACGGCCAGACCTGCTCCAGCGGTCCCCACGCCGGCGGCATGCCTGCGAGAAGCGGATTTTCCACGGCCTAGCCCGCCGCGTCGCGCACGAAGACGGCGCGCCCGTCGACGACCGTGCGCAGCACCACGCCCTGCACCGGGCGCTCATCGAAGGCCGAGTTCTTGGACTTGCTGACCAGAAGGTCGGCGTCGATCTGCCAGGGCCGGTCGAGATCGAACAGCACCAGATCGGCCGGCGCGCCGGCCTTCAGCCGCCCGAGCGGCAGGCGCAATAGGTCGGCCGGCCGCACCGTCATCAGCTCCAGCACCTTGAGGAGCGGCAGGTGCCCGCCGTGATACAGTTCGAGCGAGACAGCCAGGAGAGTCTCGAGGCCCGAGGTGCCGAATTCCGCCTGCATGAAGGGCACGCGCTTCGAGTCTTGGTCTTGTGGCGCGTGGTCGCTGGCGATCACGTCGATGGTGCCGTCCTTGAGCGCGGCCACCACCGCGCGGCGGTCGTCCTCGCTGCGCAAGGGCGGGGACAACTTGGCGAAGGTGCGGTAGTCGCCCACGGCGCTTTCGTTCAGCGCGAAATAGGGCGGTGCCGTGTCGCAGGTGACGCGCAGCCCCCTGCGCTTGGCCTGGCGAATCTCGTCGAGCGCGGAGGCTGTGGAAAGATGCGCCGCGTGATAGCGGCCTTGCGTCATTTCAACCAAGCGCAGGTCGCGCTCGACCATGATCAGCTCGGCCGCGACTGGAATACCGGGCAGGCCAAGCCGCGTCGCGATCTCGCCCTCGTTCATCGCGCCCGTACCGGCCAGGTGCTTCTCTTCCGGGTGCTGGATCACCAACGCATCGAAGCCGCGCGCATAGGACAAGGCGCGGCGCATGACCTGAGGGTTCGAAACCGCCGCCGTGCCGTCTGTGAAACCCGCGGCGCCGGCCTCGCTCAAGAGGCCCATCTCGGTCAGGGCTTCGCCCTTCAGACCTTTCGTCACGGTGGCGTAGGCGAAGATCTTGCACAGCTTCACCTCGCGCGCTCGACGCGCGACGAACTCCAGCACGGCGACATCGTCGATCAGGGGCTCGGTGTTCGGCAGGCAGACCATGGCGGTCACACCGCCGGCGACCGCCGCGCGGCTCGCGCTGGCGATGGTTTCCTTGTGCTCCTCGCCGGGCTCGCGCACCTGCACGCGCATGTCGACCAGGCCCGGCGCCAGGCAATGGCCGCCGCAATCGACGATGATGGTGCCTTCGGGATGGCTCTTGGCCGTGACCTCCGGCCCCAGTGCGGCGATGGCCTCGCCATCTGTGACCAGCCCGCCTTTGGTATCCAATCCGCTCGCGGGATCGAGCAGGCGCGCGTTCACATAGGCCACGCGGCCGGTCGCGGGCTTGCGGGCGTCGCCTTGGGCGATGTCGCGTGCCGCCATCTCAGGCCGCGCCGCCGTTGGCCGGCGCCAGATTGCGCGTCAGCACGTCGAGGCACGCCATCCGCACGGCCACGCCCACCTCCACCTGCTCGCGGATCAAGCTGCGCCCCAGATCGTCGGCCACTTCGCTGTCGATCTCGACGCCGCGGTTCATCGGGCCCGGGTGCATGATCAGCGCGTCGGGCTTAGCCATTTCCAACTTGTCGTAGTCGAGGCCCCAATAGCGGAAATATTCGTGCACCGACGGCACATAGGCGCCCTGCATGCGCTCGGATTGCAGTCGCAGCATCATCACGATGTCGCAACCCTCCAATCCCTTGCGCATGTCGGTGAAGCATTCAACGCCGAGCCGCGCGAAAGAGCCGGGCAAGAGGGTGGGGGGGGCCACCACGCGTACGCGCGCGCCCATGGTGTTGAGGAGATGGACGTTCGAGCGCGCGACTCGGCTGTGGGCGATGTCGCCGCAGATGGCGACCGTGAGCCCTTGCAGGCGGCCGAGGCGGCGGCGAATGGTGAGCGCGTCGAGCAACGCCTGTGTCGGATGTTCGTGGCTGCCGTCGCCTGCGTTGACGACCGCGCCGTTGACCTTTTGGGACAGAAGATTGACCGCGCCAGAGAAGGGCGTGCGCACCACCAGCACGTCGGGGTGCATGGCGTTGAGAGTCATGGCGGTGTCGAGCAGCGTTTCGCCCTTTTTGATGGCGCTGTCGCTGACCGAGATGTTGATGACATCGGCCCCCATGCGCTTGGCCGCCAGCTCGAACGAGGTTCGTGTGCGCGTGGAGGTCTCGAAGAACAGGTTGATGAGGGTACGGCCGCGCAGGACCGTTCGTTTCTTGTCCGGCTGACGGTTCTGCTCGACGTAGGATTCGGCGAGGTCGAGAAGAAGCGTGATTTCCGCCGGCTTCAGGCCCTCGATACCCAAAAGATGCCGGTGCGGGAAGCCAGTATTGCTGGGCGAGGCGGCGAGTGTTTTCATTAAAGGCGGACTATAGGGCCCGGCTGCCGGGGGCGGCAAGGTCGCCGCACATCGGTGGCCTAGGCGTGCCTGCGCGGCCGCAAGGTCACTAGAGAGAGTATCAGCGCCCCGGTGCCGCAGAGGGCGATGGCCGTCACCATGGGCAGGGCGGTGCCGTCAAAGAATTGGCTGATGACTGCGATCATGAGGCCGCCGACCATCATTTGGAGCGTGCCGCCGAGAGCCGAGGCCATGCCGGCGATAGGGCCGTGGTTGTCCAGGGCCAGGACCATGGTCGAGGGGATGACCAGGCCCAGGCAGGCGAAGGCGCAGAACAGCAGGACGATCAGGACCGCCAAACTGTCGAGTCCCGCCATGGTCGCGGCGAACAAGACCAGGGCGAACATCGTGTGCAGAAAGGCCGCGCCGATCACCAGCCGTCCCATCCCGAACCGGGCGCCTAATTTCGCGGTGAGTTGGGACGCGCCGATGAACCCGACGGCGTTCACCGAGAAGGCCAATCCGTACTGGGTCGGGGTCAGGCCATAGTGGCCGATATAGACGAAGGACGAGCTGGCCAGGAAGGCGAAGAAGCTCGACATCCCCAGTCCGCCGATGAAGGTGACGCCGAGGAAATGCCAGTCGCGGAGAAGCTGCCAGAATCCGGCAAAGGCACTGCCGAATCCGCCTGTGATGCGCTCCGACGGTGGCCGGGTCTCGCGGAGGAAAAGGGCGGTTAGCACGAATCCCAGAATCGCGACCACCGTCACCACGGCGAAGACCGCGCGCCAGCCGATATGGGCGATGAGCAGGCTGCCGATCAGCGGCGCCAGGATGGGGGAAACGCTCAGGACCAGCATGACGAACGCCATCAGCCGGGTGGCTTCGATGCCGGTATGAAGGTCCCGGATGATCGCGCGGGGGATCACCATGGAGGCCGACGCCCCAATTCCCTGGATGAAGCGGAAGGCGATCAGCCATTCGATGGTGCCCGCGAATGCGCAGCCGACTGAGCCGACGGTGAAGACGCTGAGACCGAAGTAAAGGGGTTTCTTGCGGCCGACCATGTCGGACACCGGCCCGTAGACGATCTGGCAAAGCCCGAACGCCACGAAGAATGACATCAACGTCATTTGCGTGGCTGCTGTCGTCGCGCCCAAATCGGCCGCGATCGTCGGCAGCGCGGGCAGATACATGTCGATCGCGAACGGGCCAATGGCCGCGAGCAGGCCGAGGACGATGGCGTTTTTGGCGTAGGGGGAGAGCATGGTGTTCACACATTCAAAAAAATGAGTGCTGGCAGGATGTCGCCAACGTCAAAAGGAATCCAAACCGCAAAGAGCTGAAGAATCTAGGACCGAACACACGCCGCTAGCCCCCGGCCGTCGCGGTTCGGTTGCCTAATTTATATCCGAGTCTTGCCTCATCCAGCGAGACCTTATATGCCCCCGCTGGGCTCAGCGTTCAACGTTCGTCGAAGGGTTGGGGCAATGCCGGAGCAATCATCTCATTACGATTTCATCATTGTCGGCAGCGGTGCGGCCGGCTCGGTGTTGGCGCACAGATTGAGCGAGGACAGCGCGACCCGTGTCCTTCTTCTGGAGGCGGGGCCGGAGAATCGGGATTGGCGAATCCAAATGCCGACGGCGATGGCCCATGCGATCACGGGGTCTCGCTTCAATTGGCAGTATGTGACCGAGCCGGAGCCCCATCTGGGTGGCCGCGTGATTGACCAGCCGCGCGGCCGAGTTCTCGGCGGCTCCACCTCGATCAACGGCATGATGTATGTGCGCGGTCACGCGCGCGACTATGACCGCTGGGGCCAGTCGGGCTGCCGCGGCTGGACCTATTCCGACGTGCTTCCCTATTTCCGCCGCGCCGAGCGTCACGAGTTGGGCGGTGACGACTATCACGGTGGCGAAGGCCCGCTTGCCGTCGCCATGTCGAAAATGACGAACCCGCTGTGCAAAGCCTTCGTCGAGGCCGGTGTTGAGGCTGGATATCCGCACAGCGAAGACGTCAACGGCATGCGGCAGGAGGGCTTCGGCCGGTCGGACCGCACGACCTCGCCCGACGGTCGCCGCGCCGATGTCGCGACGATGTACCTCGCCCCGATCCGACACCGCAAAAACCTCACCATCGCGACTGGCGCCTTCGCCACCCGCGTGATCATGGATGGGCGTCGGGCTGTGGGTGTCGCTTACGAACAGAATGGCGGCAAGCATCAAGCCACGGCCGCGCGCGAGATCATCCTTTCCGGCGGTGCGATCAACTCGCCCCAGCTCCTAATGCTCTCCGGCATTGGCCCAGCTGACGAGCTGGCGCGCCACAGCATTTCATTGGTCCATAATCTAAAGGGCGTCGGCCGCAATCTGCAGGATCATCCGGATATCCCCATCGTCCAGGCATGCCCAAAGCCCGTATCCCTGCATAGCGCGCTGTCGTTCTGGGGCAAGGCGCAGATCGGCCTGCGCTGGTTCCTGACGCACGGTGGAGTGGGCGCGAGCAATCAGTATGAAGCCGTCGCGTTCATCCGCAGCCGTGCGGGCCTCGAACACCCCGACCTCCAGCTCACGTTCCTGCCTGTCGGGCTGGGTGAGGTGAAGGGCGGGTCGCTGATGGATTCCAGCATCGGCCAGCATGCGTACACCACGCATGTCGATCTGTTGCGTCCGACCAGCCGCGGGCGCCTGTCGCTGCGCAGCGCCGATCCGCACGACAAGCCGAAGCTGCTCGTCAATTTCCTCGCTACCCCAGAGGATGCGACGGCTCTCGTGGAATCGGTGAAGCTTGTGCGCGAGATTTATGCCCAGCCGGCGCTTGCGTCCTACAGAGGCGGGGAGCTTAAGCCCGGCGCGTCGGTCAAGACCGACGCCCAGATCGACACTTGGGTGCGCGCTAATGTGGGGTCGTCGAAGCATCCGGTCAGCACCTGCCGCATGGGTCCGGTCACGGACTCGATGGCCGTCGTCGATCCGGAACTGCGCGTGATCGGCATCGAACACCTGCGTGTGGTCGATGCTTCGGTGATGCCGGACTTGGTCAGCGGCAACACCAATGCGCCCACCATCATGATCGGTGAGAAAGCATCCGACATGATTCTCGGACAGGCGCCGTTGCCGCGCGACGATGCGCCGGTTTGGATCAACCCGGCTTGGGCGACGGCGCAGCGTTAGTTTCGGCCGCTACCCGCTTACTTCGCGTCGTGGAAGATGATGCCGAGCGTCTGGCGGTGGCCGGAACGCAGTCGGCTCACGCCGTGGCGCATGGTCGCGCGATAAAACCCGCGCGACCCGCGAATAGGGCGATGGCGAACGGGGAAGATTACTGCATCGCCCTGGCTCAGCGGCACGACCTCAACGCGGGACTGCATGCGCGGGCGTTGTTCTGTCAAAACGAACTCGCCGCCCGTGAAGTCCGTTTCGGGCGCGGACAGCAGGATGGCGACTTGCAGCGGAAAGACATACTCGCCGTAGAGGTCCTGGTGCAAATGGTTGTAGTCGCCTGTCTCGTAGCGCAGCAGAAGGGGCGTCGGCTTGGTCTGGCCCGCGGCGCGGCAGAGGCGCAGATAGGTCGGGTGGTCAGTCGGATAACGGATGTCGGATCCCATCGCCTCGTTCCAGCGGTTGACCAGGCCAGCCAGCTTTGGATAGAGGGCAGCGCGCAGCTCGGCGACGACGGCGGGGAGGGGATAGGCGAAGTACCGATATTCGCCTCGCCCATACCCGTGGCGCGCCATCACCACACGGCTGCGGAAAAGCGCATCGTCCGTGTAGAGGGCGGCAAGCGCCTGGCATTCCTCGGGCGCGAGAAGCGCGCGCACCCTGACGTGGCCGTCCGCGTCGAGGGCGGCCGTGATGTGTCCCCAGTCGAGCGCCGCGACCCGGTCCCCGGCGCCGCAGCTCGCCAGGCCAGCGCGCCGGGGACAAGGGGCGGTGTCCATCATGCCGCCTCTCGTGCGAGGAGCGCGCGCTTGCGCGCCACACCCCAGCGATAACCGGAGATGGAGCCATCGGCCTTCACGACCCGATGGCAGGGAATGGCTACCGCGATCGCATTCGCCGCGCAGGCCTCGGCGACCTCCTTCGCGCCGCTTGGCTGACCGATACGCTTGGCGATCTCGCCATAGCTGACCGTGGCGCCGGTCGGCACGTCCCGGAGGGCCTTCCACACACACTGCTGGAACGGTGTACCCCGGGGGTCGAGAGACAGATTCAGCCCCTGGGTCGGCTTCTCGATGAAACCGGCGATTTGGGCGAGCACCTGGCTGGCTTCATGGCCGCCTTCGATTAGGTTGGCATGCGGAAAACGGTCGCGAAGATCGCGAACGAGCTGATTCGATTCGTCACCGAACAGGACCGCACAGAGGCCGTCATTGCTCATGGCGGCCAGAATCAGGCCCAGCGAGCAAGGGCCCGTAGCAAAGCGGATCGTCTCGCCGTCGACGTTGGCCGGAATGGTTGCGTTCGTCATGACACTCTCCTTTCTCTTCCCCCTCTATGTAGGGAATGGAGAAAGGGTCGGCACTCCGGTTCTTGCGCCCGAATACGCCAATTCACCGCGGAAACAAGGCGATGCAGGCAAGCGCGGCGGCCGGCACGATGGTCATCACCCATGCCTCGGGCGAGCCCATCGTCCATAGGGTCACGGCGCTGACCGCGCACCAGACCAGCGGCAGGGGCATCAGCAGCAGGGCCGCGCGGCCGCGTACCGACAGCAGAAGTGCGCCGAGGGTGGCCACGGCGGTCGGATCGGGCGCAAGGGCAAATATCTCCGTCTCCGTCCAGGGTCGATCGAACAGAAGCGGCCCGATCAAAGGCTGGATGGCGAGGGCGAAGATGAACAGCGCGAGGCCGAAGCGGTTCCTCGTGTCCGACGATGGGCTGAGATGAACACGTCGGCGCAGCGAAACCGCGATCAGAAGCACGGCCTGCAGGACAAAGCCTATGGCGAAATATTTGGCCGCCCAGTTGATCGTGTCGTAGCGGGTCAGGAGATAGGCCCAGGCAACCCACAGCCAGCAGGCGGCCAGGAGCGCTGGAACGGCGCGGCTGCGTTTTGCGTCGCGGCGCAAGAGAAGCGCGAAGATCACGATGCCCGCGGCCAGGGCCAGGAACTGGCCGGGCCAGATCGCTTCGTTATAAAGCTCGAACAGCCGGTAATAGGTGCGCGGCGCGAATAGCAGGAAGTCCGACGCCGAATAGGTCAGCCAATCCGCCATCACAGGCTTTTGACGTAGTCGATCATGCGCGCGCGCATGGCGGTGTCGGGTATAGGCCCGGTGGCCGCCGCCATGTTCTCTTCCACATGGTCGACGCGGCTGGTGGCTGGAATGGCGCAGGTCACGGCCGAGTGCGAGACCGCGAACTTGAGCAGGAACTGCGCCCAATTGGCGCAGCCGATCTCGCCGGCCCAAGGGGGAAGGGGTTTCTTCTCGAGTTGGGCAATCAGCGCGCCGCGGCGGAACGGGCGATTGACGATCACGGCCATGCCGCGCTCGGCGGCCAGCGGCAGGATGCGCTCCTCCACCTCGCGGTCTCGGATGTTGTAGGTGACCTGCACGAAATCGAGTTTCCGCGCGCGCATCACTTTTTCGAATTCGTCGTGGCGGCGCCCTTCCGAGGTGGTAATGCCGACATAGCGCAGGCGCCCCTCAGATTTCAGCGCGGCCAGCGTCTCGAGATGGGCCTCCCAGGACAGGAGATTGTGGGCCTGCTCCAGGTCGAATTTGGAAATGCCCCACAAGCGCTCGGACGTGGCGATCTGCTCGACCCCCTCGCCGCGCGACGAGGTCCACACCTTGGTCGCCGAGAAGAGCTGCTTCGGCATGCCGAGCTTCTTGAGCCCGTAGCCGATCACCTCTTCCGACGAGCCGTACATGGGTGAGGAATCGATCATCCGGCCGCCCGCGCGGAAGAAGGCGCGCATCACCTCCGCGCGCGCGTCGCGCGCGGCCGTATCGTTGCCGACATTGAAGGTGATCCAGGTGCCCAGGCCCACGACGGGCAGGGCTTCGCCGCTCGAAGGGATCGGCTTGGTGACCAAAGGCGCTGTTTGTGCCGCGGTCCATCGCGGCAAAGCCAGTGCCGCGCCGCCCGCAGCCAGGGCGCGGAGGAAAGCGCGGCGTCCGGGAGGCCGCGCCATCGCTCAGGGACCTTCGGGCAGGGGGATGAACTCGTGCTCGCCTGGCACCGAAACGCCAAAGCGGTCGCGTTTCCAATCCGCCTTGGCTTGCTCGATGCGCTCCTTGCTCGAGGAGACGAAGTTCCACCAGATGTGGCGCGGGCCGTCCATGGGCTCGCCGCCCAGGATGACCAGCTTGGCGCCCTGGGGTGCGGTCATGACGATCTCGCGCTTGGGCGCGAAGACCAGCAGGCGGCCTGGCTCGAACGCCGTGCCGTCGATCTCGACTGAACCCTCCAACAGATAGGCTGCGCGTTCCTCATGCGCGGCGTCGAGGGCCATGCGCGCGCCGGGCGCCAAGGTCACGTCCGCATAGAACAGGTCGGAGAGGGCTTCCACGGGCGAAGTCTGGCCGAATGCCGAGCCCGCGATGATGCGGGCGCGCAGGCCGCCATCCTCCACGGTGGGCAGACTGGCCACGTCGTGATGGGCGAAGCGCGGCGCGGTTTCCTCGTGCTTTTTCGGCAGGGCGACCCAGAGCTGCAGCCCATAGGCGTCATGCGCGGCGCGGCGCAGTTCCGGATCGCTGCGCTCGGAATGGACGATGCCGGAACCGGCCGCCATCCAGTTCAGATCGCCGGGCACGATGGGTTGGATGCTGCCCACGCTGTCGCGGTGGATAATCGTACCGCGGAACAGGTAGGTGACCGTCGCCAACCCGATATGGGGATGGGCGCGCACGTCGATGCCCTTGCCGGCCGCGAACGTGGCTGGGCCCATCTGGTCCAGGAAGATGAAGGGACCGACCATCCGCCGCTCGATGGAAGGCAACACACGCCGCACCTCGAAGCCGCCCAGGTCGCGTGCGCGTGGCACCACGATGGTTTCGACGGGATCGTTGGAAGATAGGTCGCTCATGGGGCCTCCGTGATCCTGAGATTAGGGCGGACGGTGGCCAAAGTCCTGTCTGGGAAGGGCTTCTTCCCTCGACCGCGACACATGCGATTCCGCGGGGGCTCCCCCTCATTAATAACATATCTTATTATATTATATCTTATTATTAGCTAGACGGCGTTTATCAGGTGCACGCCATGGACCGTTCCCGCACGCTGGGTTTTCTCATCAACGACGTCGGCCGGCTTTTCCGCCTGCGCTTTGATCGCCGCGCCAAGGCACTGGGCTTGAAGCTGATCGAGTGCAAGACGTTGGGCTACCTTCTGCGCAACGAGGGCATCAACCAGGTCCGCCTGGCCGAGCTGCTCGAAATCGAGCCCATGACGCTCGTCCATTTGCTCGACCGCATGGAGAAAGCGGGCTGGGTCGAACGCCGGCCTGACCCCAGAGACCGTCGCGCACGCACGTTGTTTCTCGGTGCCAAAGCCAAGCCTGTCTTCGCCGTCATCTGGCGGATGGCCGATGAGACGCGCAACGAGGCGCTGACCGGACTGTCCGAGGGCGAGCGCGAGGCGTTTGTCGTCTCACTCGAGCGCATCCGCTCCAATCTTCTCGGATTCGAAACCGTCACGCCGCGTGCGCGCGCGCGGCGTCCGACCTTACCCGTCGCGCAAGCGACGCGGGTCACCAAACCCAAGGCCGCGAAAAGGGCCGCGTCATGAGCATGCCCGCCGAAAGCAAGACGTCGTCCGAACGGCCCAGCGCCACTGTCAGCGTGTTGCCCGCGCGCGGCGCGCGCCCGTTGCGGCAGCGTTTGCGTCTGCCGCTGATGGTGGCGGGACCACTCGTGGTTCTTCTCCTTGGTGGTTACTACTACGTCACCGGCGGGCGCTTTGTGTCGACCGATGACGCCTATACCCAGTCCGCGCGCACGACAATCAGCGCCAATGTGGGCGGCGAGGTGGCCGAGATCGACGTTCAGGACAATCAGAAAGTCGCCAAGGGCGACGTGCTGTTCCGCCTCGACGCCCGGCCCTACCAGATCACGCTGGACGAGGCGCAGGCCCAGCTCGCGGCGGCCAAGCTCCAGGTCGAGGCATTGAAGGCGACCTACCGGCAAAAGCAGGCCGACCTCAAGGCCGCACAGGATACGGCTGCCTTTCAGCAGCGAGAATACGATCGGCGCAAGACGCTGGCCGAGAACGGCGTCTATCCCAAAGCTCAACTCGACCAGGCGCTGCACGTGGCCGAAAACGCGCGCCAGCAGGTGATCTCAACCCAGCAGCAGATGGCCAACATCCTGGCGTCGTTGGGCGGCGCCGTAGACATGCCGGTGGAAAAGCATCCGTCGATCCGCCAGGCCCAGGCCCAGGCCCAGGCCCTGGTCGATCGCGCCGCCCTCAATCTTTCCTACGCCACCGTCCGCGCTCCGGACAAAGGCGTGGTCACCAAGGTCGAGCAGTTGCAGGTGGGCGACCACATCAACGCCGCTACGCCGTTGTTCTCGCTGGTTTCGACCGACGATCTGTGGATCGAAGCCAACTTCAAGAGACCGCCACCATCGACATCGACACCTATCCCGACCACACCTTCACGGCCGAGGTGGTGAGCGTCAGCCCGGGTACGGGTTCGGTCTTCTCGCTGTTGCCGGCGGAGAACGCGACGGGCAACTGGGTGAAGGTGGTCCAGCGCCTGCCTGTGCGGCTCGCGATCAAGGACGCGGACCCGCAAAGCCCGCTCCACGCGGGACTCAGCGCGACCGTCGAGGTCGATACCCATTACGAGCATCCGCTCCTGAAGTTCTTCCACGCGGCCTTTGCCTCGACCGGAAGCCGGAAGTGAGCACGCCGGTATCGGACATGCCGACGGGCGCCCGCCGCGTCCTGATCACGGCGTCGGTCATGGCCGCGACGCTTATGCAAGCGCTGGATTCGACCATCGCCAACGTGGCCTTGCCGCGTATCCAGGGCTCGCTGCTGGCGACGCAGGACCAGATGAGTTGGGTCCTGACCTCTTATATCGTGGCTGCAGCCATCACCATGCCGCTCACGGGCTGGCTCGCAGGCCGATTTGGCCGCAAGCCGGTTTTTCTTCTCTCCGTCGCTGGCTTCACGGTGACTTCGGCGCTTTGTGGCATAGCCGTTACTCTCGATCAGCTTGTCGTCTACCGTTTCCTGCAAGGTGTCTTCGGCGCGGGCTTGGTGCCCTTGTCCCAGACGGTGCTATTCGACATTAACCCGCCGGAACATCACGGCCGCGCCATGTCGGTGTGGGGCACCGGCGTCACGCTGGGGCCCATCCTGGGGCCGGTTCTGGGTGGGTGGCTGACCGACAACTACAACTGGCGCTGGGTTTTCTACATCAACCTGCCGGTCGGCGTGCTGGCCTTCTTCGGCATCATGGCGTTCCTGCACGACCACAAGGCCCATCAACACAAAGCGTTCGACTTCGTGGGCTTCGCCACCTTGAGCCTTGGCGTCGGCGCGTTGCAGCTGATGCTGGACCGGGGCGAGCTGAAGAACTGGTTCGGTTCGACCGAGATCGTGATCGAGGCCGTTCTGATGGCGCTCGGCTTCTATCTGTTTATCGTCCACACCTGGACGACGAAGAAGCATCCATTCCTGAGCCCGGGTTTGATGAAGGACCGGAACTTCGTCACCGGCAACGTCTTCATCTTCATGATTGGCGTCGTGCTCTACGCCACCCTCGCGCTTCTGCCGCCGCTGTTGCAGAACCTGATGAACTATCCGGTGGTGACGACGGGGCTGGTCACCGCACCGCGCGGCATCGGCTCGATGATCGCCATGATCGTGGTCGGGCGGTTGATTGGAAAGATCGACGCGCGTTTGATCGTCGCGGCTGGTTTCGGGCTTTGCGCCTTCTCGCTGTGGCAGCTCATGCACATCTCGCCGCAGAGGGATTCCAGCATCATCATCTGGTCGGGCCTGATCCAGGGCTTTGGCATCGGCTTCGCTTACGTGCCCCTCAGCACCATCGCCTTCGCCACCTTGGGGGTGGATTTGCGGGCGGAAGGCACGGGGCTGTTCAACCTCCTGCGCAATCTGGGTAGTAGCTTGGGAATCTCGGTGGTGCAGGCCCTCCTGACCGAGAACACCCAGATCGCCCACGCGGGGCTAGCGCGGAATCTGGTGCCTGGGCCGCTCACTGATCCCATGCTCCAGTCCCATCATTTTGACGTCGCGACGCCGCAGGGCGTGATGGCGCTGAACGCCCTGGTCACCAAGCAGGCTGCGATGATCGCCTATATCGATGATTTCAAGCTGATGATGATCGCGACCCTGGCGATCTTGCCGCTTCTGTTGATTATCCGCGGCCCCAAGCGCAAGACGGCGCCGCCGCACGTGGCGCTGGACTAGCCGCGCCGGACCCGCAGTGCTTCCAAGGCGCCCTGCAGGATGTAGGCGGCGGCGGCCTTGTCCACGATCTCGCGCCGCCGTGCGCGCGAAACATCCATTTCGTCTACCAACATGCGTTCGACCGCCGCGGTCGATAGGCGCTCGTCCCAAAAAGCCACGGGCAGGTCGATTTTTTCGAGAAGATTGGCGGCGAACTGGCGTACCGACTGGCAGCGCGGGCCTTCGCTGCCATCCATGTTTACCGGCAGGCCGATCACGATACCCGTGGCCTCGCGCGCGCGAATTAGGACGATCAGTTTTTCCGCGTCCGCCGTGAACTTGGTTCGCCGGATCACCTCGATGGGCGAGGCTGTCATCAGAAGCGAATCAGACAGGGCGACGCCGATGGTCTTCTCGCCCACATCGAGTCCCATCAGGCGCTTGCCCGAGGGCAGCGCGGCAGCAAGGGCGTCCAGGTCCAGAACCGGCATGAGGCGTGGATAGAGCGGTGGCCGGACGAAGGCAAGCGGGTGAAAAAAAGCCCCGCCACAAGGGCGGGGCTTAGCAGAGGAGAGGTTAGGTTAGTCAGTAGGCCGGCACGATCCGAATCTCGCCCGTCTGGACGAGGGGAGCCTGCACGACGGTGCCCTGCTGGGCGTTCACCATCACGCGGCCATCCGACATGAGCGCGGTGCCTTCAGCGGGGATGAACATGTAGCGGTTGGCGCCCAGGAACGGGCCGCTGGCGACCAGATAGCGAACCTGGCCGGTCTGGTTGGAAACCGCCACGGACTCGACCATGCCGATAGTCTGGCCGGCGGTGTTCGCGATCGGACGTCCCGCCAACTGGTTTTGCGCCGTGATCGAGACCGTATCGGCCGCAGGCGCGGGCGCGATCACCATGGTGCCCGGCACGACGGCCGGACCGACATAAACGACGCCGGGCTGCGATGTAGCGTAGACAACACCGGGCTGCTGCGGAGCCGCGGTGATGACCGTGCCGCCGCCGTACGTGGCGACCTGGGCTCCACCGCTGGTCTTGGACGACTGGTCGTGGCTGGCATTCCAATTGCTGCTACCCATGTTCTGCGGCGCGCTGTTACCGCCGCACGCGGCGACGGACAGGACGAGCGCGACACAGGCGGAACCGAGCAAAACGTTACGCATGATATGACCCCTTGTTCGTTGAGCTTGTATTCGTGGCATTCTTCAACCGGACCAACGCGGGGCCGTGCCGACAAGTTCCGGCTGTGAGCCGGGGCGTTAAAAAAAATTCCCGGGCATCGCGAAGAAAAATTGGAACAAAGAAAAGGGAAGGGCGGCAGCGATCTCTCGCCGCCGCCCCGCCTGGGCCGCATTCCGATTGCGGGTCGGAACGATGCCCTAGAGGCGTGTCGTGGGAGGCACGTCCGTATGCGTGGTGCGCGTTGTGACAACGCGGGTGGCCACGTAGTGGCGTGTGCCGATGCACCCGCCAACACAGCCGGCCACCGCACCGACGACCACGACCACGAAGCCCCAGAAGGCAATGTGGCGGCCGGCGATGACGGCTTGGTCGGCAGCCATGCGCAACTTCTCTTTGGCCGCGGCGACCTCACCCTGCCACTGCTGCAGGCGGGCCTTGGCTTCGTCAGGCGTGATTTCCGCTTTGGCCGCGATCACGGCGGCCAAGCGATCCTGATCGACCGACTGGTCGTCCGCCGCCATCCGGGTCAGTCCAGTCGCGACCTCGGCGACCGCTGCTTCGTCGCTGAGCTTCGTCGGATCCTGCGGGCGCAACAGGCCGCGCGCCTGATCCATCATCCGGCGTGCCTCGACCATCGCGCCGCCGTCTCGCGGGCCACGGGGGCCGTCGGCCGCCATGGCGCCGCCGGCCAAGCTGCCCGCGCCGCTGGCGATGCCGCCAACGGCATGGCCCATGGTGTTGACCGCCTGGCTGACCGCGCCCGCCAGGATCAATCCGCCCAGCACCAGGGCCGCCGCCCAGGTCACGAGGCCGTGCAACAATCCATCCTCGGTGTGATGACTGCCCGCGAGGCGCGCGGCTACATAGCCGCCCGCGATCAGCGCGATCCAGTTCGTGACCACCCACCAAAGCCCGCCGCCCAAGCTGATGGCGGCGGCGTCTGGCGCCTCACCCGTGGCAGGGCGGACGGTCGATAGGCCGATGCCAAGGCCTAAGAGAGTGAGGAGCATCTGCAACGCGATGACGAGGGCGAGACCGGCGATGATGCCGCCCCACGAAATACGCGCGAAAGGATTGCCGGATACTTCGGCCACTTCGGGCCGGTAGCTCGTCGTTGTCGTCGTGGTGTTGGCCATTTGACCCTCGCATGTGGGAACCCGGCCTTTAAACCCCTCAGCATGCGCGGGGTTCCGTCCCGCGGAACAAACCGGTCGGATAGGACGTTGCTGCGGTCGGGAACACGGTGCGGCCCGTCCGCGCCTTGGGGAGTGCTTGCCGGTTTAGGGCTCCCATGCGTTGGTTGATCGACCTCTTCAAGGAAATCCCGCTGTCTGTCGTCCTGCGTGAGCAGTTGCGCGCCGCCCGCGCCGAGATCGAGCGCCTCCGGGCGCGCCGGCCGACACATGCCGTGGGTGATTACGACCCGCTAGAGAGTTCTTGACGGCCGTCGGCCGCTTGCCGCTCTCCCGTGCGGATGCTAGGTTCCGCCGCCTCAAAAAGACCCCGGAAACCTCTCGAAACACAGGCTCGCAAGCGGACACGCCATGGCGCTGGACAAGGACAAGGTCGCCCATATCGCGCGCCTCGCGCGCATTCGGGTCGAGGACAAGGACCTCGCGCCGATCGGCAAGGAGCTGGACCAGATCCTGTCCTGGATCGAGCAGCTCAACGAGGTCGACACGGCGGATATCGCGCCCATGACCAGCGTGGTGTCTCTGAAGCTGAAGCGCCGCGCGGACCAGGTGACGGACGGCGGCTATCCCGAGAAGATCGTGGCCAACGCGCCGGCCGCCGCCCACGGTTATTTCACCGTGCCCAAGGTCATCGAGTAGCCCATGGCCGCCTTGACCGACCTTTCCCTGGCCGCTGCGCGCGATGGGCTGGCGAAGAAGAAATTTTCCGCGCGCGAAATCGCCGAGGCCCACATCAAGGCCGTCGAAGGTGCGCGCGGCCTCAACGCCTTCATCACCGAGACGCCGGAGAAGGCGCTGACCATGGCTGCCCAGTCCGACGCGCGCATCGCCAAGGGCGAAGCGCGGCCGCTGGACGGCATTCCGCTGGCCATTAAGGATCTCTTCTGCACCGAGGGCGTGCTGACCACAGCGGCCTCGCACATCCTCGACGGCTACACGCCGCAATACGAATCGACCGTCACCTCCAACCTGTGGCGTGACGGCGCGGTGATGGTGGGCAAGACGAACTTGGACGAGTTCGCCATGGGCTCGTCCAACATGACCAGCTATTACGGCCCGGTGGAAAGCCCTTGGCGCCGCGAGGGCGATAACCGTCCGCTGGTGCCGGGTGGCTCCTCCGGCGGCTCGGCCGCCGCTGTCTCCGCGCGGCTCGCGCTGGGCGCCACGGGCACGGATACGGGCGGCTCGATCCGCCAGCCGGCCTCCTTCTGCGGCATCGTCGGCCTGAAGCCCACTTATGGCCGCTGCTCGCGCTGGGGCATCGTGGCGTTCGCCTCGTCGCTGGACCAGGCCGGTCCGTTCGCGCGCGATGTGCGCGATACGGCGATCCTGATGCGCACCATGGCGGGGCATGACCCCAAGGACTCTACCTCGGTCGACCTGCCCGTACCGGACTACGAGGCTACGCTGGATGGCGGCGTGAAGGGGCTCAAGATCGGCATTCCGAAGGAATACCGGGTCGACGGTATGCCCGCCGAGATCGAGAAGCTGTGGAGCCAGGGCATCGAATGGCTCAAGGCAGAAGGCGCCGAAATCCGCGAGATCAGTCTGCCGCACACAAAATATGCGCTGGCCACTTATTATATCGTGGCGCCCGCCGAGGCCTCGTCAAACCTGGCGCGCTATGACGGCGTGCGGTTCGGCCTGCGCGTGGACGGCGACTCCCTCGACGACATGTACGCGCGCACGCGCGCGGCGGGATTTGGCGCCGAGGTACGGCGGCGCGTCATGATCGGTACCTACGTGTTGTCCGCTGGTTACTACGACGCCTATTATCTGAAGGCGCAGAAGGTACGGGCGCTGATCGCGCGCGACTTCGACCAGGCGTTCGGCCAGGTCGACGCGATCCTGACGCCGACCGCGCCGTCGGCCGCCTTTGCCATCGGCGACAAGATGGACGACCCCATCGCCATGTACCTGAACGACGTGTTCACCGTGCCCGCGAGCCTCGCGGGCCTGCCCGCTCTGTCGCTGCCCGCCGGCCTGTCGGGCGACGGTCTGCCGCTGGGCCTGCATCTGATTGGCCGTGCGTTCGACGAGGCCACCGTTCTGCGTGCCGCGCGCACCATCGAAAAGGCGGCCGGCTTCACGGCCCGGCCGGGAGCCGCGTCATGAGCCTGATCAAGGGCGAGACGGGGGAGTGGGAGGTCGTCATCGGCCTCGAGGTTCACGCCCAGGTCAGCTCCAACGCCAAGCTGTTCTCGGGCGCCGCCACGGCGTTCGGCGCGGAGCCAAACGCACAGGTGTCGTTCGTCGACGCGGCCATGCCGGGCATGCTGCCGGTCATCAACGACTACTGCGTGGAGCAGGCCGTGCGTACGGGCTTGGGCCTGAATGCCCAGATCAACCTGCACTCGGTGTTTGATCGCAAGAACTACTTCTATGCCGATCTTCCCGCAGGCTATCAGATCTCGCAGTACCTGCAGCCCATCGTAGGCAAGGGCACCGTTGTGCTCGATATGCCCGACGGCTCGACGCGCGAGGTCGGCGTCACGCGTCTGCATCTGGAGATGGATGCGGGCAAGAGCCTGCATGACCAAGATCCGCGGTTGACCTATGTCGATTTGAATCGCGCAGGCGTCGCGCTGATGGAGGTTGTCTCCGAACCCGACATGCGCACGTCGGAAGAGGCCGGGCTTTATCTCAAGAAGCTGCGCTCGATCATGCGCTATCTCGGCACCTGCGACGGCAACATGGACGAAGGCTCCATGCGTGCCGACGTGAATGTCTCGGTGCGCAAGCCGGGCGGCGAGTTGGGTACGCGCTGCGAGATCAAGAACGTCAACTCCATGCGCTTCGTCCAGCAAGCCATCGAATACGAAGCGCGCCGTCAGATCGAGGTGATCGAGGGTGGTGGAGCGATCAACCAAGAGACGCGCCTTTTTGATTCGAAGCAGGGCACGACGCGCTCCATGCGCTCGAAGGAGCATGCGCACGATTACCGCTATTTCCCCGACCCGGACCTTCTGCCGCTGGAGCTGGACCCGGCATGGGTCGAGACCATTCGCGCTTCGCTGCCGGAATTGCCGGATGCCAAGAAGGCGCGCTTCATGAAGGATTACGGTCTGTCGTCCTACGACGCCGGCGTGTTGGTAGGTGAGAAGGACACGGGCGCCTATTACGAGGCCGTCGCCAAGGGACGCGACGCGAAGTTGGCATCGAACTGGGTCACGGGCGAATTGTTCGGCCGCCTCAACAAGGCGGACACAGCGTTGGCCGATTCGCCCGTCTCGGCCGCGGCCGTTGGCGAGCTGATTGATCTGATCGCGGACAACACGATCTCTGGCCGCATCGCCAAGGATGTCTTCGACGAGATGTTCGCGACTGGCAAGGGCGCGCGCGCCATCGTCTCGGAAAAAGGCCTGACGCAGATTACCGACACGGGTGCCATCGAGACGGCCATCGACCAAGTCATCGCAGCCAATGCCGACAAGGCGGAGCAGGTGAAGGCCGGCAAGGATGCGCTGCTGGGTTGGTTCGTCGGCCAGGTGATGAAGGCTACCGGTGGCAAGGCCAATCCGGCCAAGGTCAACGAACTGCTGCGCGCGAAGCTAAAAAACTAACGCTTCAGTCCGTCGCCAGTACGATTCCCAATTCCCGGACGGGCTTGCCGCGGTCGAAACGATCGACGGCGAAGGGCGCCATGCGGTCGTCGATCTGGCCGGTGGCGATGGCCTTGCCCATCAGATCGCCCGCGCCCGGTGCGCCGGAATAGCCGTAGGACCAGCCGGCCGTGATCCATAGATCGCGCAAGGCCGGATGGGGACCCAGCAGTGGGCCATAGTCTGGCGAGATGTGCAGCATTCCGCCCCAGTGGCGCATGATGCGCACTTGGGCCAGCGCCGGGAACATCTCGAAATAGACCTTGGCCGTGCCCGTCATGACCGGCAAGTCGGTCTTGAGCGAGGGGCGCGGACGCTCAGGCACCTCGATGCCGCCGACCACTTCGCCGCGCCCGGTCTGGTGCATGTAGGCCAGCCGGTCGATCAGCGCGAGGGCGGGACCGATCATGGGGCGGGTGGGTTCCAACGCCATGGCCTCGATGCGCATCGGATAGCCAGCCAACGACACGCCCGCGAGCTTTGCCATCTCTGTCGAGAAAGCGCCCGCCGCGATCAGAACGGCATCGGCATCGATGCGGTGGTCGCCCACCATGACTGCGGAGACGCAGCCGTTGGCGGTCTCGATCCCGGTCACCTTGCTGCGATAATGCACCTGCACGCCGCGCGCGCGGCAGGCCGCCAGATATGCCTTCATAGGCGCGTGGTGCGGCGCCACGCCGCCGTCGCGGAAATGGATGGCGGCGGACACGCGCTCGGCCGCGATGGCGGGCAGAACGCTGCGGACACCCGCGTCGTCCAGGCGGCGCGATGTCACGCCGTTCTCGGCGTGCACCTTCAGCGCGCCTTCGAACATGGCGGCGGTCTTCGGCGTCTCGGCGATCATGGCGTAGCCGCGCCGCGTGAACATTGGATTGTGGCCGAGCGTCTTGGCCAAGTTCATCCAGCATTGGTTGGAATGGCCAAAGAAGCGTGTCCATTCCGGTGAGGCGAAGCCGCCGCGGATCAGCGTGCCGTTGCGGCCGGAGGCGCCGCCCTGCCAATAGCCCGCGTCCAGCACCACCACACCCCCCACGCCGCGCAGCGCCAGGTTGAAGGCGCAGGAGAGGCCCTGGATGCCGCCGCCCACGACGACGACAGAGGCGCGCTTGGGATAGCGGCTCACCGGTCGGGCTCCACCAGCCCGTCGAGGCCCGCGGCCTGTGCCACCGTCAGGCCCCGGCGGGGTCCGCGGTAGGTCGGGTGGCCGTAATCGGCGGGCGCGCCGCCAACCTCTTCGGCCAGAAGCGCGGCCAGCTGGTCCCAGCACGGCACGCCTTGGCATGGGCCCATGCCGCAGGCGGTCAGGCGTTTCAGCACTTCGACGTCGGTTTCGCCCCTGCGCACATGGTGAAGGATTTCCGCCACCGTCACGTCCATGCAAGGGCAGACGAAGGCCGCATCGCGCGGCCCAGGCCCGAGGATGATGGGCTCCGCCGCATCGCCCGCGCCGCCCGCGAGCGAGACACCGGAAAGATGTGGCGCGTCGCGCAGCTGCAGCAAGCCGTCGCAGCCAGCCATGAAAGCCAGCGCTGGATCGGGCCGCCAAGGGCCGGCGTGGACCAAGGCGTCGCAGGTGATGAGGCGATCCGTCTCGATGCCGGTCACCGCGTTGTGTCCGGTGATGCGACGTAGGGATTGGGTGGGCGCTGTCGCCACCACGTGCACGCCCAGATCGCGCAGGCGCCGCGCGACCTCAATTTCCGCGCCTGTACCGATAACGGCCACTTGCATGCCGGGCGCAACCGCGCAATCGACGGCCAGCGAGAGCGCCGTCGCCGCGTCCATTACGCCGGGCAGGTCGGCGCCGGGCATCAGGGGTGGGCAAGAACGCCGGCCGGTCGCCAGCACGATCTTCTTCGGCGCGATCACGAGCGCGCCCACCCGTCCATCCAAGGGAGCCGCCGCGACAAAGGCGCCGTCACGGTAGATGCCGAAGGCTTCCAGCCCGCCGCGTGTTTCGACGCGATGATCCAACTCGGGCAGGGAGCCGACCATGCGCGCGGCGGATTCACCGGGCGTGCTCCCGCGCGAGATCAGCATCACGCGCTCGCCGCGCTGGGCCGCGGCGCTGGCCGCGATGCGGCCGGCGGGCCCGCCGGCGACCACGACCGTGTCGACCGCGACGCGCGCACCTTTGGGCGCCGTGCGCTCGTTCGGCGCGGATGGCGCGTCGGCCACGCCCGCCATGAACCGCAGAAGCTTTTCCCAAACCTCGAACCGGCGCGTGCCGCTGGGCATCAGGTTGGTGTGTTCGAAGCCCGCGTAGGTCATGCGGGCGGGCAGGAGTCGGGCAAGCGACAGAAGATTTAGATCGGCGCTGGGCCAGGTGTTCTGCATCCGCACCGTGAGGCCAGCCGCAAGGGGTTCTCGGTCCAGCCGCACATTGGGCCGCGTATCGACGGTTGCCAGCGATCCCGAAACGAAGCTGCCGGATAACCCGATGGGCCGATGGTGTTTGCGCGAGCGGCCAAGCGTTGTGATGCTCGCTGCATGCAAGGCAGCGCCGACGGTATCGCCCTCGCGCCCCTCGATGGCGTGTCCGTTCCAGGTGAAGGCGACGCGCGCGGGCCGTGCGTGGGACAGGCGTTGCATGGGGATCGGGACGCGGCTCGGAGGTTGACGGGAAGGGCGTCCGAAATCGTATCGCATGACATTATTAAAAGTCATGCGCCCGGCCTTGGCTGAGGGCGGCCCGGAGACTAGCTTTCCGGGGCGAAGGGGAGGAACGGGCGATGATCGACCTCTATACGGCGGCCACGCCGAACGGCCAGAAAATCCACATTATGTTGGAAGAGTGCGGTCTACCTCACCGGTCGCACTGGGTCGACTTGAACGCGGGCGACCAGTTCACCGACGCGTTCCTGGAGATCAGCCCCAACAACAAGATTCCGGCCCTGGTCGATCCTGAAGGACCGGACGGCAAGCCGATCTCGCTTTTCGAATCAGGCGCCATCCTCATTTACCTGGCCGAGAAGACCGGCAAGTTCTTGCCCAAGGACGGCGCGGCGCGCTGGGACGTGCTGAAATGGCTTTATTGGCAGATGGGCGGCTTTGGTCCGATGCTGGGCCAGGCACACCATTTCAACGCCTATGCCCCCGACCGCATCAAGTACGCGATGGACCGCTACACCAACGAAGCCGGCCGGCTGTACGGCGTGCTTGCCCGTCAGCTTCAGGGGCGGGACTTCATCGCGGGCGAATACTCCATCGCCGACATAGCGACATTCCCCTGGACGCGTCTTTATGAGCGCCAGGGACTTAAGATCGATGAGTATCCGAATATAAAACGCTGGCAGGAGCGCATCCAAGCGCGGCCCGCTGTCCAGAAGGATATGGAACGCACCACCGATACGGCGGGCAAGTTCGACCGGAAAAGCTGGTCGGTCCTGTTCGGTCAGGAACAATACAAACGGCGCTGATGCGCGGGAGACGATGATGGCGAAGACGCTCGAGCTCTATACCTGGCCCACGCCCAACGGGCACAAGATCCACATCATGCTCGAGGAGTGCGGGCTGCCCTATAACGTTCACGCCGTCGACATCGGGGCGGGCGATCAGTTCAAGCCCGACTTCCTGAAGATCAGCCCCAACAACAAGATGCCCGCCCTGGTCGATCCCGATGGGCCTGACGGAAAGGCGATCTCACTTTTTGAATCAGGCGCCATCCTCATGTATCTGGCCGAGAAGACGGGCAAGTTCATGCCCAAGGAGTCGCGCGGGCGTTACCTGGTGCTGCAGTGGCTGATGTTCCAGATGGGCGGCATCGGTCCCATGTTCGGCCAATGCGGTCATTTTCGCCGATACGCGCCCGAGAAGATTCCCTACGCCATCGATCGCTACACGAACGAGACTGGTCGGCTATTGGGCGTGATGGATCGTCGCTTGGCCGACCGCGGCTATCTGGCCGACGATTATTCGATCGCTGACATGGCCACCTTCCCGTGGGTCAAGCTCTACGACAACATGGGGCACGACATTGCCAACTGGCCTCACGTGAAGCGCTGGATCGAGACCATCGACGCGCGGCCGGCGGTGAAGAAGGCGTTGCAGGTGCTGGCGAAGCGGCAGCGCAAGGGGCCGATGGACGACAAAACCCGCGAGATGCTGTTCGGCAAGACTCAGTATCAGAAACACTGACGCCGTGGTGCGCGAAAGCGGCTGCGAATAGAGGCAATGATGATCGATCTTTACACCTGGGGCACGCCCAATGGGCGCAAGGCGTCCATCGCACTTGAAGAGTTGGCGTTGCCGTACAAGACCCATCCAATCGATATCGGCAAGGGCGACCAGGTTAAGCCGGACTATTTGGCGATCAATCCGAACGGCAAAATTCCCGCCATCGTCGATCCCGACGGGCCGGATGGAAAACCCATGGCCGTTTTTGAATCGGGGGCCATCCTGATCTATCTGGCCGAGAAGGCGGGCAAGTTGTTGCCGAAGGATGCGCGGGGGCGCAGCGTCGCGATCCAGTGGCTCATGTTCCAGATGGGCGGCGTCGGGCCCATGTTCGGCCAGGCGCATCATTTCCGCCGTTTCGCGCCCGAGAAGATTCCCTATGCCGTCGACCGTTACACGAATGAGACGAAGCGGCTGTACGACGTGCTCGACCGCCGTTTGAAGGATGTGGAGTTTCTGGCGGGCGATTATTCCATCGCCGACATCGCAACCTATCCGTGGGCGGCGCGCCATGAGTGGCAGGGCGTGGCTCTGAC
>JAPLOM010000010.1 GCA_026400755.1 Alphaproteobacteria bacterium
CCGGCCTTGGCCGCTCAGAACATCAACCTGCCGCAGCTTCGCAACGATCTCTTCTGCCGTGTGTCTCTTCCTCGCCATCGTCGTCCTCCTTCATGGCAAAAACATACCTCAGGGAGGACCACTTCAAAGGGGGCAGATCAATCAATAGGCTCATTTCCAAGACAGGTTCTAACAAACCGCTCGGTACAAAAAAACCCAGTCAGGTCACTTTGAACTGGAACTTCTCAAGGCGATAGCCGGTCTTCAGCCGTTCTTCCCCGCCAAGCCAAGCATTAACCTCTTCCAGCAGCTTGCCGGACGGGTCGTCGATCCGCAGCCTGATCGCGCGCGGGACCCTGTTCACGGTCTTCCAGTTGGCCGCCGCCCATGCCGACGTGCTGCAGGGACGATTCGCGGCCGCGCGGGTCGTTAAGCCGAACCTGATCCGGCGCCTGAAGCTCGTGACTGCGGCGGGAGAGCCCTTGAGCCATGCCGCGCGCCATCTTCTGGCCACGGCACGGCGAGAAATGGCGCGTCTGATCGCCGAGAGGAAGTGGCCTAGCGGCTAGCCTGCCCGCGTCAGGCCGCGCGTTCCTCGCGCGGCTGGATGCCGCCCCGCAGAACGCCGGCCTCGACCTTGCGCCACAGGATGCGGTGGTTCTCCGGCAGCGCCCGGCTGTTGGGCATCGACAGCCACAGGCGCAGCAGCATGCGCACCTGGCCCGTGGCCGGATCGTCCTCGAACGGGTCGCGCGCGTGGTAGATGACGTGGTTGTTGAGAAGTTGGAAGTCGCCGGGCTTGAGCGTCATCTCGTAGCAGAGCGCGTACGCAGTCTCGGCCAAGAGGTCGAGCGCCTCGTTTTGTCGGGGTGTGAGCTTCGGCACGTTGGGCAGCTTCTGCGCGGCCTCCACGTAGGTACGCGAGTAATGGCTGGTGAATTTTCCGTCGCACACGGCGAAGACCGGCAGGTTGTAGACCAGCTTGTCGCCGCCCTCCTCCTCGCCCAGCCGGCTGCGCCAGTAGTCGTGATAGAGCAGCTCCACCAGATCGGGCCGCTTGGCCAGCATGGCGTTGTGGATGGCGCAGGTGCTGGCCAACTTGCTGTGCCCGCCCTTCTTCGCCTGGTTGACGCACAACAGCGTGACCACGTCGACACGGTCGGTGTGGAAGCGTAAGCCTCCGCTGGATTTCGTGCGCGCGTACGACGAGAGGAACGCGCCGTCCTTGTCCTGCATCTGGCCGTAGCGTTGGCCGACTTCGGCCCCTTCGTCCTGGATCACGCGCATCATCTCGCCAAAGCGGTTTTGCGTGACCGGCGCGCCGATATGGCAGCCGAGGCCGAAATACATCCGGCGGATGTCTTCGATCTCGTACTTGCCGACCGGCAGGCCCTGCAGGCGGAAGATACCGGTGCCTTCCTCCAGCTCCGCGCGCACTCCTTCGGCCAAGGGCGCGAAGGATGGCAGGGAAAAGCTCTCCTTCGTGACCTGATCCCACGGCGTTCCGCGCGTGGCCGCGATGGCGCGGTCCAGGTCGGCCAACTGGGCCGAGGTGACGTCGCGGATCCAGCGCTTGGTGGCGCCGATCTCGGCGCCGGTCCAAACATGGGGACCGGAAAAAGACCGAATCTCCGTCATGGCGAACCTCCGATGCAGGAGCGCTTGGGTTACCCGCTTATAGAATGCCCAAGCACGCCCGCTCCCGACAAGAGGGACCGCTCCCGCCTAACGCTTGCGGCGCACCTGGCTGACGTCCCGCACGGCGCCGCGCGCGGCGCTGGTGGTCAGCGCCGCATAGGCTTCGAGCGCGGCCGTCACCTTGCGCGGGCGCGGGCCCGGGTGCCAGGCGTCATCGCCCTTCGCATCCATCTTGCGCCGCCGCTCGGCCAGCACGTCGTCGGACAAGGCGACGCGGATCGAACGGTTGGGGATGTCGATCTCGATGCTGTCGCCTTCCTCCACCAAGCCGATGGCGCCGCCCTCGGCCGCTTCCGGCGAGATATGGCCGATGGACAGGCCCGAGGTGCCGCCCGAGAAGCGCCCGTCGGTGACGAGGGCGCAGGCCTTGCCCAGCCCTTTCGACTTCAGATAGCTGGTCGGATACAGCATCTCCTGCATGCCGGGGCCGCCCTTGGGGCCCTCGTAGCGGATCAACACCACGTCGCCCGCCTTGATCTGGCCGGCCAGAATGGCGGTGACCGCCGTGTCCTGGCTGTGGAAGATGCGCGCGGGCCCGCTGAAGGTCAGCGAGGCCGGATCGACGCCGGCCGTCTTCACGATGGCGCCGTCGAGCGCGATGTTGCCGTAGAGCACAGCCAAGCCGCCGTCCTTGCTGAAGGCATGTTCGGCATCGCGCAGCACGCCCTTCTCACGGTCGACGTCGAGCGAATCGTAGCGCTTGTCCTGGCTGAACGCCTCGGTCGTGCGCACGCCGCCCGGACCCGCGCGGAAAAAGGTGGTGACGGCCTCGGTCGGGTTGCCCTTCACGTCCCAGCGCGCGAGCGAGGAGCCGAGCGTGGCTTCGTGCACGGTCGGCACCGTTGTGTCGAGCAGACCGGCACGATCCAGTTCGCCCAGGATGCCCAGGACGCCGCCCGCGCGGTGGACGTCTTCCACATGCACGTCGGCAACCGACGGCGAGACCTTGCACAGGTTCGGCACGCGGCGCGACAGCCGGTCGATGTCGGCCATCTTGAAATCGACGCCGCCTTCTTCGGCCGCGGCCAAAAGATGCAGCACGGTGTTGGTCGAGCCGCCCATGGCGATGTCGAGCGACATGGCGTTCTCAAACGCCGCCTTGTTCGCGATCGTGCGCGGCAGGGCGGTCGCATCTTCCTGTTCGTACCAGCGCTTGGCCAGATCGACGATCAGCCAGCCGGCCTCGAGGAACAGCCGCTTGCGATCGGCATGCGTGGCCACGACCGTGCCGTTGCCGGGCAGCGCGAGACCCAGCGCTTCGGTCAGGCAGTTCATCGAGTTGGCCGTGAACATGCCGGAGCAGGAGCCGCAGGTCGGGCACGCCGAGCGCTCGATGACCTTGGCGTCCTCGTCGCTCACGCTCGAATCGGCGGCGGCGACCATGGCCGTGATCAGATCGACCTTCTTGGTCTTGCCGCCGAGCACGACCTTGCCGGCCTCCATCGGGCCGCCCGAGATGAAGACGACCGGCACGTTCAGGCGCATCGCCGCCATCAACATGCCCGGCGTGATCTTGTCGCAATTGGAGATGCACACCATCGCGTCAGCGCAGTGCGCGTTCACCATGTATTCGACCGCGTCCGCGATCAGCTCGCGCGACGGCAGGCTGTAGAGCATGCCGTCATGGCCCATGGCGATGCCGTCGTCGACGGCGATCGTGTTGAATTCCTTGGCCACGCCGCCGGCCTTCTCGACCTCGCGCGCGACCATCTGGCCCAGATCCTTCAGGTGGACGTGGCCGGGCACGAACTGGGTGAAGGAGTTCGCGATCGCGATGATCGGCTTGCCGAAATCGGAGTCGGTCATGCCCGTCGCACGCCAAAGGCCGCGGGCGCCTGCCATGTTGCGGCCGTGGGTGGAGGTGCGGGAGCGATAATGGGGCATGAGACAGTCCTTGTTGATTGGGCGGGCGGATCATGGGCCTCCGTCCTAGGGGCCTAAACCGCCATTACGGGCGGAAAATGCACCTTATTTGCCGAAAAATCCAATCGGGGCCCCCGGCCGGTCCACCCCCTGGCCTGGGCCGCGGGCATGAAGGCGAGACACGCGGTCAGCAGGGCGCACAGCGCTTGCTTCTGACGGACATGCGTCCCTCCTCGAAGAATTGCCTACACTGCGCGGCGGAACACCACTGACAGGTTGTTGGCGGGCATGGGCACGATGGCAGGTTCCAAAAACTCCGCGGCGACGGCCAGCGACACCACCGCCTCCAGATCGCGCACGCCCCAGGCGGAATCGCGCGCGCGCAAGGATTGGTCGAAGGCCTCGTTACTGGGCGCGGTGTGGACGCCCTCCCGCTTGTACGGCCCGTATAAATAAAGAACGCCATTCGGCGCCAAATGACGCGCGGCGCCCGCGACCAACGCCTCGGTCGCGGGCCACGGCGAGATATGCACCATGTTGATGCAGAGGATCGCGGCCGCGTTGACGAACGGCCATGGGCGACGCGTGACGTCGAGATCGAGCGCGGGCTTCACGTTGCCGAGGCCCGCCTCCTCCACCCATGCATCGATGCTGTCGCGCGCCTCTTCGTCCGGATCGCTGGGCTGGAAGACGAGGCCGGGCAGATGTTGGGCGAAGTGGACGACATGCTCGCCCGAGCCGCTGGCCACTTCGACCGCGAGCCCTTTCGGCGGCAAATGCATGCGCAAGACGTCGAGGATCAGATCGCGGTTGCGCTGCGCCGCGGGCGAGGAAAGCCGCGTCATGCGGGACTGCGCCGGGCCGCGGCCAGATGGAGCACGCGCGCCAGCGACAGGACCAGGACCGCAGCGCCGATCATACCCACCGCCAGGGCGGCTATGCCCAGATGGAAACTGCCGGTCGCTTCCTTGATCCAGCCGACCAGATAGGGGCCGAGGAAACCGCCCGCATTGCCGACGGAATTGATGAAGGCGATACCGGCGGCAGCACCCATGCTGCCGAGGAACATCGACGGCAAGGTCCAGAACGGGCCCAACGCCGAATAGATGCCGATGCAGGCGACGCCCAGCGCGCAGAGCTGCAGCACGATCGAATCGAGATAGATGCTGGCGAGAAAGCCCGCGGCGCTGACGAGCGCCGGCAACGCCACGTGCCAGACGCGCTCACCCGTGCGGTCGCTGTGCCGGCCCCACAACATCATCGCGGCGGCGCTGGCGAAATAGGGCACCGCCACGATCAAACCGACCTGCGCATTGGTGAAACCCATGGCCTTGATGATCTGTGGCAGCCACAGGCCGATGCCGTAGAGGCCGACGACGATGCCGAAATAGACGAAGCCCAGCGCGACCACGCGATAATCGCGCAAGGCGGGCCACAGCGATTCGTGGACCTTATGCGGGTTCTGCGCGCGGTCGCGCGCGAGCCGGTCGGCGATCTCGGCCTTCTCCGCATCCGTCAGCCATGTCGCCTTCGCCGGGCCGTCCGGCAGGAGGAACAGCACCAAGACGCCCAAGAGACATGACGGCAACCCTTCCAGGATGAACAGCCATTGCCAGCCCTTGAGGCCGAGCACGCCGTCGATGCCCAGGATGAAGCCCGAAACCGGCGCGCCGAGCGCGCTGGCCAGCGGCACCGCGGCCATGAACAGGGCGACGAACTTCGCGCGCCGCGCCGCGGGAAACCAATAGGTCAGATAGAAGATCATGCCGGGCAGGAAGCCGGCCTCCGCCACGCCCAAGAGGAAGCGCAGGATGTAGAAGCTCCATGCGCTATCCACGAACGCCATGGCGGACGCGACCATGCCCCAGGTCACCATGATGCGGCAGATCCACAGCCGCGCGCCGACCTTGGCCAGCACGATGTTGCTGGGCACCTCGAACAGGATATAGCCGAGGAAGAAGATGCCCGCGCCCCAGCCATAGATATAAGGCGTGAAGCCTAAATCCTTGTTCATGGTGAGCGCGGCGAAGCCGATATTCACGCGGTCGAGAAAGGCGAACAGGTACAGAACCATCATCAGTGGGATGATCCGGCGGCTGACCTTTCGGTCCAGACGATCGGCTTCCATGGCATTCCCCTCCGCATGCCGCTTCGACCTTAGCGCAGGCGCGCGCCCATCGTCTCGCCTTGCGCCGGTCGCGCGCGCCCTCTAAGCACCGGCCATGGAATCCTTCGATGCGATCGTACTGGGCGCCGGCGCCGCGGGGCTGATGTGTGCGCTTGTGGCCGGCCAGCGCGGCCGTCGCGTTCTGCTGCTGGAGCACTTGGACCAGCCGGGCGCCAAGATCCTCATCTCCGGCGGCGGGCGCTGCAACTTCACCAACCTCGATGCGGGGCCGGAGCGTTTCCTATCGGCCAACCCGCATTTCTGCAAATCCGCCCTGGCGCGCTACACCCAGCACGACTTCATCGCGATGGTCGAGCGCCACGGCATCGCCTATCACGAGAAGACGCTGGGCCAACTCTTTTGCGATGGCTCGTCGCGCGCCATCGTCGCCATGCTGCGGGCGGAATGCGAAGCGGGCCACGTAGACCTGCGGCTCGGCCACAAGATCACGGATGTCACGCGCACAGAGCGCTTCCGTGTCGAGACGTCGGTCGGCGCGTTCGAGGCGCCATCCTTGGTGCTGGCCACGGGCGGGCTGTCGATTCCCAAGATGGGCGCGACCGGCTTCGCCCACGATCTGGCGCGACGATTCGGCCTGGCCATCGTCGAGCCGCGCGCCGCGCTGGTGCCGCTGAAGGTCGCGGCGGACGCTCTGCCCTTCTTCCAGTCGCTTTCGGGCGTCGCGACCGAAGCGATCGTATCCTGCGGCAAAACACAGTTCCGCGAAGCGATGCTGTTCACCCATCGCGGCCTGTCCGGCCCGGCGATCCTGCAGATCTCGTCCTATTGGCGGCCGGGCGCGGCGATCACCCTCGACTTGGCGCCCGATCTTGACGCCCTGGCCTTCCTCAAGGACCGGCGGCATTCGCGGTCCCGGGCCGAACCCAAGACCGTTCTGGCCGAGTTCCTGCCCGCGCGTTTGGCCCAGGCGCTCGCCGAATCCGCTTTGCCGCCCTCGGCCACGACGATGGCGAACTTGCCCGATACGGCGCTGGAGACATTGGCGCGCCGCGTCCAACAATGGGAGATCGTGCCGTCGGGCTCGGAAGGCTGGGCCAAGGCCGAGGTCACGGCGGGCGGCATCGACACACAGGGCTTGTCGTCACGCACGATGGCGGCGCGCGACGTGCCCGGGCTTTACGCCATCGGCGAGGCCGTGGACGTGACCGGCTGGCTCGGCGGCTACAATTTCCAATGGGCGTGGTCGAGCGGCTGGTGCGCAGGGCAAGAGGTCTGACGTTTCCGTCGCCCCTGGCTGCTCGCTTTATGTTATGGAACGTCATGACTCGCGAGCCTCCGGCGCCATGACGAAATTGTTGAGCGACGCCAAGGCGTGTCTGGAAACCGTGTTCGGCTTCCCCACCTTCCGCCCCGGCCAAGAAGAGGTCGTCCAAGCCGTTCTCGACGGCGAGGACGTGCTGGCCGTGATGCCGACGGGCAGCGGCAAGTCGCTCTGCTATCAGCTTCCTGCCCTGGTGCGGCCCGGCATCACCGTCGTGGTCTCGCCGCTGATCTCGCTCATGCGCGACCAGGTCGGGCAGTTGCGGGAATACGGTGTCGAGGCCGCCAGCCTCAACTCGTCAAACGATGCCGATGAGAATCGCCGCATCCAGCAATCCATCCGCGATGGAACCTTGCGCCTTCTCTATGTCGCGCCCGAGCGGCTGATGCAGCCGGGCACGACGCGCATGCTGCGCGAGGCCAAGGTCGCGCTCTTGGCCATCGACGAGGCCCACTGCGTCTCGCAATGGGGGCATGATTTCCGGCCCGAGTATCTGGAGTTGGGCAAGGCGCGCGCGGATCTCGGCCGGGTACAGACCATCGCGTTCCGACATCGGCAACAAGCTGTTCGATGCGCCGCCGCGCACCTTCATCCGCTCGTTCGACCGGCCCAATCTGCGCCTGGCCATGCGCGCCAAGAACAAGGCGCCGAAACAGATCCAGGAATTCGTGGCCGCCCATAAGGGCGAGAACGGCATCATCTATTGCGCCTCGCGCCGCAAGACCGAGGAGCTGGCTGCGAGCCTGATTCAGGCGGGCCATCGCGCCCTGCCCTATCACGCCGGGCTCGATCCCGCCGTGCGCCACAGGAACCAAGATACGTTCCTACAGGACGACGGCGTCGTCGTGGTGGCGACGGTCGCCTTCGGCATGGGCATCGACAAGCCCGATGTGCGCTTCGTCGGCCACGCCGACCTGCCGCAGAGCGTGGAAGCCTACTACCAGGAGATCGGCCGCGCGGGCCGCGACGGGCTGCCGGCCGACACCCTCACCCTCTATGGCCTCGACGACATGCGCTTCCGTCGCATGCAGATCGAGGACAGCGGCGCACCCGAGGAGCGCAAGCGCATCGAGCGCCAGCGTTTCAACGCCTTGATCGCCCTGTGCGAGACGCCGCGCTGCCGCCGCCAAGTCCTCTTGGCCTATTTCGACGAGATCTCCGGCCCGTGCGGCAATTGCGACCTGTGCCTGGACAAGCCCGAGGTGTTCGACGGCACGGTCGAGGCGCAGAAGGCCATGTCGGCCATCCTGCGCACGGGCGAACGCTTCGGCACCGAGCATCTGGTCGACATCCTGGTCGGCAACGCGACAGATGTGGTTCGCGCGCGCGGACACGATTCGCTACCGACCTTCGGCGTCGGGCGCGACCGCAACGCGCGCGAATGGCGATCGATCTTCCGCCAGCTCTACGGCGCAGGGCTGATCTATCTCGACATCGCCGAGTTCGGCCGCTGGACCGTGACCGACGAAGGGCGCGGCGTACTGCGTGGCGCCCAGCGCATCGATCTGCGCAAGGACGTTCTAGAGGCGTCCGCCAAGGGCAAGTCCAAGACAAACGGCAAGGGCGCAGCGGTGCCGGTCGCGGACAAGGACGCCGCGCTTCTGACCGCGCTGAAGGATCTGCGCAGCAGCATCGCCAAGCGCATCCGCCAGCCCGCCTATGTGGTCTTCAGCGACCGCACGCTGATGGAGATGGCCTCGTTGCGGCCGGACTCGCTGGACCAGATGCACCATATCCACGGCGTCGGCCAAACCAAGCTGGCCCGCTACGGCCAGACCTTCCTGGACGTCATCGAGGACCACGGCTAGCGTTCTCCGCGCAGGGGAGAGCGAAATGGGCTACGAAGCCATCACCTACGAGACGGACGAGCGGGTCGCGGTCATCTCGTTCAATCGCCCGAAGCAGCACAACGCCTTCAACGAGCCCCTGCGGCGCGAGATTCCCGAGGCCGTGCGCCGCGCCGACGAGGACCCCAACATCCGCGTCATCGTCGTCACCGGCGCGGGCGGAAAATCCTTTTCCGCCGGCTATGACCTGAAGGAATTGCCGGAAAGTCAGCCGCCCATCGACGCGTTGCGCGACCGCATGGCCAGTGACTGCGAATACACCTACGCCGTCTGGCGTTGCTCCAAGCCCACCATCGCCATGATCGACGGCTGGTGCCTGGGCGGCGCGTTGGAGTTCGCGCAGATGTGCGATGTGCGCTACTGCTCCGACGATTCCAAGTTCGCGGTCATCGAGACGCGCTTCTCCTTCGGCATCGCCACGCTCGTCATGCCGTGGATCGTGGGGCAGCGGGCACGCGAGCTGATCTACACCGGAGACACGTTCGGTGCGGACGAAGCCTTGCGACTGTGCCTGGTCAACCGCGTCTTCCCCAAGGCCGCACTGCGGGCACAGACGATGAAGATCGCCAAGCGCATGTCGCAGGTGGCGCTGGCCTGCCTGCAATGGAACAAGCGCGCGCTCAACCAGACCTTGGAGGCGCAAGGCTTCAGCAGCGCACTGCGCTATGGCGTCGAAGCCTGCAGCATGATGGACGCGACCGAGACGCCCGAGTACCGCCATTTCGAGGAGCTGCGCCGCACGCAGGGGTTAGCGGCCGCGCTCCAATGGCGCGATGCGCTGTTCGCGCAGTACGAATAGCTAGCGCCAGACGCCATCCTGCCGGTCGAAGGCGCCGACGCGCAGATCGGTCTTTTCCGCGACCAGCTTCTTCTTCTGCACCCGGCCGGATTCCGTGCGTGGGAAGCTGTCCTTGTATTCGATGTAGCGCGGCACCTTGAAGCGGGCCAGCCGCGCCTCGCAATGGGAGGCGATCTGCTCGGGCGTCAGATCGTCGCGCGTAAGGCCCGGCATCAACGCGATATAGGCCTTCACCTCCTCGCCACGGAAATCGTCGGGCACGGGCACCACGGCCGCGTCCTGTACCTGAGGCAAGGTGCGCAGCACGGTTTCGACCTCGCGCGCCGCGATGTTCTCGCCCGAACGGCGCACCATGTCCTTGAAGCGGCCGACGATATAGAAGAAGCCGCGCTCGTCCTGGCGGAACATGTCGCCGGTGCGGAACCAACCGTCGCGGAACGACTCGGCGTTGGCCTCGGGCTTCTTGTAATAGCCCTTCAGAATGGCCGGCCCCTTCACGCACAGCTCGCCGGGTTCGCCCTGCTTCACGGGCCGGCCGTTCTCGTCGGCGATCATCAGGCGCGCGAAGGGCGCCTCGACCCCACACGAGCCCTTGCCGATCATGCCCATCACCTCGTGCGCGGGCATGTAGAGCACCAGCCCCACCTCGGTCATGCCGTAGAACTCCTGCGCCAGCACATCGAAGCGGCGCTGGAAATCGGCGTGGCAGTCCTTGGCCAGGCCGAAGGTGTTCACGACCTTGAGACGACTCTTCGGGTCGTCCGGATGCGGTGCGTACTTGAACACCGAGGATTCGAACACCGAGGTGTAGTCGCAGTTGTGCGCGCGGACATGGGCCATGAAGTCGCGGATGGCCGGCTTGCGCGGCACGAACAAGGCCGAGCCCTGGATCATGCAATGCGCCAGGAAGCGCTGGCAGATCATGTAGAAGAAGTTGAAGCCGCCATAGACGCGGTCCACATGCGTGCCGTAGGACGCCGCGCAGGACTGGCCGATCGCGACCCAATAACGGTGCGGCAGCATGCAGCCCTTTGGGAAGCCCGTGGTGCCCGAGGTGTATTGGATGTTCAGCAGATCGTCGGGACCGACCGGCTCCGACGGCGTGAAGGCTTCATCGGCCTCGGCCACGAGCGACGCCCATTGGTGCGGGTAGCCGGGCGCGCGGGCGCCCAGGACCACGAGCCGCTCTGGCGGAACGATCTTGTCGTCGAGGGATTCGAACAGCGGCAACAACTCGTCGTGGATGACGAGGTATCGGGCGTCACTGTCCTCCAGCGCATACGTGATTTCGCGCGCCGTGTAGCCGGTGTTGATCGGCACCAAAACAGCGCCAAGGCGGGCCAGTGCCAGCCACAGGATCGGAAATTCGATCACGTTGGACATAAGCGCGGCGACGTGGGTGCCCTTCTTGATCCCGATGCCCCGCAACGCGTTGGCCGCGCGGTCGGATGCCGCCCGCAACTCGCGCCAGGTCAGGCGTTTTCCATCGTCGAAGAAATCGAGGGCCGGCTGATCGCCGTGACGCTCGACCGTGCGGTCGAGCAGCGCGCCGAGCGTGGGCGGAAGATTTTCTCCTTCGGCCCGCGCGCGCAGCGCCTCGGGTGCGATGGTCTCGAAATCGATGAACATTGTCCGGCTTTCCCCCACGATCCTTGGGCCGGAAACTCTAGCGGTCGTGAGCCGGGCCGCCAACGCGCGCGGCACGCTCGATTCCGGCCACGCCCTGTGTGAGGATCGGTGCGGCCCATGACCCACCCGATCAAGCCCGATCCCGCCCTGGCCGCCGAATTCAAGGCCCGCCCGCTGGGCCACCACAGCCCGGGCTTGCAGCGGCCTCTGCGCCCCCTCCGGGGCGAGCCGACCGCGGGCAAATACGCCCTGCTGCGCACCAAGCCCGAGCGCGAATGGATGCTGGTGCAGTTCACCGGCATCAAGGGCGAGAAGCTGATCCTGCACCCCGACACGATCTTCACCGACTGGAACGCCGCCGAATGGGCGGTCTTCAAGCTGCGCTGGCGGCGTCATTTCGGCCAAGACTTGGCGATGGACTGAGCCATGAAGACCATCGCCGGCTACACCGACAAGATCAGCGTGCGGCCCTGCGAAACCATCGCGTTCAAGATCAGTTGCGAGGGCGGCCGGGCGGAATACGACGCAAGGCTGGTCCGCCTGATCTGCAACGACGCGCACCCGAAGGGTCCGGGGATCATCGAGCGCCCGGCGCCAAGTTCCTTCGAGGGGCATCATCGCGGCCGCTGCCAGGCCATCCGCTTGGGTTCATGGGCCCTGATCGACCGGCGGCCTGCCCTTGATCGTCTGTCCAGCTTCACCATTCACGCGATGGTCTGGCCGACCCTGCCCGGGCGTGGACGCCAAGTGCTGGCCTCCACATGGTCGCCCGCCTCCGCGACCGGATTTTCGCTGGCGCTCGATGAAAGCGGCGCGCTGTCCATCGCGCTCGGCGACGGGCGCATGACGGTGGGGAAACCTTTGCCCGTTCGCGAATGGGCGCTGGTCGCGGCCAACTATGATTCCGAAACGGGCCGTACCGTGCTGCACCAGCGACCCGTGCGCGACGATCCGATCGCGCCCGCGACGGCAACCGTCACGGGCCATCTGCCGCCCCGCCTACGCGCCCAGGGCGACGGCCCGCTTCTGTTCGCGGCCGAGCACGCGGGCGGCGAGGAACATGGGCTGCCGCTCGTCCACGCCCACTACAACGGCAAGCTCGACAGCCCGCGCCTGGCCGGCACGGCGCTGGATGCGCGGGGACTTGAAGCACTGCACGGCGGCGGCATGCCGAGCCCCGCAATCGGCGCATGGGATTTCTCGCGTGACATCGGCAGCGAGCGCATCACCGACATTTCCGGCAATGGCCTGAACGGGCGCACGATCAACTTGCCGGCCCGCGCCATGAAAGGGTGGAACTGGACGGGCCAATGGCACGATTGGCGCGCGGCGCCCGACCATTACGGCGCCATCCATTTCCACGACGACGATCTGTCGGACGCGCGCTGGGAGAGCGATTTCGAATTCACCCTGCCCGCCGACCTGCCTAGCGGCGTCTATGCCGCGCGCCTGGAGAACGGCGGCGATCCGGAGCATGTCGTCTTCTACGTGCGCGCGCCACGCGGGCGGCCGGGCGCGGACGTCTGCTTCCTGGCCTCGACCGCCACCTACATGGCCTATGCCAATTACCGGGTGATGAACCGCAGCCGGCTTTACGAAATGTTCCTGGGCCAGTTGCCCGAACTGGTACCGGCCGATCTGTTCCTGAATGAGCGCCCCAGCTATGGCGACTCGCTCTACACCGTCCACAGCGACGGCAGCGGCATGGCGATTTCCTCGCGCCTGCGCCCGATCGTCAATATGCGGCCGAACACCACGCTCTCGGCCTTCAACGACGACGGCTTCCTTCTGGCTTGGTTCGATGCCATGGTCGAGCCGGTCGACATCGTGACCGACGAGGATCTGGACCGCGAAGGTGCCGTGGCCCTGGAAGGCTATCGCTGCGTCGTCACCGGCAACCACCCGGAATACATCTCGACCACCATGTGGGATGCGCTGCAGGACTTCGTCGATGGCCGCGGCCGGCTGATGTATCTCGGCGGCAACGGCTTCTATTGGCGCGTCGCATTCCATGCCGAGACGCCCGGCATCATCGAGCTGCGCCGCGCGGAAGACGGCACGCGGCCGTGGGAAGCCGAATCCGGCGAGTACTATATGAGCTTCAACGGCGAACACGGCGGCATGTGGCGGCGCGTCGGCCCCGCGCCGAACCGCCTGCTGGGCGTGGGCTTCAGCGCTTAGGGCTTCGACGTCGGCTCCTATTACCGGCGCACCGAACAAAGCCGCGACCCGCGCGCGGCGTTCATCTTCGACAACATTGGGCCGGACGAGAAAATCGGCGATTTCGGCATCGCGGGCAACGGCGCGGCGGGGCAGGAAATCGACCGCTACGACCGTGCGCTCGGCTCACCAGCGCACGCGCTGGTCGTGGCCACCTCCGAGAACCACACCGACGACATGATGATCACCAAGGAAGACATGCCCGCGACCAACTACATCATTGGCGGGACCGAGAACCCGCTGGTGCGCGCGGACATGGTGTTCTTCGAGACAGCGGGCGGCGGGGCGGTGTTTTCCGTCGGCTCCATCTCGTGGTCGGCCAGCCTGCCGTGCCAAGGGTTCCGCAACAACGTCTCGACCGTCACCCGCAACGTCCTGCGGCGCTTTCTAGACCCCACCCCCTTCCCCACAGCGAAAGGATCCCGCGATGACCGCGCGCTCGATGAATCCGCCCGGGCTGCACCGTCCGATCGGCTGCTACAGCCAGGTCACGCGGATCGGCTCCATGGTTGCAACCGCCGGCATGGCTTCCATCGGTCTCGACGGCAAGGTGGTGGGCGAAGGCGACATCCGCGCCCAGACGCGCCAGACCCTGACCAACCTTCTGGCCGCCCTGGCGGGCGTGGGCGCGGAGGCCAAGGATGTGCTGAAGATCACTGTCTATCTGTCCGACTACGCGCTCTACGAAGGCATGAACGAAGCCTACCGCGAGGTGTTCGGCGACAACCCGCCGGCGCGCGCGACCTTGAAGGCCGACATCGTCTATCCGTCGCTTCTGGTCGAGATGGAATGTTTGGCGGTCGTCGAATCGTAAAACGCCGCATGGCGGCGCGGATTCGCTCCGCGCCGCCGTCGCGCCTTAGATCAGGTCAGCATCCACTTCTTGAACCGCTCGGTCAGTTCGGCAAAGCGTCCGGGCGCGCCCCACCACTCCGAATTGATGGCCAGGTTCTTCGGATTGTTGGGATCGGGCACCCATTCCTTCTTGATCGCGGGCGACACCAGCTCCATGCCCTTCTTGGTCACCGGCGGATAGGCGATCTTTTCGCAGAACGCAGCCTGCCGCTCCGGCTTCATCATGGAGGCGATGAGCTTCATGGCGTCGCCCGGGTTCTTCGCACCCTTGGGCACGGTGAAGTTGTTGAAGAAAATCAGAAGCTGCTCGGAGGAATAGCCCAACGGAATGCCCTGCTGATTCGCACCGAAGACGCGGCCGTTGAAGGTGTAGGTGAAATCCAACTCGTTGGTCTGGATCAGTTGCACCGACTGGGGCGCCGTCTCGATCCACTTACGGATATGCGGCTTGATTTCGTCCAGCATCTTAAACGCCTTGTCCACGTCGATGGGATAGACGTTCTTGGGATCGGTGCCCGACGCCAGGATGGCGATCTCCAGCGTGTCGTTCGGGCGCGAGCGCAGGCCGCGGCGGCCGGGGAATTTCTGTACGTTCCAGAAATCCGCGAAGGTGCCGGGATGCTTGCCATCGGGATGACGCGTCTTGTCGTAGCCGATGCCGCCCGTATAGGTGAACACCGACACCGAGGTCGGCTGCTTGGCCTGCGGATACAGCAGGTCGCCCATCTGCACGACCGAATAGTCGATCGGCTGCAGAAGCCCTTCGGTCGTGGCGGTGATGGTTTCGGTGGGCAGCATCTCGACGATGTCCCACTCGGGGCTGCCGGCCGTCACCTGGGCCTTCAACTTAGCCAGGTCGGCGGGGGCGGTCTGCACGACCTCGACGCCAGTTTCCTTGGTGAAGGGCTTGAAGAACACTTCATCCAGCGCCTCGCCGTACGAGCCGCCATAGGTGGCGAAGTACAGCTTGCCCGCCGCGCGCGCCTTGCCGGCGGTCAGGATCAGCGGCCCGCTGACCGAGGTGGCCGCGGCGATGCTGGCGCTTGTGGTCAGTATTTTACGACGTGTTACGCCCGCTGGACGCCGGTTCGACTTATCCATCACCCACTCCCCATCCCTGTTGCAGTGTCCGGCGCCGGCCGGACAGGCAAAAACTCTATACTGCCCGGCGGAAGGCGACAACGCGCATGGTCCGTGCTAGCGTTTCCGCGCCCCAAAAGGAGAAACCCTTGCTCGCCTATTGGATCGGACGCGTCAACGTCACCAACCCCGACGGCTATGCGAAGTACGCGGCGCTGGCCGGCCCTGCCATCCAAAAGCACGGCGGCAAGTTCCTGGCGCGCGGCGGCAAGACAGAGACGCTGGAAGGCACGAGCTATGCGCGCAACGTGCTGGTCGAGTTCGAGAGCCTGGAAAAAGCCGTGGCTTGCTACAACTCGCCCGAGTATGCCGAGGCGCTGAAGCACGCCAAGCCATCGGCCACGCGCGACATCATCGTCGTCGAAGGCGTCTAGACGAACCGCCCGTGCGGCCGCTCCGCTTCCTCGGCTGGCTTTTGATCGTGGTCGCCGTGGTGGCGCTGGTGCCGGATGTTCTGCGCTCGGTGCGAGCGGGCGTGATCGACACCCAACCGATCGGCGCCCTGTGGTACTCGCTTTCGCCCGGCAGCCTGATCCGTGCGCAAGCGTGGGTGCAGGCCTATATAGATCCCGCCGTCTGGAATCGCGGCGTCTTCCCGCTGCTGACCATGCCAGCCTGGGTGCCATCGGGCTTCTTGGGGGTGGTCTTCCTGCTGGTGACGCGGCGCAAGCCGCACCGGCACTGACGCATCAGTCGTCGAGCTTGAGCGCCTCAAGGAAGGCGGTCTGCGGAATCTCGACCTTGCCGAACTGGCGCATCTTCTTCTTGCCCTCTTTCTGCTTGTCGAGGAGCTTGCGCTTCCGGCTGATGTCGCCGCCGTAGCACTTGGCGGTCACGTCCTTCCGCATCGCGCTGACGGTCTCGCGCGCGACGACACGGCCGCCGATAGCGGCCTGGATGGCGATCTTGAACAGCTGGCGCGGGATCAAATCCTTCAGCCGCTCGCACAACTGACGCCCGCGGCTTTCGGCGCGCGCGCGCGTGACGATGATGGCCAGCGCGTCGACCGGATCGCTGTTGACCAGGATCGACAGCTTGACCAGGTCGGCCTCGCGGTAGCCGTCCACGTGGTAGTCGAAGCTGGCATAGCCGCGGCTGACCGACTTCAGCCGGTCGTGGAAATCGTAGACCACTTCGTTAAGCGGCAGTCGGTAGACGGCCATGGCGCGGTCGCCGGCGAAGGTCAGGTCGACCTGTTCGCCGCGCCGGTCGGTGCACAGCGCCAGCACACCGCCCAGATGCGCCGAAGGCACGAAGATGGTGGCCTTGATCCACGGCTCTTCCATCGACGCGATCTTCACCACATCCGGCATGTCGGCCGGGTTGTGCAGCTCCAACATCTCGCCGTCGGTCATGTGCAGCTTGTAGATGACCGAGGGCGCAGTGGTGATCAGATCCAGGTTGAACTCGCGGCTCAGGCGCTCCTGGATGATCTCGAGATGAAGGAGACCCAGGAAGCCGCAACGGTAACCGAAGCCCAGCGCCGCAGAGGTCTCGGCCTCGTAGACGAAGCTCGAATCGTTGAGCGAGAGCTTCTCCAGGCTTTCGCGCAGCCGCTCGAAATCGGCGGCGTCGACCGGGAACAGGCCGCAGAAGACGACCGGCAGCGAGGGACGAAAGCCCGGCAGCGGCTCGGTCGCCGGCCGCTTGTCTTCGGTCAGCGTGTCGCCGACCTTGCAATCGGCCACGTGCTTGATCGAGGCGTTGACGAAACCCACCTCGCCCGGACCGAGGCGATCCGTCGGCACGGCCTTGGGCGTGAAATAGCCGACGCGCTCTATCTCGTGCACCGCACCCGTCGACATCATGCGGACGCGCAGGCCCTTTTTCAGCACGCCGTCCTTCACGCGCACCAGCGCCACGACGCCGAGATAGGGGTCATACCAGCTGTCGACCAGAAGCGCCTTGAGCGGCGCGCTCTCGTCGCCCTTGGGCGCCGGCAGGCGCGTGACCAGCGCCTCGAGCACGGCGTCGACGCCCATGCCGGTCTTGGCCGAGATGGGCAGCGCCTCGGACGCGTCGATGCCGACGACGTCCTCGATCTCCTGCTTGATGCGCTCGGGGTCGGCGGCGGGCAGGTCGATCTTGTTGAGGACCGGGATCAGCTCCAGGTTCGAATCGATGGCCAGATACGCGTTCGCCAGCGTCTGCGCCTCCACACCCTGGCTCGCGTCCACAACCAGAAGTGCGCCCTCACAAGCGGCCAGCGAGCGGCTGACCTCGTAGGAAAAGTCGACGTGGCCCGGCGTGTCCATCAAGTTGATCTGATAGGTGTCGCCGTCTTTCGCCTTGTAGGTGAGGCGGACGGTCTGGGCCTTGATCGTGATGCCGCGCTCGCGCTCGATGTCCATGCTGTCGAGCACTTGCTCGCTCATCTCGCGCTCGGTCAGGCCGCCCGTGAGCTGGATCAAGCGATCCGCCAGGGTCGATTTGCCATGGTCGATATGCGCGATGATCGCGAAATTGCGGATGTGGGACAGGTCTGTCATGGGTGCGGCGAAACATAGGCACGGCACCGTGACGGCGCAATGGCGGCGGGGCCGAAAAACACCGATTCCGCCGCTAAAAAGCCCTGGATTTGAAAGGTGTTAGGGCCCAGGCGCGAAATGGGTCGCGGCGACCGTGCCGGGCCCGGCCACGAGGATGCGCGCATCGGGCACCTCGACCCTATGCTTGACCTCGGAATCGAGCGGTTCGGACAAAACCACCACCTCGCTGCCGTCGGGTGTGGCGTCGGCGAAGGCGCGATGGCCATAGAACAGGCTGGGTGAATTGCCGTCGCTGGCATAGCGGACGGCATAGATAGGCTCGCCGTCGCTGGCCGCCGCCGTCATGCGCAAGGGCGCCTCGACGCCGGCCGCCTTCATCACGCTTTCGATCTCGGCCACCGTGCGGCGGAAGGCGACTGCCGCGTCCTGCTCCAGCCCGTGGCCCAACAGCAGGAGAAAGAGCGCCTCGCTGTCCGTCGTGCCCGCGCGCTCGGGATACAGCTCGGCCGGGATGCGCATGTCGAGCTCGCGCCGTATCCGCTCGTAGCCGCCGATCTGGCCGTTGTGCATGAACAGCCATTTGCCGTGGCGGAACGGGTGGCAGTTCATGCGCGAAATAGCGGTGCCCGTCGAATGGCGCACATGGGCCAAGAACAGGCGCGAGCGAATCTGCTCGGACATGTTGCGCAGATTGTCGTCGTTCCAGGCCGGGCGGATGTCGCGGTAGAGGCCGGGCGTGGGCCGCTCGCCGTACCAGCCGACGCCGAAGCCATCGCCGTTGGTGGCGGTGACCGCCCGGCTCGCGTGCAAGCTCTGGTGGATCAGCGAGTTCTCGGGCGTGAAGAGCGCATCGTCGAGGAAGATCGGGCGGCCCGAATAGGCGATCCAGCGGCACATGCAGCGTCCCCCTTTGTGGCCGGGCGAGTATGGCGCTGCCGTATCGATAGGCGCCAGCATTCGCCGAAACGGCTTGCGGCCAAGCCTCCTCCTCCCGAAAATCCCCCGCCCGCCCAATCACGACGCCCCCGGAGTCGCCGATGTTCACGGATTTCAAAGTCGAAGACCCCGAGGCGTTCCGCCGCCGCTTGGAAAGCGAAGCGCTGCCGCCCACAATCTTCGGCGCGGTCGAGGAAACGGCGCGCAAGCACGGCAAGCGCCTGGCGTGGAACTTCATCGACGACGGCATCGAGCGGACCTGGAGCGAGATCGACGCGCTGTCGCGCCAGACGGCCGCGGCCTTCGCAAAGCTCGGCATCCAGAAGGGCTCGCATGTCGGCGTCCTGATGCCGAACGTCGAGGCCTATCCGCTGACCTGGATCGCGCTCGGGCGACTCGGCGCCGTGATGGTGCCGGTCAACACCGCCTACACCCCGCGCGAAGTGGCCTATGTGCTGGAGAACGCAGAAGCCACCCATCTGGTCATCCACAGCGACTTCCTGCCCATCTACGCGCAGATCGAAAAGCCGCCGGTCGATCCCGCGCGCATGATCGTCGTGGGCGAGCGTTCGCCGCACCATCGGCACCATTGGCCCGAGGTGATGGACGCGGCCAAGGGCATGACGCCGCCCGCGGTGGTTGTCGCACCCGACGACATGGTGAATATCCAATACACCTCGGGCACCACGGGCTTCCCCAAGGGCTGCATGCTCTCGCACCGCTATTGGCTGGAGCTCGGCAAGTGCATGTTCGAGATGTGGGCCACCAGCATCGACCGCATCTACTGCGGCTCCAGCTGGTACTACATGGTGCCGCAGCGGATGTTCTCGAACACGATCTTCGCGGGCGGCGCGGCGCTCTATGTGCCGCGAAAGCCGTCCGCCAGGCGCTTCATGTCCGACGTGCGCAAATACGGTTGCGAATACGTGGCCGTGTTCGAGGCCATCTACAAGCAGCCCGAGCATCCCGACGACGGCAAGAACAAACTAAAGATCTCGACGCTGTTCGCGATGTCCAAGGAAAACCACACGGACTATCACCGGCGCTTCAATGTCGTCGGCCAGGAAGCCTACGGCATGACCGAGATCGGCCCGGGCACCCATGTGCCCGCCCACGAGGTTCTCGCGCGCACGGGCACGGGCACCTGCGGCATCGAAAGCCCCTATCGGCGCGTGATGGTGGCCGAGACGAGAACGGCAACCAGGTGAAGACAGGCGAGTTGGGCGAGGTGTGCGTGAAGGGTGCCGGCATCCTGCACGGCTATTACAAGAACGACGCGGCCAACGCCGAATCGTTCCGCAACGGCTGGTTCCGCACCGGCGACCAGGCGCGCCTCGATTCCGAGGGCTACCTTTATATCGTCGGCCGCCTCAAGGACATGGGGCGCCGCTCGGGCGAGAACATCGCCTGCCGCGAGGTCGAATGGGTGATCCGCTCGATCCCCGAGATCGAGGACGTGGCCATTGTGCCCGTGCCCGACTCTTATCGCGGCGAAGAGGCCAAGGCCTATATCCAGCTAATGCCGGGCGCCACGCCCGAACAAGTGCCGCCCGAGCGCATCATCGCGCATTGCGCCAAGCAGTTGGCCCCCTTCAAGGTGCCGCGCTACTACGAATACCGCGCCGACTTCCCGCGCACGGATTCCCAGCGCGTGCAGAAGCGCGAGCTGATCAAGGAAAAACCGGATCTGCGCGTGGGCAGTTACGACCGGCAGGAGAAGCGCTGGCTGTAGACCTCAAGTCCGCAGGACGCCACCGGTCTGCTTCTCGACGTTCTGGACGATCTTCGTGCCAACCGCTTCGATCTCGGCGTCGGTCAGCGTGCGCTCGGTCGGCTGTAGCGTGACGGCGACCGCGACCGACTTCTTGCCCGCGCCCACCTTGTCACCGGTATAGACGTCGAAGATCTGCACGTCGGCGATCAGAACCTTGTCGGCCTGGCGCACGGCGGTCAGCAACTTGTCGGCCGCCACGTCGGCGGGAAGCACGAAGGCGAAGTCACGCTCAACCGGCTGGAACGGCGAGGCCTTCAGGAGCGGCCGCGCCTTGCCCTTCTTCGCGCGCGGCTCGGGCACGGCGTTGAGGTAGACCTCGAACCCGGCTCCCGCGCCGCGCAAGTCTGACGGCTTCAGCACGTTCGGATGCAATTCGCCGAAATGCGCGAGCACGACGGGGCCGAGACGCAACGTGCCGCTCTTACCCGGATGGTACCAGCCGGGCGCATCGGTCGTGACCTGCAGCTTGTCGAGCGGTGCGCGGCACGCGCGCAAAACGGCAAGCGCCGCGGCCTTCGCGTCGAACACATCGACGGCGCGCGGCGCCGCGGCCCAATGGCGCGGGCCCGTGCGGCCGGCCAAGATTCCGGTGGCCATCAGCGCCTGGTCGGACGGCTGGTCGCCCGCGTATTGAGGGCCCACCTCGAACAACGCCAGGTCACCCATGCCGCGATCGGCATTGCGCGCGGCGGCCGCGATCAGGTTGGGCAGGATGGAAGGCCGCATCTCGTCGAGATCGGCGCTGATCGGATTGGCCAGCTTCAGCGCGTTCTTGCCGCCGCCGAACAGGGTGGCTTGCGAGGCGGGCATGAACGACCAGGTAACGGCCTCGACCATGCCGCGCGCGGCCAGCGCGCGCCGCGCGAGCCGGGCCTTGGACGACGAAGGCGTCAACGCGATGGACGGCAACGCGCCTTCGATGCGCAGCGGCACCATCGGAATACGGTCGTAACCCCATATGCGCGCGACCTCTTCCACCAGGTCGGCCTCGCCAGCCACGTCGCGGCGCCAGGTCGGAACGATGGTGCGGATGACGCCTTCGACCGCGCGGGGGGCGAAACCCAGCGCGTCCAGAATGCGCGTCTGCTCGTGCACCGGCACGTCGGCGCCGACCAGCGTCTTCACCCGGTCCGCGCGCAGCGAGATCAGCCGCTCGGTCTTGGACAGGGCGCCAGCCACGGTCACTTCGCTGGCTTCGCCGCCACACAATTCGTGGATCAGACGCGTGCCGACCTCGACGCCCCACAACGCGGAAGCGGGATCGACGCCGCGCTCGAAGCGGTAGCGCGCGTCGCTCTCGATCGACAGGCGCCGGCCGGTGGCCGCGATGCGGATAGGGTCGAACAAGGCCGCTTCGAGGAACACGCTGGTTGTGGCCTCGGTGCAGCCGGTTTCCTCGCCGCCCATGATGCCGCCGATGGCCAACACGCGCGCATCGTCCGCGATGACCACCGCTTCGGCGTCGAGTTCGTAGGTCTTGCCGTTGAGCGCCAGGATCGTCTCGCCGGCCTGCGCCATGCGCATGGTGGGATCGCCCTTCAGCTTGTCGGCGTCGAAGACGTGCAGCGGCCGGCCGAGATCGAAGGTGACGAAGTTTGTGATGTCGACCAGCGCCGAGATCGGACGCAGGCCGATGGCGCGCAGCCGGTCCTGCAGCCATTGCGGGCTGGGGCCGTTCTTCACATTGCGGAACAGGCGGCCGGCCACGAACGGGCAGGCATCGCCCTTGTCGTCCGGCAGGTCGCGCTTCCACTGAATGGAACTGGTGAAGCTGCCCTTCACCACATCGGCCTTGATCGGCTTCAGCCGGCCCATGCCCGCCGCAGCCAGATCGCGCGCGATGCCGTGGACGCCCAGGCAATCACCGCGGTTGGGCGTGATGGCCACGTCGATGACGGGATCGTCGAGACCCATGATCTGCGCGAAGGAGGCGCCGACCTCTGCGTCGTCCGGCAGCTCGATGATGCCGTCATGCTCCTGCGACAGGCCCATCTCGCGTTCCGAGCACAGCATGCCGCGCGAATCGACGCCCCGAATACTTGTCTCTTTCAACTCGACGCCCGTGCCGGGAATGCGCGTGCCGGCGGGGGCGAAGACGCCCTTCATGCCCGTGCGCGCGTTGGGCGCGCCGCAGACGACCTGCACCTCACCCTTGCCCGTATCGACACGGCAGACGCGCAGACGGTCGGCGTTGGGATGCTGCGATGCCTCGATCACGTAACCGACGGTGAAGGGTTCAAGCGCCTTAGCGCGGTCCTCGATACTTTCGATCTCAAGCCCGATGACAGTCAGCTTCTCGCCGAGCGCATCCAGCGACGACTCGGTGTCCAGATGATCTTTCAGCCAGCGCAGGGTGAACTTCAAGGACTCAACCCCCCAACCAGGCTGGGCGTCTCCAGCGGCACGAAACCGTAATGGCGCAGCCAGCGCAGATCGGCGTCGAAGAAGGTGCGCAGATCGGGGATGCCATATTTCAGCATGGCGATGCGCTCGATCCCCATGCCGAAGGCGAAGCCCTGGTATTTCGCGGGATCGATGCCGCAATTTTGCAGCACGCGCGGATGCACCATGCCGCAGCCCAGAATCTCGAGCCAATCGTCGCCCGCGCCGATCTTCAATTCGCCGCCCGCGCGCGAACAGCCGATATCCATCTCCGCCGACGGCTCGGTGAAGGGGAAGTGGCTGGCGCGGAAACGCACGGGCACGTCCGGCACCTCGAAATAGGTGCGGCAGAACTCGATCAGGCAGCCCTTCAGGTGCCCCATGTGGGAATGCTCGTCGATCACGAGCCCTTCCACCTGGTGGAACATGGGCGTGTGCGTCATGTCCGAGTCGGAGCGGAAGGTGCGGCCGGGCACGATGATGCGCAGTGGCGGCTTGGTCCCTTCCATCGTGCGCACCTGGACCGGCGAGGTGTGGGTGCGCAACAGCAGGCGCGAGCCGTCCGGCTTCTCCGGGAAATAGAACGTGTCGTGCATCTGCCGCGCGGGATGCTCGGGCGGGATGTTGAGGGCGGTGAAGTTGTGGAAATCGTCCTCGATATCTGGGCCTTCGGCGATCGAGAAACCCATCTCGCCGAAGATGGCCACCACCTCGTCGATGGTCTGGCTGATCGGATGAATGCGGCCATCGGCCTCGGGCCGCGCGGGCAAGGTGACGTCGACGCGCTCGGCCGCAAGCTTGGCGTCGAGTGCCGCGTTCGACAGCACATCTTTTTGAGTCTTTAGCTCAGCTTCGATCGCGTCGCGAAACATGTTGAGCTTCATTCCAAGCTCGCGTCTTTCATCAGGACTTGCGTTTCCCAACGACTTCATCAGTTCGGTGAAGCTTCCCTTTTTGCCCAGAACAGAGACGCGAATCTGCTCCAGCGCCTCAAGAGAAGACGCGCTTCTAATTTGATTTAGTGTCGTCTCAGTCAGCTTTTCTGCTGAGTCGATCATCGCATCACCCGCGGTTAGCGCCCACGGGAGGTTCGCTCAATCGCGCGCCCCACCGGGGCGGCGCCCCCTCAAGCCTTGAGGGAAGCGCGCGCCTCTTCGACAAGCGCCACGAACGCCGCCGGCTCGCTGACCGCCAATTCGGCCAGCACCTTGCGGTCGAGCACGATGCCCGCCTTCTTGATGCCGTTCATGAACTGGGAATAGGTCAGTCCGTTGGCGCGGGCGCCGGCGTTGATGCGCTGGATCCAAAGCGCGCGGAAGTCGCGCTTCTTGTTGCGGCGGTCGCGATAGGCGTACTGCAACGCCTTTTCGACCCGCTCCAACGCAATGCGATAATTGGTCGACGAACGGCCGCGGTAACCGGCGGCCAGGGCGAGGACCTTCTTGTGTCGGGCGTGACTCGTCACACCCCGTTTCACGCGTGCCATGGCTTATCTCCTACGCGTAAGGGAAGAAGCGTTTCTTGATGGAGCGCGCGTCCATGGGCGTGGCCATTTCGGGGCCGCGCGCCTTGCGCTTCATGCTTTGAGACCGCTTGCGCAGGTTGTGCCGCTTGAAGGCAGGACTGATCTTGACCTTGCCAGACGCGGTGAGCCGGAAGCGCTTTTTAGCGCCCGACTTGGTCTTCATCTTGGGCATTTTGCGTTCCTTAAAGAGGTTAAGGTATTGATACGAAACGCTTCTGAGCGGGTAGGCATGCCCGTTTTTTCAGCCGTGCCACTCGAAGAAGGCGCGCTTATACCGGCCAAGCCCTTGAAGCGCAAGGTCGGGTGGGGAAACGGTCCTGGACATTCCCGTCAAATGACGTATTTTTTACCGTCATTTGACGGAGACATAAAATGGCTTCCATTCTCAAGCCATCTGCCCCCCTGACCCCAATCGAGGTCCAGAATTTCTCGCGGGAGGAGGATCGCAAAAGACTGACGTCGGTCGCCTTGAAAGCCTTCCGGAGACTGGCGGAGCATTGGGAGCTATCGAACGCGGAATCGGCCTCGCTTCTCGGCGTGTCGGTCACCACCTGGGAAAGGATCAAACGCGGCGCCTGGGATGGTGATTTGACACAGGACCAGTTGACCCGCGTCTCGGCGCTTGTGGGCATATTCAAGGGCTTGCGCCTTCTCTTCGCCGACGACATGGAGACGCGCTGGCTGCGTCTGAAAAATTCCGGCCCCTTGTTCAATCGCGCCGCGCCAGTGGATGCCATGGTCGAGGGCGGCATTCCCCTTATGCTCGAAGTTCGCCGCTATGTGGATGCCACGCGGGGCGGGCTATAGCACAGATGCCCGATGGTCTTCCGGTAGCGCTGGAGGCCTTTCCGCGCACCGTGAGGCTGGTTTCGACCGCCCGTTTGCGGGCGCCAGTGCTGCAGCCGCTGGTCGACGACGATGCCGAGTTCGCCGAACTCGCGGAATTGGAAGGCGCAACGAGCGCGCGGCTGACCGGCCAGGACAGCGGCACTGCTGGGATCGACCCGAAGGAACTCGTGTTCGGCGTTCCACACGCCGCTTTCATCAACGCGAGTTTCATCTATGCGAAGCCGCGCGAACCCGGCCGGTTCAACAGCCCGGCGCGCGGCGCATGGTACGCGGGATTGCTTTTGGAGACCGCGCGGCGCGAAGTCGTTTTCCATATGCGCGCATTCCTGGCAGCGGCCGGAGACTTCAATGCGATCGTTGACTACGCGGAGATGCTAGCGAGCTTCGCCGGGCAGTTCGTCGATCTGAGAGGAATCGACCCCGCGCCGGCGTGCCTGCATCCCGATCAAGCGATCGGCTATCCGGCTGGCAACGCGCTGGCCGCCGCTACGCGCAGCGAAGGGTTGAACGGTATCATCTATCCCTCCGTCCGCCATCCGGGCGGAACCTGCGTGGCGGCGCTCTGGCCGCATGCCGTCCAGTCCGTAATCCAAGCCGATGTCTACCGCGCGACTTGGGCCGGATCTCTGGAACCGACGTTCGTCAAGGCATCAACATAAACGCGGGGCAGCCTTGGTCGCGCCTTGGCCTCAAGCGATATGAAGATCCTGGCGCCCGACTTCCTATCCCGCCGAGCGCTGGCCCTGAGTCGCGAAGAACGAGGCCGCGCTGGTGATGATGGGCAGCTCCACCCGGTCCACGTCGCAGCGGACGATCCGGCTGGCCCGCCCACGCACGATCTGCCCCTCGTGCGTGTTGGGCAGGGAGTTGCGGCACAGCGGCGCCGCATCGGCCGCCGTGTAGATGCAGATATAGAGGTTGCGCGAACGCGGCGAGCGGTTGACCGCCGAACCATGGAGAAGCCGCGCGTGCATCAAGCAGACGCTGCCGGCTTTGCCGATGGCGGGCACGGCGCGGCGCTTGGCATCGGCCGTAAGCTCGTCGCTGACGGAACCCGTGAAATGGCCGCCGTGATAGAGCGTGTGGACCGGCCCCTTGTGCGAGCCCGGCACCACGGTCAAGGCACCGTTGTCTTCCGTCACGTCGTCGAGCATGAGCAGCGCCGTCACCACGTCCGAGTTCGTGTGCGGCACATAGGCGAAGTCCTGGTGATAGCCGACCTCGGTGTTCGAGCACGGCAGCTTCAGGTTGATTTTACAGTGAAGGAACTTGAGGTTTTCGCCGATCAGCGCGGCGACCATATCGACCATCGCCGAATCGCGCATGACGGCTTCGTATTCCGGCGAGATGTCGGAAGGGCAGTTCACGCGGCGCAGCGCGGGCCGCGCAGCCGTGTGTTCAGCCCCCATGTCGAAGCGCGCGCGCCCGTCGATGCAGGGCGGACCGAAGGGTTGCGTGTGCGCCCGGCTTTCGTCGACCCAGCCTGTCAGCGTGCGGTTGAGGGCGGCCAGTTGCGCCGGCGTGACGGCGTCCGGCGCCACGAGGAAGCCGTCGCGGTGGAAACTGTCGATCTGATCCTGGCCGAGCATGGACGCCTCATCGCAGCCGTTGCCCTGGATACAAGTGTCGAACCGCGTTTCGGCGAACGCAAGCCTTGAGGGAACCCGGACCGGCCCCTATCGTCGCGGCAGGGTGAAGGGGAAATTCCGAATGAACATCAAAGCCGCGATCGCGGGCCTGACGGCCGCCCTGTGCCTGGGCATGGCCGCTCCGGCGTGGGCCAACTGCACGGCCAATCCGTCGGGCGAAGAGGCCAAGACCTGCCTGGCCGATGAATTGCGCGCCGCGGCCAAGCGGATCGACGCATCCTACAAAATCCTGCTGGACGCGATGAACGCGTCGGAGCGCGCGAACCTGGAAGCCGACCAGTGGGATTGGCGCGACCAGCGCGACGTGACCTGCGGCCTGCCTGATGTCCAGAAGACGGACGAGGAGAAATGGCTTCAGACCGCGCTGGCCGACGAGAAGAAGACGGCTTGCGTCGCGCGCTTCACCTTCGGCCGCGTGGCCGATCTGAACGCGTTGGTGAAGGCCAAAGCGCCGGACAAGCTGGCCGGCCTGCCGCCTGCGCCCGCGAGCCCGCCGCCGGCCGGGCATCACACCGAGACGCCCTCGCCCGAGTTCGTCGCGCAGCATGACGGCTTTGGGCTTCTGTCCGTCACCGGCCAGCGCGCCGGGCGCTTCTATTACGAGATCTGGATCGACCGCGACGCCATCGCCACGCGCGGCGACGTTCTGCTGCACACGGGTTATTACTCGACGCAGAACGACACGGTGTTCCGCGCCACCAACATCCGCCGCGGCCAGAAGGCAACGGGGCCGATCACGCTGGGCTGGGCGATAGACTTGCAAAAGGGCTTCGCCTATGTGCGCCAGAACGGCGAGTGGAAGGTGGCGCCCGGCGACGAGGGGGGCGCCTACGTCAAGATGCAGCGCGAGTGGCGCGCGGGCCTGCGCGCCAGCGTCGAGCTGTTCGATCTGATCAAGGCCGGGCTGATTCGCATCAACCTGGTGGGGCCGTTCGAGCATCCGCCGCCCGACGGCTATCGCCCCTTCGCGGCGAAGTGAAACGCAAAGCGCCGCGTCCCTTTCGGAACGCGGCGCCGTTGCGGTTCTCGCGGTAAAACCGCGCCTTACTTCGGCGCGATCACCATGATCATCTGACGTCCCTCGAGGCGCGGGGTCGATTCGACCTTCGAGATGGGGGCCAGTTCGTCGCGCACGCGGTCGAGAACCTTCACGCCCAGATCGGCGTGCAGCATCTCGCGGCCGCGGAAGCGCAACGTGACCTTCACCTTGTCGCCTTCGCCGAGAAACTTCTTCATCGCGCGCATCTTCACTTCGTAGTCGTGATCGTCGATGCCCGGACGCATCTTGATCTCTTTGATCTCGATGATCTTTTGCTTCTTGCGCGCTTCGTTTTTCTTCTTCTGGGCTTCGTACTTGAACTTGCCGACTTCCAGGATCTTGCAAACGGGCGGATCGGACTGGCCGGAGATCTCGACGAGATCGAGTCCCACGGCCTCAGCGCGGCGGATCGCCTCGTCGCGCGGCACGACGCCTACATTTTCACCCGTCTCGTCGACGAGCCTGACGTTGGGGAAATTGATCATGTGGTTGATGCGCGGTCCATCGCGGACGGGCGCAGAATTGAACGGTGGCCTGGCTATTAAATCTTCTCCCTTCGTTGCGGCGCGAATTTCGCGGCGCCGTGGCGCATGGCGGGACCGCGGCGTCGACCTGACGCCGTCCCCGGCTGGTCAGCCTGGAGGTTTCCCCGCACCGGCCAGTCTAGTTATGGCCTCTTCGAGCGCAAGGACTTCTTGGGCGTTGGAACCTAGGCTGCGCAGGGTCACGGAGCGGTTTTCGGCTTCTTTCTTGCCCAAGGCCAGGATGGAAGGGACCTTGGCGAGGGAGTGTTCGCGCACCTTGTAGCCGATCTTCTCGTTACGGATGTCGAGCTCCGCCCGCACGCCTGCGGCTTTCAGAAGCTGGAGCACCTCCTGGGCGTAGGCATCGGAGTCGTTGGTGATGGTGGTCACCACGACCTGGACCGGCGCGAGCCAGGCCGGCAGGGCGCCCGCATGGTGCTCGATCAGGATGCCCAGGAACCGCTCGAACGAGCCCAGGATGGCGCGGTGCAGCATGACGGGCCGGTGCTTGGCCCCGTCTTCCGCCACATAGGACGCGTTCAGCCGTTCCGGCAGGACGAAGTCGACCTGCAGGGTGCCGCATTGCCACTCGCGGCCGATCGCGTCGCGCAGCACGAACTCGAGCTTGGGGCCGTAGAACGCGCCCTCGCCCGGGTTCAGCGTGTAGGACTTGCCTGCGGCCTCGATGGCGGCCTTGAGCGAATTCTCGGCCTTGTCCCAGGTCGCATCGGTGCCCGCGCGCACGTCCGGCCGGTCCGAGAACTTCACGATCACGTCGGTGAAGCCGAAATCAGCGTAGATGCCGTAGAGCAGATCGCAGAAACGCTTGGTCTCCGCGGTGATCTGATCTTCGGTGCAGAAGATGTGCGCGTCGTCCTGGGTGAAGGCGCGCACGCGCATGATGCCGTGGAGCGCGCCCGACGGCTCGTTGCGGTGGCAGGAGCCGAACTCGGCCATGCGCAGCGGCAGCTCGCGATAGCTGCGCAAACCCTGGCGGAAGATCTGGACGTGGCACGGGCAGTTCATCGGCTTGAGCGCGAGGACGTGTTCGTCCTCGGCCGCGGTCGTGAACATGTGCTGGCCGAACTTCTCCCAGTGGCCCGACGCCTCCCACAAGGTCCGGGAGACCAGCTGCGGGGTCTTCACCTCGACATAGCCGCCCCCCTCCAGCCGCCGGCGCATATAGGCCTCGACGGTGCGGTAAAGCTGCCAGCCCTTGGGATGCCAGAAAACGCTGCCGGCAGCCTCTTCCTGCAGATGGAACAGGTGCATCTCGCGGCCGAGGCGGCGATGGTCGCGCTTCTCGGCCTCTTCCAGCCGGTGCAGGTAGTCCTTGAGCTGCTGCTCCGACGCCCAGCAGGTGCCGTAGACGCGCTGGAGCATTTCGTTGCGCGAATCGCCGCGCCAATAGGCGCCGGCGATCTTCATCAGCTTGAACGCCTTGCCCAGCTTGCCGGTGGACGGCAGATGGGGCCCGAGGCACAGGTCGATGAATTCGCCTTGCTGATAGATCGAGATGACCTCGCCGCGCGGCAGATCCTGGATGATCTCGGCCTTGTAGTGCTCGCCGATGCTCTTGAAATATTCGATCGCGCGATCGCGCTCCCACACCATGCGGTGGATCGATTCGTTGCGATCCACGATCTCGCGCATGCGCGCTTCGAGCTTGGCCAGATCGTCCGGGGTGAACGGGGTCTTGCGCGCGAAGTCGTAATAGAAGCCGTCCTCGATCGCGGGCCCGATGGTCACCTGCAGGTCGGGGTACAGCTCCTTCGCCGCCTCGGCCAAAACATGGGCGCAGTCGTGGCGCAACACGTCGAGCGCGTCGGGATCCTTGCTGGTCAGGAAGCGGACCTTCGCGTCCTTGTCGATCTCGTGCGCGAGGTCGCGCAGATCGTCGTCGACGCGCATGACCAGCGCGGCCTTGGCCAGGCCGGGACCGATGTCGGCAGCGATCTTGGCGCCTGTCACGGCGCCCTCATACCGGCGGACGCTGCCGTCGGGGAGGGTGATGGCAACCATGGGTTTCTCTAAATAGGACAAGGCGTTAGACAGGGCTGAAATGTAATGCGAATCGGCCCCCTGTCAAGGCGGGGACAGCCTGGAAAGCCCGCAAATGCGGGGGTTTTGGCTCATCCAGACGGATGATGGGCCAGCACCTCATCCACCGTCAGAGCATAGAG
>JAPLOM010000031.1 GCA_026400755.1 Alphaproteobacteria bacterium
CCGGCCTTGGCCGCTCAGAACATCAACCTGCCGCAGCTTCGCAACGATCTCTTCTGCCGTGTGTCTCTTCCTCGCCATCGTCGTCCTCCTTCATGGCAAAAACATACCTCAGGGAGGACCACTTCAAAGGGGGCAGATCACCATGTTTGCCCCTATTCCAACGCGACGCGTGGCAACGTGGATGTGCGGCTGGTGATCGTCTGACGCATCAAAGGGGTTTCGACGCCGGATCGCCGGACAGTTTTTCGGCGCCGGCGTCGTTGGACGCCGGGCCACAACGGTCTGCATCAGGCGCGTAGCCCGACTTGCGGTACGCGCCGTCGCGGGCATACAGCACGTCGTCCCACCCATCAGTGTAATAAATCCGCACGCGCTCGCCCTCCCAGCGCCAGATGCCGCGCTCGCCGCCGCCCCAATCTGTGGTCGCGGTCTGATCCGGCTTGAGGTGAGCCAGAAACGACGAGCCGTCGGTGTGATGGAAACGCCAAAGGCCAACGGGATCGAACGCCGGCTTCGCATCCGAGGCGAATGCCGCGCACGGCAGAAACACCGAGAACAAGACGGCCACGCCGAAGCTCGCGCGCATGAACACCTCCCCAGATTAAAACCGCGCGCAGTTTGACACGGCCCCGGCCGGTCGTCAGGGTCGATGGAACGACCCACCGGGAATCCCAACCGTGAAACCCACCGACGTCCTGCTCGCCATCACGTTCCCGTTGCTGTGGGGCTTCGGCTTCGCAGCGGCGAAATACGGCGTCGGACATTTTCCGCCGATTTTTTTGACCGCCTGCCGCTTCGGTCTTTCAGCGCTGGTGCTGGTGTGGTTCGTGCGGCCGCCCTGGCATCTCTTGCGACGCATTTTCCTGATCTCGATCCTCAGCGCCTCGATTTCCTATGCGCTGATCTACACCGGCCTGCAAGGCATCGACGTCTCGACCGCAGCGCTTCTGACACAGATCGAAGTGGTCAGCGCCGCGATCACGGCCGCGGTCTTCCTGAAAGAGCGCCTGAGTTGGAGAAGTATTGCCGGAATGACCGTGTCGTTCATCGGCCTGATCTTCATCTTCGGCGAGCCCAAGGTGCAGAGCAATCTTCTGCCCGTGTTCATGGTGCTAGCCGGCGGCCTGTCCTGGGCAACCGGTCAGGTGCTGGTCCGCACTCTGGGGCAAGTTGGCGGATTCACGCTGTTAGCCTGGATGGCCGTGATGGCCGCGCCGCAGCTTTTCGTCTCGTCGTTCATTCTGGAAAGCGGACAGATCCAGGCGGTGATGACGGCCGACTGGCTGAGTTGGGCCACCATCCTTTATCTGGGCCTGATCATGAACGGGGTCGGCTACGCGATCTGGTACCACTTGCTAGGCCGCCACCCGGTCAACAAGGTCATGCCCTATGTGTTGCTGGTGCCGGTTGCCAGCGTGGCCATGGGCGTGGGCCTCATGGGCGAGACCATGACATGGCTGGTCGCCATCGGCGGCGTGATCGTGGTCGCGGGCGTGGCCGTGATGACTGTCGACTGGTCGGCGTTCCGCGCGCGCGCGACCAAGTCCCGCGCATAAGCGCGGGACTTGGCGACGGCTCGATCAAAAACGCTTAAGGCTTGGTGGTGGTATCGGCCGGCGTGCCGGGAACCGGCGCGGGCGTGGGCGTCGTGGTATCGGTCGTCGACGGATTCACCGGGGTCGTCGTATCGCTGGCCGGCGGCGTGACCGGCGTGGGAACGACAGTCGTGTCAACCGGCGGTGCAGCGTTGGCGAAGTTGCCGTCGCCCTGCTTGGCCAGCGCGCATTCCAACGTACCGGGCGTGCCGTCCAGCATATAGGAGATGCGGACCGTATAAGACGCGTCGGACGCCTTTGTGATGGCGGACTTGCCCTTACTCTCGAACTTGGCGGAAGGGTAGCGATCCTTGCCGATCGCGAGACAGGCATCGTAGGCCTTGCTCTCGTCCTTGTTGCCGCACGCGGCCAAAAGGAGGCCAGAGGCTACAACGACGATTCCGCCGCGCAGCACGGCATGACGCCGGATAAAGGTCATGGTCTTAACTCCAAATTAATTATGTGAGCTCACGGTAGGACAACGGCGAAACCCGGCCGTTGTTTCAGGAATTCTTCACGAATTCGGAACGGAAGATATGGGGGAAACCGCCTACTCGGTGGCGGTCTGGCGGAAGTTCTTGCTGCCGTCGTCCTGGGCCGGATATTCGATCACGTTGGTGACGCGTGCATCGGGCGGCCCCACCCGGCAGGCTGTGGCCATGCCGGTCACAGCGTCGCTCGAACCGATGAACAGGGCTTCGACGGTGCCGTCAGCGCGGTTGCGGACCCAGCCGCACAGGCCCCGGCGCGTGGCCTCCTCGGTCGTCCAGGCGCGGTACCAGACGTTCTGAACCTTACCCTCGATACGGACGCGAACGACGCGCTCCGCGCTCATTCGAACTCCAGGATGACCTGGTCGACGGCCAGGCTGTCCTTGGGCGCGACATGGACTTTCTTCACCTTGCCGTCGCGCTCGGCGCGCAGAACGTTTTCCATCTTCATGGCCTCGACCACGGCTAGCTCCTCGCCCGCCTTCACGTCCTGGCCCGTCTTGACGGCGACCGAGACCAGAAGACCGGGCATGGGCGCCAGGAGGAAGCGCGACATGTCGGGCGCAACCTTCTCGGGCATGTGCTTGGCCAGTTCGGCCGTGCGCGGCGTCATGACCAGCACGTTGCGCGTGGCGCCGCCCTGGGAGAGACGGTAACCCGCGCCGGCACGGTCGACCTGGACCACCAGTTCGTGACCGTCGATCTTGCCATGGAACAGCAGTTGGCCCGGGCGCCAATCGGATTCGACCCGCCGCTTGGACGCGCCGTCATCCACCTCATAACCGCCGTTCGTGGGCGTGATGGTGAGCGCATGGTCGGCACCATTGAACCGCGCGACCCAATCGGTGCCCGGCGTGGCCTCGTGGCCGCGCAACTGGCCGCTGATGCCCGCATCGCGCTCGACCGCGCGGCGATGCACGGCGCCGGCCACGGCCAAGAGGCGCGCATCGTCTTCCTGTTCCAGCGCCGCGCCCTGAAAGCCGCCGGGATAATTCTCAGCGATGAAACCGGTGGTGAACGTGCCGCCCTGGAATTTCTTGTCCGCCATGATCGCGGACAGGAACGGCACGTTGTGCGAGATGCCGCGCACGACATAGGAATCGAGCGCATCGCGCATCTGGGCGATGGCGGCGGCGCGATCTTTGCCCCACGTCGCCAGCTTGGCGATCATAGGGTCGTAATAGATGCTGATCTGGTCGCCCTCGCGCACGCCGGTGTCGATGCGCACGCGGTCGCCGGTCTTGGGCTGCCGGTAGCGCACCAAACGACCCGTTGAGGGCAGGAAGTTGCGATACGGGTCCTCGGCATAGAGGCGGGATTCCATCGCCCAGCCGTTCAGTTTCACGTCGGCCTGAGTGAAACCCAGCTTCTCGCCATAGGCCACCCGGATCATCAGCTCCACGAGGTCAAGGCCGGTCACCAACTCGGTCACCGGATGTTCGACCTGCAGTCGCGTGTTCATCTCGAGAAAATAGAAGTTGCGGCCCTTGCCGACCACGAACTCGACCGTGCCGGCCGAGGCGTAGTTCACCGCCTTCGCCAACGCCACCGCCTGTTCGCCCATGGCCTTACGAGTCTTCTCGTCGAGGAAAGGGCTGGGCGCCTCCTCGATCACCTTCTGGTGGCGGCGCTGGATCGAGCACTCGCGCTCGCCCAGATAGACCGTGTTGCCGTGCTTGTCGCCAAAGACCTGGATCTCGATATGGCGCGGCTCCTCGACGAACTTCTCGATGAAGACACGCGAGTCGCCGAAGCTGGACTTGGCTTCGTTGGTGGCCGAGCGCAGGCCGCTTTTGACCTCGTCGTCGGTCGCGGCCACGCGCATGCCCTTGCCGCCACCGCCGGCGGCCGCCTTGATCATCACGGGATAGCCGATTTCGCGCGCGATCTTGATGGCGGCGTCGGGATCGGCGACCGGCTCGTCGACGCCGGGAATGACGTTCACGCCGGCCTTGCGGGCCAGCTTCTTGGATTCGATCTTGTCGCCCATGGCCTTGACGGCGGGGCTGGGCGGGCCGATGAAAACAATCCCAGCCTTGTCCAAAGCCTCGGCGAAGCGCGCGTTCTCGGACAAGAAGCCATAGCCCGGATGGATGGCCTCGGCGCCCGTCTTCTTGGCCGCCTCGACGATGCGATCGATCTGCAGGTAGCTCTCGGCCGCCGGCGGCGGGCCGATGCGGACGGCCTCATCGGCCATCTCGACATGGAGCGAGCCGGCGTCGGCATCCGAATAGACCGCCACGGTCTTGATCCCCATTCGCTTGCAGGTGCGCATCACCCGGCAGGCGATCTCGCCACGGTTGGCGATGAGGATTTTCTTGAACATCCGCAGCAGGCCCCTCGGCGGTAGGACAGGGCCGGGCTTATAGCAGGCGACCGCCCGACCAGCCATATCGCGAGGCCTGCAGCAGCCCTTTTTTTGGTCGCAGACGGCCTTTACGAGCCGCGCCACCCCGCCCGAAGCGCTCCGCGATCTCGCTCTGACGCTGCCCAGCGTCTGGATCAGCAATAGATTGTGAAAAATAGTATCGAATGATAATAATTTACGGTAATTTTATTCCAATAGACGGCCAGCAGCGTGAGGTGAAATCGTAAAAATATAATAAAATCAACTATCTGGCGGTTAACTTCCGGCTGATAGCCGAATTTTCTCTCCACAATCCATAAAACGAACGAAACCGATCCCCTGGCGCTCGCCGCCGGGAGATTGTGGGTCAAACGGAAAATTCGAGTCACGAGACAAACTAAGGGGGAAACTCAATTGTGCACGGCGGTGACAAAGTCTGCCACTGGAGCGGCGGCGATGTGCGGCTGCGGCGGAGTAAAATCCAGCCAGTGGTAAGGCAGTCCTTTGTCCTCGGGACGAAGGGAAGCCGAAGGGATGTATGTCGTGGAGGTTTACG
>JAPLOM010000079.1:0-11341 GCA_026400755.1 Alphaproteobacteria bacterium
AAGCCCCCGGCGCCGGAGGTGTTGAGCTGGCCGGCCTCACCAGCCTCGTTGCCGGGCGCCCGGCCGGCCAAGCTCAACACTGGTCGAGCAACCGATGCTCAACTAACATTCTAAACGGACCACTCAGTGGGGGCCGGTCACCGGATCGCACGGAATTTCTCTCCCGTCGCAAGACCGAGCGAAGCGGAAGCCAACTGAATTGGAATCATCCTGAGACGAGCGGGCCGCCGGCCTTCTATATCGAGCGCAAACGCCAACGAGACCGTTGTTTGGTGGAAGGGAACTTTCCACTAATCATCGAGCGCATTTCCAGTGCCGTACATAATCAGACCAGTCTTATATCGCTCTACAGCCTGGACGACATGCGCCGAATGCCCGTGGATTACGTCGACGCCTCGTTCTATCGCCGCGTGCGCAAACCAACGGAAGTCCGCGTTCGGCGATTGACGCAGATTGGGCCCCCAGTGGAGGGATAGCATGATGAGATCGACGTGGGCCTGACGCATTTCCCGCACCGAGCGCTCGATCCATGCAAGATTGTTCCGGTCCGCGACGATCTCCGTAAAATTCGTTCCTGGCTTGCCGGGCCCCGCCGCGAACGGCTTCATCGTATCCGTCGCGGCGATCGATCCTATCTTCAATCCCGCGATCTCAAAAACGCTGATGGCCGCCGCCTCTATCGCGGTCCGGCTGGCGCCGGCGTGATTTATGCCGGCGGAATCGAGGGCGCCCAGAGTGTCGAGCAACCCTGCTTCGCGAAAATCCAAGGCGTGGTTGTTCGCCAAGCAAACGAATCGGACATTGCCGCGTTGTAAAATCTGAACCGCCCTGGGGTCGGCCTTGAAGTGAAACATCTTCCAAGTGCGATCCCACGGATGATCGCTGGTGGTGATCGGCGATTCCAGATTCGCCAATACCCCATCCGCTTCTTGCAGAATAGGGAGCACGTCGCCCCAGAACCATTCCGGACTGTGACGCGCCAGTTTCTCGCTCACCGTACGGTCGAGCATTAGGTCGCCGAGGAAAATCAGCCTTATGGGTCTTGTCATATGGGCGTTCTGACGCCTTAGCGGGCTAGAGTTTCAGCTTCACCCGCTGCTCGACCCAGCGCGAAATGCGCAACAACTTCTCGTCCTCGTTCAGCATACCGATCAACTGGATGCCGACGGGCAGCTTCAGCCCGGCGCTCAGCTCCGTCGTCATGGCGAGGCAGGGGACGTGGAGAATCGTCCATAGGCGGCTGAACACCGAGTCGCCGATGGGGTTTTCGATCGGCGCGGCCTCGCATTCGGCGGACGGCGTGATCAGCGCGTCGTACTGCTCGAAGATGGGCGCGATCGCGCGGCGGCAATGGGCGGCCAGGTCCAACGCGGCGCGATAGTCGGCATAGGGGATCTTGTTGCCGTCCTCGATCACGCCTTGCATCGTTTTGCTGAGCCCGTCGCGCTTCACGCGGTATTCGTGGGCCAGCAAGCGCGCGCATTCATAGCGGATCACCGTCACGCAGGCTGCGTTCAGTTTGTCGCACTCGGCGGGCAGCGTCACGTCAGCCACCTGCGCGCCTTCCTTGGCCAGAGCCTTGGCCGCGTTCTCGACCGCCTTGCGCACCTCGGGCGCGGCCAAACGGTCCCATTCGGCGGTGCGGCATAGACCGAGGCGCGGCGCGCGCTCCGGCAGGCCTTCGCCGAAGCTCGGCCGGTGGCCCAGCACCGCGCCGAACAGCGAGAGGTCGTCCACATCGCGCGCGAAATAGCCCAGCGTGTCGAGCGAACTTGCCAGCGGATGCACGCCGCCGAGAACGAAGGTGCCGTAGGTCGGCTTGTAGCCGACCGGGCCGCAGAAGGCTGCTGGCTTGATGATCGACGCGCCGGTCTGGCTGCCGAAGGCGATCGGCACCATGTAGTCGGCGACCGCGGCGGCCGAGCCCGAGGACGAGATGCCGGGCGCGCGCGTTTTGTTGTGCGGGTTGACCGTCTTGCCCGGGTTATAGCCCGCGTATTCCGAGGTCACGGTCTTGCCCATGGCGACCGCGCCGGCCTGGCGCATCAGCGCGACCGAGGGCGCGTCCCACGCCGTGCGATTGCCCGTGTAGATGCCGGAGCCATAGCCGGTCGGCATGTCCATGGTCTCGATGATGTCCTTCACGCCCACGGGCACGCCGTGCAGTTTGCCGCGGCTGGGGCCTTTGTCGAGCGCACGCGCCTGCGACAGCGCCAGCTCCGGGTCCAGGAAGAACCATGCGCCCACCTCAGGCTCGCGCGCCTTGATGCGCTCCAGGCACGACGGAAGGGCTCGGTCATTGTGTGATTCCTTCACGGGGCTGGCGGGGCGGAAAGGATGGCAGAGGGGGAGAGACGGGGGCAAGCGGGTGGGGAACCGGCAGGCCGCCACGGCGTTTTGCGAGGGCGATGGACAGCATTACGATTCGATACTCGGTGGCGGCAGCGGTCATTTTGGCGACCGTGACCATCGCTGTTTCCGCCATGGCCGAAAGCGGCCAGTACCAGCCGCCCGCCCGGCCGGTCGAATCAAGCGGACGGCTGCCGGCGGTTATCCAACTCGAACAAACTCTCAACCGGAACGGCGTCAGCGGCCTGAACAATGTGAACGGCCAGCCAGCCCAGGCTGCGCCCGTGGCGCAAACTGTCCAGCCCCAAGCCGCGCCGGTGGTTCTGACGCCGCCGCCCGCGACGTTCAACCCACCTGCCTTAGCGCCGGTCCGCCGCGCGACGGTGATCGCGCCCGCTATCCCGCCCATGATCAAAGTCGCGGCGCCCGCCTTTGCCGATACCCCGCCGAATGCGGACGGCACGCCGGCGCAAGAGGCGGCCATGCTTTATGCGCCGCCCGTGCGCGCGCCCTGGTGGGGGCGGCTTCGGTCCTCGCGCGGGTGTCTGTATGCGATGGCCTTCTGCCTGATCGCCGTGCCAGCGGCCGCCTTCACGGCCTCTTCCGTCATGGGCCGCCGCCGCGAAGAGCGCGACTTGGCGCTCTACGACTGAGCCTAGGGTTTCAGGAAGGCAGCGACTTTTTGCAGCGCGGCCTCGAAGGCGGTCATGTCCTCGCGCGCGACGACATGGGTGAAACTGCCCTGCTTGGGGTCGGACAGAATCAGGCGCACGCCGAAGCCCGCCGAGACGGCGATCGAGGTGGCGTTGCTGGCGCGGTTCTCGGTGATCGTGCCGACGGGCGACCAGGACCCGGCCTGATTGGACTTGGCCTTGCTCCAGATGTCCAGCACCTGCTCGCTTAGCGCGGCGTCGATGATGAACGAGGCGTGGTCGGGCCCCGCGGACAGGTCGATCAACCCGACCTTCTTATTGTTCTGCTCGAAGGTCTGGATTTCGAGTTGGGTATCAGTGCCGGGGAACGTGCCCACGGTGGTCAGCGGCCCGTCCGCGTGCGCGGGTGCGTGGAAGCACAAAAGAACCGCGAAAAGCGCGGCCGATGCGAGCCTTCGCCAAGCGTAAATCATGTCGTCCCCGGTCCCAAACCGGCCTGCATGCCGGTCCACCCCTAACCTGACACGCTTACGCGGCGGCTTCTAGGCGGCGGCGCGCTTTGGCTCGGCGGCGAAGGGGCTGAGGCCGAGCCAGGCCTGCATTTTGTCGGCGATGTCGCGGCTGCCGGTCAGCACGATCTTGTCGCCTTCCTTGGCGACGGTGGTCAGTCCCATCCAGATCGCGGTCATGGTGCGCAGGTCGGTCGAGACGTAAAGATCGACGTCGAAGCCGGGATCGGTCGAGCAGAGATCCACCTCGCCCGGCGGATCGACCACCAGCCAATAGGCGCGCGTCGCGGACGGCAAGCCGCGAAACATGAATTGGATCACCGAGCGCCGCTGGGGCAGGGGCGTCGGGTTCAGGTTGCGCCGCATGTCCCACATCAGAAGCGAAGGATCCAAATTCTTGAGCGACAGCCGCGCCTCGATCCAGCGCTGGCCCCACAACCCCATGGCCTCGACCACGGCGCGCAACTCCTTGCCCGATTCGGTCAGGCGGTATTCGGAAATGCCTTTCTCGCCCGCGACCCCGCGCCGTTCCACCACGCCCGCGGCCTCCAGCTCCTTCAGCCGCTGCGACAGAAGGGTGGGCGACATCTTGGGCACGCCCCGGCGCAGGTCGTTGAAGCGCGTCGAGTCCGCGACGAACTCGCGCAACAGAACCATGGTCCAGCGCGTGCACAAAATCTCCGCCGCCATGGCGACGGGACAGAATTGCCGGTATCCGGTTTGTGTCATCGGTGCGGCCTTTCCCTGAAGGACGAGGGAAACATAGGCCCGCACGAAGCTGCCCGGTTAGTATTAAAACTGTACTGGCCGGGTACAGTTCTAGGACTAGATGCTCTGCTATTTCCTCTACAGGTTGCGCGCGAGCCGCCGGATCGTCCGGCGCGCAACGCAAGGAGACGACAATGACGGTCTACATGATCGCGGACATCAAGGTGACGGACGGCGCATGGATCGCGGCCTATGCCGCCGAGGTGCACCACCTGGTGCACAAGCATGGCGGCAAATATCTGGCGCGGAGTGGCAACGTGAAGACGCTGGAGGGCAAGCCGTTGGAGACGACGCTGATCGCCATCCTGCAGTTTCCCGCGGCGATCGCGGTCGAGGCGTTTCTGGCCGACCCTGCCTATGCGCGCTTCGCGCGGGAACGGAAGGCGGGCAGCGAAAGCCGCTTCCAGCTGATCAACGACACCGACGTCGCGGGCACGATCCCCTATCTCGTGCCGGGCGCCCGCCAAGCGGCGTGATGGTTCGCGCTAGTCCCGTCGCGGAAACGGGGCTAGCGTCGTCCGTCACCAGGGAGGCTGCCGTGGCGGAAACGCGAGAGGGGCGTTGTTTTGGTTTGGTCGGTGGGCTGGGGGTGGGGGCGACGGTCTATTATTACCGCGCTCTGGCCGCCGCCCACGCCGCGCGGGGCCTCACCATGCGCGCGCTGATCGCTCATGCCGACGTCGCGCGCGTGCTAGGCGCCGTGAAGGACAAGGACGTCGCTGGTCTGACGGATTATCTGGCCGGCCTGGTGGACGGCCTTGCGCGTGGCGGCGCGCAGGTGGCGGCGATCGGCGCCATCGCGCCGCACATCGCCGTGCCCGAGCTAGCCAAGCGTTCGCCCATCCCCGTGGTCGACCTGGTGGAGGAAACCGCTCGCGTGGTGCGCGAGCGGGGTTTCAAGCGCGTGGCCTTGTTCGGCACTCGCTTCGCCATCGAGAGCGGGCTGTTCGGGCGCCTGAGCGGTGTCGAGGTGGTCCGTCCCAAGCCGGGCGAAGTGGATTTCATCCACGACACCTATGTCCGCATCGTCGCGGCCGAACGCGGTGACCCGGGCGACCGGGAAAGCTTCCGCCATCTCGCACGCGTCTTTCTCGCGCGCGACGGGGTGGATGCGATCGTGCTGGCCGGCACGGAACTCGCGCTGATCTTCGACGAAAAGAACGCGGGCTTCCCCGCCGTCGACTGCGCCCGCGTCCATGTCGACGCGATCATGGCGCGGGTGGCCGGATAAGCCGCGCCGGCGACCCCAAACCGGCGCAAATGCGCCAAAAACAGGTGTTCAATCCGGGACAGACCGGCGCCCGGCGCGAGCCCTATCATTCGGAGCGCTGGACGATCTTTAGACCCGCCGTTGCGATGGGCCTGACCCTCCGACATGGCCCTTTGTCCTGATCGCTTCCGAGCGCGAATCGCGGAGCATTTCATGCAAGCAACCAACTTCAGGGAACAGTTCACCGACATCGAGGACGTGTATGCCCTTGCCCAGGGCATCGTCGATACCGTCCGCGAGCCCGTCCTGGTGCTCGACAAGGAGCTGCGCGTGATCGCTGCCAGCCGCTCTTTCTATGCGGCGTTCAAGGTCAGCCCCGAGAACACGCAAGGCAGGCTTCTCTATGCGCTGGGCGATGGGCAATGGGACATCCCGAAGCTTCGCGTGTTGCTGGAAAAGATCATTCCGGAACACGGCGTGATGGAAGGTTACGAGGTCGAGCACGAGTTTCCCGGGCTCGGATACCGCCACATGTGCCTGAACGCCCGCCGGGTGTTCGACCAGGGAAGCGCCAACGCGACCATCCTGCTGGGCATGGAGGACGTCACCGAGCGGACCCTCCTGGGGCGCGAGAAAGACGAGTTGTTGGGGCAGAAAGAGGTTCTGCTCGACGAATTGCAGCACCGGATCGCCAACAGCCTCCAGATCATCGCGAGCATCATCCTCTTGAAGGCGCGCAGCGTGGACTCGGAAGAGACGCGCGTCCATTTGCATGACGCTCACAAGCGGGTCATGTCGATCGCCGCCGTGCAGAAGCAACTGCACCTGGCCGGCGTCGTCGGCCCCGTGAACATGACGGACTATCTATCGAGGCTGTGCGATACGCTGGCGGTCTCGATGATCGGCGACACGCGGCCGATCGTGCTGAAGGTCGTCAGCGAGAGCGGCATCACCATCACACCCCGTCAGGCCGAGAGCCTCGGCTTGATCACGACCGAACTGGTCATGAACTCGCTGAAGCATGCGTTTCCCGAGGACATGACCAAAGGCCAGATCGTCGTCTCGTTCGAAATGGCCGGAACCAACTGGAAGCTTTCGGTTTCCGACGACGGCGTCGGCAAGCAGGACGCGGCCTTCGCCCCGGGGAAAACCGGGCTCGGCACCAGCATCGTCAAGGCATTGGCGCAACAACTCGACGCCCAGGTCGAGACCAAGGCCGGCACCGACGGCACGACCGTGTCGATCACCCACGCCACCTTCGCGACCAAGACGATCCGCGCCGCGTAAGGGGCAAGGCGCTTCGCGCCGCCGCCGTCAGGGAACCCGCGTCCATATCTGCGTCTCGCCGAACACCGGGGCCAGCACATACGCGCGCACGCGCAGCGCGCCATCATCTTGGATCGACATCTGGACGCGGTAGCTCTCGCCGTCGTCGGGATTGTAGATCTCGCCGTCCTCCCATGAATCCACGCCGGTGCGGCGAAGGCCGCGGAGGATTTGCAGCCCCAGGAGCGGACGTGCGCGCAGCGCGGGATCGGGGTTCTTCAGATCGACGAGCGGAAGGCCTCCGGCGTCCTTGGGCCACATGAACCAGACGAGATTTCCGCACAGAAGGTCGCCGCACGGCGCGATCTTGACCTGGATGCGCCGGTCCACGTGCAGCCAGACGCCGGCAGGCGTCGGGGTCTGCGCACCCGCCGGTGCTGTGGCCAGCAGCGCGGGCAGAAGCAAACAGAGGAAAACAGCGCTTCGGAGATCGATCATGGACCGGCCCGTGTCTCCCCTCCGGTTCCCACGGAATGGCGTTCGGAACGCCGCCGCCCCGGGATCATAGGGGTGGCGGTCACTCGATTGCCACAGCCTGGACTCGATTCCGCATCGGCTTTAGCGTCTTGGCCTGCCACCGGGGGGCCCCATGAAGAACCGCGTGCCGCTGCTGTTCCTCTGTGTGGGGCACTTTCTCCACCACTACGCCATGATGATCTTTCCGACCGCGGTGCTGGCCATCCACCGCGAGTGGGGCGCGGGCTATGGCGAGACCTTGGCGCTGGGCACGGCGTCCTTCGTGGCCTTGGGCCTTGGCACGCTGCCGGCCGGATGGTTGGGTGATCGCGTGCCGCGCTCGCGGCTGATGCTGGTCTACTTCCTGGCTTTGGGCGTGGCCGCGATCCTGGCGGGCTTCGCCACTGGGCCGGTCACGATGATGGCCGCGCTCGCGCTGCTCGGCCTGTTCGCCGCGATCTATCACCCGGTCGGCATCGCCGCCATCGTGCAGTTGGCCGACGGCAGCGGCCGGGTGCTGGCCGTCAACGGCGTGTTCGGCAACTGGGGTTTCGCGGGCGCCGTACTCGTGACCGGCGTGGTGAGCGAACTATACGGCTGGCGCTGGGCGTTCATCGCGCCCGGCATCGCGTCCGTTCTGCTTGGCCTCGCGGCCACGTTGTTCATGGGGCGCAGTGTCGACATCGTGAAGAAGCCCGCCCTGAAACAAGGCGCCGAGGCCGTCGCCCATCGCGGCGCACAAATCCGTGTGTTCGTCTTCGTGGCCTGCGGCGCGATCTTCGGCGGCTTCATCTTCAACGGCGTGACGGCCGCCTTGCCCAAATTGTTCGAGGATCAGTTGGGCGACGCCTGGGGCGGCGACCTGGCCCAGATCGGCATGATGGCGGCCATGGTGTTCGCCATCGCCTCGCTGGCGCAACTGCCCGTGGGCATCCTGCTCGACCGCATCGGCGCGCGGCCCATCGCACTCACCTTGCTCGCGCTGCAGGCGCCGCTTCTGTACCTCACGGGCCAGGCTTTCGGCCCCGCACTCGTGGGCGTGTCGCTCGCGGCGCTGCTGCTGATCTTCGGCGAGATCCCGGTGACCGACTGGCTGATCGGCCGCTACGTCTCCGGCCCCTGGCAATCGCGCGTCCTGGCCGTGAGCTACGTCGGCGCCCTCGGTGTCAGCGCGGCCGTGCTGCCCGTGATCGCGGTGCTGTACGAAACGACTTCGGGGTTCGGAACGATCTTCGCGCTGCTGGCCGCGTCGGCGGCGGTGGTGTGGATAGCGGCGGTGTGGTTGCCCAGGAAAAGGCATTCTGTATGAACGGAAAAATGCCCCCTAGATGATAGGAATTAGATAGGAGCGACCTCTTATCGTGTTTCAGGCTTACATTGACGATAGCTATAGCTCGAAAACTAAAGTTTTCGTTCTAGCGGGGCATATCGCAAGCTCTGAGTCGTGGGCGGATTTTTCAAGCGAGTGGGAAGCTATGCTTCCTTATGGAATATTAGACAGCAACGGTAGATACCATTTCCATATGACTGAAATGGCAATGAACTTAGAGCGCAGAAAGCGTGTTCCTGCGTTCTATCGGATAATAGAAAAGCATGCGCTGATTTCGATTTCGAGTTCGATAAATTTAGATGATTTGAAGCGAGCCAAAGAGAGAATTTGGGTTCCAGGTTTAGTCATAGATTGGGGCTTTTTGAAAAGTCCCTATCTCAGCGCATTCCGAGCGTTGATGGATGTATTTCACATCAATAGACATCTCGTTGACTCGGTTATTCCCCTTAATCAAAAAATCGATTTCATTTTCGACAACCAGGCGGAAAAAAAGATAATTGGAAAGATATGGAATGAGTACGTAGGGGGCAGACCAAAGCATCTTCGAGATTTATATGGATCTCCGCCAAGGTTTGAAGACGATAAAAAATTCCTACCACTGCAAGCCGCAGATTTGTGGGCTTGGTGGGTCAGGAAGTGGACGGAGGAGGGAACTCCGGAAAAAGCTGAGCACGCTGACTTTGGCATTTGGAGAAGTGAGCGCGATGATTATCCAAAGGCAATGATGTCCTCCACAGAAGACGACATTGTGAAATATCTAATTTCATCAGTTAGAGAACAAATCGGCCCTGGTAGGTTCATTTACGATTTGCAGAGCTATGAGGCTCCATCGTTAATCTAAGGGATCACTTCCCCACACCCTTCTCGACGATATCCGCCATGTAGTCCGCTGCCGTCTGACGTTTCGCGGCCGCGGCGGCGTTCACCTGTTGCATCACGTCGGGGGGAATGGCGACGGGGACGGTGATCTTTTCCTTCGCGGGCACGCTCATGCTGGTCGCGGGCGCGTTGGCGGCGAGGGAGTCCTGCACGCGGCTGGCGAACGACATCAGGCGCTGGCGCTTTTGCGAGTTGCTGAGGCCCTGCATGTTGGCCACGGCCGGGCAGTAGGCCGCGATCATCATGTTGGCGATCTGGGCGTCGGTCATCTGGTTGCCGCGCGCCTGGGTGATGAGCATCCGCACGCGGTTGTCCATGTCGGCGTCGTTGGCCACAGCCATCAGGCTGGCCTGGGCGTTGGTCGCCATCGCTTCGGGGACCAGCGGGCCGCCGACGGCGGGGCAATCGAAGGCGCGCGCGGCCTCGGTGCCGTCGGCCGGCAGTTTGCTTTGGCTGCGCAGGGTGGAGACGAGGGCGGGCGTGGCGTCGGTCGGCGCCTTGTTGGCCCATGAGGCGCGGATGTAGTTGGCCACGTCGGCCACGTTCTGGTCGCTGAGCGCGCCCGCGAAGCTGGGCATCGCGCCATAGTTGCCGGTGCCCTTGAGGCCGACGAGAACGGCCACGACCACGTCGTTGGGCCGCGCCGCCGTGATCGCCGCGTTGCCCGCGAGATTCGGGATCGAGCCCGCGATACCGCGGCCGTTGTCCTGGTGGCACTGGGCGCAGTTCTGCAGATAGAGCGTCTGGCCCGCCTTGAGCCGCGCCTTGGTGGCGTCGGCATTCGGCGCGGGGGCCGGGCGGTCGGGCCCGTCCTTCAGATAGGTGGCCATGGCCTGCAGGTCGCCGTTGTTCATGTATTGCAGGCTGTCGTGGACGACCTCGGCCATCGGGCCGAAGGCCACGCCCATCGACTTGCTGGCGCCCGTGCGCAGGAAGGTGGTGATCTGGTCCACCGTCTTGGCGCCGATGCCCGCGGTGGGATCGGACGAGATGTTGGGCGCGAGCCATTGCGCGACATAGCCGCCGGCCAGGCTGTCGCCCGTTTCGGTCGCGCCCAACAGGTTGCGCGGCGAATGGCACTCGGCGCAGTGGCCGGGGCCTTGGACCAGGTACGCACCGCGGTTCCATTGCGCCGAGCGCTGCGGGTTCGGCTTGAAGGTGCCGGGGCGGAAGAACAGCTCGCGCCAGCCCATCAGGCTCGCGCGCACGTCGAAGGGAAAGTGCAGGCCGTTGGGCACGCGCGGCGCATAGACGGGCTTCAGCGTCGACAGATAGGCGCGGATGGCCATCACGTCGTCGCGCGTCATCTTCGTGTAGGAGGTAAACGGCATCACCGGATAGAGGTATTCGCCCGACTTGCCGATGCCGTCGTGCATGGCGCGGTAGAACTGGTCGTCGGTCCAGGCGCCGATACCGGTCTGGATGTCGGGCGTGATGTTGGGGGTGGAGACGCTGCCGAAGGGCGTCACCATCTGGAGCCCGCCGGCGAAGGGCGTGCCGCCCGGCCGCGTGTGGCACGCCATGCAGTCCGAGGCCCGCGAGAGGTATTCGCCCTTGGTCACTAGCGCGGGGTCGGGTGCTGCGGCCTGTGCGCCGAGGGGCAGGGCGGCGAGTGTCAGGAGGGCAAGGGCGGCGTGAAGCCAAGAGTTTCCGCGGCGTTCCGGCATGGTGTCCCCTTGATCGCGTCGCTCGTCCTTATGCTTTCGGATGATAGCCGATCCCGCCGCGATTCACACAATAGGGGTTGGGAGCCGCTGACCGACCCCGAGAACGGTGAACGCGGTGATGTCGATATTCAAACAAGGCAGGCTTTCCGCCGCCGCGCGCTTCCATGCCGTGGCGTGGATCATTTTTCTCTCCA
>JAPLOM010000079.1:11365-12965 GCA_026400755.1 Alphaproteobacteria bacterium
CCGGCTGGGCGGAGGCGGGGGAGAAGTTCACGTCGGCGCCGACCGCGCCTGCCGCTCTGCCGGTGGCCGTTGCGGATGACGGGCCTTCCGTCGGCGCGGTGATTGTCCGGCGCGACCCGCCCCGCATGGAGGCCGCGCGCGGTGCGCGCCTGACGGAAGCCCTGGCCAAGTCGCGCCGTGTGGAGAAACCGCAGCCCGCGGCGAAACCGCTTGTGCCGAATCTGTCAGCCGAACCGGTGGCGGAAACCGCGAGGGCGCCATCGCTGATCGCATCCGCCGCGGCGGCGGAACCCGGCAAGGGGCAGGCATCCTCGGTCAGCGTGTGGCGGCGCTGGCTCGCCTCGCCCTATACGGCCTGGATCGCGGCCGTCCTGTTGATCGGAGTGCCGCTTGCCGGCGTGTTGCGCCGTTCCATGGCCGACTGGCGCGAAGCGCGGGATTTGGCCGAGTACGACTGAACGCTATGCGTGGACCGCGGGCACGCCGGACTGCGCGGGCGGGTTGTCCTTGGTCTGGAACGTGCGGACCAGCGCGCTGGCGAAAATGAAAGCCGCGGCGGCGGCAAGCGCGAGCCCCACGGCAATGTTACGGCGCCGCATGCGGCGGCGGGCTTCGGTGCGTTCCATGGCGTTCGTATCCTATGAAGCGGGCGCGGGATCAAGCTTGAACAGCCGTTCCGCGTTCGTCCAGCCGATTTTTTCGCGCGCTTCGTCGCCGATCGGGCAGGAATCGAACCAGCGCAAGGCCTGATCGTTCGTCTCATAGGGGTAATCGACCGAGAACATCACGCGGTCGACGCCCATCTCCTCGATGACGTTCTTCAAGGCCGGGGTGTGAAAATTGCCGCTGGTCGTGATGTAAAAATGGTCGGGCAGATAGCGCGCCAAGGGTTTCCGAAGCTTCTTGCCGAACGAGGCATAGTTGAAGCGGTTCTGGGTGCGCCAGATCATGGGCACCAGCCCTTCGCCCAGATGGCCCAGGATCATGGTGAGCTTGGGGAAGCGGTCGAACAGCCCAGCCGTGATGAGGCGCAGCGCGTGGGTCGCGGTCTCGACGCCGAAGGCCCAGGCGGGCCCTAACAGTTCACCGTGCCCGTCATAGATGCGTTTTTGCGAGGGCAGCGTGCCGCGTGGGTGCAAATAGACCGGCACGCCGAGGTCGCTGGCGCGCTCCCAGAAAGATAGAAACTTGGGCAGATCGTAATATTCGCCGATGTCGGCGCTCGCGCTGGTGAAGCCGTTGACCAGGACGCCCTTGAAGCCAAGCGTCGTGACCGCGCGCTCCATCTCGTTCGCGGCCTCTTTCGGATCCTGCAGCGCCACGGCGGCGAAGCCCGCGAAGCGCGCGGGATGCTTGCGGATGAAATGCTCGGTCAGAAAATCGTTGGCGCGCCGCGCCATCGCGACGGCCTTGGCGCGGTCGGGCTCGGCTTGCACGCCGTTGGCCGTCAGCGACAGGATCTGCATGCGGATGCCGTGCTGGTCCATGCCGGGGATGCGCCAGCGCTCGGCGTCGGGCAGGCGCGCCTCGATCGCCTGTGCCAGCGCGGCGTCGAAACCGTTGTCGGGCAGATAGCCCTCGACGCCCGGCACCATGAAGT
>JAPLOM010000079.1:12972-26610 GCA_026400755.1 Alphaproteobacteria bacterium
CCCGGAGCCCTGTAAAGCGGTGCAAGTATATAGAGAGTTTCCCCGCGGCATGCGGTGGGAAGCCCGCATCATCCCTTGCTTTCTGGGCCCATCGGCCCCATTTTAAGAGTAATCAACGCGCTTCCTTCCGGGGCCGGTTTGCGTTTGTCGCGAATCGCCTATGCCGTTCGAAGGAGGCCAACGCACTAACGCACGATAATGGGCGTCCGCGCCCGAGGCGTTCCGAAAGGATGCCGCGGGCGCTTGAGTGCGCCCCCGAAAATGGAGAGGCCCCATGGCCAAGGAAGAACTGATCGAATTCGAAGGCGCGGTGACCGAAGTTCTGCCCAACGCGATGTTCCGCGTGAAGTTGGACAACAACCAGGAGGTTTTGGCCCACACCTCGGGCCGCGTCCGACGCAACCGCATCCGCATCCTGGCGGGCGATCGCGTGACGGTCGAGATGACGCCGTACGACCTGACCAAGGGGCGCATCAATTTCCGCCACAAGGATGAACGCGCCTCGACGGCGGCGCCCAAGCGCCCTGGCAACCAGCAGTGGCGTCGGCGATAGGAGATAGTATGAGCTTGATCGAGAAACTGCCCGCGATGACCGACATCGAGTTGGCCACCCTCAAGGCCAACGCCGACGCGCTGGCCGCGTCCGGCAGCGACAAGCAGAAGAACGCGGCCACGGCGCTGATGCCCGCGCTTGAGACCGAACTCGGCGTCCGCCGCGAGCGCGCCGCCGCCGAACGCGCGGCCAAGCCCAAGCGCAAACCGCCGGTACGCCGTAAGAAGGCCGAGGCGGTCGAGGCAAGCGCGGCCGAGGAAACGACATCCGAGCTGGGCGGCGAGGCCGCCGAGTGAACGACCGCCCCACGCTGGTCAAAGCCGTGGTCAGAGCCGGTAAAAAGGCATCCGATGCCGATAATACGTTCCGGTTGGGCCAGCGCGTTCATCTGCTCGCGCGCCCCTGGGATCTGACGCCGCCCGCCGGGTATTTCCGCATCATGCGCCTGTTGCCGCGAGAAGGCGCCGAGCACCAATACAGAATCCAAAGCGTAGCCGACGGCCACGAGCGGGTCGTGCGCGAAAGTCAGCTCGGCTGAGCGCGAGAACCGCTCGCAAACCGAAAACCGGCGCCGTAAGCGCGCGCTCAGAACTGCGCCGCATCGTCGCCCGGCACCAGGCGTCCAGCCTGGGCAAAAGCCTTTGTCAACTGCTCTTCAGCACCGTCGCGTTCGCCGCCGTGTGCGCGAGCATGTATTTCAGCCTGGCGGTTTCCTATTGGATCACCCTCGGCCTCTCCGCCTTGGCGGCTGGGCTTTTGGTTCGCATCTTCATCATCCAGCACGATTGCGGGCACGGCGCGTTCTTCCGCTCGAAATGGGCCAATCACGCCGTCGGCTCGTTCTGCGGTTTGTTGACGATGACACCCTATGCCCATTGGCGCCGCCAGCACGCAGGGCATCACGATATGTGGAACAACCTGGACCGGCGCGAGACTGGGGTGGACATCTACTCTACTTGCCTGACGGTCGAGGAATACAAGGCGCGCAGTCCGAGGGCGCGATTCTGGTACCGCATGGGGCGCAATCCGCTCATCACGCTCGTGCTGTTGCCGCCGGTGATCTTCCTTCTGCTCTATCGCGTGCCGTTCGATACGCCCGAAGGCTGGGCGTGGGAGCGGTTCTCGGTCCACGCCACGACCGCGGGGGTGGGCGCGATCCTTATCCTCATGGGTTCGCTGATCGGCTTTGGCGCCGTGGCCATGGTGCAACTTCCGGTCATCGTGATCGCATCGATGATCGGCGTCTGGCTGTTCTCGGTGCAGCACCGGTTCGAGAACGTGGCGTGGCTGCGGGGGACGGATTGGAGCGTGCGTACGGCCGCCTTGCGCGGCTCGTCCTACCTGCACCTGCCGCGTGTCCTGCAGTGGTTCACCGGCAATATCGGTTTCCACCACATCCATCACCTGAATGCGCGCATCCCCAACTATCTCCTCGAAGCGTGTCACGCCGAGATGCCGGATCAGAACGAGATCCCGACACTGACGCTCGGTGCCGCGCTGCGTTCGCACCGCGTCTCCCTGTGGGACGAGGCGCTGGGCAAGATGGTGACCTTCCGGGCCGCCCGCGCCTAAAGCGCGAAATCCTTTCGGATTGTCGCGCCTAGAGCGCGACGAGCGCGGCGCCCACCGCGATCAACGCCACGCCCGCCCAGGCCACCAGCGACAGCTCCTCGCCCAGCAGCAGCGCGCCGAAGATGGCCACCATCACCACGCTCAGCTTGTCCGCGGGCGCCACGCGCGCGGCGTCGCCCAGCTTGAGCGCGTGGAAATAGCAGAGCCAGGACGCCCCCGTCGCGAGACCCGAAAGGATCAGGAACAGCCAACTCTTCCCCGAGACGGAGGACGGCGCCTGCCACTGGCCCGTTGCGGTCAACAGTGCGCCCAGCGCCAGCACCACTACGACCGTGTGCGCGAAGGTGGCGAAGTCCGCGCCCACGTTCTCGACGCCGACCTTGGCGAAGATCGCGGTCAATGCCGCGAAGGTCGCTGACAGAAGCGCCCAAAACTGCCAGGCCGAGAATGCGCCGCGCATCGTTGCCCTCCGCTGTGCCCCCGCGAAGGATGGCAGAGGAGGGAGATGAAAGGCGAGCACGATGGTTTCAATCGTGAATCGTCACCCTGGACCTGATCCGGGGTCCAGTGCCGGTCGTGAGACCGGCAGCGGAAGCTTTGGCGCGCTACGCGCGATTGGATGCCGGCTCGGAGGCCGGCATGACAAATTGAGATAAGGCCACCTTCTACGCGTCGTCGTCGCGGTGGAGGTCGTAGATTTCGACCGAGGCCTGCTGCTTTGGCTTGGCCAGCCATTCCGGGTGGCGCAGCGTTCGATTGGTGTCTTCGTACCCCGTCTGCCAGTGTTCCTTCATCGAGGTGCCGGAGAACTCGTAATCCTTAGCGTGGCCCTCGTAGCTTTTCTGCTGATAGATCATGTGGACGATGTTGATGCTGGCTTCCTTCGCCAGGTCCTTCAGCAACCGCGCGTCCTCTTCGGTGCGCTTGTCGGCGGACACGCGGGCCAGGGCGCCCGCAAGTTGCCGGCGCACCTCGTGGAAGCGGCAGAACGTGTCGGTGTTCATGCGCGTGCGGCTGGAATACATGATGTCCTTGTGACGGCCCATCACGTCGCGCATATCGCGGGGAAGCGCTCCACGCGCGCTGAACAGGTCGACCTGGAAGACCAGGGTCGACAGCCCGTCCTCCTGGCTGAGCAGATATTGCAGTGGCGTGTTGGAGACGATGCCGCCGTCCCAGTACCACTCGCCGTCGATCACCACGGCGGGCAAGGCGGGCGGCAGCGCGCCGCTGGCCATGATGTGCTCGGGTGCGATGCGTTGGTCCTGGTTGTCGAAATAGATGAAATTGCCGCTGCGCACGTTGACCGCGCCGACGCTCAGGTGGTTGGGGCCGTCGTTGAGAAGGTCGAAATCGATCACGCGCAATAGCGGCTCGCGCAACGGGTTGGTCGAATAGTAGCTGGTCGCTTCCGAGCTGCCGACCGGATGGAACCAGGAACCCGGGCGGCGTGGTTCGAAGAAGCCGGGCTGGCCGGAGGTCATGGTCATCCAGGCGCTGGTCTGGTTGCGCAGCATGCGGAACCAGTCGCCGTCTGGCGTGTAGGCCCAGATTTTGCGGCCCGAGATCGTGTTGCAGAACTCGCGCAGCTTCTCCAGCCGTTGCTCCGGCCGGTTGCCCGCGATGATGGCGGCGTTCACCGCGCCGATCGAGACGCCGGAAACCCAGTCGGGTTCGATGCCGGCCTCGCTCAGCGCTTGGTAGACGCCGGCTTGTTAAGCGCCGAGCGCGCCGCCGCCCTGCAGCACCAGCGCGGTGCGGCCGTATTGCGCGGCCATGGCGCGGATCTTGTCGGCGCGGATTTCCAAGCGCTTGCGCGGGCGGATGCTGATGACGTCGTCCATGGATCAGCCCTCCAGATAATCGAAAATGACGCGGCCGAGGCCGAGCGTGAGGTCCGCCTTCAGGTGGACGGCGGAAACCACCTCGCGCACGGGCAAGGCCGCCACGTTGGCGATGGCGTGGGCGTGCAGCGCGAGCGCGGCCGGGCCGGTCCATGCGCCCTTCAGCGTCACGTCGTCGAGATAGTATTCGACCAGCTCGCAAATCCGCGGCGTGCCGTCGACATGGGGCAAGACCTTGAGCAGGTAATTGGCCTCGGCCATCGACGTCTCGACCGGGCCCGCATCCATGGCGCGGTGCTTGTAGCCCATGGTGCCCGTGGCGCAGAGCGCCGATTCGTAACGAAGTGTGCCGACCAGGACATCCTTCTCAACGCACAGCGTGGGCTGGGCCAGCTTCTTGGGAAACCCCCACAGCTCGCGCCCGCCCGCGATGGGCGCTTCGTCGTCGAGATACATGGCGTGGACGTAGCCGCCCGGCTTGCCGTTGTGGACGACGGGAATCACCTGGCCGCTTTCGGTGTAGTCGCCGAAGCCGGTCGAATCCGGCATGCGGATGAACTCGAACTTGACCAGCGGCTCGCGCAACTCCAACGGCTCCGGTACCACGGCGCGCAGGGCATCGGGATCGGTGCGGTAGGTGATGATCAGGTATTCCCGGTCCACGAAGCGGTAGGGTCCGCGCGGATAAGCTGGGTTGGTGAACGGCATGGCGAAGGCGCTGCGCCGCACGCTCTCGATGTCCATTTGGAGATCCCCTGGTGTTTCCCCCGGTGGGTAGGACTACGCGGCTTCCGTGACGACCGCGTTGCGCTTGCGCGACGCCTGGAAGACACGCCCTTGATCCCACCGCACTTCGCCGCCACCCTGAGCGCGGTTCGAGGGGAGGGGAGATGGTCGCGATCCGTGCCGAGGCCCATTACGGGCGCGTGATGAAATGCTATGCCGAGCGGCCACCGCACATGATGGCCGTCTTGGCCGATGCCGTCGCCCGCGCGCCCGAGCATGTGGCATTGGTCGACGGCGCGCGGCGCATGACCTATGCGGCGCTGGACGCCGAATCCGCGCGCATCGCGGGCAACCTGGCCGCGCGCGGGATCGCGCCAGGCGACCGGGTCGCGATGCTGATCGGCAATTCGCTGGAGTTCTTCACCGTTCTTCTGGCCTGCGCGCGGATCGGCGCCATCGCGGTGCCCATGGGCATCCGCCTGCGCAAGCCCGAGATCGCCTTCATCTGTTCGCAAAGCGGCGCGGGCATGCTGATCCATGAGGCCGGTTTGGCGGCGGAACTGCCCGATGCCGCCGACGCGCCGGAATTGGAGGCGCGCATCGAAGTGGGCTCGGAAGAATTCGAAGCGCTGCGGCGCGATGGCCCCCGCGCGCCGGACGTGGCGATCGCCGAGGAGGACACGTTCTGCATCCTCTACACCTCCGGCACCACCGGACGGCCCAAGGGCGCCATGCTGACCCACCTGGGCATGGTCCACACCTGCATCCATTGGCGCGAGCGACTGTCGTTGCGCGAGGATACCGAGGTCGCGCTGTTGCCCATTCCGATCACTCACGTTTCGGGGCTGGGCGGCATGTGGGCGCCCATCCTGTTCATGCGCGGCACGTTGGTGCTGATCCAGGCCTTCAAGGCGCGCAATTTCCTCGAGATCGCGCAAGCCGAAGGCTGTACCTACGTGCTGATGGTGCCGGCCATGTACCAACTCTGTTTGCTGGAACCGGATGTCGCGTCGTTCGATCTATCGTCATGGCGCTTGGCGCTCTATGGCGGCGCGCCCATGCCCGAGCCGACCATCAAACGCCTGGCCGAGGTGACGCCGCATCTGCAATTGGTCAACGCTTATGGCGCGACCGAGACCACGTCGCCCACCACGATCACGCCGCCCGGCTTTGGCGTGAGTCACGCCGACAGCATCGGTAAGGCGGTGGATTGCGGCGAGATCCGGGTGATGGACGATAAGGGGTGCGAGGTGGTGCCGGGCCAGCAGGGCGAGCTGTGGATCGCGGGCCCCATGGTCGTGCCGGGCTACTGGCGGAACGAGAGCGCCAACGAGACCGCCTTTACCAGCGGGTTCTGGAAATCGGGCGATGTTGGCGCGGTCGATGCCGAAGGTTTTGTGCGCCTCTACGACCGTAAGAAGGATATGATCAGCCGTGGCGGCTACAAGATCTATCCCGCCGAGGTCGAAAGCGTCCTGACCGAACATCCCGACATCATTGAATGCGCCATCGTCGGCCAGGCCTGCCCCGTGCTGGGCGAGCGGGTCCATGCCTTTGTGGTCACGAAGTCTGGCACGATGGATGCGGGTATCGTCCGTGGGTTCTGTGCCCCGCGCATGGCGGATTACAAGGTACCCGAGTTCGTCACCGTGCTGCCTGACGCCTTGCCCCGAAACGCCAACGGCAAGCTGGTCAAGGATGCGCTGCGCCGCAGACTGACACCCGCCCCATAATAGTTTGAGCCATATATGCCTGTTTGCCGCGTTACGCCTCCAGTCACCCCAACGAAATGGAATCCAGATGAAACGACGCAAGCACGGCCGCGCCGCCTGGCATATCGCGGCAAGTGGCACCGCCTTGGCCAAGCGATTCCGTAACGATGCGGAACTGGCCGCAGCCTCCACGCGCGTCGTCGCGCATCGCACGACCATGCTAGCCGAAGCGCTGACCTCGGCGGATCCGCGCGCCGGCGTTGAAGTCGCGCGCATGGGTGCGGAAAAAATCTCCGCCGCGACCCAGGGCGGCGCGGCCGCTTTGGTCGAATCCTTCAGCGCCGGACGCCTCTGGTTCGGTCTGTGGTTCCGTCAAACCGCGCGCACCATGGCCCTGGCCTCGGCCCTGTCCGGTACTCGCACCCAAAGCGGTGCGTTAAGCGTCGCCACCCGCACGATGGAAGCCATGTCGGCGGACCTGCTCACGACCGGTATGGCGCTGACCCGCCTGGTCCAGAATGTGACCGATGCGGCCATTCAGCCGATCCACCGCACGGCGGTGGCCAATGCAAGGCGTCTGACCGGCTAAGATCCGCCCGACGTTCCAGCGCGTATAAGGCGAAACCCCTCGTCGGGTGGAGCCTTACGCGTGAGCCATGTGTCGCCCCTCCTACTGCGTATCGCCGCATTGACGGTTTTTGCCGCGAGCCTGCAAGCCTGCACCCATTTGCTGGACGCGGTTGTGCCGGATAGCGGCTATGCGCGCGAAGTCGACCAACCATACGGTGAAGGCCCGCGCCGGACCTTGGACGTCTATGTGCCGACCGGCGCGAAGCCGGTGCCTGCGCCGATCCTGGTCTTCTACTATGGCGGCAATTGGCGCGACGGCGACAAGTCCATTTACCGCTTTGTCGGCCAGGCCTTCGCTTCGAAGGGAATCATCACCGTTGTGCCGGACTACCGCCTCTATCCGGAAACGCGGTTTCCGGGGTTTCTTGAGGACGGCGCCGCCGCGGTGGCATGGGCGCGGGCAAACGCCGCGCGGTTGGGCGGCGATCCCGACCGCATCTATCTGATGGGGCATTCGGCCGGCGCCTACACGGCCGCGATGCTGGCCCTTGACCCGCGATGGCTCGACCAAGCGGGTGTTGATCGGCGCGCCGTGCGCGGGTTGATCGGACTCGCCGGGCCTTACGATTTTCTACCGTTGGATGCGAACACGTCGGCCATCTTCGGCGCGGCGCCGGACCTCGCGGCGACTCAGCCGGTCAAATTTGTATCACCGGATGCGCCGCCCATGTTTCTGGCCACCGCCTCATGGGACAGCACCGTTTGGCCGCATAACGTGGCGAACTTGACCACCGCTGCCCGCCGAAATGGCGTTGCTGTCACCACGGTCGAGTATCCCCGCATCGGCCATATCCTGCTGGTCGCCGCCCTGGCCGCGCCGCTTCGTTGGATGGCGCCGGTACGCGATGACACCGTCGCCTTCATCGGGCGTACGCAATAGGCTTCGGAACGGATTTCACCGGGACGGGTTGTTCCGGCAGGAAACCGGAGCAGGGAGGCCGCGATGCCGATTCTCGAGGATGCCAAGCGCGCCTTTGAGCGCGTGACGGGGCTGGGCCAGCCGTCGCTGCATGCGGCGCGCGCAGCCGTGCGGGCGCGTAAGGCACACACGTTTCATTTCGACGACGACGACCTGACTCCAAACAACTCCCGCCTGCCGCTGGTGGTCTATCGCGGCGCGGTGAACCTATCGGGTGCATCTGACCCCGCCGCCATGTTCGAGGTTCTGTTCGAGAGCAATGGCTGGGGCGAGGGGTGGCGCGGCGGCGTCTACGACTACGACCACTATCACTCGGCCATCCACGAGGTGCTGGGCATCGCGCGCGGGCGGGTCGAGGTGCGCTTTGGCGGCGAGGGCGGCAAGGCCACGGGCCACAAGCGCCTCGCGGCCAGCGACGATCTGCTGGTCGTGGGCTCCTACCCGCCCACGGGGCGATTCAACCTTCGCAAAGCGCGGAAAGGCGAACGCGAGGAGTCGTTACGGGAAATTCCCCGCACGCCGGCACCGCGTAACGACCCCGTCTATGGACGGGGCGGCGCGGTCGCACGCCTGTGGGCGCGCCCGGCGGCGAAGTGGAAGAAAGGGGCTTAGGTCGTTGTCAGTTTGCCCTTGGTGATCTTGCAGCCGAAACTGACCGGCTTACGCGAATCGGTGTTCAGAATCGGCCCCATCAGAACGGCCGTCTCCTCGTTCGGCTTGGCGTCGGTGCTGATCAGCAGGAACAGGCCGGCATTGCGGTCGGCGAAGACGATCGAATTCTTATCGTTCTTCTCCTTCCACTCCAGGAACTTGGCTTTGTTGATGTTGTAGGGATCGCCGCCCTGGCCCGCGGTCGTCACCGCCGTATCTTTGACGGTGAAGACATAGCGCGTCGGCGGGTTGGTTTCGGCCTTGCAGTCGAGCAAGGCGTCGAGTGTCGCGGCTTCGGCGGCGGTCGCAAGGGCGAGCGAGAAGGAGAGGGCGGAGAACAAGCGCAGGAAAGCCATGGTCGGACCCGGTTCGCAGATGAAGGGGCCGGGATCATAGCGGGAAATGCGCCGTTTACGCCTCGGATTATTTTCGCGTCAGGCCGCCGCGCGGACGGCGCCGGTGCTCAGGACCTTGGCCGCGATGGTGGCCTCGACGGCCGCGCGGGGCTTGCGCGGCGCACGCGGGGAAAGGTGGCGCTTCAGGAACGCCATTACAGCGCGCTCTTCAGCCCGCAAGGTCTCCGGGCGCTCTCGCGCGCGGCGGACAGTCAGGGTGAAGCCGCCGGTCACGTAAGCCTCGACGATCTCGGGATGGACGTAACATTGCCTGCAGATCGTCGGCGTGTTGCCGAGGGTCTGTGACACGCGCTTGATGGCGTCGCGCACGTCGCGCTTGGCCTGGGTGACGTTGGCAGGCGCGTGGTATTCGCGCAGCAGGATGGCCGCCAGGACAGTGCCGCCCCAGGTGCGGAAATCCTTGGCCGTCACCGCCCGCCCGCAGGATTCCAGCAGGTAGGCGTTGACGTCCGCCGAGGTCACGCGCTGCCGCGCGCCATCGTCGCCCAGATACTGGAACAGATGCTGGCCGGGCAGCTCCTGACACGCCTTGACGACGCGCGCGACGCGCCGGTCGGTCAGCTTGAGGCGCCAGGGCTTGCCGCCCTTGCCCTTGAAGTCGAACAGAAGGCGCGGTCCATCCACCTTCACGTGCGGATCGCGCAAGGTGGTCAGGCCATAGCTGCCGTTGGCGCGGGCATAGTCGTCGTTGCCGACACGGATCATCGTCGTTTCCAGCAGGCGCACGATGGTGGACAGCACCTTTCGGCGCGGCAGGCCGGGAAGCGCCATATCAGTCTCGACCGCCGCACGAATGCGCGGCAAGGCGGCGGCGAAGCTCAGGAGATGTTCGTATTTCGCGGCGTCGCGCGAAGCACGGAATTCGCTGTGGTAGCGGTACTGCTTGCGCTGCTTTGCATCGCGTCCGGTTGCTTGCAGGTGGCCGAGTGGATCGGCGCAGATCCAGACATCGGTCCATGCTGGCGGAATGGCCAGGCGGCGGATGCGGGCAAGCGTCGCCGCGTCCCGCACCAGGGCGCCCTTAGGGAGGTGATAGGAGAAACGTCCGCCCGCTTTCTTGCGGCGGATGCCGGGCATCTCGTCGGAGGCAAAGTGAAGCCCTGCCTCCTTGGAGGCTTCGTGGACTTCGCCGTTTGTGGATGAAGCAGTGTTCATGGCAACGGGGAGAAAGCCCGAAGCCTGCCGCCGGTTCCCTTAAATATCCGTTACTTGGGCGGAACTTTCTTTCTTGGCCCCCCGATGTGACTGCCGGTGAAGGAAGGAGGATCACTGGCCGGGAAAGATTGGTCGCTGGCCTCGTCGACCTCGCTCGTCTCGGTGGGTTCTTTCGCGCCGGCCTCTTGCTTTGCGAAGCTCCGAGCGATGCACCCCTGCCAGATCACCAACGCCGGAACGACGGCCAGCTCCATCACGAGACCGGCCAAGTGCGGCCATACGGGCGTGCCGACCGTGAGCAAAGAGATCAGCCGCGCCAATCCACCGGTGAAGACCAACGCGGCGGCCAGCCGGAAGAGGGCGCCTTTACGCTCAATCGCGGGAATCGTGGCATAGAATGCCAGGCCGACGGCGAAGAAGATGCCGGACAGGAAGCGTAGATGACTATCCAAATTGACCGTCGCAGGCGCTTCGCCGGTCAAAAAGGCGGGGCCCATCAAGACTCCGGCCGCGCCCGTCAAGGTCGGGATCAGGGCCAGAACAGCGGCGGTGAACTGCAAGAGACGCTTGCTGACGCGGGGCGGCATCCGGCTATCTATCCATCCTATGAGATGTTTCGTCTACGTCCTTTGGAGCGGCGGCCGGGGCGGTCCACGCACCTATGTCGGCTGGACCACGGATCTCGAGCGTCGCCTGGCGGCCCACAATGGCGGCAATGGCGGCGCCCGTTCGACGCGCGGGCGCATTTGGTTTCTGGTCTACGCCGAACGGTATGACACGCGCGAGGAGGCTATGAGCCGCGAATGGCATCTGAAGCGCGAGCGGCGATTCCGTAAGGAGCTGGCGGAATCGCTTAAGCCTGTCCCGAAACGTACAAAGCGGAGGAAGCCCGAATGAAGGTTGTCGCGATCACGGGTGGCGGGCAGGGGATCGGCCGGGCCACCGCATTCCATTTTGCCAAGGCCGGCTATGCCGTTTCCATCGCCGACGCGGACGTCGCTGCCGGGCGCGAGGCGGCCAAGATTCTGCGCGAGACGGGCGCGCCCGCCTTCTTTCAGCGCACGGACATATCGAAAGAAAAGGACGTGGCGGTGTGGGTGCAGGCCACGGTGCGCGAACTGGGTTGTCCCGACGTATTGATCAACAACGCCGGCTTCTCGCGCAACGCACCTTTCCTGAAGTTGAAGCCCAAGGATTTCGACGCGGTGATCGCGACCAACTTGCGTGGCGCGTTCCTTTGCAGCCAAACGGTGGCGCGGCGGATGGCGGCGCGTAAAAAGAGCGGCGCCATTGTCAATATCGCCTCGACCCGGGCGTTCATGCCCGAAGCCAACACCGAGGCCTATACTGCGTCCAAGGGCGGCATCGCCGCGCTGACCCACGGCATGGCCATGAGCCTCGCGCCCTATCGCATCCGCGTGAACTGCGTCAGTCCGGGCTGGATCGACGTGCGCGATTGGAAGCTGTCCAGCCGGGCGCGCGCGCCGGTCCATTCCAAGACGGAGAAGGAGCAACGTCCGGTAGGCCGTGTCGGCCGGCCGAAGGATATCGCCGAGGCATGTCTCTATCTGGCCGACCATGCCGGGTTCGTGACCGGCCAGAACCTGACCGTGGACGGCGGCATGACCATCATGATGATCTACGAGGAATAGGCTAATATAACCCCCGGCTAAGAAATGCCGACAGAGGACTTGCCATGACCATGTTCTTTCGCGCCTTCTCCATTGCCGCGCTGGCGTTCACGGTGCTGACCGTACCTGCCGCGGCCCAGCAGGCGACGCCGCAAAATCAAGCTATCCTGGATTCGCGCTATGGCGCGCTTGACCAGCGGCTCAATCCGGAATCGAAGGCGCTCGACGCTAAGGACCCCTCGACCTTGTCGCAGCACGACGCCATGACTTTGGCCAACATGGCCAACGAGTACATGAAGGGCGGCGACGCGCTGGCGGCCTATGTGCTGTCGAAGGATGCGTCCCTGGCCTATGAAACCCAGGATGGCAAGGAGCGCTGGCCCGCCGATGCGACCTATGCCCAGGCGCAGCTGTCCTTTGCGCGCGCCTATCAACAGGTCTTCGACAAGGACAAGGAATTCGCCTTGGCCGAGGTGCGCGGCTACACGGTCACCGACCTCAACACTGGCATTCAGGCGCGCATCGTCCACGCCTATCTGAACGCGCTGGGTGCGCCCATGGCGCCGGCCCTGCGTCCCGCCGCGGTCACCGAGTGCAAGGCAGCCCAGAAAAAACTGGGCGACTTCTTGGCCAAGGCGCCGGCCACCATGCCGGCCCCCGAGCGCGATTATTACAGCAAGCGCCTTAAGACAGACTGTAAGTAACCGCCGGGCCAATCCGGACAGAGTGCCGCCGCTGCGATGAATTGAAGCACCGGCAGAACACAGGCTGGCGATGACACTGTTCCGCTCAGGGCTTGCGGTGTGTCTGCTGGTGGCATCCCCCCTGCCGGCATTGGCGGGCGCGGGGCCGGTGTTTTCCGATACCGGCCCCGATGCCGCGGCGTATGGCGCCGAAGAGGGGTATCCGGTCGGCACGCAGCGGGCGCGGCCGCCGCAGAAATTCCTGGTCGGCACGTTCAGCCATTACGACCAGATCTATCCTTCGCGCGGGGTGGTTAAGTCGGAAGCCCCGTCGCTATTGCGGCGCTCGGACGAGGAGATCGCGCTGACCTACCGGTTCCGCGATGGAACTTATGGACTGCGGGATTATCTCGACCGGAATCCCGTCACCGGGCTTCTAATCGCGCGCGATGACGAGATTTTATTCGAGCATTACCGCTACGCCCGCACCGATACGGAGCGTTTCGTATCCCAATCCATGGCCAAGACGGTGACGGCCATGCTGCTGGGCATCGCGGTGGAGGAGGGGGCGATCCGCTCCATCGACCAGCCGGCGGCGGACTATGTGCCCGAACTGGCGGGCACGGAATACGGCAAGACGCCGATCCGCGCGCTGTTGCACATGTCGTCAGGGGTGAAGTTCAAGGAAGCCTATGACGGCACCGGCGACAATTCGACGTTGAGCCGCCTGCTGTTCACGTCGGACAATCCGGGCGCGGCCGCGGCGGTGGCCCAGTTCAATACACGTGACGCACCGCCCGACACGCGCTTCTATTACGCGGGCGCCGAGACGGAGATATTGGGCCTGATCGTCGCGCATGCCACGGGCCAACCGCTCGCGGATTACCTGCGCAGCCGCATCTGGCAGAAGCTGGGCGCGGAAGCCGACGCGTCCTGGATCGTCGATACGAAAGGCGTGGAAGTAGCTTATTGCTGCTTCAACGCGGTCCTGCGCGACTGGGCACGTCTCGGCATGATGTTGGCCAACGATGGAGCCTGGAACGGCACGCAGATCGTGCCTCGCGACTGGCTGCTGGCCGATGCCGCCATTAGCCGCAATTTCATTACAGGTCTCCTTTGCCTTTTCTTCATTCGACACATAATTAA